>AP026969.1:4481600-5121829 GCA_027923965.1 Comamonadaceae bacterium OS-1
GCGCCGTGGTGCGGTCAGGTGCAGGTTTCCACATCCTGAAAGTGCTGGACAAGCGCCAGGGCGGCCTGGCCACCACGGTGACCCAGCAGCACGCGCGCCACATCCTGCTGCGGACCAGCCCGCGTCTCACCGAGTCCGCCGCCGTGGAGCGTTTGAACGACTTCAAGCGCCGCATCCAGAACGGCCAGGCCGACTTTGCCCAGTTGGCCAAGGAAAACTCTACCGACGGCAGCGCAGCCCAGGGCGGCGACTTGGGCTGGTCCAGCCCTGGTCAGTTTGTGCCCGAATTTGAAGAAGCCCTGGACAAACTGGAACCCGGCCAGATTTCCGATCCGTTGGTGTCGCGCTTTGGCGTGCACCTGATGCAGTTGTTGGAGCGCCGCGAGGCCGCCGTGACCCCGAAAGAGCAGCGCGAAATCGCCCGCGGCATCGTGCGCGAGAAAAAGCTGGACGAGGCTTACGGCCGCTGGCTGGAGCAGGTGCGTTCGCGCGCCTACGTCGAATTCCGCGAACCACCCCAGTGAAGCACATTCCCCGCAAACGCTTCGGCCAGCACTTTCTGGCCGACCGCAGCATCATTGACAGCATCGTCGATGCCATCAATCCCCAGAGCGGCGATTACATGGTCGAAATCGGTCCGGGCCTGGCCGCGCTGACGCAGCCGCTGGTCGAACGTCTGGGCCACCTCACCGTGGTCGAGCTGGACCGCGACCTGGCCGTGCGCTTGCGCCAGCACCCCCAGCTCACGGTGGTGGAGTCTGATGTATTAAAAGTGGACTTTACGCAGTTTCCACAAGCACAAGCAGCTACAGATTCGGGAGCAACTGTGCCAAAGAAGCTGCGTGTCGTAGGCAACCTGCCCTACAACATCTCCACGCCCATCCTGTTTCACCTGCTGGATGCGGTGGCGGTGGTGCAAGACCAGCATTTCATGCTGCAAAAAGAAGTGATTGACCGGATGGTGGCCCGCCCCTCCACCGCCGCCTATGGCCGCCTCAGCGTCATGCTGCAGTGGCGCTATGCGATGGAAAACGTGCTGTTTGTGCCGCCCGAGTCGTTTGACCCGCCACCGCGCGTGGACAGCGCGGTGGTGCGCATGGTGCCCCACGCCGAACCGGCAGCGGTACCGGTGCAGCTGCTCAGCGAAATCGTCCAGGTGGCCTTCAGCCAGCGCCGCAAGATCATGCGCCACACCCTGGGCAAATGGCTCACCGAGAAAGCCTACGCAGGTGTATTCGACACCCAGCGCCGGGCCGAGGAAGTGCCGGTGGCCGAGTACGTGGCCCTGGCCCTGGCGGTGGCCGCCACGCAAGCGTAAAAAAGCCCGTCCAAGGACGGGCTTTTTGCTGGGAGCGCAGCGCTTTTAAGCGGCGGCGAGCCAGTAACCGGCGTTGAACGGGCTGCTCATGCGCAGCGCGAACGGAGACACGTCCACCAATTTGTCGGTGGGCATTTTCTCGCCGGATTCGGTCAACTCTATGCCTGAGACGGCATCGCTGCCTGCCTCATTCGCCCGTTCTGCTTGGCTGGTGTGTGCAGAACGGGCTACAGAAAAGAATAGAAGCATCGGAACGGAATCTTCCGGTCCCCCCAGTAGTCAGCGGCTTCCCGGAAGATGTCCAGCAATTGCTCGCGGGCTTCCTTGTCAAACTTGGCATGTGCCGGGATCTGCTCCAGCACCACCACGAAACCAGGCTGCGGGCCCGATTTATGCAGTGGGTCTGTCATGCAGTCGTACAGCGCGTCAAAGTTCTTGCCGAAATGGGTCGGAAAGGTGAATTGCTGGGCGATCATGTCCAGCACGTCCTGTTTGCTCTGGGCATTGGCCAGATTGGCATACAGAAAATGCTGGCCCAGGCCCACCGCCGCATCTTGCAGGTCTTGCACGCGGAATGCGCGTATAGACTGCACGATGTTGCTTCTTACGTTGCGAAGAGGCATATCCGTCTCCGCTTTCTTTTCATTCATCTTCATGTACCCCGACTTCAAAATTCTATGGAACCAGTACCCACACGCTTATTCGACGATGTGGCGAAAACTCGCGTAGTGGTCGCTGGTATAAAAACAAGCATCTGGTGCTCTAGGCGGGCCGCCGCACACAATGCGTTTAGCCCCTCGGTTGCCAGCACCTGCCGTTTTCACGGTGTATTCGCGGTAATACCCGCGTTGGTGTAATGGCAAAATTCGTTCACGGTTCCCAAACACCACGCCATCCTTGTCAAAAGGAAATGGCCCACCTTGCTGGATCAGCTGGTAGGTCACACGGCCTTGAGGGGGAAGCTGGGCGAGCTGGATGGTTTCCAGACCGCCGACGGGATTGGGTGCCTTGGCATACCCCAATGTGGTGCATAAAACCGATCCAACCAACAATGCCACGGTGCAAATTTGCTTGCGGGCTGTGTTTCTCATCGCTTGGACCATGGGGGAATGCACCTTTGGAGAACCTCGGGTTAACCCGGTAATTTCAAGGCGCTAGTGTGCCGTATGTGCCCCAAAAAAGCAAGGGGCTGCCCAAAATTTGGGCAGCCCCTGGAGTATTAATGCCCACTAAGTGAGCACTTGCTGGCGAATTGCGGGTTATCGCACCACGTTGGCATCGGCAACCGTGAGGGCCGTCATGTTTACAATTCTTCGCACGGTGGCACTGGCTGTCAGAATGTGTACAGGTTTTGCGGCACCCAGCAACACCGGGCCAATCGCAATATTGCCGCCCGCAGCGGTTTTCAGCAGGTTGTAGGCGATATTGGCGGCATCGATGTTGGGGAACACCAGCAAATTGGCATCGCCGACCAGCGGGCTATTAGGCATGGTGACCGCACGGGCCGCGCCGTCCAGGGCCGTGTCGCCGTGCATTTCGCCGTCCACTTCGAGCCAAGGCGCTTCGGTTTTCAGCAGTTCCAGCACGCGGCGCATTTTGACGGCGCTGGGCTGGTTGCTTTGGCCGTAGTTGCTGTGCGATAGCAACGCCGCCTTGGGCTTAAGGCCAAAGCGCATCATTTCTTCGGCTGCCATGACGGTGATTTCGGTCAACTCTTCAGCCGTGGGGTCGTAGTTGACATGCGTATCCACCAGAAACACCTGCCGACCCGGCAGCAGCAGGCCGTTCATGCAGGCGTACACGGGCACATCTTGCGGGGTGCTGGCGCAGCCGCCTTCGCGCTTGCCGATCACCTGGTCGATGTAGTGCAGATGGATGGCGGTATGGCCCCAGGTGCCGCAGATCATGCCGTCCACTTCGCCTTTGTGCAGCAACATGCCGCCAATCAGCGTCAAACGGCGGCGCATTTCGATCTTGGCCATCTGCGCCGTGACACCCTTGCGCTCGGTCATGCGGTGGTAGGTCTGCCAGAAATCGCGGTAGCGGTGGTCTTGCTCGACGTTGACCACGTCGTAGTCCAGCTCTTCGCGCAGGCGCAGACCAAACTTCTTGATGCGCTCGGCGATGATGCTGGGGCGGCCGATCAGGGTAGGGCGTGCCAGACCTTCGTCCACCACGATCTGGATGGCACGCAGCACGCGCTCTTCTTCGCCTTCGGCGTAGCAGACGCGTTTCTTGACGGCGTTTTTGGCGGCATCGTAGATCGGCTTCATCGTCGTGCCCGAGGCATAGACGAAGTTTTGCAGGCGGGTGCGGTAGGCATCCATGTCGGTGATGGGGCGCAGAGCCACGCCGCTGTCGGCGGCAGCCTGGGCCACGGCCGGGGCGATCTTCATCATCAGGCGCGGATCGAACGGCTTGGGAATGATGTATTCGGGGCCAAACGCCAGTTGCTCACCGGCGTAGGCGGCGGCCACCACTTCACTTTGCTCGGCCTGGGCCAGCTCGGCAATCGCGTGCACTGCGGCGATTTCCATCTCCAGCGTGATGGTGGACGCACCCGCATCCAGCGCACCGCGGAAGATGTAGGGGAAGCACAGGACGTTATTGACCTGGTTCGGGTAGTCGGTGCGACCGGTGGCGATGATGGCATCGCTGCGCACGGACTTCACGTCTTCGGGCGAGATTTCGGGGTTGGGGTTGGCCAGCGCCAGAATCAGCGGGTTGGCGGCCATTTTGGCCACCATGTCTTTTTTCAGCACGCCGCCTGCCGACAGGCCCAGGAATACGTCTGCACCTTCGATGATCTGGCCCAAGGTACGGGCCGTGGTGTTTTGGGCGTAGACGATCTTGTCTTCGTCCATCAGCTCGGTGCGGCCTTCATAGACCACACCGGCCAGATCGGTGACATAGATGTTTTCGCGCGGAATGCCCAGTTTGACCAGCAGGCCCAGGCAGGCCAGGGCGGCTGCGCCCGCGCCGGAGGTGACCAGCTTGACGTTCTTGGGGTCTTTGCCGACCACTTTCAAGCCGTTCAGAATCGCCGCGCCCACGCAGATGGCCGTGCCATGCTGGTCGTCGTGGAAGACCGGGATCTTCATGCGTTCACGCAGCTTGCGCTCGACGTAGAAGCAGTCGGGGGCCTTGATGTCTTCCAGGTTGATGCCGCCGAAGGTGGGCTCCAGCGAAGCAATGATGTCCACCAGCTTGTCCAGGTCGTGCTTTTCGTCGATTTCCAGGTCGAACACGTCGATGCCTGCAAATTTCTTGAACAGCACGCCCTTGCCTTCCATCACCGGCTTGGAGGCCAGCGGGCCGATATCGCCCAGGCCCAGCACGGCCGTGCCGTTGGTGATCACCGCGACCAGGTTGCCCCGGCTGGTGTATTTGAAGGCGTTGTTGGGGTCTTTGACGATTTCTTCGCACGGCGCGGCCACACCGGGCGAATACGCCAGGGCCAGGTCGTGCTGGTTGACCAGCTGTTTGGTCGCCGCGATGGCAATTTTGCCGGGCGTGGGGAACTCGTGGTATTCGAGGGCAGCTTGGCGCAGTTCGGCGCGTTTTTCGTCGGTGTTAGCCGTAGGGTTGCTCATCTGGCGTCTCCTGCCATGGCCGCCGACCGAAATGCGCCGGGCAGTCACTGTGTCAAAGGGACTGCGATTGTAGGGTCCGCCCGAAGGCGATTCCCGTACGGGGTTTTGCTTACGCGCTGATTACGCGAAACGGGTGGACGTAGGTGCGCGGCCTGCAATGTGGCGGAAGGTGATGCGGCCTTTGGACAGGTCGTAGGGCGACAGTTCCAGCGACACATGGTCACCCGCCAGAATGCGGATGTGGTTCTTGCGCATCTTGCCTGCGGTGTAGGCGATCAGCACGTGGCCGTTTTCCAGCGTCACGCGAAAGCGCGAGTCGGGCAGCACTTCGGACACAAGGCCCTTCATTTCGATCAGTTCTTCTTTTGCCATTCGTAAATTCCTTGAGGGTAGACGGTATGTAAATTACTAACTTTTAAGCGTGTGCGGCGCTAGGGTTGGAGTGGCGCGCACGCACCCACTGCAAACCTTGCTCAACTGCGTATTGTGTCGCGGTTGCGGCATCGTCGAACAGACCGATGAAACGCATCACGCGGTCATGCGAGCCATTTTGGATAGAAACCGAGGCACCAAAGCGGCCATCGGCACATTCACGGGTGAGCGGAGACAGGAGATATTTGCCAGCGGCAATGGAGTTGTTGTTTTTGTTCATGATGGGAAACCAGGCTCCCTTACTTATGGAGGGGCCAATATGCGTGTTGTCACACTGCGTTATTTTTATGACGCACTTCCGATGAAATTGCACAGGAGGCAGGTCGTGCGCAGCACCCGGTGGGGGTCTCTGCGGCCAAGTACTTTGAGTCTCTGGCCCGCACAGCGTGACAAAGGTGCGGGCAAACTCGGGGTACTTGGGTGTGGCCAGTGGCGCGGTGTGTTGGGATACACCGCACAAGTTTCATGGCGAAACTGATCTAACCAACCCTGCATTATAGCCCAGGCCTGCAAAACCCGCTCAGGCGCGCATCAGCGCCTCGATTTCGTCGGGGTCGACCGGCACACCCCGGCTGATGAGTTCGCAGCCGCTGGCGGTCACGATGGCATCGTCTTCGATGCGGATGCCGATGTTGTGGAAGGCCTCGGGCACGTCCGGGCCGGGGCGCACGTAGATGCCGGGCTCGATGGTCAGCACCATGCCCGGCTGCAGGATGCGGCTGGGGCGGTTGGTGATGGTTTCGCCACTGAGCGGGTCCTTGCGCTGGTTGTCGGCACCCACCTCCGCCTGCTCCACGTAGCTGCCGCAGTCGTGCACGTCCATGCCCAGCCAGTGGCCGGTGCGGTGCATGTAGTAGGCAAAGTAGGCGCGGCTGGTGATCACGTCGTCCACGGTGCCTACCTTGTTCTTGTCCAGCAGGCCCACGTCCAGCATGCCCTGCGCCAGCACCTTGACGGTGGCCTCGTGCGGGTCGGTGAAGCGTGCGCCGGGTTTGGTGGCGGCGATGGCGGCGACCTGGCTGGCCAGCACCAGCTCGTACAGGGTGCGTTGCGGGCCGGTGAATTTGCCGTTGGCCGGGAAGGTGCGGGTGATGTCGCTGGCATAGCCGTCGAGCTCGCAGCCCGCGTCGATCAGCACCAGCTCGCCGTCGCGCACCGGGGCTTTGTCGGCGCGGTAGTGCAGCACGCAGGCATTGGCCCCGGCGGCCACGATGCTGCCGTAGGCCGGGTACTGCGAGCCGTGGCGGCGGAATTCGTGCAGCAGCTCGGCATCCAGGTGGTATTCACACACTTCTTCGCCGTTGCGCAGCATGCGGGCCGATAGCTGCATGGCGCGGATGTGGGCTCCGGCGCTGATCTGCGCGGCACGGCGCATGGTGTCTTGCTCGGAGGCATCTTTGAACAGGCGCATTTCGTCCAGCACGCTGCACAGGTCGCGCTGGGTGTCGGGGCACAGTGCGCCGAAGCGCACACGGGCGCGCACCTTGTTCAGCCAGCCATCGACCCGGCCTTCCAGCCCTTTGTGGGTGGCGAACGGGGTCCAGACGGCGCTGCGGTTTTCCAGCAGGCGGGGCAGTTGGGTGTCCAGGTCTGCTACGGAATACGCAGCATCCAGCGCAAGCGCGGCGGGCGCAGCGTCCGGGCCGAGCCGGAAACCATCCCAGATCTCGCGCTCCAGGTCCTTGGGCGCGCAAAACAGCGTGGATTGGCCTTCGCCGGTCACCACCAGCCAGGCGTTCGGCTCGGTGAAGCCGGTCAGGTAGTAGAAATAGCTGTCGGCACGGAACAGAAAGTCGCTGTCGCGGTTGCGCTGCTGCTCGGGCGCGGTGGGCACGATGGCGATGCCGCCAGGGCCGATCTTTTGGGCGAGTTGGGCGCGGCGTTGGGCGTAGATGGACGTTGTCATGGTGTGTTCAGTTCGGCAAGTTGTTCGGGGGTGCCCACGTTGTGCCAGGGGCCGTCAAAACGGGATGCGGTGATGCGTTGCTGGCGGATGCCGTCAAACAGCAGCGGGCCCAGTGCGGTCTTCTGGCCCAGGGGCAGGTGGCGGCACAGCTCGGCGCGTACCAGGGCCAGGCTGCTGTAGGTGAGGCGCTGGCCGTCCGGGCCGGGGCCGTCCAGCCCCAGGCCGTTGGCCGCGATGCCAAAGTCGCCCTGCGGGTGGTAGGGCGGATTCGGCACCAGCCACAGGTGGGCCAGGGCATCGCTGCGGGCAAAGTCGGCGGCGGCGCTGGCATCGAAGGCAAAGCTGGGCGCGTAGATATCGCCCGCCACCAGCCAGAAGGCATCGCCCAGCAGCGGCAGGGCTTTCTTGATGCCGCCCGCGGTTTCCAGCGCGCCGCCGTGGTCGCGGCCTTCCTGCGAATAGGTGATCTGCAGGCCCCAGCGGGAGCCGTCGCCCAGTGCGGCGGGGATTTTTTCTTCCAGCCAGGCGGTGTTGATGGCGATGTGGCGCACCCCGGCGGCGGCCAGGGCTTCCAGGTGCCAGACGATCAGCGGTTTGCCGTTGACGGGCAGCAGCGGTTTGGGCGTGTGGTCGGTCAGCGGGCGCATGCGCTCGCCGCGTCCGGCGGCGAGGATCAGGGCGTGGTCAATCGGGGAATGGGCAGGCATGGGCTTGATTATCGGCGCGTGCTGTGGAATACCGTTTGCTATTGAATAAATAGCTGCTCACGCTGATGGAATGAGCGCAGGCGGCCTAAAAGACTACTAAGTTTAAAACGGGTAGTGCCGGGGCGTGGTTTGCACGGTGATCCAGCGCAGGTCGGTAAACGCCGCGATGCCTGCCTTGCCACCAAAGCTGCCGATGCCGCTGCCTTTGACCCCGCCAAACGGCATTTGCGGTTCGTCGTGCACCGTGGGGCCGTTGACGTGGCAAATGCCGGACTGGATGCGCCCGGCCACCTGCAACGCGCGGGCGATGTCGCGGCCAAACACGGCGCTCGACAGGCCGTAGGCGTTGTCATTCGCGCAGGCCACGGCTTCGTCCACACCATTTACCCGCACGATGCCTTTGACCGGGCCGAAGGATTCGTCGCTGTAGATGCGCATGGCGGGCGTGACGTGGTCCAGCAGGGTGGCGGGCATCAGCGTGCTGTCGGCCTTGCCGCCGCACAGCAAGCTTGCGCCCTTTGCCAGCGCGTCGTCGATCAGCGCGTTGCAGCGGTGCACGGTGGCCATGTCGGCCACCGAGCCCAGCACCACCGGTCCCTGGCGCGGGTCGCCCAGGGGCAGGCTGGCGGCCTTGGCGGCGAGCAGGGCCACGAAGGCATCGGCTACCTTGGCATCCACGATGATGCGCTCGGTAGACATGCAGATCTGGCCCGAATTGGCAAAGGCCCCGAAGGCGGCGGCATTCACGGCGGCCTCCAAATCGGCATCGTCCAGCACCAGCAGAGGTGCCTTGCCGCCCAGCTCCAGCACCACCGGCTTGAGGTACTTGGCGCAGGTAGTGGCCATGATCTTGCCCACGTGGGTGGAGCCGGTGAAGTTGACGCGGCGCACCGCGGGGTGGGCCACCATGGCCTCGACCACGGCGGCGGCATCGGCCGGGGCGTTGGTGATGAAGTTGACCACGCCCGGCGGCAGCCCGGCTTCTTGCAGGGCTTCGATGATCAGGCCGTGGGTGGCGGGGCAGAGCTCCGAGCCTTTGAGCACCACGGTGTTGCCGCAGGCCAGCGGCACGGCGATGGCCCGCACGCCCAGGATCACCGGCGCGTTCCACGGGGCCATGCCCAGCACCACACCTGCCGCCTGGCGCACGCCCATGGACAAGTTGCCTGGCACGTCGGACGGAATCACCTCGCCGTTGATTTGCGTGGTCAGTGACGCGGCTTCCAGCAGCGTGCCCGCGGCCAGGTGCACGTTGAACCCGGCCCACATCGCCGAGGCCCCGGTTTCTGCGGCCATGGCGGCGATGAAGGCGGGGGCTTTGGCTTCCAGCGCGTGGGCGGCTTGGGTCAGCAGGGCGCGGCGCTGGCCCGGCCCGGTGGCCGACCAGGCGGGGAAGGCGGCGGCCGCGGCTTCCACGGCGGCAACGGCGTCCTGCACCGTGGCGGCGGGGGCGGTGGTGGCCACCGTGCCGTCCAGCGGGTTGCGCCGCTCGAAGGTGGCTCCATCAGATGCGGCGACGGCCTGGCCGTGGATGAGTAGGGAAATAGAGGGCATGTTGTGTCTCCTGGTTTTTTTGCTATGCATAGCGTAGCTGCTCATGCTTGTCCTATCAGCACGAGGGGGCTATTTCGCTTCAATGCCCCGTGGCGGCGGCAGCCGATGCAGCAGACAACCCACCCTAATTCTGAATTAGATTTTCTAATAACCAATAGCTTAATAAATTAGACCAACTTATATTGCAGCTTGTTACGGCTTTTGAGTCAGGGAGTGGCGCATGAAAGTATTGATCTTGGGCAGCGGGGTGATTGGCACCTGCACGGCGTATTACCTGGCCAAGGCGGGCCACCAGGTGACGGTCATCGACCGCCAGAGCGGCCCCGCGCTGGAAACCAGCTTTGGCAATGCGGGCGAGGTGTCGCCGGGCTACTCGTCGCCCTGGGCCGGTCCGGGCGTGCCTCTCAAGGCCATACAGTGGATGATGATGCACCACAGCCCGCTGGTGATCCGCCCGCTGCTCGACCCCGCCATGTGGCGCTGGGGCGCGCAAATGCTGCGCAACTGCACCGAGGCGCGCTACCAGATCAACAAGGGCCGCATGGTGCGGCTGGCCGAGTACAGCCGCGACTGCCTGGTGCAGCTGCGCGCCGACACCGGCATTGCCTACGACGACCGTAGCCAGGGCACGCTGCAGCTGTTCCGCACCCAGAAGCAGCTCGACGGCACGGGCAAAGACATCGACATCCTCAAGCAATACAAAGTGCCGTTCCAGCTGCTGGACCGCGAGGCCTACCTGCAGTACGAGCCCGCCCTGGCGCTGGTGAAAGAAAAGTTTGTCGGTGCGCTGCGCCTGCCCGGCGATGAAACCGGCGACTGCTTCAAGTTCACCAATGCCCTGGCGAAAATGGCCGAGGCGCTGGGCGTGGAGTTCCGCTACGGCGTGCAGATCGACCGCATCGCGGCGGACGGCAAACAAATCACCGGCGTGCACACCAGCGCGGGCCTGCTCACCGCCGAGTCCTACCTGGTCGCGCTGGGCAGCTATTCGCCCATCCTGCTCAAACCGCTGGGTTTCAACCTGCCGGTGTACCCGGTCAAGGGCTATTCGATCACCGTGCCCATCACCAACGCCGCCGGTGCGCCCGAATCCACTGTGATGGACGAAACCCACAAGGTGGCCGTCACCCGCCTGGGCGACCGCATCCGTGTGGGCGGCACGGCCGAGCTGGCAGGCTACAGCCTGGAGCTGCACGAGGAGCGCCGTAACACCCTGAACCACGTGGTGACCGACCTGTTCCCCCAGGGCGGCGACACCACCAAAGCCACCTTCTGGACCGGCCTGCGCCCCATGACCCCCGACGGCACGCCCGTGCTGGGCGGCACGCCCTACCCCAACCTGCACCTGTCCACCGGCCACGGTACCCTGGGCTGGACCATGGCCGCCGGTACCGGCCGGGTGATGGCCGACGTGCTGTCCAAACGCACGCCCGAGATCAGCATGGAAGGGCTGACTTTGGCCCGTTATGGCAATGGATTTAGCGGGATGCGCAACACCGGGTAAATTCCGGTTATGAGCACCTTTGATCCCGACGCCCTCGAATGCCTGGCCGCCATCGTAGAAGAGGGCGGTTTTGAGAGGGCCGCGCAGCGGCTCAACATCACCCAGTCGGCGGTGTCGCAGCGCCTGCGCTCGCTAGAGGCGCAGGCGGGTACCGTGCTGGTGGTGCGCAGCCGCCCGCTCAAGCCCACGGCGGCGGGGCATTTGCTGATCAAGCACACCAAGCAGCTGCGCCTGCTGCGCGCCGACCTGGAGCGCGACATGCAGGAGCTGGCCCCCAGTGCCATGGGCGGCGCACGCGACGAAGAGCGGGTGTCGATTGCCATCAACGCCGACAGCATCGCCACATGGGCCATGGGCGCGCTGCAGGCCGTGGTGGCCCAGGGCCTGCCGCTGGAGATCATCACCGACGACCAGGACTTCACCCAGGAATGGCTGCGCGAAGGCCAGGTGATGGGCTGCGTCACCACCCTGAAGCAGGCCCTGCGCGGCTGCAAGGTGGTGCCGCTGGGCGCGATGCGCTACGTGGCCGTGGCCCAGGCCGCCTATGCCCGCCAGCACCTGCCCCAGGGCCTGACGGCGCACAACTTTCGCAGCGTGCCGTTTGTGGCCTTCAACCGCAAGGACGACATGCAGCGCGAATTCGTCAGCCAGGCGTTTGGCCTGAAGCGGGTGTCGCTGCGCCAGTTGTTTGTGCCCAGCTCCGAAGGCCAGGTGCGCGCCGTGCTGGCCGGCTGGGGGGTCAGCGTGGTGCCCGAGCTGCTGGCCCGCGGCCTGATCGACAGCGGTGCCCTGGTGCACCTGGCCCCCAGCCAGGCCCTGCACATCCAGCTGTTCTGGCACTGCTGGAACCTGCAGTCCGAGGTGCTGGACACCCTGAGCGCCGCCCTCACCCAGGCGGCCATGGCCGCGCTGAGCGAATAGCGCCGATCACCAAAAGCTCAGGCTTTTGGCCAGGATGCGCTGTATCCACGAGCGGGATGCCGTGTCGTTCACATCGCCCTTGCCCACCAGCTCCAGCCGCGCGTCCACCACGTCGCCCGAGGCCACTACGTTGCCCGAGGTGATGTCGATCGGGTTCACCACGCCCGAGAAGCGCAGGGTGCTGATACCGTTGTTGAAAGCCATGCTGCGCTCGCCCGCCACCACCAGGTAGCCGTTGGACAGCACGTTGATCACCGACGCCGCCAGGCGGCCCTGGAACTTGTTGCTGCTGTCGGTGCTGCCCTTGCCCTTGTAGGTGTCGCTGCCCGAGGCGCTGGCATCCACGTTCATGATGCCTTTCAAAATACTGCCCAGCGAGTTGGATTCCGAGCCCGGCCCCTTGGAGGCCAGGGTGCTGGCGCGGCTCAGGTCGCTGTTCGTCACGCTGCTGGCGTTCATGCTCTCTGCTATATCCACCTTCAGGGCATCGCCGATCTTGCGCGGCTTGCGGCGGTCGGAAAACAGCGAACCGGTGGTCATGTTCTGCCGAAAGATCGCGCCGGTGGCCACGGGCTCGATGTCGGTGGGCGGCGTGAGCGGGTTGGCCCGCACCGGCGGCGGGATGATGCTGTCACTGGCGCAAGCCGCCAGCAAGGCCAGCAGCAGCAGGGGCAGGTAACGCACCAGGGTGGGTGTCATGGATGTCATAAGCGCTTTCATGTTCAGTTTTCAAAACCCGTGACGATGGCGGTGACCACCGGGGCGATCTTGCTGCGGGTTGACGACCACTTGCCCATGCCGTACACCGGGTCCAGCGCGTAGCTGCTGCGCGACAGCACCTGGCCGGTGGCGGTGCGCAGGGTCAGGGTGGCGGTAGTGAGGTAGGTTTTGTATTCGCTGGTGAAGGGCGGAATGGCCCATTCAATCCCCGCCACATAATGCAGCCACACATCGCAGGCATTCAAACCGGTGCCAGGCTCGTAAATGCGGCTTTCAATCTGGTGAAGCCGCAATTCAGATTGCATGGCCGGCAGTAATTCACTGGCCTGGGATTCCGGATTCAATGCAATACAGACTTTATGGAATGTCGGGTGGATATGGTAGACCGTATCGCGGGCCTTGCTGGGCCCCACCGCAATTACCGAGCTGGCCGCAATACCGGTGGCCTTTACCAATTCCAATATCGGTACCGGCGAGAATAGGGAGCACGCAGTTTGCAGGCCGCACAGCGTGGTGATTCCCAGTATTCGGTAATATTTTTCCATATGGCTGTATTATTTTTTAAACCAGCGCATTGACCGCCTGGGCGGCGGCAGACAGGCCGGTGGATGCGTAGTTGGCCGCCACCGTGGCCGCCGTGCCCACACCGTTGGCGACGGTGTTGTAGGCGGCTTTCAGCCCGTTGGCACCGGTGGTGGCCAGGGCCACGGTGTGCGTGGCAACGTCCTTGATGTCGTTTTCTACTTCGTCCACCACCTTGCCCAGGCTGCTGCCGGCTTGGGCTGCGCCACTGGCCAATCCCATGACCGATGCGGCCACCGGGCCAAATTCTTTGGCGTTCTTTTCAAAGTTGCCCAGCGTGGCTTGTTTAGCCGCCGCAGCAGCCTGTTGCGCCGCCAATGCGCTGGAAGAGGTACTGTTGATTTTCATGAAAATCCTTTCAGGTATGGAAGTAAATAAGGCGATGGATAAATTTTGCCATGTAAGTAAACGTTTCATTTTGAATAAACGGCAAGAATACCCAGCTGTTTACAATGCTTGACATTGCTAAATCAGGCGCTACACCATGGATATATATCAAAATATAAAGAGCCGGTTTACCCCTGAATGGCGGAATACATGGCGTACGATTAATAACCCGTTGGATTACTATTTCTTTGCGCCGGTGCGGCAGGCGGAGCCACGCGGTGCGGGGGCCATACTTGACCTGTATTTTGTGACTTACTGGTAACAAAATGGTCGGGTACTGTTTTTTGAAAACGATGGGGGCTAAAATCCACCGCATGAAACCCGCCCTCCCCGCCAAAGCCCCCAAGGTCTCGTTCAAGCAGCAGATGCTGGCCGCGCGCGAGGAAGCCATCGTGCAAACCGTCAACCGCCTGCTGGCCGAAAAAGGCTTTGAGGCCATGACGGTGGACGAGGTGGCCCAGGGTGTGGGCATTGCCAAAGCCAGCCTGTACAAGCACTTTCCCAGCAAGGAAGACCTGGCCGCCGCCGCCATGGTGCGCGTGCTGCACCGCACCCAGGCCTACCTCGACACCCTGCCCGCCGAGGCCCCGCCGCTGGACAACCTCAAAGCCATGGTGCGCTGGGCGATGGAAGTGCAACTGGCGGGCGAAATGCCCTCGCTGCCCAGCCAGAACTCCACCCTGCGGGCCAATCTGATGGGCAACGGGGCCTACCTGGACGCGCTGGTGGGGGTGAGCGACCAGCTCGGCGGCTGGATCCAGGCGGCGCAAAAGGCCGGGCAGATCAACCCGCAGATCCCGGCGATTGCCGTGCTCTACACCCTGTTTGCCCGCGCCTGCGACCCGGTGCTGGGCTTCTTGCAGGCCAGCGGCCAGTACAGCGATGCCCAGGTGATCGACTGGGTGCTGGGCACCTGTTTTGAGGGCTTAAATGCCCGCTAGCGCTTATTCCATAAGCATAAGAAGCTATCAATAAAATAGCTTAGAAGGTTTGCAGCCAGACGGCGGTATCGGCGGGCACCCGGCCCTGCGCGTCCAACGGGCCACTGCCCAGCAGCAGCTTGGAGCCCGCAGGCAATGCCAGCGGCTCGGCCGACACATTCACCATGCACACAAAACCCGAGCCGCGGGTGAACACCAGCGCGCCCTCGGGCGACGGCAGCCACTGCAGGCCGTAGCCGCCCAGGCCGATGTCGCTGCGGCGCAGTTGCAAGGCCTTGCGGTACAGGTCCAGCGTCGAGCCCTCGACCCGGCTCTGCGCCGACACGCTCAAGGCGGCCCAGCACGCAGGCTGGGGTAGCCATGGCGGCACGCTGGTGGGCGGGCTGAAGCCAAAGTGCGGCTGCGCACCTTCCCACGGGATCGGCACGCGGCAGCCGTCGCGGCCCCGGCTTTTGCGGCCGGTTTGCTCGAACATCGGGTCTTGCAGCACGGCATCGGGCAGGTCTTCCACCTCGGGCAGGCCGAGTTCTTCGCCCTGGTAGATGTAGGCCCCGCCGGGCAACGCCAGCATCAGCAGGGCGGCGGCGCGGGCGCGCTGCAGGCCCAGGGCAAAGTCGGCAGGCTGGGCCAGCAGGTCGTCCAGCCAGCGCAGCGGGGCGGTGGTCTGGGGCCGGGCGTAGCGCGACACCTCGCGGGCCACGTCGTGGTTGCTCAGCACCCAGGTCGGTGGCGCGCCCACTTCGGCGTGCGCCGCCAGCGTGCCGGTGATGCTGGCGCGCAGCTGCTCGGCGCGCCACGGGGCCACCAGGTAGTCGAAATTGAAGGCGGTGTGCAGCTCGTCGCTGCGCACATAGCGGGCCAGCCGGTCGCCGGGGTGCACCCAGGCTTCGGCCACAAAAATGCGCGGGTCGTCGTAGCTGTCGGCCACCTTGCGCCAGGCCTGGTAGATGGCGTGCACGCCGGGCAGGTCCCAGTGCGGGTGGTTCGCGTCTTCATGGGCGGGCAGGGTCCGCTGGCCTACATCCGGCAGGCCGGGGGCTTTCACCAGGCCGTGCGCCACATCGATGCGGAAGCCGTCCACGCCCCGGTCGAACCAGAAGCGCAGGGTCTTTTCAAACTCAGCCAGCACCTCCGGGTTCTCCCAGTTGAAGTCGGGCTGCTCGGGGGCAAAGATGCGCAAATACCAGTCGCCGGGCTGGCCGTCGGGGTTCGTGGTGCGGGTCCAGGCCGGGCCGCCGAACTCGCTGATCCAGTCGTTGGGCGGGCTGTCGCCGTGCGGGCCTTTGCCGGGGCGGAAGATGAAGCGCTCGCGCTCGGGCGAGCCGGGCGCGGCCTTCAATGCTTGCTGGAACCACACGTGCTGGTCGGAGCAGTGGTTGGGCACGATGTCCAGCAGCACCCGCAGCCCCAGCGCGTGGGCTTCCTGCAGCAGCGCCTCGGCCTCGGCCAGGGTGCCAAATAGCGGCTCGATGTCGCGGTAGTCGGCCACGTCGTAGCCCGCGTCCTTCATGGGCGAGGGGTACCAGGGGTTGATCCACACCGCGTCGACGCCCAGGTCCGCCAGGTAGGGCAGGCGCGCGCGCAGCCCGGCAATATCGCCAATCCCGTCGCCATTGCCATCGGCAAAGCTGCGCGGGTAGACCTGGTAGACCACGGCGCTGCGCCACCAGGGGTAGGGGGTACGGGGGGGTGACATGGGCGGGCTCCTGTTGTGCAAAGCTGGGCGACTGTTGCAAATTTTGCCACCTGCCAGCGGGTACAGGACGGTTACAGCGCGCGGAATTTGATCCAACGCAAATACAAGGGTTACTCCTGATTTAATAGCTGCTTATGCTGGTGAAATGAGCGCTAGAGGGTAATTTGGCTTAAACTTTTGGTCTCGGCTAGCGTGATGCACTGGCCCGCCAGAAACCCCACCTGCTCGTTCTTGCGCGCATAGCCCAGCGGGTTGGCCACCACCCGGCAGCCCTGGTGGGTGTAGTCGCTGGGGGCGTGCAGGTGGCCGTGCAGCCAGAGTTGGGCGTGGGGCAGCAGGTCGTCCAGCGCGTTGCAGAAACCGGCGGTGCCGGGGGTGCGTCCATAGCGCGGGTCGGCGCTGTGCAGGCTGGGGGCGAAGTGGGTGACGACCACGGTGTTGCCATCAAACGGTACGGCCAGGGCCGTGCGCAGCCACTCCTGGCACACCAGTGCCTGCTCGCGGATGCCGTCGGCCAGCATAGGCAGGCCCTGGCGGGTGGCGCTGTTCTTTTTTAAGTAATAGTTGGCAGCGCGAAAGGCTTTGTCGCGGGCCTTGAGCTGCTGGCCCAGGGTGGCGGCGCTGTCGTCGGCAGGCGGGCCGAGGGCATCGAAGTCGCTCCACAGCGTGGTGCCTATGAAGCGCGTGCCCTGCAGTTCTACCACCTCGCGCTCCAGCCAGATGAGGCCCAGGCGCTCGCAGGTGGCGCGCAGGCGATTATGAGCTTCTTCAAAGTCCTGTCCGTCGTATTCGTGGTTGCCGGGCACAAACAGCACCGGCGTGGGCCAACTGGCGTACTGGGGCAGGGGCGAGAAGCGGGCCAGGCCAAAGTCGAAATCTTGCAGCTGCGAACCGGCCTGGTAGGAGCCGATATCGCCCGCCAGCACCAGCACGTCGGCCCCCGGCGCAGGGGTGGGTTTGAAGTGGGGGTGCACTTCCAGGTGCAGGTCGGATAGGAGTTGGATGCGCATGGTGAGGATGGAAAACGCCCCATTTTGGGCAGAAATGCACTACTTTATGCAGCACGCGCATGATCTTGGGCTTGAATACCTAGGGAAAACCCTTAAGCTAACTCCATTGCAACTTTTCACCGTGCAGACGGTGGTGCCACCATGTTCAGCTTGTTGACCCAATATATCCTGTTCCACAAATCCCAACCCGTGGCCGCGGTGCCTGAAAAGGCCAGTGTGGCCCAGGGCCTGATGGAAAGCGCCGATTCCCAGGCCGGTCGCGATCCCCGCCATGCGGCCGAATTGCGCTTCGCTGCCGTGGCGGCGCTCAGCGCCGTTCGCTAACTTCCCAGCGCGTAAGCCTTCACGGCCACGCGTGCCACGGCCTGCCGCAGCCACAGGTGGGCCGGGCTGGATTCCATGCGGCGGTGCCACAGCGCATCGACATGCACCGCAGGCACCTCAAACGGCAGCGCACGCTGCTCCAGCACATGGGTGCTGCCGATGGCCTGGGCAAAGTGCTGCGGCAGAACGGTCAGCAGGTCGGTCTGGCTGGCGATATGGCCCGCGGTAAAAAACTGGTTCACGGTCAAGGCCACCCGGCGTTTGCGCTGGAGCAAGGCCAGTGCCTCGTCGATAAACCCAAACGAACGTCCCGAAAAGCTGACCAGCAAGTGCCGCGCCGCACAAAACTGGTCCAGCGTCAGCGTGTCCTCGGCCAGCGGATGGCCGCGCCGCATGGCGCAGACATAGTGGCCGTCGTACAGGCGCAGGTGCGCATACGGTATGCCCTTGCCCACCTGGGCGCGGGCGGCCAGGTCGGCCAGCACCGCCGGGAAAAACCCCACCGCCAGGTCCAGCGTCTCATCTTCCAGCAGTTTGCGCGGGTCGCGCGAGGCCAGCGGCAGCACGTGCAGCGACACGCTGGGGGCCTCGGCCTCCAGGATGCGCATCAGGCCGGGCAGCAGCTCGGCGGCGGTGGCATCGGCCATGGCCAGCACAAAGCTGTCGTCGGCCTCGGCCGGGGCAAAGGCGCTGGGGGCCAGCGAGCCTTGCAGCTGCCGCAGCGACTCGCGCACTGTAGGCCACAGGGCCAGCGCGCGCGGCGTGGGCTCCATGTGGGCTCCGTTGCGCCGCACCAGCTCGTCGCCCAGGCTGTCGCGCAGGCGGCGCAGCGCATTGCTGACGGCGGGCTGGGTGAGCGACAGATTGTGCGCGGCCCGGGTCAGGCTGCGTTCGGCCATGACTTCGTCAAACACGCGCAGCAGATTCAGGTCGAAAGTGCGAAAGTTAGGCGGGTTCATGGTGGGGTGGGCAAGTGTTTTACCGAATTAAAACACGGAATGTTGCTAAAAAGATACATAGAGCAGGCACTCTAAACCGGGCTACGGGGTCAAATCAAGGGTAAACCCGATGTTTGAATTGATCAAATCGGTTTAGCTAATTTGCCAACTAGTTCCGCTATGTTTTAAATAGCTGCTTGTGCTTGTCAATACAGAGGTAGAGGCTGATTTGGTTATTTTTTCTCGGCAAAAAAGAGCTTTTTGGGTGCTGCACGGTCGTGCTATTTCAGCACCCATCTTGCCTTGTCCATCACGCGAGTGAATGCAGATCATCACAAAGATAAATTTAGAAAATACTAGTGCAAACCCTAAGATTCGTTTGCGTTCAAGGCGATCCAGTCCAGAACGCTTTGTAAAAGGAACACACCATGACCAGCTTTATCAACCCCAGCTTCCGTACCGAGCACCCCGGCGTAGCACGCGCTGAATCGGTTGCCGCAGCCGCACGGGGGCTGTACCAGAATTTTGACTCTTCCCGTGGCCTGGCAGCCGTGCTGCTCGCCGCCGTGGTATCCGCCCTGGTGGTCGCTGCCGACCAATTGGTCGACAGCTGGGCCGAAGGCCACTTGCTGATGGCCTGGGTCACCGTCTGGGCTGTGGGCTTTGCCGCCATGGCCTTGTTTGCCGGCAGCGCCCGCAACTTGGCTGGCCGCGTCGTCAAGGCACTCGATGCCTGGTCGCTGCGCGAAGCCCGTGCCCGTGCCGACAAGCGCCTGTGGGCTACCGCCCTGAGCGACCCGCGCATCATGGCCGACCTGCAAGTCGCCATGGGCCGCGCCGAACAGGCAGAGATTGCCGCTACCGCCGTGGCCGAAAAGCCCCAATCCAACCGCATTGGCCGCGCCCTGCTGCGTGCCTTTGACCTGCTGGATGCCCAGGCCTACAACGCCGCCAACTACCGCGTGAGCCCACACATCTAAATCCGAAATCCGGCACCCGTCGGCAAAAAGCCCCGCCCATCGTCAAGATGGCCGGGGCTTTTTCAATGGGCGCGCAGGCTGCTTACGTGGCCAGGCGCTTTTCGAGGGCGTTCTTGGTGTCTACCAAGGCCTGGGGCAGGTGGTGGGCCAACTGGGTGAACAACTCGGTGTGCAGCACCAGTTCTTGGCGCCAGGCGGCGGTGTCGATGTGGGTGACGGTGTCGAACTGTGCGCGCGTGAAGTCCAGCCCGGTCCAGTTCAGCTCGCCGTAGGTGGGGCTGATGCCGAAGATGTTCTCCTGGCCTGCAGCTTCGCCTTCCAGGCGGTCGATCATCCACTTCAGCACGCGCATGTTCTCGCCGTAGCCGGGCCAGACGAATTGCCCATCTGCGCCCTTGCGGAACCAGTTGGTGCAGAAGATGGCAGGTGGGCGGGTGCCCGCGTGGGCCATTTTCTCGCCCATGTTCAGCCAGTGCTGGAAGTAGTCGCTCATGTTGTAGCCCATGAAGGGCAGCATGGCGAACGGATCGCGGCGCACCACGCCCATCTGGCCCGCGGCGGCGGCGGTGGTTTCGCTGCCCATAGTGGCCGCCATGTACACGCCTTCGGTCCAGTTACGGGCCTCGGTGACCAGAGGCACGGTGGTCGAGCGGCGGCCACCGAAGATGAAGGCGTCGATGGGCACACCGGCGGCATCGTCCCAGGCTTCGTCCAGCGCCGGGTTGTTGGTGGCGGCCACGGTGAAACGCGAGTTGGGGTGGGCGGCCTTGGCACCGGTGGCCTTGGCGATGGCCGGGGTCCAGTCGTTGCCTTGCCAGTCGATCAGATGGTCGGGCAGCTTGCCGGTGTCTTTTTCCATGCCTTCCCACCACACATCGCCGTCGTCGGTCAGGGCGACGTTGGTGAAGATCACGTCCTTGTCCAGGCTGGCCATGCAGTTGGGGTTGGTGTGGTAGTTGGTGCCGGGGGCCACGCCAAAGTAGCCGGCTTCGGGGTTGATGGCGTACAGGCGGCCATCGGCACCGGGCTTGATCCAGGCGATGTCGTCACCGATGGTGGTGACCTTCCAGCCGTGGAAGCCCGCGGGCGGCACCAGCATGGAGAAATTGGTCTTGCCACAGGCGCTAGGGAAGGCGGCGGCCACGTGGTACTTTTTGCCTTGCGGGTTGGTCACGCCCAGGATCAGCATGTGCTCGGCCAGCCAGCCCTCGTCGCGGCCCATGTTGGAGGCGATGCGCAGCGCAAAGCATTTCTTGCCCAGCAGCGCGTTGCCGCCGTAGCCCGAGCCGTAGGACCAGATTTCGCGGGTCTTGGGGAAGTGCACGATGTACTTGGTCTTGTTGCACGGCCATTTCACATCGGCCTGGCCTGGGGCCAAAGGCGCACCCACGGTGTGCACGCAGGGCACGAAGGCGCCGTCAATGTCCAGCAGTTCCACCACAGCCCGGCCCATGCGGGTCATGGTGCGCATGTTGACGGCCACGTACGGGCTGTCGGACAGCTCGACACCGATGTGGGCGATGGGCGAACCCAGCGGGCCCATGCTGAACGGCACCACGTACATGGTGCGACCACGCATGCAACCGGCAAACAGCGGGTTCAGCGTGGCACGCATCTCGGCGGGTTCCATCCAGTTGTTGGTGGGGCCTGCGTCTTCTTTTTTGTCGGAGCAGATGTAGGTGCGGTCTTCCACGCGGGCCACATCGCTGGGGTCGCTGCAGGCCAGGAAGGAATTGGGGCGCTTGGCCGGGTTGAGCTGCTTGAACGTGCCTGCCGCCACCAGTTGCTGGCACAAACGGTCGTATTCGTCCTGGCTGCCGTCACACCAGTAAATGGCGTCAGGCTGGGTGAGTGCGGCCATGTCGGCCACCCAGGCCAGCAGCCGGGTGTTTTTGACATAGGCGGGCGCGGTGACGGCCAGGCCTTGCAAAGTGCGTGCGTTCATTGAGGAGCTCCTAAGTTGAAAATCGTTTTTTCAAAAGAGGGCTTCGTGCACTGGGCACTGCGAGCGGCCTTTTCAGAAAACGGCTTTGCAACCTCGGGAGGCTGGGATGCCGATTTTAGAGACGTGCAGACCGGTTACAGGACGATTACATGCAAATGATATGCAAACGTTGCATGGGGTTATGCATAGCAATGCCAAAAGATGGATGTACCCAACGGGACTAAAAAATGGAGAGAAATAGGCGGCCAGCGCCCGTGGAGAGGGCGTAACAAGCTATTGAAAGCATAGCTTTCGTAGAATGAAGACGGGGAGTGGGAGTGAAACTGGTTCGGCGTTGCGCAAAACCTGGGCACCCGCCCTGCAAAGGGGCGTGGTGCTATTCGATCAATAGCGACCAGTCCATGCCGGACCAGCGCCAGAGGCCATTTAGGCCATGGAAACGGCGATGAAGGCCAGCAAGAAAATCAACACACCGCCGACGATAGGCAACACCATGGGGATCAGGGGCACGATGGCCTCCACGGCATCGGCCGGGGCGTGTGCGGGTGTGCTGTGGTCGTCGGTGGGCTGGGACATGGGGTTTTCCTTGAATTTCGGTTCTCATCGATTCTAAGCGGAGACCTGCGCCCGCACGGCGCAGTGACGCTGCAGGCAAGGGCTATGCGTGTTCCGGGAATATTAGGGGCCCAGGTCTTCCCATGCCCCAGCCGCTGCGTTATGGTGCAGCAACGAACCCCGTTGCGAGGAGCCTGTCTTATGGTGAAGCGTCTGGTTTTTGATCCTGCGAATCCGCAGCTGGTGCCCTCACCCGGCCTGAAAACCGCGCCCGTGCTGGATTTGATGTGCTCGCATTTTGTGCTCACTCTGGTGGCCCGCCAAGGCCCCAAGTTCAATGTGCGCCGCGACCTCAACAGCCTGCTGGCCATGGCCGGGCGGCACCTGGTGTGGCCCCAGCCGGTGCTGCTGCGCCTGCGCGAATTCCTCACCCGCCGCTGCAAGGACAACGAATTCTGGCGCGGCCACGCCGCCCTGGGCACCACCGAATTCCTGGAACGCCACGGCGTGTGGCGCGGCCCCTACGAAGAGGGCACGCTGTTTTTCTATCTGGACGAGTACGCCAAGGACCAGCCCAAGGATTTACTCTCTGCCCTGGCCGTTACCGGCGAATGGCTCACCCACGCGCTCAAAAAGCAGTCCACCCTGGTGGAGAAGAACATCGACGCGCTGTCGGGCCTGCTACAGCTCAACAAGGCCGAACGCGCCCTGCTGCTGTACGGCACGCTGGCCCGCTACCAGCGCGATCTGCGCACCATCCTGGTCGAGGTCAAGGTGAACAACGCGCCCGAGGCCTATGCCGCGATTGCCGAAGTCGCCGGGGTCAGCCCGTCCGAGGTGGGCGAGGCCCTGCGCGCGGGCTCGCGCCTGGAGCGCATCGGCCTGGTGGAAAACCTGATCTCCGAGCACAACATCACCGACCTGGCCGACCTGATGAAGGTCAGCGAAAAGCTGCCACCCGTGCTGATGCGCGAGTACCGCGACCAGAGCGAGCTGATGGCCGTGTTCACCCGCCCGGCCACCAAGAGCAGCCTGGCCCTCAACGACTTCACCTATGTGCTGGACGACGCGCAGGTGCTTGTCAGTCTGCTGCGCAACGCCGTGGCGCGCAAAGAGCCAGGCGTGAACGTGCTGCTCTACGGCCCGCCGGGCACCGGCAAGACCGAGCTGGCCCGGGTGGTAGCCCAGGCCGCCGGGCTGGACCTGTTCGAGGTGGAATACGCCGACCGCGACGGCAACTCCCTCAGTGGCCGCGACCGCTATCGCTCGCTGCAAATCGCCCAGGTGTTCCTCAAAGGCAGCGTGCAGGCCGCGCTGCTGTTTGACGAGGTGGAGGACGTGTTCCCGCCTATCAGTACCGAGGCCGCCCAGCTCATGGCCCGCGCCGAGCAGGTGGCCGCACCCGGCAGCGCGTCGGTCAGCGGCAAGGCCTGGGTGAACCAGATCCTGGAATCCAACAACGTGCCCACGCTGTGGGTGACCAACCGCATCGAGCAGATCGACCCGGCCTTCCGCCGCCGCTTTGCCTACCACCTGGAGCTGAAATCGCCCCCGCCCGGTGCCCGCGAAGGCCTGGTGCGCAAAACGCTGGAGGGCGTGGCCGTGAGCGATGCCTTCGTGGCCAAGCTCACCGAGCGCAAGGGCCTGACCCCGGCGCAAATCCGCACGGCGGTGCGCTTCGCCGGGCTGGTCACCCCGGCCACCCCGGATGCCGACAGCACCTTTGAAACCCTGATTGACCGCCAGCTCCAGAACGCCGACCGGGCCCTGGGCAACAGCGCCAGCGACCACGCCCAGCGCCCCAGCGCCACCACCTACAGCCTGGACATGCTCAACGTGGAAAGCCGCTTTGAAATCCCCCGCATCGTGCAGGCCCTGAAAGCGCGCGGCCACGGCACGCTGTGCTTTTATGGCGCACCCGGCACCGGTAAAACCGCTCTGGCCGAGCACATCGCCAAGGCCCTGGACAAGCCGCTCATCGTCAAGCAGGCCAGCGACCTGATGAGCAAATACGTGGGCGAAACCGAGCAAAAAATGGCCGCCATGTTCCGCGAGGCCGAGGCCGAAAAAGCCGTGCTGCTGCTGGACGAGGCCGACAGCTTTTTGCAAGACCGGCGCGGCGCCCAGCGCACCTACGAGGTCACCGAGGTGAACGAAATGCTGCAGGGCATGGAGCGCTACCGGGGCATTTTTGTGTGCACCACCAATTTGCTGGACCGTATCGACCAGGCCGCCCTGCGCCGTTTCACCTTCAAGATCCAGTTCAAACCCCTGCTGCGCGCCCAGCGTGAAACCATGTTTGTGCGCGAAGCCCTGGGTGGCGATGCGGCCCTGCTGACCGACGCACTGGGCACCCGTTTGGGCAAGCTGGAGCAACTCTGCCCCGGCGACTTCGCGGCGGTGAAGCGCCAGTCCGAGATTCTGGATGCGGCTCTGAGCCCCGACGAGTTCATGGAGCAACTGGAAGCCGAGCACCGCATCAAACCCGAGGTGCGCGAAGCCCGGGGAATGGGTTTCATGCACTAGGCCACCCGCATGCCCACATTCGATTACAAGGTGTGGGTCCATCCGCCAGGCCCGGAAAGCAAGCACGGCCTGCGCATGCGGCGCGCCTTGCTGGTCTGGAGCGCGGTGATGGCCTTGGGCATGCTGGGTTGGGCCGTGTATTTCGGCCTGCGTGGGACCTGGTCGATCGTGGTGTGCAACATCGTGCTGGCCGCCATCGCGGCCATCAGTGCAGTCTTCACCCTGCGCGGCCGTACCCGCACCGCGACCTTGCTGATGGTGTGCAGCCTGTACGTCGCGCTGTGCTTGTTGTGCCTGGTGCAAGATATTCCCAACGCCCAGGCGCCCCGCTCGGCACACCACTTCTTTCTGGTCATGGGCATGGGCACCTTTTTGATCTTCAAGGGCGAACGTGCGTGGCTTCGGCATGGCATTTCCATGGCCTGCTTCGCCACGTTCTTTGTGTTTGCCAGTACCCAATGGGGCTTCGACACGCCCTATGTGCTGCCCGATGCGGTGCGCATTCCTGGCACCTGGTTCAACAACGCACTGGCCCTGCTGGGGCTGTACGCCTTGCTGCACGTGATGCAGTCGGAAATGACCGCCTACAACGCCATGGCCTCCGACCTGCGCAAAGCCCTGCCCGGTAACCAGTTTGCGCTGTACTACCAGCCCCAGACGGACGAGCAGGGCCGCATCGCGGGCGTAGAGGCGCTGGTGCGCTGGATCCATCCGGTCAACGGCATGGTGTCCCCGGCGGAGTTCATTCCCGTGGCAGAGCAGACCGGTGTGATCCTGCCCCTGGGCCACTGGGTGCTGGGCACCGCCTGTGCCCAGCTGGTGCGCTGGTCGCAGGACCCAACCACCGCAGAGTTGACCATCGCCGTGAACGTCAGCGCCCAGCAGTTCAAGCAGCCCGATTACGTGCAGCAGGTGCTGTCGGTGCTGGCGCGCTCGGGAGCGGAGCCGTCGCGGCTCAAGTTGGAGCTGACAGAGAGCATGCTGGTCAACGATGTGGACGACATCATTGCCAAAATGACGGCCCTGCGCGCCCATGGCGTGCGTCTGTCGCTGGACGACTTTGGCACCGGCTACTCGTCGCTGAGCTACCTGAAAAAGCTGCCACTGGACCAGCTCAAGATCGACAAATCCTTTGTGCGCGATGTGCTCACCGACCCCAACGATGCCGCCATCGCCCGCACCGTGGTCACGCTGGCACACAACATGGGCCTGCAGGTGATTGCCGAGGGCGTGGAAACCGAAGGCCAGCGCCAGTTTCTGGCCGATATCGGCTGCGCGGCCATCCAGGGCTACCTGCTGAGTCGGCCCGTGCCGATTGGCGAGTTTGCGGCGTTTTTAGCGGCCTACGCCGCCACGCACACCCCCAGCACCGCCTCGCCATAGGCCTCCAGCTTCTTCGCCCCAATGCCGCTCACGCCCTCCAGGTCGCCCAGGCTGCGCGGGTCGATGGCGGCAATCGCGGCCAGGGTCGCGTCGTGGAAGATCACGTAGGCGGGCAGGTTGTGCTCGCGGGCGACTTCGGCGCGCCAGGCTTTCAGGGCAGTGAAGCGGGCTTGGGCGCTGTCGTCCAGCGCCGCCACCACC
The DNA here is from genome assembly GCA_027923965.1 of Comamonadaceae bacterium OS-1. NCBI lineage: Bacteria > Pseudomonadati > Pseudomonadota > Betaproteobacteria > Burkholderiales > Comamonadaceae > Comamonadaceae bacterium OS-1. The sequence continues at coordinate 4,507,724 of AP026969.1, forward strand.
GCCGATTTGGCCGCAGACTTGGCCGTGGATTTCTCGCGCCGGGGTTTGCGCTCTGCCGGGCCGGAGACGGAGGCGCGCAGCATCAGCGGCACCTCGCCCTTGAGCACCGCGCGCGAGCCTTCGGTCAGGCCCAGGGTGTTGTATTCGCCCTGCACCGCCACCGCGCCGATGGCGATCAGCTGGCGCAGCACGCCGCGCAATTGCAGCTCGCTGTAGTCCGTGCCCAGGCCAAAGGTGCTGAGGCTGCCGTGGTTGAACTGGTTCACCTTGTCGGTGGTCTTGCCCCGCAAAATGTCCATGATGTGGCCCGCGCCAAAGGTGATGCCGCTCATCTGCTGGATGCGGTAGATGGTGGACAGCAGCTTGCGCGCCGCCTCGGTGCCGTCCCACACCTGCGGTGGCTCCAGGCAGTTGTCGCAATTACCGCACGCGTGGGAGGTTTCCCCAAAGTATTTCAACAGCCGTACCCGGCGGCAGTCCGTGGCTTCGGCCAGGCCCAGCAGCGCGTCCAGCTTGCCGCGCATCACCTGCTTGAATTCTTCGCTGGCGGGGCTCTCGTCGATCATGCGGCGTTGGTTCACCACGTCCTGCAGGCCGTAGACCATCCACGCGGCCGCCGGCAGGCCGTCGCGCCCGGCCCGGCCCGTCTCCTGGTAGTAGCCTTCGATGTTTTTCGGCATGTCCAGGTGCGCCACAAAACGCACGTCCGGCTTGTCGATACCCATGCCAAAGGCGATGGTGGCCACCATCACAATGCCCTCTTCGCGCAGAAATCGGTCCTGGTGCGTTTGGCGCAGTTTGGTGTCCAGCCCGGCGTGGTACGGCAGGGCGTTGATGCCGTTCTCTACCAGGGTCTGCGCCACCTCTTCCACCCGTTTGCGCGACTGGCAGTACACCACCCCGGCATCCTGGAAATCCGCCCCCGCATGCTCGCGCTGGATGAAGCGCAGCAGCTGCTGGGTGGCATCTTTCTTCTCGACGATGGTGTAGCGGATGTTGGGCCGGTCAAAGCTGCTGACGAAGTGCTGCGCATCTTCCAGCTGCAGCCGCTCCACGATGTCGGCCCGGGTCAGCGCGTCGGCCGTGGCGGTGAGCGCAATGCGCGGCACGCTGGCGTAGCGCTGGTGCAGCACCGTCAGCGCCCGGTATTCGGGGCGGAAGTCGTGGCCCCACTGGCTTACGCAATGCACCTCGTCAATCGCAAACAGGCTCAGCTGGCCGCGCGCCAGCAGCTCGTCGAGCTGGTCCAGAAAGCGCGGCGTGTTGATGCGCTCGGGCGCGGCGTACAGCATGGTGATCTCGCCACGCATCAAGCGGCGCTCCACGTCCAGCGCCTCGGCAAAGCTCAGCGTGGAATTCAAAAACGCCGCCGACACCCCTGCCTCGTGCAGCGCCCCCACCTGGTCGTGCATCAGCGCAATCAGCGGCGAAATCACGATGGTCACCCCTTGCCCCGCCATCTGCCGCGCAATCGCTGGAATCTGGTAACACAGCGACTTGCCACCGCCGGTGGGCATCAGCACCAGCGCATCGCCCCCGGCCACCACATGCTCCACGATGGCTTGTTGCGGCCCACGAAACTGCTCGTAGCCAAAGGTTTCACGCAGGATGGCGAGGGGAGTCGAGGACAATGCGGTTGCTCTGCTATTTGTAGCTGCTTGCGCTTATGGGATGAGCGCAGGGGGCTGATTGGATGGGTAAACCAGTGGAGGGCTGGTGGGAGGGGGTATTGTGCCCTTCCGTGTTGCCGGGGCGGCTGTGCGACCGTATTCCGCCCAGTCGTTTTTTGTAGAACTGCAATTGCTCTGCAATTGATAGCTGCTCACGCTCACCAGATAAGCACAGGCAGCCTATATTCCTTAAAACTTCCCATCCGTGTCCACCGACACCCCCCGCCAAGCCTCCAGCTCCCCCCGCAGCGCCTCAATCTTCGCCCCAATGATCTCCACCGCATCGCTCCCCGCCGCAAACCGTAGCGGTGGCTGGGGGTGGGCGGCCAGTTGCAGCAGCACGGCGGCCAGCCGCGCCGGGTCGCCGGGCTGCTGGTGGTTGCGGGCACCGAAGCCTTGGGCCACCTGGGCGGATTGCGCGGCGTAATCAGCAGAGGGGGCGGCCAGGGGCTGGCTGCCGGTGCGCATCGACTGGCCGTCCAGAAAGTCGGTGCGGAATGCGCCGGGCTGCACGATGGTGACAAAGATGCCGAAGGCCGCCACCTCCTGCGCCAGGGCCTCGGAGAAGCCCTCCACCGCGAACTTGCTGGCGCTGTACAGGGCGGTGCCGGTGCGGCCCCGCATGCCGGCGATGGACGAGAGGTTCAGCACCCGGCCTGCGCGCTGCTGGCGCATCACCGGCAGCACCGCACGCGTGACGTGGAACAGGCCGAACACATTGGTGTCGAACTGCGCCTGCGCATCCGCCGCCGTGCTTTCTTCGAACAGGCCCAGCTGGCCGTAGCCCGCGTTGTTGACCAGCACGTCGATGCGGCCAAAGCGCGCCACGGCGGCCTGCACGGCGGCGTGCGCCTGGGCTTCAACGGTCACGTCCAGGTCCAGTGCCAGCAAGCGGTCGTGGGTGGTGGCGATGCTGTGGCGGCTACGGGAGGTGGCGACCACGTTGTGGCCTGCGGCCAGGGCGGCCTGCACGGTGTGTGCGCCGATGCCGCGTGCGGCACCGGTAATGAACCAGGTGGTGGATTGGAAAGGCATGGGGGCTCCTTGGGTTGAAAGGGCTTGACTATCCCCGCACGGGCCACTACGGCGGTAGCCCAATGTTGCGCAGCTCTTGCATAATCCTCGCATGTTGCCGTCCACGCCCATCGGGCTTTATCAGGAAATTTGCGATGTGATTGCACGGCACTGGCAGGGCAACCAGGCCGCCACGGCTCTGCCACGCGTACGGCTGGTGCGGGCGGACGCGCCCACCTTGCCCGTGGCCGTGGTCTACCAGCCGATTCTGTACATCGTGGCCCAGGGGGCCAAGCGGGTGTTGCTGGGCGAGTCGGTGGTGGAGTACCGCGCCGGGCAGTGCCTGCTGGTGTCGGTGGACCTGCCGGTGACCGGGGCGGTGGTGCAGGCCAGCCCGGAGGAGCCCTATCTGGCCTTCGCGCTCGCGCTGGACATGGCGGCCCTGGCCGACATGTTGCTGGCCTTGCCGAACCAGCCCCCGGGTGCCCCGTCGCCCGGCTTGGCCGTCAGCCCGGTCACGCCCGACCTGCTGGATGCCGTGCTGCGCCTGCTGCGGCTGCTGGACACCCCGGCCCACATCCCCATGCTGGCCCCGCTGATTGAAAGGGAAATCCTGTACCGTCTGCTCACCGGCGCGCAGGCCCCCATGCTGCGCCAGATCGCCCTGGCCCACAGCCACCTGGCCCACATTGGTCGCGCCATCGCCTGGATCCGCAGCCACTTTGCCGAGCCGCTGCGCATCGCCACGGTGGCAGAGCAGGTGCACATGACCGCCTCCACCTTCCACCGCCATTTCAAAGCCGTTACCGCCATGAGCCCGCTGCAGTACCAAAAGCAGATCCGCCTGCAGGAAGCCCGTCGCCTGCTGCTGGCGGGCCAGGCCGACGCGGCCAGCATCGGCTTTGCCGTGGGCTATGAAAGCCCGTCCCAGTTCAGCCGCGAGTACGCCCGGCTGTTCGGCCAGCCGCCGGTGCGGGATGCCGTACGCCTACGCAGCATGGGGCCGTTGCAGGAGGTGTGATTTTGGCGGGCATTGTAATAATGCATCTACAAAAATAGCACAGATGCAATTAATGCATCTACAATTAATCGCATGGATACCCGACTTACCTGGGACGAAGCCAAGCGGCAAAGCAATCTGCGCAAACATGGGTTTGATTTTGCCGACGCAGGCGAGGTATTGGAGTCGCGGTTTCGGCTGGACATCCCGCAGCAGGGTATCGGCGAAGTACGCATGCTGTCGATCTCTTATGTGTTGGGTTTTCTGGCCGTGCTGTCGGTGGTACACACCGAACGTAGTGGCTCTGCACGCGTGATCAGTTTTCGACGTGCGAGCCGTATAGAACGTGAGGTTTACGATGCCTGGCTCGAAAACGAATGCGATGAGTCGTAAGGAAACCCTGGCCGCCGTGCGGGCCAGCCTTCCATCCCAAGATTTTGTGTGGGACGGCACGGACCCAGACGACCGCCCTGCCAGCGCCGAGGAGCTGCAAGCAGGCGTGGCCGCCTACCGTAAGAAGCGTGGTCGCCCCGCAGGCAGCGCCACCAAAGAGCAAGTGGCTATCCGTTTCGACCATGAGGTGCTGGAAGCCTTTCGAACCGCAGGTCCCGGCTGGCAAACCCGGATGAACGACGCGCTCAAAGACTGGCTGCGCACGCATTCTGCGGTGTAGCAATCCCCCAATGGACCCCCAAGTGCCCTTGGCGTGCCAAGCCTTGGCTGTGTTTCCTACAATCGACCCCTCATGAAAACGCCTACCTACACCCGCGCCCAGCAACTCCCCGCCATCCTGGCGCAACGCATCGCCATCCTCGACGGCGCGATGGGCACCATGATCCAGCGCTTCAAGCTGACGGAAGAACAGTATCGTGGCGAGCGCTTCAAGAACTTCCACAAGGACGTGAAGGGCAACAACGAGCTGCTCAGCCTGACGCGCCCGGACGTGATCCGCGACATCCACGAAGGCTACCTGGCCGCCGGGGCCGACCTGATCGAGACCAACACCTTTGGCGCGACCACCGTGGCGCAGGCCGACTACGACATGGCCGACCTGGCCATCGAGATGAATTTCGAGTCCGCGCGCATCGCCCGCGCCGCTTGCGACAAGTACAGCACGCCCGACAAGCCGCGCTTCGTGGCGGGCGCGCTGGGCCCCACGCCCAAAACCGCCAGCATCAGCCCCGACGTGAACGACCCCGGCGCGCGCAACGTGACCTTTGAAGAACTGCGCGCCGCCTACTACGACCAGACCAAGGCGCTGGTCGAGGGCGGCAGCGACGTGATTTTGGTGGAAACGATCTTTGACACACTCAACGCCAAGGCCGCGCTGTTTGCGGTGGACGAATACTTTGCCGACTCGGGCCAGCGCCTGCCGCTGATCATCAGCGGCACCGTCACCGATGCCTCGGGCCGCATCCTCAGCGGCCAGACCGTCACCGCGTTCTGGCACAGCGTGCGCCACGCCCAGCCGCTGGCCGTCGGCCTGAACTGCGCCCTGGGCGCGGCGCTGATGCGCCCCTACATCCAGGAGCTGCACCGCGTGGCCCCGGACACCTTCATCAGCTGCTACCCCAACGCGGGCCTGCCCAACCCCATGAGCGACACCGGTTTCGACGAAACCCCGGATGTCACCTCGGCCCTGGTGCGCGAGTTCGCCGCCGAGGGACTGGTCAACATCGTCGGCGGCTGCTGCGGCACCACGCCAGAGCACATCGCCGCCATCCACGACGCGGTGACACCGCTGCCGGGCCGCGTGCTGCGTTCGTATTTCTACAAAGAGGCTGCCTGATATGCAAAAAGTACGCTGGGGTGTGTTGAGTACCGCCAAGATTGGCATGGAAAAGGTCACCCCGGCGCTGATGCGCAGCCAGTGGTGCGATGTGCAGGCGATTGCCTCGCGCGCCCTGCCTTCGGCCCGTGCCGCCGCCGACAAGCTGGGCATTCCCACCGCCTACGGCTCCTACGAAGAGCTGCTGGCCGACCCCACCATCGAGGCCATCTACAACCCCCTGCCCAACGACCTGCACGTGCCCATGACCCTGGCGGCGGCGCGCGCGGGCAAGCATGTGCTGTGCGAAAAGCCCATGGCCTTGAACGCCACCGAGGCGGCGCAGCTGCGCGAAGTGGCGGGCCAAGTGCACATCATGGAAGCCTTCATGGTGCGTTTCCATCCGCAGTGGCTGCGCACCCGCGCGCTGGTGCAAAGCGGGGCTTTGGGCGAGCGCTGCGCGGTGCAGGCCTGGTTCTCGTACTTCAACCGCAACCCGGACAACATCCGCAACGTAGTGGCAAAGGGCGGCGGTGCGCTGTTCGACATCGGCTGCTACCCCATCGTGGCCGGACGCTTTCTGTTCGATGCCGAGCCGCTGCGCGTGATGGCGCTGGCCGACATGGACCCCGAGTTTGGCGTGGACCGCATGTTCAGCGCGCTGCTGGATTTTGGCGGCGGCCGCCAGCTCAACTTCACCGTCTCCACCCAGTCCACGCCTTACCAGCGCGTGCAGGTGGTGGGCACGCAGCAGCGGGTAGAGATCGAGATCCCATTCAACGCGCCGCAGGGCGAGGCGACCCGCATCTTCATCGACAACGGCAAAGCCCTGGGCGGTGCCAGCGCCACGGTGGAGACCTTTGCCCCCTGTGACCAGTACAGCCTGGAAGGCGATGCCTTCTCGCTGGCGATCCGGGGCGAGGCCCCGCTGCAGTACGGCGTGGAAGACGCGATCCAGAACATGCGCATCATCGATGCGCTGTTTGCCTCGCAGCGCAGCGGCCAGTGGGAAGTGCTGGGAAAAATCTAACTGCGACACAATTCGTAGCTGCTCGTGCCGGTCCCATCAGCACGGGCGGCCGATTTCTTACAAATCGTGTTTGGGGGCCTTGCTGGCCGCCCGCCCCGCGCTCACCAGGGCGATGAAGCGGCGCGCGGCCAGGCCCAGCGGCCTTTCCTTGGACCAGACCACGTCCACCCACAGCTCCAGCCGGTTGGTCAGATTCTCGAACGGCATCTGCACCAGGGTGCCCGCGGCGATCTGGCTGCGCACGAAGGATTGCGGCAGCCAGCCCCAGCCGATACCGGCCTCGATCAGGCCCAGCGCGGCGATGTGGTTGTCGGTGCGCCAGCAGTGGCGGGCGTAGGCGAAGCGGGTGTCGATGGCGGCCAGGTCGCGGCTGGCCACCACGATTTGCCGGGTGTTGGTGAGCTGCTCTTCGCGCAGGCCCGCGTCCGGCTGCAGGGTCTGGGCCAGCAGGGCGGGGGCCATCACGGCCACCAATATTTCGCTGCTCACCTCCTGGAAGCCCTCGCGCCCGTCCAGGCTGGGCCGCTCGAACACCAGCGCCAGGTTGGCCCGGCCCGCGTGCAGCATGGCCAACGCGTCGGCCTGGGGCGCGGCCAGCACCTCTACTTCCAGCAAAGGGTATTCCTGCGCCAGCGTGGCCAGCGGGCTGCGCCACTCTGCGGCCAGCAGCTCGGGGGCGATGGCCAGGGTCAGGCGGCTTTCCAGGCCCTGGGTCAGGGCCAGCGCCTGGGCCTGGAGCTGCTGCAACTGGGCGGCCAGCAGCCGGGCCTGCGGCTCCAGCGAGCGGGCCGCCGCCGTGGGCTGGGGTTCGCGGCCACGGCGGTCGAACAAGGGCAGGTTCAGTTCGGCCTCCAGGTGGGCAATGGCCATGCTCACCGCTGACGGCACGCGGCCCAGTGCCCGCGCGGCGGCCGAGAACGAGCCCCGGTCCAGCACGGCCAGAAACACCTGCACGCTCTCGGAGGTGAATGCCATGGTCTATCTATCAGTTAAATTGAAATAAGCTGACTTTATATATCAGAGTTTAAGACATACAGTCATTGCATTACCAAGGACCCGCACCATGCAAGGAATGAAGAGAAAAGTTGTCTACGTCAGCCTCTACGAGGGGTTTGCCATCGTGGCCGCCACACTGGGGCTGGCCGGGATGTCGGGCCAGGGCATGCAGACGGCGGGCGTGCTGGCGGTGGCGGCTTCGGTGGTGGCGGTGGTGTGGAACCTGGTGTTCAACACCTTGTTCGAGCGCTGGGAGGCGCGCCAGGCCGTGCGTGGCCGCAGCCTGGCGCGCCGGGTGGCACATGCGGTGGGCTTCGAAGGGGGGCTGGTGCTGTTTCTGGTGCCGCTGATGGCCTGGTGGTTTGACACCACGCTGTGGCAAGCCCTGGTGATGGATCTTGGCCTGGTGGTGTTTTTTGTGGTCTACACCTTTGTTTTCAACTGGGTGTTTGACCGGGTGTTTGGCCTGCCTGCCTCCGCCCTGCAGGTGGCGGTGGCCTGAAGCGGCCCCTCAAGTGGGCATCAGGTGGTCGATTTCCTGCTGCATGGCTTGCACCAGCTGGCTGTAGCGTTTGACCTTTTCGGTGGTGTCGCGCAGCCGCTCGGCGATGCGCAGCGACACGGCCAGCAGCAGCTTGGCGGCGGTGTGCGGGTCGTCCTGGCTGAGCTTTTCCAGCGCCGCGCGCGACAGCATGGCACCGGTGACGTCGGTGGTGGCGGTGCACGAGGCCAGCCGCGCCTGGCCGTCGATCAGACCCATTTCACCAATCAGGCTGCCCGGGCCGAGAACGCTGACCGTGACCGGGTTGCGTCGGCTCACCACGATGTTCTCCACCGTCACCTCGCCCTCCAGCAACAGCAGCATGTAGCCGGTTTCGCTGGTGTTGCCTTCGTGGATGAAGGTGGTGTCCATGGGGATGCGGCGCGGTGTCATGTAGCTGACCACCGTCAGCGCCTCGGTGGGGCTGAGCTGCATCAGCGCGGTGGGCGCAATCAGCAGCTCGGCGGCGCGGCTGGCCGAACCCGAGTGCTGCACCGAGCGCATGCGCTCGTGGGGTTCGAGGAGCTCCGGTGTCCGCGACAACTGGGTTTTGATGCCGTCCATCAGGTTTTTGAACATGGTCTCGGGTCCGTGGTGAAGCCTGCTCCGCTTTTAGCACATCGCCTGGGCGGGCAGGGCTGGGGTTGGTATGTAGTTGCTATTAAATAAATAGCTTGTTACGCTTATTGAATAAGCACGGGGGCCGGATTTCTTATAAATTTTGGCCCGCCCTTAAAATTGCAGCCTCCCAAGGAGCGTTGCAGCGGGTTTTCCCCCGTCAGGCTTGGGTTGATTACCAACGACGCTCACCTGAACCATGTCCCTCCACAGGTGAGTTGTATGTCCGAATCTGTCGTAAGCCCCGTCCCCCCCATGCTGTTGTCTGGCCTGGAGCCCGTGCTCATTGGCCAAGGCACGCTGTTTGTCAATATCGGCGAGCGCACCAACGTCACCGGCTCCAAGGCCTTCGCCCGGATGATCCTGAACGGCGAGTTCGACCAGGCCCTGTCGGTCGCCCGCCAGCAGGTGGAAAACGGCGCGCAGGTGATCGACATCAACATGGACGAGGCCATGCTCGACAGCAAGGCCGCCATGGTGCGCTTTCTGAACCTGATCGCCAGCGAGCCCGACATCGCCCGCGTGCCCATCATGGTGGACAGCTCCAAGTGGGAGGTGATCGAGGCCGGGCTGCGCTGCATCCAGGGCAAGCCCATCGTCAACTCCATCAGCATGAAAGAGGGCGTCGATGCCTTCAAGCACCATGCGAAGCTGGTGCGGCGCTACGGCGCGGCGGCGGTGGTGATGGCGTTTGACGAGCAGGGCCAGGCCGACACCTATGCCCGCAAGATCGAGATTTGCGAGCGCGCCTACCGCATCCTGGTCGACGAGGTGGGCTTTCCCCCCGAAGACATCATCTTTGACCCCAACATCTTCGCTGTAGCCACCGGCATCGAGGAGCACAACAACTACGCGGTGGACTTCATCGAAGCCACGCGCTGGATCAAGCACAACCTGCCGGGGGCCAAGGTGTCGGGCGGGGTGAGCAATGTGAGTTTCAGCTTCCGCGGCAACGACCCGGTGCGCGAGGCCATCCACACCGTGTTCCTGTACCACGCCATCCAGGCGGGCATGGACATGGGCATCGTCAACGCGGGCATGGTGGGGGTGTACGACGACCTGGAGCCGGTGCTGCGCGAGCGCGTGGAAGACGTGGTGCTGAACCGCCGCCCCGATGCGGGCGAGCGCCTGGTGGAGATTGCCGAAACCGCCAAGAGCGGTGCCAAGGACGAAAGCAAGCGCCTGGACTGGCGTGGTACCGCCGAGCATTTTGTGACGGTGGAGCAGCGCCTGAGCCACGCCATGGTGCACGGCATCACCGACTTCATCGTGCCGGATACCGAAGAGGCCTACCAGGCCATTTTGGCCAAGGGTGGCCGCCCGCTGCACGTGATCGAAGGCCCGCTGATGGCCGGCATGAACATCGTGGGCGACCTGTTTGGCCAGGGCAAGATGTTCCTGCCCCAGGTGGTCAAGTCCGCGCGGGTAATGAAGTCTGCCGTGGCGCATTTGATTCCCTACATCGAAGAAGAAAAGCGCCTGGACGAAGCCGCGGGCCGCGATGTGCGCACCAAGGGCAAGATCATCATCGCCACCGTCAAGGGCGACGTGCACGATATCGGCAAGAACATCGTCACCGTGGTCTTGCAGTGCAACAACTTCGAGGTCATCAACATGGGCGTGATGGTGCCCTGCCACGAAATCCTGGCCCGCGCCAAGGTGGAAGGGGCCGACATCGTGGGCCTGAGCGGCCTGATCACCCCCAGCCTGGAAGAAATGCAGTACGTGGCGGGCGAGATGCAAAAGGACGACCACTTCCGCATCAAGAAAATTCCGCTGATGATTGGCGGTGCCACCACCAGCCGCGTGCACACCGCCGTCAAGATCGCCCACCACTACGACGGCCCGGTGGTGTATGTGCCCGATGCCTCACGCAGTGTGGGCGTGGCGCAAAGCCTGCTGGGCGACGGCGCGGGGGCCTTCATTGAAGAGCTCAACGCCGACTACGACAAGGTGCGCCACCAGCACGCCAACAAGAAGCAAACCCCGCTGTGGCCGCTGGCCAAATGCCGCGCCAACAAGGCTGTGGTGGACTGGGCGGCCTACACCCCCAAGGTGCCCCGGTTCATCGGTCGGCGCGTGTTCAAGAACTTCGACCTGACCGAGCTGGCCCGCTACATCGACTGGGGCCCGTTTTTCCAGACCTGGGACCTGGCCGGGCCCTACCCCGCCATCCTGACCGACGAAGTGGTCGGCATAGAAGCCACCCGGGTGCACAAGGACGCGCAGGCCATGCTGAAACGCGTGGTCGAGGGCCGCTGGCTCACCGCCAACGGCGTGATCGCCCTGTATCCGGCCAATACGGTGAATGACGACGACATTGTCTTCTACACCGACGCATCGCGCAGCGAAGTCGCCATGACCTGGCACGGCCTGCGCCAGCAGACCGAGAAGCAGGCCATCGATGGGGTCATGCGCCCCAGCCGCTGCCTGGCCGACTTCATGGCGCCCAAAAGCAGTGGCGTGGCCGACTACGCAGGCATGTTCGCTGTGACCGCCGGGCTGGGTGCCGAAAAGAAGGAAGCGCAGTTCATGGCCGAGCTGGACGACTACTCTAGCATCATGTTCAAGGCCATCGCCGACCGCCTGGCCGAGGCCTTTGCCGAATGCCTGCACCACCGCGTGCGCACCGACCTGTGGGGCTACGCGCCGCAGGAGTCGCTGAGCATCGAAGAGATGATTGCCGAGAAATACACCGGCATCCGCCCCGCGCCCGGCTACCCGGCCTGCCCGGACCACAGCGCCAAGCAGGACATGTTTGCCTTGCTGCAATGCGCTGAGATCGGCATGGAACTCACCGAGAGCCTGGCCATGCTGCCAGCCGCCAGCGTGAGCGGCTTCTATTTGGGGCATCCGGACAGCGCGTACTTCAACGTCGGCAAGATTGGCGAAGACCAGCTGAAAGACCTGGCCCAGCGCCGTGGCGTGGCCGAGGCCGATCTGCAGCGCCTGCTGGCGCCGAATCTCTGAGGCAGCCCGCAGCCCGCGCCGGCTCTGTACGGCATCGGGCGCGAGGGTTGGCGTAGTCGCTCGCCTACTTGAGCGAGCAGCTGGGGATGGACGAGCCTGGCACCGGTTCGCACCACATCTGCTTCAGCGGCGCATAGTCCGCCAGGCCGCGCCAGGCCAGCGTGTCGCTGACGCCGGACGCGACATCGGCGCGTACCCAGGACGATTCATCCGCGACGTTGCCCTTGCCGTCGTACTTGACGATGGACGGATACGGGAAAACCGGGCGGCTGTTCAGGACGGCCGAGGTCTGCGCCGTCGAGACGAAGTTGACCGTCACCTTGCTGGGCGCCGTGCCGTTCTCGACCCAGTCGATCATGGGCGTCAGAAAGTCGGTGCGCGTTGCATTGATGCCGCCGTTGCAGTGGCCTACGCCGGGAATCATGTACAGCGTCATGAACTTCGATGCCGTGTCGGTACCCATCTGTTTGCGCACGGCCGACCAGTAGTTCAGCGCCATGTACGGCGAGGCGCCTGAATCGGCCCAGCCGTGCCAGATGATGAGCTTGCCACCGCGGGCCGCGAAACGGCTCAGGTCGGGGTTGTGCGCATCCCACAGGTTGGACAGCTTGGTCAGCGCGGTGTAGCTGGCCGATGTGAAGTCCATGTTCTTGTAGGTGATGCCGGTGCTCGAGCCCCAGTCCGCCAGGTAGTTGGGAAAGTCGGACGCCCAGGCGCCTTCGCCACCCGTGTCCGGATTCGTGCCCGCCAGCGTGACGCTGGACCATGAGCCTTCGCTGCCGATCGGCATGTCACCGGGGGACAGTAGCGTGCCGGTCTCGTCGGTCGGGCCGCGCCAGACCTGGCGCACCACGCCGACCTGCGCCGCCGTCAGGCAGCTGGAGGAGTCGGCACCCGTGCACAGCAGCGAGGCGAGGATCTTCTCGCCGTCGCAGGTGCGCGGGTCCTGGATCAGCCCACCTTCGTCGCCGCAAGCCTTGGTCACAGCGGCGATCAGCGCTGGCTTCTTGTCGGTCGTGAAGATCGAGTTGCCAGTCACAGGGTCCATGTTCACGCGGATGTTCCACGCGTGATAGAAGGTATTGGTGGCCGTCTCGTCGATCACGGGCGCACCCACGACAATGCCGTCGAAGTCTTCCGGAAAGCGCTGGGCCACCTGCAGCCCTTCGCGTCCGCCGTCGGAGCAGCCCACGTAGTAGGACTTCTTGGGCTGCTGGCCGTAATAGGCCTTGATCAGCGCCTTACTGAGCAAGGTCATCTTGTGCATGCCCAGGTAGGCGAAGTCGATCACTGCCGACGGGTTGTCCTTGGCCCAGAGGCCGCTGGAGATGCCAGCCGTGTGCCCGAGGTCCGTCGTTGCGAGCGCCACGTCGTTCTGCTCGATGGGCTTGCAGCCGAACAGCATGGTGCCGTTGGTGGTGCGTGGGTCGCCCACAAAGCCGCAGTAGCCGCCGCAGCCGTTCATCATGAAGCGCTGCGTCCAGCCCGTGGTCGGTAGCTTGACCTGGTAGTTCTGCGTGCCGGCGATGGTGCCCGTGAGCACGCAGTTACCGCCCGACAACGTGGCGCTGCTCACGGTGGTGGGCAGGCCGGTGGCCTTGCCAAAGTCCTGCTTGGCCATGTCCGCGCAGGAAATCACGGCATTGACCGCCGTCATCGCCGTTGCGGTCGAGGGCTTGGTTGTGGCGGAATCATCGCCACCGCAGGCGCTGAGCGCCAGGCCGATGGCCACGGTGGCGGCAGCAGTGACTGCACGGACCGCGGGCTGCAAACGGCGCCTCCACCAGGCGGTGGCGGCGTGGGCGACAGCGTGTCGCGTGGGGTGATAGGGGTTGGGCATGGGTCTCCTCGTTGTGGCTTCCAGCGCAAACCGACCGCAGGATGGCGGCCGGTTCGCTGTGGGGGCCAGTGTTCCGGGATGCCCGCGCCGCGTCTTCCGGCGGCTTGCTGATCGCGTTACAGAATCTTGCGGTGTCAGAACGTGAACACGTTCTCAGGACATCCGCGCCTTGGCTGGTGTCAGCCCGGTGCCACGGCGCATGGCATCCGTGAGGTGCGCCTGGCTCGCAAAGCCGCAGGCCAGCGCGATGTCGGCAATGGACCGGTCGCGGTCGCTACGCAGCGCGGCCACGGCCGTCTCGACCCGGCGCCGGAGCAGGTAGCGGTGCGGCGATTCGCCAAACGTCGCTTTGAATTGGCGGGCGAAATGGAATGCGCTGAGGCCCACGCTGTCAGCCAGGTCCTCGATGTGCAGCCGCTCGTCCAGGCGGGCCTCGATCAGGTCGCGCACGCGCTGCTGCTTCCCGGCCGGGAGCCCCACCACCTTGCAGGCCATTGGCTTGGCCGCAGCGTAGTGGCGGGACAGCCAGCCGACCAGGGCGAGGCACAAACCTTCGGCATACAGGTCGCCGTTGGGCAGGCCGTCCTGCACCTCGTCTGCCAGTGTGTGTACCAGCTGCGCCAGGCGTGGATCGGATGCGCCATACAGCGTTTGCAGATCGAAGCGGTCGGCCTCATCGTGCAGCAGGCGTTGCGTCAAGATATGCGGCAATCGCACGCAGATCGTCTCGCCCGACGAGCCCTCCCAGCGCGCGTGGTCGCGTTCGTAGCGGGCGCTGTAGACGTCGATCAGCGGCCCGGTCACCAGCTCGAGTACACGGTGGCCGCTGCGGTACCAGCGGCGGCCGGTGCCCGAGCGGGAGACAAACAGGGTTGGCACCTTGGTCGATTGCGGGCCGCATTCGGCTGCGCTCGGGATCACGAAGCGCTCCAGATCCGGGCCGCGCCAACCGGGCGGGCAGACCAGTACGGGCTGGCCGGTGGCGTCGCACACGCGGGAGCTGTGGGAGGCTAATTTTTCGGCTGCTTGGGTCAAGCTTGTCTCCTTCTGCACGAACCGCCATTGGAGCATTGGGCTGCGCGCACAACCATGGCGCGCGCAGCAGCCGCGCGGCAATCGCACAGGGTTGATCGATGATCGAACGAAATGCGGGATTATCCTAATCTGGTGCAAGCTTCTTGCGCGGCGCGAGCAGCCCACACTCGGCGCTTTGTTTAATTTGCGATCGCTGCCGCACAAGATGACCTTCACCGAACCGGAATTGCGCCCCCATGGCCCTGCGCGCGCGCCCGCCAAGGCGGCCTGGGCCGCGTGGGTCGGCAGCGCGCTGGAGTATTACGACTTCTTTCTTTACGGCACGGCGGCCGCGTTGGTGTTCGGCCCGGTGTTCTTCCCGATGGTCGACTCCCGCCTGCAGCACGTCGCCGCATTCGCCACCTTCGGCATGGGCTACGTGGCCCGCCCGCTCGGCGCCGTGGTGCTGGGCCACCTGGGCGACCGGCATGGCCGCAAGCCCGTGTTGAGTCTGACCCTGGTGCTGATGGGTGCGTCCACGTTCCTGATCGGCTTGCTGCCCGGCCACGCGCAGATCGGCATGGCGGCACCGGTGCTGCTCGTCGTGTTGCGCCTGCTACAGGGGTTCTCGGTGGCCGCCGAGCATGCGGGCGCCAATGCCATGACGCTGGAGCACGCACCGGCGCACCGGCGCGGCTTCTACGCCAGCCTCTCGCTCAGCGGCACGGCGTTCGGCTTCGTGCTGGCCTCGCTGGTGTTCCTGCCGGTCGCGGCGCTGCCGCAGGCGGACATGCTGGCCTGGGGCTGGCGCATCCCGTTCTTGCTAAGCGTGGTCGTCGTGCTGGCCGGGCTGTGGGTGCGGCGCGCGGTGCCCGAGTCGCCGGTGTTCGCCGTGGAGCGTGCAAGGTTTCAGGACGCACCTTTGCCCATCCTGGACCTGTTTCGGTGCCACCGTGTCGCCGTGCTGCGCGTGGCGTTGGCCGCGCTAGTGACCGTGGTGAGCACGGTGTCCGGCGTGTTCCTGCTGGCGTACGCGGTCAACACCATGGGCATGCCGCGCCAGGACATGCTGGTGCTGATGCTGCTGGGCAGCGTGCTGGCCCTGTTCGCCGCCCCGGCCTGGGCCTGGCTGGCCGACCGGGTAGGGCGCCGGCCGGTGTTCATCGCCGGCGCGCTGGGTTCGGCCGCGCTGACCTGGCCGCTGCTGTGGGCCGTCAGCCAGGCCGAGATGCAGGCGGTGTTCTGGCTCGGCTTGCTGCTGACCGGTGTGGCCTACAGCGCGGCCAACGGCATCGCGCCGGCCCTGTACGGCGAGATGTTCGACACCCGCGTGCGGCTCTCGGGCATGGCCATCGGCACGCAGATCGGCGTGGCCTTGAGCGGCTTTGCGCCCAGCGTGTGTGCGGCGTTGATTGCGGAAGGGCCGCATGCCTGGCCGTGGGTGGCGGGTCTGGTCACGCTCGTATGCACCGTCGCAGCCGGCGCGGTGTTCACCGCGCCGGAGACCCGGAACGTGCCGACACAGTTGTTGGGCCGCAGGAGTGGAACGGTGGCATCGTTGCCATAGCGCGCACGTCGCTACCTGGTCGAGACAGATTTGCGGCGTTTCCTGGCCCCCAATTTGTAAGAACGGGTTTCTGGCTGGGGTTTTCCCTATTGCAGTGGCTCATGGGGCTATGTGCTTGTTGTTTGATACATTTTGTAAGAGACTGGGTCTCTACTTTTCAAGCGGCGCTTGTCGCCCTATAGGCCATGGATGATGAAGACCTGCTTGAGTTCATAGACGGCGCTGCGCCCGCCACCACGCCCACACCCAGCTTGCGAGAGCCGTGGCAGATTCTGGTGGTGGACGACGATCCCGATGTGCATGAAAGCACCGCTTACGGCCTGCGCGGTCTGGAGATCGAAGGCCGCAGCCTGCAACTCCTCCACGCACACTCTGCCGCCGAGGCCCTGGAGGTGTTGCGGCGTGAGCGCGATGTGGCCGTGGTACTGCTGGACGTGGTGATGGAAACCGACAACGCCGGGCTGGTGACCGTGGGCGCCATTCGCAACGAGCTGGGGCTGACCAATGTGCGCATCATCTTGCGCACCGGCCAGCCGGGCCAGGCCCCGGAGATCGACACCATCCGCCGCTATGACATCAACGACTACAAAACCAAAAGCGAGCTCACCCGCACCAAGCTCTACACCGCGCTGACCGCGGCCATCCGCTCTTACGACCAGCTGCGCCGCATGGATGCCAGCCGCCGGGGGCTGGAGAAAATCGTCGCCGCCAGCAACCAGTTCATTGCCGAGCCGGGTCTGCAAAGCTTTGCCGAGGGTGTCATCACGCAGATTGCCGGTTTGGTGGGCGTGGAGCCCGAAGGGGTGGTGTGTGCCTGCACGCCGCACGCCGAAACCGGGGCGGATTGCGTGGTGATCGCGGCTGCCGGGCGGTTGGCCCACCTGATGCAGCACCGCATCGCCGACATCGACGACCCGTACATCGTGGCCTGCCTGACCCAGTGCCTGGCCGAGCGCCGCAACCAGCTGGCCGAGCGCAGCGTGACACTGTTCTTTCCGGGCCGGGAGGGTGGTGACTTCGTGGCGTTTGTCTATGCTTCAGCCCCGCTGCGCGATGTGGACGCGCATCTGCTGGAAGTGTTTTGTACCAATATTGCCCTGTGCGCGGCCAATGTGGAGCTGGTGACCCGGCTGCGCAACCATGCGTTTGTAGACCGCATGCTGGGTCTGCCCAACCGCACCGCCTTCCTCCAGCACCTGGACGAGGCCGTCGCCGCGGGTGGCACGGCCGGGCATGCCATTGGCCTGATGGACGTGGACCAGTTCGCCGAAACCAACGACATGTTTGGCCATGGCTATGGCGACCAGCTGCTGGCCGCCATCGCCCAGCGGCTGGGTGCGGTGCAGGCCGGAGCAGGATTTCTGGCCCGGGTGGCGGGCGACACCTTTGGCCTGTTCGGGCTGGAGTCCGGCGTCAATCCCGAGCGGCTGCGCAGCGTATTCGACCAGCCGTTCGAGATCGAGAACGTGCTGCGCCCGGTGTCGGTGTGTATGGGCTTCGTACGCTGCGACGACACCAGTGGCGCCGGCCTGGAGCTGCTGAAAGACGCGTCCATCGCCCTCAAGCGCGCCAAGGAGCTGGGCCAGGGCCGCAGCGCCTACTACTCGGCCGAGGTGGGCACCATCACCCGCGAGCGCACCCGCATGCTGCACGGCCTGCAGCGCGCGTTCGACCACGAGCACCTGTTTGTGGTGTACCAGCCCCAGGTGAATCTGGCCGATGGCCGACCGATCGGCGTGGAAGCCCTGCTGCGCTGGCGCACCGATGACGGCAAGTTTGTGCCGCCCGACCGCTTCATTCCGGTAGCCGAGCAGTCGGGCCTGATCGTCACCATGGGGGCCTGGGTGCTGCGCTCGGCCCTGCACGCCATGGCCGGGCTGAGAAGCCAGGGCTGTGCCTCGGGCATCCGGGTAGCGGTCAACGTGTCGTCGGTGCAGTTCGCCCAGCCGCAGTTTTTGGATACGGTGGACGAGGCCCTGCGTGACTCCGGCATGCCGCCCGACAGCCTGGAGCTGGAGATCACCGAGTCGGTGGCGGTGATGGGCATGGAGCGGGTTGCCGCCCTGCTGCGCCAGATCAAGGCACGCGGCATCGCGGTGGCGATTGACGACTTTGGCACCGGGTTTTCATCGCTCTCCTACCTGGACCGCCTGCCCGCCGACCGCCTGAAGATCGACCGCGCCTTTGTCATGTCGCTGGACTCGGGCCGCCTGGGTGCGCGCATCGCCGAAATGATCGTGCCGCTGGGCCACCAGCTGGGCATGCAGGTGCTGGCCGAGGGCGTGGAAACCGAAGCCCAGGCCAACATCTTGCGCGGGCTGGGCTGCGACGAGGCGCAGGGCTACCTGTACGCCAAACCCATGCCGATCGAAGACCTGGGGCCCTGGCTGGCACAGCGGCTGGGTGCACCGCCGTGAACCGATGGCTCTGGCTGGCAGCCCTGCTGTTGGCGGGGTGCTTGCAAGGATGCGGCCCGCCCAAAGCCATCCGTCTGGGTTTTATCGGCAGTTTGTCGGACCGGGGGTCTGATACCGGGGAGGATGGCCGCAACGGCATGATTCTGGCGGTAGAGCAGCGCAACCAGGCTGGCGGCATCCGGGGTCGCATGGTAGAGATGCTGGTACAGGACGATGGCATGGCGCCGGTGAAGTCGCAGCAGGCCATCCAGGCCCTGGTGGCGGCCCAGGTCGATGCGGTGGTGGGGCCGTTCAGCAGTGCGGTGGCGCAGGTGGCGGTACCGCTGAGCAACCAGGCGGGCATCGTCATGGTCAGCCCCACCGTGACATCCACTGACTTTGCGGGCAAAGACGACTTCTTCATCCGTATCAACCGCACCACGCGTGACAACGCCAGCGATTACGCCCAAGTGCTGTACCAGCGCGGGCAACACAGCATGGCGCTGGCGTACGACACACGCAATGCCAGTTACTCCCTGGCGTGGTTGAGCGCGTTCAGGCAGGCGTATGGCGCGCTGGGCGGGCAGGTGGTGACCGCGGTGGCGTTCGAGTCCAATGCCCGCACCGGTTTTGGCGACGTGGTGCGCCAGCTGCTGGCCCAACCGTCGCAGGGCCTGCTGTTCATCGGCAGTGCCATCGATGTCGCCCGCCTCGCCCAGCAGGCCGACAAGCTGGCTCCAAAGATACCCAAGAGCGCGGCGGAACGCGCCTCTACCGAGCTGCTGCTGGAGCTGGGCGGCCGCTCGGTCGAGGGGCTGCTGATTGCGCAGGCGTTCAACCGGGATGACCCTTCCGAGCGCTACCGCAGTTTCCACCAGGCGTTTGTGGAGCGGTTTGCGCGGGAGCCCAGCTTTAGCGCGGTGCTGGCGTACGACGGTACCCAGGTGCTGTGCGAAGCCATTGCCCTGCAGGAACGGGGCCAGTCCTTGAAAGACAGCATCCTCCAGCATGGACCGTTTCAGGGACTGCAGCAAAGCATCCAGTTTGACCGTTTCGGCGACACCACGCGCAAGGTGTTTTTCACCGAGGTGCGGGGCGGCAAGTTTGTGTTGCTGCAATGAAGATGCTGCGTGTCTGGCGCCTGCGCAGCTACCTGGCGGCCCTGCTGGTGGTGACGATTTTGGCCACGTTTGCGATCGTTGGCTCCGGCATCCTGCTGCTGCGGATACCCAAAATCGAGGCGGACAACAAGGACGAGGTGGAGCGCAACACCCATGAAATCGCCGACCGGGTGGAGATTCTGCTGGGTTCGCTGGAAGCCCGCATGGCGCTGATCAGCGAAGCGGTGGAAAACCGGGATCTGGTAGAGGCTACTGCGGTGCTGGAACGCGCCGCCTGGGACGGCAAAGCCATCCGCGCCATTTACCTGGCCTCCAACGAGGGCACAGTGCTGGCCGCCGGGGTGGTGCCCGCGTTGCGCGAGCGCCGCACCGATCTGCTGGGCAGCGACCTGTCGGCCAGCCCGCTGTTTCGGTCCGTGTTGGCATCGCGCCAGATGGTCTGGGGAGACAAGTTCCTGTCCGCCCTATCGGGGGCGGTGACGGTCGGCCTGGCCTATCCGGTAGGCCGTGACCGCTTGCTGCTAGCCGAGGTGCCGCTATCGTATTTGCTGGATACCTTCCAGCTCGCGGCAGGCCAGCGCACTGCGTCCATCTGGCTGGTGGACCGCAGCGGAGAAATTGTGGCCGACACCGATGGCGGGCAGCATGTGGGCACGATGAATGTGCTGAACTGGCCCTTGATGCAGGCCGCGCGGAACTTTCAAACCCTGCCCGAAGTGTTCCGCTTCGAGGGCCGCAGTTTCCACCCGGCAGTCGCGCATTCCCAGGCGCTGGACTGGTATTTTGTAGGTGGCATGCCCGCCGGGCTGGAGAACCAGGACATTCGGGGGCTGGTGGTATTGGTGGTGGGCGGGTTTGCGGGGGCCTTGCTGGTGGGCCTGGTGCTGGCTCCGTTCTGGGCTTCGTGGCTGACCCGGCCGTTACGCCGCATCGTCGCCCGCGCCGGGCAGATCACCCAGGGGGCGGCAGGCGGACCCTGGCCACGCGGTGCCATCCTCGAGTTCAACTACCTGTCGGCCGACCTGGAGAGAATGGCCCGTACCCTGCAGGAACGCGAGCTGAAGTCGCAAGCCATCTTCAACGCCTCGCCCGTGCCCATGTCGGTCACCCACACCGAATCTCCTTATGCGCTGCTGGACGTGAACGAAGCCTGGTGCCGGGGCTTTGGGCGCACGCGGGAGGCGGTGTTGGGCCGTACTGCGAGCGAGATCGGTCTGTGGCGTTCGCAGGAGGAACGCAGCGCCATGCTGGACGGCCTGCAGCAGGGGCAAGCCGTGGTGGAGGCCTGGATGCTGAGGGGCGACGGGGTGGCGGTGTTGTTCCAGCTGTCCCGGCGGCAGGCGCAGGTGGGAAATTCTTTCTTGATGGTCTGGGCGGCAGTAGAAATGACCCATATCCGCCGCATCAGCAACGAACTGCGCGAACTCAATACCGAACTCGAAGCCCGGGTGCAGCGCCGCACCCAGGCCCTGGCTGCCGCCAACGAAGAACTGTCGGGTGCGGTGGCCCATCTGCGCGATGCCCAGGGTGAGCTGGTGCGTGCCGAAAAAATGGCCGCGTTGGGCGGGCTGGTGGCCGGTGTCGCCCACGAGCTCAACACCCCGTTGGGCAACAGCCTGATGGCGGTCACCACGCTCACCGACGAGGTGCGCCAGTTCCGCGCCGCCATGCACACCGGCCTGCGCCGCAGCGCGCTGGACAACCTGCTCGACAGCGTGGACCAGGCCACCGACATCGCCGCCCGCAACCTGCACCGCGCGGCCGACCTGGTCACCAGCTTCAAGCAGGTGGCGGTGGACCAAACCAGTTCGCAGCGCCGCCATTTCGAGCTGCGTGAGGTGGTGGATGAAATGGTGGTCAGCCTGCGCCCGTCTTTCGCCCGCACGCCCTACAAAATTCTGGTGGATGTGCCCACCGGTTTGCGGCTGGACAGCTACCCCGGAGCCCTGGGCCAGGCGATTGGCAACCTGATCCATAACGCGGTGCTACACGGCTTTGATGGCCGCGACCATGGCACGGTGCGCATCACCGGCGGGCGTGACGACCAGGGCGTAGTGGTGCTGCGCGTAGCCGATGACGGGCACGGCATTTCGCCCGATCTGCTGGACCGCATCTTCGACCCTTTCTTCACCACCAAAATGGGCCGTGGCGGCACCGGCTTGGGCCTGCACATCACTTACAACGTGGTGAGCAATGTGCTGGGTGGCGGGCTCAGTGTTCGCAGCACGCCGGGTTCAGGGACTTGCTTTGAAATGCGCCTGCCGGATATGGCGCCGCGCACCAGTGGGCCTGCATCACTGGATTAATTCTTTGGGTAGGCTGCTTGCGCTTGTCCAGAATGTGTTTTTAGCTATTGAAATAGTAGCTAATTACCACACTAGATTTATTTTTCACACAATTATTACAATATATTGCATACACAATATTTGATATAATATCAATCATATTTGCATGCACAATATTTTTATTACAAAAATATTGTGCACATTGATCCTCTAGATAGTAAACTTCATGTGAACTATGTAAGAAAAAAACTTTTTCTTACCTATATGACTTTTGTCATTTACTGAATTTGCTTGATTTAAAAGCGGGCGCCGTGCCTGGCGGTTGCCATGGCCATGTGTCCCGTGCGCACTGCTGGACCGCACGTCCTGGCAGCGTTGCCGCACGGTGTTAACCACTTCTCTTTGTTGTATGACCCCTTTTTCCATTACGTGCGCGTGGCGCTTTGTAGTTGGTGCTTTGGCCCTCTGGGCAGTGCCTGCCCTGTCCGGCGTGCAGACCGAACCGGGTACCGCATTGGGCTACGCGCTGGCGAGCCCATTCGGTGCGGTATGGGCGTGGAGTTTGGTGGGCTTGATGGGGTTGGTGATGGTGCTGCTGACGGTGTACACGCTGCGGCATTACGTGTTCTCGCTGAACCGGCTGTTTGGCAAGCAACGCCACCCGTACGCCAGCATCGTCAGCGCCGACTGGCCCAGGGTGACCATCTTTGTGGCCGCGCACAACGAAGAAGACGTGATCCAGGACTGCCTGGAGAACCTGATGCGGGTGGACTACCCGGCGGACCGCATGGTCATCATGCCGGTCAACGACCGCTCCAGCGACCGCACCCGCGAGATCATTGATGCGGTGGTGGCGCGCTTTCCGGGGCGCATCACCCCGTTCCACCGGGTCAGCGGCAAGCCCGGCAAGGCCGCCGCCCTCAAAGATGCCACGGCGCTGATCGACACCGACTTCATCATCGTCTTCGATGCCGACTACATGCCCTCACGCGGCCTCATCCGCCGCCTCATGGCCCCCTTCTTCGACCCCGAAGTCGGCGCGGTGATGGGCCGCGTGGTCCCGCACAACGTCGGTGCCAACCTGCTCACCCGGCTGCTGGATCTGGAGCGCTCTGGCGGCTACCAGGTCGACCAACAAGCCCGCATGAACCTGGGCCTGGTCCCCCAATACGGCGGCACGGTGGGCGGCATCCGCATCAGCGCCCTGGAATCGGTGGGCGGCTGGCACGACGACGTACTGGCCGAAGACACCGACCTCACCTACCGGCTGCTGCTGGGGGGCTGGCTCACCGTCTACCACAACCGGGCCGAATGCTACGAAGAAGTGCCGCAGAACTGGGGCGTGCGCATGCGCCAGATCAAGCGCTGGTCCAAAGGCCACAACCAGGCCCTGGTGCGCCACAGCGGGGCCCTGCTGCGTAACCCCGCCCTCAGCCTGATCGAGCGGGTAGACGGCTTCTTGCTGCTGGGCGTGTACATGATGTCGCCCATCCTGCTATTCGGCTGGGTACTCAGCTTGTTGATGTACTTCACGGTCTCCATGCAGGTACTGGCCCCGGCGTTGCTGCTGATTGCTTTCATGGCCCACAGCGCGCTGGGCAACTTTGCCGCCTTCTTCGAGATCGCCACCGCCGTCCACCTGGACCGCTCGCGCCAGCGCATCCACCTGCTGGCATTCACGTTCATGGGCTTTATCGTCAGCGCGGTGGCGATTGCCCAGTCGGTGCTGGAGCAACTGCTGTGGGATCGGCTGCCCGGCAAGGGCTTTCACTGGGACAAGACGGTGCGGTACCGCCGTGCGGCCGTGCCGGTGGCGGCGGCGTCTACGGCCATGTCCGGGTCCGCGCGCACGCCGGTCGCGGCAGAGATGCACCCATGATGTTGGCCTTGCTGGTCCTGCTCACGGTGTCGGTGCTGGTGGTGCCGCTGCTGCCTGCGCTGCGCGAGTGGCGGCGGCCCAGCGATGTGGTGCCGCTGCCGATTGACGAGGCCGATGCCCTGGACCCGCCGTACCTGGCCCAGCGTTTTGCGGCCCTGCTGAGGCAGGCTGTTCAGGGGGGCGCCACGCACCTAGGCGGCTCGGGCATCGCCCATGTGGCCCTGCACGCGGAGAACGCCGGCCTGCCGTTGCTGGCGGCCGAATTGGCGGCAGGGCGCACCGACCGCCTGTGGCATATTGAAGGTGAAGGCGATGTCCACTTGCCCGAAGGTATCGGCTTTTATGCCGAAGTATCGGCCTCGGCTGGACTGCACACGGCCGCGCACCACCTCTACCGCGCCGTGTGGTCCGGTGGCCGGGCCACCTTGGCCCCCTTGTGCACCGTGCTGCGCTGGGCGCATGGCCAGGAAGTGCACGTTGGCACGGGTTGCCATTTGGCGGGCCGGGTCACGGCTGAGAAGACCATCACCGTTGCGCAGGGAGTGGACTTCATGCTCCTGCATGCGCCCCGCATCGACTTTGCGGAGCAAGGCGACAGCCCGACCGACCGTGTGCCGCCCCCTTCATCCCCTTCACCCTCCTCACCCGCTCTGACGGACCTTGCCCCCACCGACTGGCCTGCTGGCGTGGTGTGGAACCCGCAGGTACGCCGTGCGTTTGCGCGGTCTGCGCTGCAGATCGAAGCGCGGCGGGCCTGGCACGGTGACGTGGTGTGCCTGGCCGACCTGGCCTTGGGCGGGCATTGCCAGGCAGACGGCAGCCTGAAGGCGCGCGGCGACCTGCACGTGGGGGCGGGCAGCCACATCCGCGGCAACATCGTGGCCGGGGGCAGTATCCACCTGGGCGCGGGATGCGTGGTGCGGGGCTCGGTCCTGTCCGAGACCGCGATCGTGGTCGGACCCGGCTGCACGGTGGGCGCGCCCGGCACCCTGGCAACCGTCACCGCACCCCATATCGCCATTGCGCCGGGGGCCACGGTCTACGGCACCATCTGGGCCGAAGAAACAGGCCAGACCACCACGGCGGCCGATGCCGCGTCGGACGAACCTTCATGGACAGACCTGTCCCCATCCGCCGTGGTGGGGGGGGTGGCATGAGCGGCGTGTGGCGGATATTGCGCGCAGCGATGGCAGCCGGCCTGCTGGCCTGGCTGGCGCTGTGGGCCTGGTCGCACTGGGGTGCGCCCCAGGCCACGGCGCTGACCCACCTGGCCTTGCTCGTCCCCGATGACGTGGCCAGCGACGACCCCACCGTGCAGGCCTGGTTGGATGCGGCGGCAGAAACCGGCTTCTCCATGGCCTTGGTGCGGGCATCGGCGCTGCTGCGCCCGGGCGGCTACCCGCTGGATGCGGCCCTGGTGGTGCCCGACACCGTACACCGCCACATGAACAGCGCCCTGGTGGCCCACCTGCAAGCCCGGGTACGGGCCGGGGCGCAGCTCATGCTGGTGCACGACGCCGGGGTCTCCGACATGGACGGCAACTACCACCCTGTGCAGTCACGCCTGTCCACCCTGGCCGGGGTCCGCTACGCGCTGTACGAGAAGCTCGGGCCGGGCATGCTCAGCGAGCAGGTGGCCTGGGTCGATGGCGCAGCGGTGCCGCTGCTGCGCCTGCCCCCGGGCAAACTCATGCGCGAGGGTGGCGAGAGCCCCCTGGTCAGCACCCAGTCCGCCCCCCAGGCCGACGAAGAGCTGGCCGTGGTCAGCTACAACTACGGGCGCTTGCGCTACCCGGTGTTTGCCACCAGCGGAGCGTTTGACGGCCAGCGTCTGATGCACTTTGAGGGCGGCGGCCTGCTGGCCGGGGTGCACACCCTGGGCGAAGGCAAGGTGCTGTTCGTCAATCTACCGCTGGGCTATTTGAAGCTGCGCACCGACGGCTTCTTCCTGCACAGCTTCCTGCGCTACTTTGCGCAAGACATGGCGCAGCTGCCGCAGCTCTCGGCCCTGCCCGAGGCGCAAGGCGCGCTGATCATGAACTGGCACATCGACTCGGCCAAAGCCGAACCCGCGATGGAGAAGCTGGAAGCCCTGGGCATCTTCGAGCAAGGCCCGTACTCCGTGGACCTGACCGCCGGGCCCGACGTGGACACCGTGGGCGACGGCGCGGGCATGGACCTGGACCACAACCCCCGCATGCAGGCCTGGGTAAGGCGCTTTGTTGCGCGTGGCGACGAAATCGGCAGCCATGGCGGTTGGATCCACAACGCCTTTGGCCTGGTGGTGGACAAACAGCCCGCAGAGCGGTCCATTCCGTTGATCCAAAAGAACCTGGCCAGCGTGCAGGCGGTCAGTGAGCGGCCCGTACGCGAATACTCCGCTCCGGTGGGCAACCACCCGGCATGGGTCACGCAGTGGCTGCACGACCATGGCATCCACGCTTACTACTCCACCGGTGATATCGGCATGGCCCCCACCCGCAGCTACCAGGATGAAAAGCGTGGCCCTGCCGATACCTGGGCCTTCCCGGTGCTCAGCTACGGCACCTATGGCACCTTTGAAGACGCCCAGGCCGCCCACCAGTCCGAGCGCGACATTGCCACCTGGCTCAAGGATGTGGCCGACTACTGCGCCCAGTACCGCACCGTGCGCCTGGTGTACTTCCACCCCCCCGGCATCGCCATGTTTCCGCTCGCCTTCAAGGAGTGGATGCAACACACGGCCAGCCTGCTGCGCAGCAAAACCCTGCGCTGGATCACCATGGCCCAGTACGCCGACTTTGCCAACCAGCGGCTGCAGGTGCAGTGGGCGATCACCCCGGACCCAGAGCTCCCGGGAGCCCAGCTGCTCAGCGCCGAGCACCCGCATTCGCTGGCGCACATGGCCTGGCTGCTGCCGATGCAGCGCTACGCCCAGCCGGTGGTGCTCGAAGGCTTGGCGCAAATCGATAACGACAGCCGCTACTGGCGCGTGGTGGCGGGCCCGTCCGCCACCTTGCGCCTGCGCCTGCCTGCGTACACCAACCAGTCCCTTTCTGCTTCCGCCACGGTGAAACAACCATGAATACCTCTACCCACCCGCGCCCCATCCTGATCTCGGTCGGCACCCGCCCGGAAATCATCAAAATGGCCCCGGTGTACGCCGAACTGCGCCGCCGCGGCATGCCCGTGGCCTGGGTCCACACTGGCCAGCACCGAGAAATGGCCGATACCCTGTACAGCTTCTTCGGCATCCAGCCCCAGCACGAAGTGGTGCTGGAGCGGCGCAACGCCAGCCTGGCCCACCTGAACGCCCTGCTGCTGGAAGGCCTGTCCGACATCTACGAGCAGGTGCAGCCCCGGGCGGTACTGGTGCACGGTGACACCACCAGCACCCTGGCCTCGGCCCAGGCCGCCTTCTACCTGGACGTGCCCATCGGCCACGTGGAAGCCGGTCTGCGCACCGGCAACCCCCGCGAACCCTTTCCCGAAGAGAAGAACCGCGAACTCACCGCCCGCCTGGCCCGCTGGCACTTCGCCCCCACCGCCGGGGCGGCGGCCAACCTGGACAAAGAAGGCGTGCCCGGCCACGCGGTGCACACCGTGGGCAACTCCGCGGTCGATGCCGCGTTGGCCGGCACGGTGCGCATGGAGCAACTGCTCGCCGAGGGCACGCTGGCCTTGCCCCCTGAACTGCAAGCCCTGCAGCCGCACCTGGCGCACTGCAAGCTCATGACCGTCACCGCCCACCGCCGAGAGAACTGGGGCGCTGGTATCGCCAACATCGCCCGCGCCGTGGGCCAGCTGCTCACCCAGCACCCCGAGCTGGCCGTGGTTTGGCCAGTGCACGGCAACCCGGCGGTGCGCGATGCCGTGCACGCCGAGCTGGGCGGCCTGGCCGAGCGCCTGCACGGGCGGCTCACGCTGTGCCCGCCGCTGGACTACCCGGCCCTGCTGTGGTGCTTGCACCGCAGCGCGCTGGCCCTGACCGACTCGGGGGGCATCCAGGAAGAAGGGGCGGCCCTGTCGTGCCCGGTGCTGGTGCTGCGCGACACCACCGAACGCCCTGAATTGATCGAGGCCGGTGCCGGGATGGTGGTCGGCACCGACACCGAGCGCATCGTGCGCACGGTGGACCAACTGCTGGGTGATGAACGCTTGCTGGAATGCATGCGCCAGGCCGTCAACCCGTTTGGCGATGGCCGCACCGCCCCCCGTATCGCCGATGTACTGGCCCGTGATCTTGAAAGCTTCCCATGCGCGTAAACATGATGCTCCACGCGCGCCAAGCCGCGACCGGCCTGGCCCTGGCCATGGGCACAGGGACCGTTCTGGCCCAATCCGATGCCTCGGCGCAATCCCTGTCACCGGTCACCTGGGACGTGCAAGCGTCCCGCAGCCAACTCAGCGCCGGATTACCGAACGGCGAGGCCTTGGCCGTGCGCGCCAACATGGCCTTGCCCGACGGCAGCAACCTGCAGTCTGAACTCATGCAGGAGCGCAAGTTCGGTGAGCATGGCGGCACCCTGGCACTGGCTTACACCGCATTCTTCGCCCCCGACTGGTTCGCCACCGGCACGCTGGTGGCGGGCAATGGCGGCCCCAACTGGGCCAAATGGCGGGCCGATCTGCAGGTGTCCACCAAATGGCTGGACCAGCGCCAACTGGTGACCTCCGCCGCGCTGTACCACGCGGTGTTTGACGGCGGTCGCAGCGACTCCGGGCTGCGCCTGTCGGCCTCCTGGTACTTGCCCGCGCCTGCCGTGGTGGAGGCCGGGGTCACGTTCAACCTGAGCCAGCCCGGCAGTGTGAACTCGGACATGCCGTATGCGGCCATCACGTTTGGGCGCACGGGCGAGCAGTACCTCAGTATGCGGGTCTCCAATGGCACCGAGTCTTACCAGGCCCTGGGCGCGGGCGCGCAGTTGGTCAACTTCCATAGCCGCGCCGTCGGGGTGACCTGGCGACGCTGGATCGGTCCGCAGTGGGGCTTTACCGCCCAGGCCGAGCACTACCGCAACCCCACCTACCAGCGCCAGACCCTGGGCCTGGGGTTGTTCGCTCAATGGTAGGACCCGCTGTGTCCAAGCCCTTCAATCCGCTGGAATCCGTCAAACGTCTGCGCTTGCGTGGCCACCTGGGGGGCGCGATTTTGCAGCACCGGGCGATATCGCGCTTGCATCTGCCACGACAACGCCTGTGGGTCGGGCTGGCCCTTGCCGTGGTGTTGACGTTACTGTTACTGCTGCTGCGCCCCTGGGTGGCGCAGGCCTGGGCGGTGGAAATCGTGTGGTGGATGCGGGCTTTGGAGCTGCCCGGCCATTTTGACGTACAGGGGCGGGGCGGCGATGGTATGTTGGCGCTGGCCGTGCCGTTCATCGACGTGCAAATGGGGGCCCCCGATGGCTGGGCACCGGTATGGCATGGGCTGGTGGCCCTGGGCGTGTGGTGGGCCGCAGGCCGGATGTCGGACGCGGCCAAGCCGGTAGCCTATCTGCTGCGCTTTGCAGTGCTGATCCACGGTGCATCGGTACTGTTCTTTATCTTCTGGCCCGCCAGCTTTCCGCACTCGGTGGACTTGCACACCGGCAGCGGGCTGCGCCAGGCCTGGCACCTGATGCTGCTGGCGCCGTGGATCCACCTGGCCACCTACTACCTGTTTCCGTTTGCGCTGTGGCAGCGCGGCCTGGTGACCGTGTTGAGCTGGTTGTTCCTGTTTGTGCTGACCCCGCTGCAATATGCCCTGCATGTGGGGCTGGTCCAGCATCTGGGGCTGCTGGTCATGCCACTGCTGCACCTGCTGTTTGGCGTGATGCTGGACATCATCGGCTTTGTGGCCCTGTATGGCTGGGCCATGGGCTGGACCCTGCAGGAAGTTGCGCATGCGCCGGAGTGACATTGCCGCCGTGCTGGCGACCAGCATCGCTCTGTGGAGCGGCTCTGCGGGCGCGCAGGACGTGGCCGCAGGCCCGCATGCCTGTCGACCGGGTGGTCTGGTGGATGCCGCGTTTCGGGATGCGGCCCTGCAGGCACTCGACCGGCTGGTGGTGCGCGCGCCCGGCCACAGTGCCGACGGTGCCATCAAGGTACACCACTCGCCTGGCCATCTGGATCCGCAAGGGGCCGTATGGCATTACGTCTCAGCCTACCAGGTCAACCTGGGCCTGCTGGGTGTGCTGCGGGTGGCCCCCCATCGGGCTCCCACCGCCGCCCAGTGGCTGCGCTGGCAGGCGGCGCACACGACCGCCACCGGGCCATCCGAGAGCGTGGTGTTCGACCATTGGGTACGGGCCTCGGATTTGCAGGAATCCACCTGCCCGCCTGGCAAGAGTGTGCGCGCCTGCCCGCAGGTAGATGCCTATGACAGCACTGCCGCGTCCTTGTTAATGGTGGCCCACGCATATGCCCAGGCTACGGCAGACAGCGCGGTGCTGCGTGAACCGCCTGTACGCCGCGCTTTGGAAGAGGCGGCGGCGACCCTGGCTCGGCTCACCCAGCCCAACGGCCTGCCCTGGGCCAAGCCCGACCACCAGGTGGCCTACCTGATGGACGCGGTGGAGGTGTCGGCAGGCTGGCGTGCCTGGGCCCAGCTCCAGCGGGATATTTACGGTATCCCCCAGGCATCCAAAAACAGCCTGGCCATGGCGCAGCGCACCGATGCCGCCATCCAGAAGAACCTGTGGCATGCGCCCAGCCAGACCTGGCGGGTCAGCCTGGACGCGGCCCCACCCGACTTCAGGCATTGGTATCCCGACAGCGTGGCCCAGGCCTGGCCGCTGCTGTGGATGGACGCTGCGCAACCCGAGGGCAGTGCTGCCGTAGTCCGTGCGCAGAGCGTGTGGTGCCAGACCGCGGCCCATTGGCAAGGCCGGGCCGGTTGGTCCCAGCGCAATGTTGATCCTGAAGGGTTTTGGTGGCCTGCCGTGGCCGTGGCCGCGCGTTGCGTGGGGGATGACGCTGCCGCGGCGGCTTGGGTGGCCCGGGCCCGCAGCCACTGGATGCGCCCCGACGCGCCATTTGCCTGGCCGTTCCAGGTGGCCGACCTGCAATGGTTGCTGTGGCTGGCCGATCCAATGCCTTTGGCGGGTGTGCCTGTTTCGTGAGTGTTTTTTTGTGGGTTCTTGGTTTTTTTCTTCATTTTGGAGGTTTTTATGGTGTTTCTCTCTCTTACACGGCGGCGTTTGGCTGCGGTGTCGTTGGCCCTGGTAGCCTTGACGGCGGCCAGTGCACCTGTTTGGGCCGCGCCCTCGCGCGACAACCTGACTTTGCTAATCCCTGACAACGCGGCCCTCAACAGCTGGCAAGTCCAGGTGTGGACCGATGCGGCTGCCGAGGAGGGCATCCAGATCAAGACCATCACCGACTCGGCGTTCCTGGCACTGGGCAGCACCGCCTCGGCCAAGATTGCCGGTTTGGTGATGCCCGACAGCGCGCACATCCAGGCCAGCAACGCGCTGGTGGCCGCTGTCAAGCAATACGTGTCGAGCGGCGGCAAACTGATGCTGACCTATGATGCGGGCGCGTTGAACGACTTGGGGTTTTACGACGCGTCTGGCAAGTCCCGCTTTTCCGACATGGTTGGGGTGGACTACGTGCAGTACGAAACCCTGCGCGAGCGCGTGGTGGGCTTTGGCCCCATCGTGGGCAGCAAGGCCCGCTTGACCAATCTGCTGGTGCCACCTGGCAAATATCTGCCCTACGTCGCCCCCACGGCGGCGGCGGCGACCACCGCCTTTGTGCCGACCAGCCGGTTGGATCCGGGCGGTGCCGAAGTGATGCGCCCCATGGTGGAAGCACGGACCCGCAGAAGCTGGTCGCAGCCATTCAATCCGCTGCGCTACGACCAGCGCGTGGCCGCGGCCACTCCTTCCATGTACCTGCCCAGCAGCTACCCCTACCGCTACTCCGACGATGTGGGGGCCACCGTCGACAGCACGGGTAGCTACTGGCAAGAAAAACCCACGGGCTGGGTCTCTACCCAGTTGACCGAAGACGACAAGTCCTTGCAAACCATCAGCGGCTACGGATTCCCGGCACTGAGCTATTACTACTACGTGACCACCGGCACTTTCCCCGGCAATGTGTTCCTGTCGTCGCCAGAGCACGGTCTGGTAGCGGGCGAACGCAGCTACGGCAACGGCAAGGTTCTGTTTGTGAACATCCCCCTGGGCTACTTCACCGCCATCGGTACCGACGGCATGCTGTTGCACGGTTTCTTGAACCATTTCGCCCGTGACCAGGTGGTCATGCCGCAGATATCCGTGCAGCCCAAGGGCGTGGGCGGCCTGGTTTACGACTGGCATGTAGACGACGGACAGGCCCTGATTCCGGACTACGGCTACGTCATGGGGCAATGGTTCATGCAGGGCAAAGGGCCGTTCTCGGTGCAATTCACCGCTGGTCCCGACGTGAGTGTGATTGGCGACGGCCTGGGCATGAACCTGGCCAACAACCCCGCAGGACAAGCGGTGGTGCGGGCGGCAGGTGCCTACCGCGGCAGCCTCACCAATGAGGTCGGTGCCCACGGCGGCTGGATCCACAACATCTTTGGCATCAACGCCAACGAAACCAATGCCGACACCTACTTGCCCTGGGTACAGGCCAATGTCGGGGTGGTGCAAAACATTATGGGTAAAAAGAGCCGCGAGTATTCGGCCCCCCAGGGCAACAACCCGCTATGGGCCACCAAATGGCTGGAAACCTACGGCATCGTGGGCATGTACACCGTCAGCAACACCGGTACCGCGGCCACGCGCGAATGGCGTAGCGGCGCGCGCGTGACCAACAAGCTGTGGGCCATGCCGATTTCCCCGCTGGGAACCACCGCCACGTTCGAGGAGTTTGACGAAAAAGGCATCACCAACGGTACTTCGGCCCAGTGGTTGCTGGACCTGCAAAGCTTTGTGGTCAACAACCGCACCAACCGGCTGTTCTACAACCACCCTCCGGGTGCCCGCGACCATTTGAACGTGGTGAAAACCTTTGTTCAACGGGCCGAAGGCCTGAAGAACTGGGGCCGTTTCAACTGGTACACCATGGCCCAGATTGCGGATTTCAACCAACGCCGGATCCAGACCACCTGGAGCAGCAACAGCTACTACGGCTATAGCCGCTTTACCGCCAGCAACCCCGATTCGCTGACCGACATCACCTGGCTACTGCCCCGCAGCCGCTACGGCTATCCCTACGTGACCAGTGGCTGGGCCACGGTCGACGCATATGACGACACCAACTGGATCGTTACTGCCCGCGGTGGCAACAACCTGTCGTTCAAGGCTTACGAGCGTTAAACGCAACACTCCCCCGCTACGCCCGCCGTGGCGGGGGATGTATATGAAATAGGCCATTTGTGCTTATCTGGTAAGCGTGAGAAGCTATATTAAAAATAGCATTTGGCGTATGCGGCAGGACAATACTGAGCAGAGCCCAGACGCCTGGGCGTCTGGGCTCATGGCTTGGTGCCGCCTACGGCGATGGCGCCCAGCTTGGCCCATCCCATCTCGCGGGCCAGGCGCACAAACTGGGTGAAGAGTTCGGGGAATTCCGCCAGGTGCTAGGCACGGAAGTCGCAGATGGTGCGATGGGCGGGGAAGTTGTGCGCCCCAGCACCCGAAAGGCGATGTCCTCATGCAGCTTTCTGGCGAATGTGCGGCGCAGCTTGTGTGCCATGGAGTTGTGCGAGGTGGGGTGTCGTACGATTGGCCGAAAGTCTTAAGCTTTTTTGACCTCTTGCCCTTACCATATAAGCACAAGCAGCTACAGAAAAAAGAGCATCAATAAACGATCTTGGCGTACCGGCAACCGGCGGGTTACGGCTGCTGCACCCGCTCCAACACCCCCCCATCCGGATACCCATCCGCAGGCAGCCCCACACTGCGCTGGAAGCGCCGAATCCCCTCCCGCGTCGCGGGCCCCATCATCCCGTCGGGCGTACCACTCGCAAAACCACGCGCGTTCAAGGCGGTCTGCAGGGCCTGCAACTGGCTGCGGGTCAGCGCCTGCAGGTCGCGCGGCCACGTAGCTTGCAAGGCGGGGCCGTTGCCCAGGCGTTGCGACAGAAGGCTGACACCCAGGGCGTAGCTGGTGGAGTTGTTGTAGCGCAGGATGGCGCGGAAGTTGGGGCCGACCAGGAAGGCGGGACCACGGGCGCCGGCGGGGAGCAGCAGCTCGGCATCGGGCAGCGGGGGGAGTGGCGCACCAATCATGCTGCGCACGCCTTCAGCCGCCCACTGCTCGGACGGCTGGCGCACGCTGGAATCGGCACGGGCCACGTCAAAGCCGGGGGGTAGCTGCACCTCGGTACCCCAGGGTTGGTCGGCCTGCCAACCCGAACGGGCCAGGAAGTTCGCGGTGGAGGCCATCACGTCGGCCATGCTGCCCCAGATGTCGCGCTTGCCGTCGCCGTCGGCATCCACCGCGTAAGCCAGAAAGTTGGAGGGCAAAAACTGGGTCTGGCCCATAGCACCGGCCCAGGAGCCGACCATGTGGGCGCGGTCGATGTCGCCGTTTTGCAGGATCTTCAAGGCCGCCATCAGCTGGCCGCGGGCCCAGTCTGCGCGCCGCCCCTCATAGCCCAGCGTGGCCAGCGCGTCGATGGTGGGGATGTTGCCGTAGTTGCTGCCGTAGTTGCTCTCCATGCCCCAGATGGCGGCCAGGATGGTGGCGGGCACGCCATAGCGGGCGGCGGCGGCATCGGTATCGGTGCGGACCTGCAGCAGCTTGTCCTGGCCGCGGGTGATGCGCTGGGGCGACACGGCGCTGTCCAGGTAATCCCACACGGTGCGGGTGAATTCGGGCTGGGCGCGGTCGAGTTGCACCACCTGGGGCAGCTCTTGCACCGGGTCGAGGGCGGCTTGCAGGGTGGCCTCGGTGATGCCTGCGGCGCGGGCCGTGGCCCGGAAGTCGGCGACCCAGCGGGCAAAGCTGGGGGCGGCCTCGGGCGGGGTGCTGGCGGTGGGGGCAGTCGCAGGCAGGGTAGTGGGTGCGGCGGCACAGCCCGCCAGGGTGGCCAGGGCGATCGCCAGGGGAAGTAAACGGATGGAATGCATACGGCGCATTGTCCGTATTGTCGTCACCGCGCCCACAGCCGCGCAAAGCTGGCCATCGATGCCAGACCCGCGAACATGGCCCCCAGCCCCAGCGCCCAGGTAGGGCCGTGCAGGCTGCCCGCCACGCCGAAGCACAGGGCGACCAGGGCTGCGCCGGTGGTCTGGCCGATCAGGCGGGCCATGCCGATCACGCCGCTGGCACCGCCGCTGCGCTCGGGCGGGGCGCTGGACATCAGCGCCTTCAGGTTCGGTGACTGGAAGAAACCAAAGCCCGCACCACACAGGGCCATGCGCAGCACGATGTCCAGTGTCTGCGGCTCGGCGGGCAGCAGCGCCAGCGACACCATGCCCAGACTCAAGAACGCCAGGCCCACACCACCCAGCAGGCCGGGCGGATGGCGGTCGGACATGCGTCCGGCGATGGGCGCAGCGAGCGCCACCACCAGCGCCCACGACACCATCAAAAAGCCGGTGCTGATGGGGTCGCGGTGCAGTACCGATTCAAAGTAAAACGGCAGCGACACAAAGGCCAGGCCCTGCGCTGCAAAGGCCGCCATGGCCGTCACGGTGGACAACGCAAACATCGGCCGGCCCAGCAGGTCCAGCGGCAGCATCGGGGCCGGGTGTCCGGCCTGGCGGCGTAACAGCAGCGCGCCCGCTACCAGGGTGACGGCCAGTGGCGCGACCACCAGCGGCCAGGCCTCGCGCTGCGCTGCCGAGCCCAGTGCCAGAATCAGCGCGGCAAAGGTGATGGCCGTCAGCACGGCGGCCACCCGGTCAAAGCCGTGGCCCCGCGGGGCACTGCGCGGCAGCGTGGGCACGGCAAAGGCCAACGCCACCAGGCCCAGCGGCACATTGATGGCAAACAGCCAGGGCCACGATGCCACCGACAGCACCAGCGAGGCCACCGCCGGGCCGATGGTGAAGCCCACGCCCACCACCAGCGCGTTCAGCCCCACGCCCCGGCCCAGGCGCTCGGGCGGGTAGAGCTGGCGGATCAGCGCGATATTGACACTCATCAGCGCGCCCGCGCCTATGCCTTGCAGCGCACGGGCCACTGCCAGCTGGGGCAGGCTGCTGGCAAACGTGCACAGCAGCGATGCCACGGTAAAGCCCGTCAGCCCGCCAATGAAGATGCGCCGCGGCCCCACCAGGTCGCCCAGCGCGGCAAACGGCAGCATGCTGGCCACCACGGCGAGCTGGTAGGCGTTGATGACCCAGATCGAGGTGGCCGCGGGTGCCTGCAGGTCGGTGGCGATGGCGGGCAGGGCGGTGTTGGCAATGGCGGTGTCCAGCGCGCCCAGCGACACCCCCAGCATGATGGCCGCCAGGGCCAGCCATTCGCGGGTGTGGAAGCCGGTGTCGGGGTGGGTGGCAGGAGGGGGAAGGGATGCGGCAGAAGTCGTGTCGGGCATGCGAAAAATGTAGCCGCTCTGGCGGGTGGACGCTGCGGCGGGGTTAATCCAGCCAGCGCGCATATCCCTATGCAATATCGACCGCTGGCGCTACCGGGATAAGCATGAAGCGCTCTTAAAAATAGAGCATTTGATGGAGCCTGGCCATTGTCTTTAGAATCGCGCTCCCATGATGACCCGCACCGCGCTCCACAACCGCCTTCGGCAGCAGCTACACGGCTTGTCTGCAGTAGCGCTGATGCGGGCGGTGTTGCCATGACCCGTTTGGCCGTGATCGACTTCGAAACCACCGGCATCTCGCCCGGCCAGGGCGACCGCGCCACCGAGGTGGCCATCGTCATCGTGAACAAGGGCCAGGTGGTGGACCGCTTCCAGAGCCTGATGAACGCCGGGGTGCGCATCCCCAGCTTCATCACCCAGCTCACCGGCATCACCAACGCCATGGTGGCCAGCGCGCCCAGTGCGGCCCAGGCCATGGCCGATGCCAGCCGCTTTGTGGGCAAGCTGCCGCTGGTGGCGCACAACGCCGCGTTCGACCGCAAGTTCTGGCAGGCCGAGCTGGCCCGCATCGATGACCCGGCGGACCAGCCCTTTGTGTGCACCCTGCTGCTGTCGCGCCGCCTGTACCCCCAGGCTCCCAACCACAAACTCGGCACGCTGGTGGACTACCACCGCCTGCCCCGTACCGGCCAGGCCCACCGCGCGCTGGCCGATGCCGAAATGGCCGCCCACCTGCTGGGCCAGATCCAGCACGACCTGCGCCAGCGCTGGGGCGTGGCCGCGCCGCACAGCCAAATGTTGATGGCTGTGCAGCGCTGTGCCAAGGCGGCAGTGGGCAAGCTGCTGGCCCAGCACAAAACTTAAGTCTCCAATCGGCCTCTTGTGCTGATCCAGAGCGGCTAAGCAGTTATAAATTTTGTAGCAGAAGACATCTGGCCGATTGGCATCAAAGTTGCACGACTTCCAAGGTGCACGGCCCGCGTGCACCAAAGCCGTTCCACCTGCCGAGGTCCGCATGCCCCAGTTTGTCCACACGGTCGGTGCCCACACCTACCGCTTCCGCGATCTCCGTGACCTGCTCGCCAAGGCCACGCCCCTGCGCTCGGGCGACGTGCTCGCGGGCGTGGCGGCGGGCAATGCGCAAGAGCGGGTGGCGGCGCAGATGGCCCTGGCCGATCTGCCGCTGGCCACCTTCTTGAACCTGCAGGTGGTGCCCTACGAGAGCGATGAAGTCACCCGCCTGATCATCGACAGCCATGATGCCGCCGCCTTCGCCCCCATCCGCCACCTCACCGTGGGCGACTTCCGCAACTGGCTGCTGAGCGACGCGGTGGACAGCGCCACGCTGGCCGTGGTGGCCCCCGGCATCACCCCCGAAATGGCGGCCGCGGTGAGCAAGATCATGCGCAACCAGGATTTGATTCTGGTGGCCAAGAAGTGCCGCGTCATCACCGCGTTTCGCAACACCATCGGGCTGGAGCAGCGCCTGTCCACCCGGCTGCAGCCCAACCACCCCACCGACGACACCAGCGGCATTGCCGCCAGCGTGCTCGACGGCCTGCTCTACGGCAGCGGCGACGCGGTGATCGGCATCAACCCCGCCACTGACAACGTGCCCCAGGTGGTGAAGATCGTAACCATGCTGGACGCCATCATCCAGCGCTACGAGATTCCCACGCAAAGCTGCGTGCTGACCCACGTGACCAACACCTTGCAGGCCATAGAGCGCGGCGCGCCGGTGGACCTGGTGTTCCAGTCCATCGCGGGCACCGAGGCGGCCAACCGCAGCTTTGGCATCAACCTGGCGTTGCTGGCCGAAGCCCGCAGCGCCGCCCTGTCGCTGCACCGTGGCACGGTGGGCGACAACGTGATGTACTTTGAAACCGGCCAGGGCAGCGCCCTGTCGGCCAACGCCCACCATGGCATGGACCAGCAGACCTGCGAGGCCCGTGCCTATGCCGTGGCGCGCGCGTTCCAGCCGCTGCTGGTGAACACCGTGGTCGGCTTCATCGGCCCCGAGTACCTGTTTGACGGCAAGCAAATCATCCGCGCCGGGCTGGAAGACCACTTCTGCGCCAAGCTGCTGGGCCTGCCCATGGGCTGCGACGTTTGCTACACCAACCACGCCGAAGCCGACCAGAACGACATGGACGTGCTGCTCACCCTGCTGGGTGCGGCGGGCTGCAACTTTGTGATGGGCATCCCCGGCTCGGACGACATCATGCTGAACTACCAGACCACCTCGTTCCACGACGCGCTGTACGTGCGCCGCCTGCTGGGCCTGCGCCCCGCGCCCGAGTTCGAAGCCTGGCTGCACCGCATGCAAATTTTTGAAGGTGACGGTGTGGCCCAGCTCGGCGCGGCCCTGCCCGAACCATTTGCCCAAGCCTTGTTGGCAATGGGCTAAGGAGCTCCCCATGAACGTGATTTCCAACCCCTGGCAGGCCCTGCGCCAGCTGACTGCCGCCCGCATCGCGCTGGGCCGCAGCGGCATCAGCCTGCCCACCGCCCCGCAGCTGGACTTCCAGCTCGACCACGCCCGGGCCCGCGATGCCGTGCACCTGCCCCTGGACACCGCCAGCCTGGTGCAGGCCCTGGGTGCCGTCTTGCCCGGCCACCCCGATGCCCTGCCACTGGCCAGCGCCGCCCCCGACCGCAGCACCTACCTGCAGCGCCCCGACCTGGGCCGCCGCCTGAACACCGCCTCGCACGACAAGCTGGCCGGGCTGTACCAGCCCGTATGCCCTTACGACCTGGCCCTGGTGGTGGTGGACGGCCTGTCGGCCCTGGCCATTGCCCAGAACGCCGCCCCCTTCATCCACGCCCTGCTGCAACGCCTGGAGACCGAAGACTGGTCCATCGCCCCCACCACCATCGTCAGCCAGGGCCGCGTGGCGGTGGGCGACGAGGTGGGGCAGCTGCTGGGGGCCAAAGCCGTGGTGGTGCTGGTGGGCGAACGCCCGGGCCTGAGCGCGCCCGACAGCATGGGCCTGTACCTCACCTGGGCCCCGCAAGTGGGCCTGACCGATGCCGACCGCAACTGCATCTCCAACGTGCGCCCCGAAGGCCTGTCGTACTTCGATGCCGCCTACAAGCTGCACATGCTGCTGCGCGAATCCCGCAAGCGGCAGTTGTCAGGGGTGGATTTGAAGGATGAGACGGTGGAGGTGCTGGACGAGGGTGCGGCGGTGGGGAGGCGGTTTTTGCTGGCGTGAGCGTGGACGGGGGCCGCCCCAAACTTCTGCGCCGGGACCCGCGTTCGTGGGTGAGAATGCCAGCTTGCCCCGCAGAGCCTGCGGCCTGCACCACGCCCAGCGGCTCCCACATCCTCCTGTATGAACACTGAGATCCCCAAGCACCTCGCCACCGCATTGAACTGGGGTGTCAACCCGGTCTGCCTGGAGATCGCACTGGGTACGCCGCCCATTGCATGCATACGCTCCTCGAACAGCGCCTCGCTGATGACTTTGGAGGTGGAGGAGGTGACGGCCATCATTGCGTGGCTGCGCAGCTCGGCGGTCTTTCCAAGCGATGCATGCACCAAACCCGCCACCCTGGAGCTGGCCGGGGAAAAGTACTTTGCCAATTTCTGCCCCCAACTCGACGGCGTGATCGTGACGGTTCACCGGCAGTGGGAACTTGCCCCACTAAGCCACAGGTGATTGCCTTCGGTGGCATCCTGTCCACCTCTTCCAAAGGATCATCCGATGTCCATCATGACGCTCTGGGGTTTTGACGGCTCCACCTATGTGCGCACCGTCAAAATGGTACTGGCCGAAAAAGGCTTTACCGACTACACGCAGGTTCCGCTCAACGTGCTGGCGGGCGAACCCAAATCGGCCGAGCACCTGGCCCGCCACCCGTTTGGCAAAGTGCCGGTGCTCGACGTCAACGGCCTGCGCCTGCTGGAAACCGCGGCCATCGCCCGCTACCTGAACGACGTGCTGCCCGGCAAGTCGCTGGTGCCTGCCACGCCCGCCGACCGCGCCCGCATGGACATGGTGGTCGGCCTGATCGACTCCTACGGCTACGGCGCACTGCTGGGCGGCGTGGCGGCCTACCACCTGTTTCCCGATTTTGTGGGCGGCAAGAACGCGGCGGCGCTGCAAGCCGGTATCGACAATGGCCGCAAGGTGATTGCATTCGCCATGCAAACCAAGGGCAGCTCGCCCTTCATCGCCGGTGAGCTGAGCCTGGCCGACCTGTACCTGGCCCCCATCGTGTTCTACGTGTCGCTCACGCCCGACGCGGCCACGGTCTGCAACATCCCCGGCTTCGCCGACTGGTGGACCCAGGTGCAGGCCCTGAAAAGCTACCAGGACACGGTGCCCAACCTGGGCTGAATCTGGGCTGAACCAGGCCCACCGGGGCCGCATTACCATCGAGTCTGTCTTTTCACCCAACCGAAAGCAGCTCCCATGACCATCCAGCGCATAAACCCCGGTAACCGCCTGTGCGATGCCACCATCCACAACGGCGTGGCCTACCTGGCCGGGCAAATCCCCGACGATGCCAGCCTGCCCATCGCCGCCCAAACGCAAAGCGTGCTGGACCAGATCGACAGCGTGCTGGCCCTGGCCGGTAGCGACAAGTCGCGCATCCTGAGCGCCACCATCTACCTCTCCAGCATGGGCGACTTCGCCGCCATGAACGCGGTGTGGGACGCCTGGATGGGCACCACCGGCATCGGCCCCGCCCGCGCCACGGTAGAAGCGCGGCTGGCCAAGCCGGAGATCAAAGTGGAGATCATGGTGATCGCGGCCATCGCCTGATTCTTAAAGCAAAAAGAGCCGTTTACGCTTATTCCATCGGCGTAAAAAGCTCTTTTTTCAATAGCAACGGAAAAACCCCAAGCGGGGACCGGCATTTACGCGGGAATCAAACCTTCGGCCTGCAGGGTCTGGCGCACCGCGGGTCGGGCGGCCACACGGGCGCGGAATGCCTGCAGGTGGGACAGGTCCGACAAGTCCAGTTTCACCATGGGGGCCCAGCCGCTGACGGCGAACAGGTAGGCATCGGCCACGGTGAAGTCGCTACCGGTCAGGTAATCGCGCCCGGCCAGCTTGCTGTCGACCCAGACGAATTTCTTGCGCAGCATCTGGGCATGCGTTGCCTTGGCGTCGGCGGCAAAAGCCGGGTTGAACAGGGGCGAAAAGCCCTTGTGCAGCTCGGCGGTGACGTAGTTCTGCCACTCCATGACGCGGTAGCGCGCCATGCTGCCCGCAGCAGGCAGCAACGCGGTGTTGCCTGCCTGGTCGGCGACGTACTGGCA
Organism: Comamonadaceae bacterium OS-1; assembly: GCA_027923965.1. Taxonomy (NCBI): domain Bacteria; kingdom Pseudomonadati; phylum Pseudomonadota; class Betaproteobacteria; order Burkholderiales; family Comamonadaceae; species Comamonadaceae bacterium OS-1. The sequence continues at coordinate 4,549,147 of AP026969.1, forward strand.
AATGACGGGGCCTTCGCTGAGCACCGCGCCGTCGTCGAGTTGCAGCAGGGGCACCTGGCCTTTGGGGGTGACGGCGTAGTAGTCGCCTCCGGCGGCGGTCACATGCTTGCCCAGGTCGACTTGCTCTACGGTGAACGCGGCACCCGCCTCACGCAACACGATGTGGGGGGCCAATGAGCAAGCGCCAGGGGAGTAAAACAGTTTCATAGGGTTCCGGTAGGTGGTGGACGGACGCATATCTTATGCAGGCCCGGCACACTGCGAAACAGGCTATCCCCCCAAATCGTTACACAAGGTAAACCCTCTGGGCCTTTATGAAAAATACGGCTGCCGTGCTGATGGGACCAGCACGAGCAGCTCTATTTTCAGTAGCAAACTGGCCTACGCCAGGTGCTTGCCAATCAGCCCGGTCAGCTCAAACATGTTGATCTGCGGCTTGCCGAACACCGGGGCCAGCAGCGCGTCGGCGTTGATGTTGCGCTTGTTGGCGGCATCTTGCAGGTTGTTGGCCTTGATGTAGTCCCACAGCTTTTTGATGACCTGCGGGCGCGGCAGGGCCTCGGCCCCCACCACGGCGGCCAGGGCAGCGCTGGGGGTGAGGCCGCCGGTGCTGGTGCTGGCTTTTTTGGCAGCGGCCTTCTTGGCAGGTACTTTTTTCGCAGCAGCGACCTTCTTGGCCGGAACGGCCTTTTTCGCAGGGGCCGCCTTGGCCGCAAATTTGGCCGCGGCACCGGGGCGTGGCGGGAACTTGCTGGGGGCAAATTCAAAGTTCACCTTGCCGGCTTCCGCGTCCCAGGCCAGGTGGGCCTTGAAGGCGCGGCGGGTGCGCATGGAGACGAACTTGTCGAGCAGGTCGGTCTTGCCGGTGGCCAGCAGCTTGGCCATCTGGGCGTTTTCTACCGGCTGCTGCAGGATGACCTTGCCGCTCTTGAAATCGCAGCTGGGGGTGGGCTGGGCCAGCGTGGGCACGGTCTTTTCGCACACAAAATTCGCGCCGTGCTCGTGCACCGGGCTGCCGCATTTGGGGCAGTTGCCCAGCGAGGGGATGCCGGTAAAGTCCACCAGCTCGCCGGATTCTTCGCCCTTTTTGTCGTCGCCAAAGTCGAACTCCAGCTTGTAGTTCTGGGTTTCCTCGTCGAACTTGATGGTCATCTCGGCGGTGAACGGCCAGCCGGCCTTGGAGCGGAAGCCGTCCAGCGGGCCGATCTTGCGGTCGCGCATGAACTGCTCGACCTCGGCGCGCTCGAAGGTGCGGCCCGCAGGCGATTTGCCGAACGAGAAACCGCAGCCGTCGCTGTGGCCGTCGGCCCCGGTGCAGGTGTAGCGGCGGTAGTTTTCTTTGACGATGCCGCCGCAGTTGGGGCAGGGTGTGGCCAGGGTGATGTAGTCGCCGGGGATGGTGTCGCGGTCGTATTCCTTGGCCTTCTTGACCAGGCGCTCGGTCATGCCTGCAATCTCGGCCATGAAGCTTTCGCGGCTCAACTGGCCGCGCTCCATTTGCGCCAGCTTGTATTCCCATTCGCCGGTGAGTTCGGCCTTGGACAGCTCTTCCACGCCCAGGCCGCGCAACAGCGTCATCAGCTGGAAGGCCTTGGCGGTGGGCAGCATTTCGCGGCCCTCGCGCAGCAGGTATTTCTCGGCGATCAGGCCTTCGATGATGGAGGCGCGGGTGGCCGGTGTGCCCAGGCCTTTTTCCTGCATGGCTTCGCGCAGCTCGTCGTCGTCGATGGTCTTGCCAGCGCCTTCCATGGCCCCCAGCAGGGTGGCTTCGGAGTAGCGCGCGGGGGGGCGGGTTTTCAGGGCCTTGGGGTCGGCGGCGATGGTCTGCACCACCTCGCCGGGCTTGACCAGCACCAGGTTCTTGCCGTCTTTTTCATCGTCGTCGGTGACGGCTTCCTTGCCGTAGATGGCCATCCAACCGGGCTTGACCAGCACCTTGCCGTCGGTGCGGAAGGCGTATTTTTTTGCTTCCAAGGCGACGGTGCTGATACGCGTGGTGATCTGGTATTCGGCGCTGGGGAAGAACACCGACAAGAAGCGGCGCACCACAAAGTCGTACAGGCGCTGCTCGGCCTCGCTCAGGCCCGTGGGGGCTTGCAGCGTGGGGATGATGGCAAAGTGGTCGCTGACCTTGCTGTTGTCGAACACGCGCTTGGTCGGCTTGACGTAATTGTTCGCTACCGCTTGCTTGGCAAACGGGGCCAGGTGCGCCATGCCGCTGTCGGCCAGCATGGCCATGGTTTGGTGCACCACGGGCAGATAGTCTTCCGGCAGGGCGCGGGAGTCGGTACGCGGGTAGGTCAGGGCCTTGTGGCGCTCGTACAGGCTTTGCGCCAGGGCCAGCGTGGTCTTGGCACTAAAACCAAAGCGGCTGTTGGCCTCGCGCTGCAGCGAGGTCAAGTCGAACAGGGCAGGCGAAGCCTGCGTGGTGGGCTTGCTTTCTTCCGTGACGGTGGCGGGCTTGCCCCGGGCGGCGTTGGCAATGGCCTGGGCCTCGGCGGCGTTCCACACGCGGTCGGCGCGCTGCTCGGGGTCGGGCTGGCCATCAGGACCCGGTGGCGGCTTTTTGAACTGCGGGTCGAACCACTTGCCGGGGTAGGCACCGGCCTCGGCCTGGAAGCTGCCGTGGATTTCCCAGTAGTCGCGGCTGACGAACTTGCGGATTTTTTCCTCGCGCTCCACCACCACCGACAGGGTGGGGGTTTGCACCCGGCCCACGGTGGTCAGGAAGAAGCCGCCGTCGCGCGAGTTGAACGCGGTCATGGCGCGGGTGCCGTTGATGCCCACCAGCCAGTCGGCCTCGGAGCGCGAGCGGGCCGCATCGGCCAGGCCCTGCATCTGCGCCTCGGAGCGCAGCGCGCCAAAGCCGTCGCGGATGGCCTGCGGGGTCATGGACTGCAGCCACAGGCGGCGCACCGGCTTATTCAGGGGATTTGTGCCGCCCGCGTACTGCTCGATCAGGCGAAAGATCAGCTCCCCCTCGCGGCCCGCATCGCAGGCGTTGATGATGTCGGTCACGTCCTTGCGCTTGGCCTGTTTGACCACGGCGTTGAGGCGGGTTTTGGTTTTGTCGACGGGTTTGAGGTCGAAATACGGCGGAATCACCGGCAGGTGCGCAAAGCTCCACTTGCCGCGCTTCACATCGAACTCTTCCGGGGCCTGGATTTCCAGCAAATGGCCCACCGCGCTGGTGACCACGTACTTCTCGCTCTCGAAATACTCGTCGAACTTTTCAAACTTGCCCGCCGTGGGCGTGAGTGCCCGCACGATGTCTTGTGCAACAGACGGTTTTTCTGCAATCACCAATGTCTTTGTCATAGGAATTTCGCCAATTTCTGAATTCTGTGGGGGGCTTTGCGGGGCGGCGGCTCTTATATAGCCGGGGCCACTTCTACAATCCGTTTTCAACCAGTGTGCAATTGCGCACGTTCGGTTCCCTTATTTAAGTTAACAGAGTTTTGCCCTTGACTTCCAAAACCCCCGTGAAAGCCGTGACAAAAACCGGCCGCCGCATCCAGGTGCGCCGCTCTGGCGTGCATGGCAAAGGCGTTTTTGCCCTGCAAGACATCGCCGCGGGCGACACGGTGGCCGAGTACGTGGGCGAGGTCATTTCCTGGGACGAAGCCCAGGACCGCCACCCGCACGACCCCAGCCAGCCCAACCACACCTTCTACTTCCACGTGGATGCAGACCGGGTGATCGATGCCAACTTTGGCGGCAACGCCTCGCGCTGGATCAACCACGCCTGCGAGCCCAACTGCGAAACCGACGAGCAGGACGGCCGCATTTTCATCATCGCCCTGCGCGACATCAAAGCAGGCGAAGAACTCAACTACGACTACGGCCTGATGTTGGAAGAGCGCTACACCCCCAAGCTCAAGGCCGAATACCCCTGCTGGTGCGGCGCACCCAGCTGCCGGGGCACGCTCTTGGCCCCCAAGCGCCGTATCAGCAAGCTACGCAAATGATCTGGCCCGCCGAATCCATATGGGAAGCCGTCTACCCGCTGCTGCCCGACTTCACCGTCGAGGTGCTGCCGCAGATCGACTCCACCAACAGCGAGCTGATGCGCCGGGTGCGCGCCGGGCACCTGGAGCCCACCCTGCTGGTGGCCGAGCAGCAAACCGCAGGCCGGGGCCGCCTGGGCCGCGACTGGCACAGCGCGGTAGGCGACTCGTTGACCTTTTCGCTGGCGCTGCCGCTGGCCCCCGCCGACTGGTCGGGCCTGTCGCTGGCCGTGGGCGTGGCCGTGGCGCAAAGCCTGCACCCGGATTTGCAGCTGAAATGGCCCAACGATCTGTGGCTGCAGGGCCGCAAGCTGGGCGGCATCCTGATCGAGACCGCAGGCCAGGGCGACCAGCGCGTGGCCGTGATCGGCATTGGCCTGAACATCGCCCCCCCTGCATCGGATAAGGCCGCCGGCCTGTCCACCGCCCCCGCCTGGCTGCAAGAGGTGCTGCCGGGCGTGGATGCCGGTGCTGCCCTGCTGCGCATCGCCGCCCCGCTGGTGCAGGCCCTGAAAGCCTTTGAACTGGCCGGGTTCGCCCCGTTCCAGCCCCAGTTTGCCCAGCGCGACCTGCTGCTGGACCGGGCCATCACCCTGAGCAATGGCACCGTGGGCATGGCGCGCGGCGTGGACGCACTGGGCGGCCTGCGGGTGCAAACCCCCGAGGGCATGCAGACGGTGACCAGCGCCGAAGTCAGCGTGCGCCCCGCCCAAGAGGCCGACTGAACCGATGCTGCGCGGAATCGTCTTGTTTTTGCTGCTGGCCAACGGCGTGTATTTCGCCTGGTCGCAGGGCCTGCTGGCGGCTTATGGCCTGGCACCGGCCTCGGTGTCCGAGCCGCAGCGGCTGGCGCAGCAGATCCACCCCGAACTGGTGGTGTTGGTGCCGCCACACAGCGCCGAAGCGGTTTCCGTTGCGGCAGCCCCCGCCTTGGCGGCCAGCGCCCCCGCCGAACCCACCGAATGCCTGACCGCCGGCCTGTTCGACGTGGCGCGCGGCACCGCGCTGGCCAAGGCCCTGGCCGATGCCCTGCCCGCCGGGTCGTGGTCGCTGGAGCCTGGCGTGGAGCCGGGCCGCTGGATGGTCTACATGGGCCGCTACGCCAGTACCGAGCTGCTGGAGCGCAAAAAGGCCGAGCTGCGCGGCATGCGCATCAAGTTCGAGCCCGCCCCCGCCAACCTGGAACCCGGCCTGTCGCTGGGCAACTTTGACAGCGAAGCCGGGGCCAACAAGCTGCTGGGCGAGGTGACCCAGCACGGCGTTCGCACGGCCCATGTGGTGGCCGAGCGCCTGGAAACCCACGGCATGCGGCTCAAGCTGCCCGCGGTGGATGCGGCGCTGAAAACCCGGCTGGAGGCGCTCAAACCCGCGCTGGGCGGCAAAGCCCTCAAAACCTGCCCGGCCTAGGAGCCCGACATGGACGCCCTCCAACTAGGCCGCTCGCTGCTGGCCATCTCCGTAGGGGCTTCCCTGGGGGCCATCCTGCGCTGGGGCCTGGGCCTGGCCTTCAATGCCGTGTATCCCAGCATCCCGCCGGGCACCTGGCTGGCCAATATGCTGGGCGGCTACCTGATCGGTGTGGCCGTGGCCTACTTTGCCGACCATGGCGGCTTGCCACCCGAATGGAGGCTGCTGGTGATCACCGGCTTTCTGGGCGGCCTGACCACTTTTTCCACCTTCTCCGCCGAGGTGGTCACCCTGGTCCAGCAGGGCCGTATGCTGTGGGCCGGGCTGGCCATCTCGGTCCACGTGGTGGGCTCCCTGCTGATGACCTTGCTGGGCATGGCCACCGTGGGCTGGGTCAAAACCTTTTAAATACCCGCCACCGCCAACCGCCACAGCGAGGTAACTTCCGCCGCGCGCGCTGCGTGCAGGGCGGCGGTGGCATCGGTGGCCTTGGGGTGCACCGGCTTGGCATCCAGGCGCTCCAGCACCTTCAGGCCGTGGGTGTCAAACGCAGCCAGCAGCTCGGCGCGGGTGCGCAGGCCCAGGTGCTCGGCAAAGTCGGACAGCACCAGCCAGCCCTCGCCGCCGGGGGCCAAATGCTGTTTCAACCCGGCCAGAAAGCCCAGCAGCATGCGGCTGTCTTCGTCGTACACCGCGTGCTCGATGGGCGAGCCGGGCCGGGCGGGCAGCCAGGGCGGGTTGCAGACGATCAGCGTAGCCTGGCCTTCGGGGAACAAATCGGTTTGCACCACCTGCACCTGCTTGGCCACGCCCAGCAGGGCCAGGTTGTCGCGGGCGCAGGCCAGGGCGCGGGGGTCGGTGTCGGTGGCCACCACCTGGGCCACGCCGCGCCGCACCAGCACGGCGGCCAGCACGCCGGTGCCGGTGCCAATGTCGAAAGCAATGCCGGGTGCGGGCAAGGGTGCCTTGGCCACCAGGTCGATGTACTCGCCGCGCACCGGCGAAAACACGCCGTAGTGCGGGTGGATGCGGTTCAGCGGGGCCTCGCCCAGCGCCGGGATCTCCAGGCCCTTGCGCCGCCATTCGTGGGTGCTGGTCAGGCCCTGCAACTCGCGCAGCGTGATGACCGACGGGCCGGCCGCCAGGTCGGCCGGGCCCCAGGCCGCCAGGCAGGCGGCGTGCACATTGGGCGCGCGGCGCAGCGGGATGCTGTAGTCGGCGTTCACCGGCAGCAGCAGCATGTTCAGCACCCGTGCGCGCTGCGCCTGGGCCTGGCGGTACAGATGGAAGGCTTCGGCCGGGGCGGCGGCTTCCTTGGGGGCTTTGCGCTGCTTGCGTGCCGGGGTTTTGTCGATGCGCCGGGCAATCGCCTGCAGCAGCTGGCGGGCGTTGTGGAAATCACCGCGCCACAGCAGGGCCGTGCCCTCGCAGGCTAGGCGGTAGGCGCTGTCGGCAGATAGGGTGTCGTCGGCCAGCACCACGCGCTTCGGGGCAGGCGCGCCGCGCTCGGAGCGCCAGTGGGCGGACTGGGGCTGGTCGGCTTCGGTCCAGTGGATGGTGTTGTCGGCAGAAAGAGCGGAGGTGGTGGTGGAGGCAATAGGGGTAGGCATAGTCGGGTTCTTTTAACAGATGGTCACACAACGGTTTTGGCGTAAAGTCTGTTTTGCTCTATTTTTAAGAGCTGCTCACGCTTATTGAATAAGCGCCAGAGCCGTATTTCTTATCAATTTCCAGAGCCGTTATAGTGGCCGCTCCGCCACTCTGGAGATTGGGGACCATGCGATTTCTGCTGTTGACCGCGCTGCTGGCCGCGCTGACCCCGGCCACCCATGCCGGCCCGTTCACCACCCGCTGCCTGGTGGCCGAGGGCGGCAAGAAGCCCATCCAGCTGCAATTCAGCACCGTGGGCGACGACACCAGCGGCTGGAGTGGCGGCTTCGTGCGCTACGGCAGCCACAGCCGCCCCATCAGCCTAGTGCGCATGCGCGAGTCGCACGTGGACACCGCGCCCGGGCGGCCCATGGCCTTCACCACCGTGTGGCTGGAGATCGTGGGCGGCCTGGCCGTGGGCAGCTACGAAGTGGAAACCCAGGGTGCCCGCATCCAGCGCTTCGTCTACACCGCCAAACGTAACGGCCAGGGCACCACGTTCGTGGAAAACCCCGCCATCGACGTGGGCGACGACGGCAGCTGCCGCTGGACGGCTACGGGTTAGGAGGCACCCACCATTGACCTGGCGCAAGCCCCCCGCCTGCCGACGGGCCACAATCCACCCCATGAAAAAACCCCTGCTGCTGTCCCTGCTGTGGGCCCTGGCCTGCGGCCCGGCGCTGGCCGACTGGGTGCGCATCGCCACCAGTGAAACCTCGGTCTTCTACGTCGACTCGGAAATCCCCCCCAAGGTGGGCGCGAACGTGATGGTCTGGGTGCTGCGCGACCACACCACACCCCAGGTGGGCACCGGCGGGCCATACGCCTCGTCCAAGGACCAGATCGAAGTCGACTGCGCCGCCCGCCGCGTGCGCCGCATCTACGGCTCCGAGCACCCCGAGCCCATGGGCCAAGGCAAGATGGTGCACTCCGAGCATGGCCCCATGAGCTGGAACGCAGTCGCCCCCAAAACCACCATGCGGCGGGTGGTGGATATGGCGTGTATGCATCCCTGAGAGGGATATCAGCGCAGCAACCGCCACATTTTCTTCATTGTTCAAGTCTGGCGAACACTGCTTCTGCGTCGCGAAACTGTCCTTGTTCCCGCTCCCGGCTCCCCAGCGCCAGCACCTTGAGCAGCGCCATGGTGGCCTCACCGTTTTGGGGGGTCGCCGGGAAAGGCTGGCTTGCGTTTTGATTCGGGTTTTGCAGTGTCATTTTTATCTTTTCGCTATGGTTTAGATAGCTTCTTACGCCCACCGGATGGGCACAGACTGCCCATTTCGTTCTATTCTGAAACCCGACCCATTGAAAATGAAAACCTGAACGATTGAAAATCAACCACCCCCCAGCCCCACTCCAGCCCCCGCCCTCGCAAACCGCACCGCCACCCGCGTGCCCGGCGGGGTGGCACCGGGGTGGGCGTCTTCCAGGGTGACCTCGGCGCTGTGCTGGCGGGCGATTTCCTGGACGATGGACAGGCCCAGGCCGGAGCCGTCGGCCTCAGTGCCCAGGGCGCGGTAGAAGGGCTGGAACACCAGTTCGCGCTCGGACTCGGGGATGCCGGGGCCGGTGTCTTCGACCTGCAGCAGCACGCTGGCGGTGGCGCGGCCTATGGCGCTGATGGGGCCGATGGGGGTGTCGGGTTCGGCCAGTACGCGGGCGGTGATGATGCCGCCCGAGGGGGTGTAGTTGATGGCGTTGTCCACCAGGTTGCGCACCAGTTCTTTGATGAGCGTGGGGTTGCCGTTGAGCTGCACGCCGGGGCTGCCGGGCTCGGCACCGTCATAGCCCAGGTCGATGCGCTTTTCCAGCGCGTGGGGCACGGAGTCGCGCACCACCTCCATGGTCAGGCGGGCCAGGTCGCAGAGCTGCAGGCTCAGGCTGACGCTGCCGTTTTCGGCCCGGGCCAGGGCCAGCAGCTGGTTGACGGTGTGGGTGGCGCGCACGCTGGAGCGGCCAATCTGCTGCAGCGAACGTTTGAGCTCGGCCGTGTTGGTGCCTTCGCGCTGGGCCAGATCGGCTTGCATGCGCAGGCCCGCCAGCGGGGTTTTGAGCTGGTGGGCGGCGTCGGCCAAAAAGCGCTTTTGGGTGGCGATGGAGTCTTTGAGACGGTTCAGCAGGTCGTTGACCGACGAAACCAGCGGCGCGACTTCCAGCGGCACGGCTTTCTCGTCCAATGGGCTCAGGTCGTCCGAGGTGCGGGCGCGGATGCGGTCTTCCAGGCGCTTCAGGGGCTGGATGCCGCGCGCCAGCGCCAGCCAGACCAGCAGCACGGCCAGCGGCAAGATGACAAACTGCGGCAGCATCACGCCCTTGATAATTTCGGCCGCCAGCACCGAGCGCTTTTCGCGCGTTTCGGCCACCTGCACCAGGGCCAGCGGGTTGCCGGGCAGGTCCAGCGCCACCCACAGGTAGGCCACCCGCACGTCCAGGCCGCGCATTTCGTCATCGCGCAGGTGCACCGCGCCTTCGGCGGGCTTTTCCTCGGCGGGCGGCGCGGGGAAGTCGTGCTCGCCGCTGAGGTACTCGCCGTGGCCGCCCAGCACCTGGTAGTAGACCTGGTCGGAATCGTCGGCGCGCATGAATTCGCGGGCGGGCAGGGGCAGGTTGAACTGCGCCTGGTGCGGCTGCGACACCACCAGCAACTGCGACAGGGCCTGTACGTTGTATTCCAGCGCCCGGTCAAACGGCTTGCCCGCAATGCCTTGCGCCACCAGCCAGGTCAGCGCCAGGCTGACCGGCCACAGCAGCAGCAGGGGCGTGAGCATCCAGTCCAGGATTTCGCCGAACAGGGAACGTTGCTCGCGCTGGAAGATTTTCACGGGGTGGGTGGGGTGGACAGCACCCAGCCATCTTAGCGGGGTCAGCTATTGGCGCGTTGCTTCAGCCAGCGCATCAGAGCGCCCACCACTGGCAGCTTTTCGTACAGCTCCTCCGCCGCGTCCCAGTAGTCGCGGTGCAGGGTGATGCGGCCCTCTGCGTCCAGCCGCAGGTGGCTGCCGCCGTGGATGGTCTGGTCGGTGCCGGTGGCGAAGTTTTTAAAGCGGAAGTGGAAGTCCCAGGCCAAAAAGCACTGGTGGCCGCTGGCGATGCGCTCCCGCACCACAAAGCGCGGGGCTTCCAGGGCGGTGAACATGTGGGCGTAGATGGCTTCAATCGCGGGCACGCCTTGCACGTCCTTGAACGGATCTTTGAAGCGGGCGTTTGGCGCATAGAAATCGCCGCAGCGGGCGACGGACTGCGGGGTCAGCGTTTCGAAGAATGCGACGATGCCGTCGATGGGGTCTTTGGGGTCGCTCATAGCCCGGTCATCCGGCGGATGGCGGGGAAGTACGCGCTGTACGGCAACAGGCGCAGCGTTTTCATCCAGCGGGTAAAGCGCTTGGGGAAGTGGATTTCGAACTGGCCCCGGGCCCAGCCGTGCAGGATTTCAGCGGCGGCTTGCTCGGGGGTAATGAGGGCGGGCATCTGGAATTCGTTTTGCGCGGTGAGCGGGGTTTGCACGAAGCCGGGGCAGATCAGGCTCACGCCGATGCCGCTGTCATGCAGGTCCAGGTACAGGGTTTCGGCCAGGTTGATGAGCGCGGCCTTGGTGGGGCCGTAGGCCAGGCTTTGCGGCAGGCCGCTGTACCCGGCCACGCTGGCCACCAGGCTGATGTGGCCCTGGCCCTGGCGCAGCAGGGTGGGCAGCACGGCATCCAGCATGTGCAGCGCGCCCACATAGTTGACCTGCAGGTGCTGCTGCATCTCGGCCAGGCTATAGGCCGTGGCGCGCTGGGGGCGGTAGTAGCCCGCGCAGTAGACCACCGCGTCGATGCGGTGCAGCGAAGCGGCTGCAGCGCGCACGGCGGCCGGGTCGGCCGCGTCCAGCGGCAGGGCCTGTGCGCCGGGGTGTTCGGCCACAAAAGCATCGAGCGCGGCAGCCTGGCGGGCCGACACCACCACCTGCGCGCCCTGGCCGTGCAGCAGCCCGGCGGTGGCGCGGCCAATGCCGCTGGACGCGCCAATCAACCACACGGTCTTGCCGCGCCAGTCGGTGAGGGGGGGATTCAGTGCCATGGTACTTGCTCTACTTTTTATAGCTTTTTACGCTTATGGGATAAGCACGAGAGGCCGATTTGGCTTAACGTTTAGTGAACGAGAGCGTGACTTCGCCCAGGCGGATGCCGAGCTTGCTCATGGTGGCCTTGTTGAGCATGACCTTGTCGGTCATGAGGTACATCCAGTCGTCAAACTGCACGTTGTAGACCGAGCCATCCACCGGCAGGGCCAGGGTGTACTGCCAGTGGAAGGCGTTGCCGCTTTCCGCGCCCAGGGCCGTGCCTACCACGTCGTCGGCCCGGCCTGTGTAGCGGCCATCGGCTTCGCGGTGCAGCCGCCAGACGCGCTTTTGCAGCGTGCCGTCGGAATAGGTAAACGACTCGTCGAGCACGCCGTCGTCGCCCGTCCAGCTACACACCATCAGCACGGTGAAGCGCTTGACCACCTTGCCGGAGCGGTCGGTGAACACGCCAAAAGCGTCCAGCGTGCCGTTGAAATACGTGCGCAGGTCCAGCTTGGGGGTTTGGCCCGCGTAGTCGGCCACCTGGGGGCCGGCGCAGCCCGCCAGGGCAGCGCTGGTGGCCAAAAGAAGAAGACGGCGTTTCATGGGGATTCCTTGGGTCGGATGATGAGCAAATAGAGCGCCGCTGCCGCCGCCAGCTTCAGGGCGCAGGGCAGCAGGCAGTAGGTGGCGGTGAGGGCATTCAGGGCGGCGGCATCCTGCGCGCCGGGGGTGTAGCCAAAGTGGGCCAGCAGCGGCAGTGCCAGCCCGGCGGCCAGGGCCAGGTTGAGCTTGGTGGCGAAGTTCCACCAGCCGAAGTACAGGCCCGCCCCGCCTTGTTTTTGCACCAGGCCCGCCAGCAGCGCGCTGGGCAGGGCCAGGTCGGTGCCCAGGGCGATGCCCGACGCGGCGCAGACGATGAGAAACGCCGTACTGTCGCCCGCGCCCAGCAAGGAAGCCCCCACAAACGCTGCCACCGCCACGCCCATGCCCACGCCCCAGGTGCGCGCCAGCCCCAGCCGGGGCACCAGGCGCAGCCACAGCGGAATCGACAGGGCGGCGCACAGGAAGTAGGTGGCCAGGAACAGCGGTTGCAGCGCCTGCGGGGCCTGCAAACGGTCTTGCACAAAAAACAGCACCAGGGTGGCGGGCACGGCGCTGGCAATGCCGTTGAGCATGAACACGCCCAGCAGGCGGCGAAAGGCGGGGTTGTGCAGCGGCAGCCACAACGCGGCGCGGGTTTTGGACGGGCTTTGCGGGCCGGGTGCGATGGCACGCGTCCAGGCCAGCCAACCCAGGGCCAGCGCCAGTGCCAGCAACACCACCGTGGTGGGCAGGCCCAGCAGCACCGGGGCCACGCTGGCCGTCACCACACCCACCAGCCCCAGGCCTTCGCGCCAGGCGACGATGCGGCTGCGCTGGGCCTCGCTGCCGCCCAGCAGCCCGGCCCAGGCCTGGTGCAGCACACCCAGAGTGCTGTAGGCGGTATAGGTGATGACCAGCAGGGCGGCGGCCCACAGCAACACATGCTCTTGCGTGGCGGGGAAGAACAGGCCCCAGAAGCCCAGCGCCATGACCACGGCGGCGGCGGCGGCCACGCCCAGCACGGCGCGGGTGGAGCGGGCAAACAGCGCATCGCCCCAGCGGCCCAGCAGGGGGTCGATGAGGCCGTCAAACAGGCGCGCACCCAGCAAGATCTGCCCCAGCACCGCCAGCGGCACGCCCAGGGTGGTGGCGTAGTGGTTGGGCAGCACCACATACAGCGGCAGCGCCACAAAGGCCAGGGGCAGGCCCATCAGGCCGTACACAAAGCCGTTGCGGGCGGTGAATGCCGCGGCAGAAGTCATGGGTTGCCCGCCAGCAGCGCCTTGCGCATCGCCGGCTCGGAGGTTTGGGGCGACAGCCAGATGCCGAAGAACAGGCGCGCGAAGTCGCCATCGCTGACCTCGCCGGTGGGCTGGCCGTTGGTGAGGAAGCGGGCGGTGCGGGTCTGCGGCAGGTAGATGCCCAGGATGCGGTCGTTCTTCTTCACGTCGGGAAAGGCCGCCTCCAGCTTTTGCTGCCAGGCCTTGGCCTGCGCGTCCGGGATGGGCGCACTGCGGCGCATCTCGTCGAGCGAGCGGCGGGCGATGTCGGCGCGGGAGAAGTCGCGCAGGTAGGTCAGCTCCAGCGCCAGGGCGGTGTCGGCATAGCGCGCGGCCTGGAAGCCGGGGGCGGTCCAGAGCTGTGCGTCGTAGATGTCAAAGCCCCAGACCTTGAGCCGGGTGCTGCCCACCAGGCGGGCCTGCGGCACGCTTGCTGCCACGTCGGTGGGGATGTCCGCCGCCCATACATTCAAACAAAATAGGGCGCTTGTGCTGATCAGACCAGCGTAGATAGCTATTTTTTTAATAGCGTGTACTGGACGAGGTTGATGTTGCCCTTGTCGAAGGCGGCTTCGCAGTAGGCCAGGTAGAACTCCCATAAGCGCATGAACCTTTCGTCAAAACCGAGTTGCAGCACCTGGGTGCGGGCAGCCAGAAACTGGTCGCGCCAGCGGCGCAGGGTTTCGGCGTAGTCGGGGCCGAAGGCGAATTCGTCCACCACCTCCAGCCCGGCCGCCGCCGCCTCGCGCCGGAACTCGCGCGGGCAGGGCAGGCAGCCGCCGGGGAAGATGTACTGCTGGATGAAGTCGGTGCTGCTGATGTAGCGCTCGAACAGGCTGTCGTCGATGACGATGCTCTGGATGCAGGCGCGGCCCCCGGGCTTGAGCAGGCGGGCCACGGTCTGGAAGTAGGTGGGCCAGTATTCGCGGCCCACGGCTTCCACCATTTCCACCGAGCAGATTGCGTCAAAGGGTGCGTCGGTGATGTCGCGGTAGTCTTGCAGGCGCAGGTCGGCGCGGCTGTCCACGCCCAGGCGCTGCACACGCTGGTTAGCAAACGCAAGCTGCTCGGTACTCAGGGTCACGCCGGTCACATGGGCGTTGAACTCGGTGGTGCCCATCTCGGCCAGCGCGCCCCAGCCGCAGCCGATCTCCAGCACCCGGTCGCCGGGCTGCACCTGGGCCATGGCCAGGGCGCGGCGCACCTTGGCGTTTTGCGCCTCGCGCAGCGGTTTGTCCAGGTCGCCTTCGAACCAGGCGGACGAGTAGTTCATGCTGCCGTCCAGCCACAGGCTGTAGAAGGCGTTGCCCAGGTCGTAGTGGGCGTGGATGTTTTTCTGGCTGTTGGCCTTGGTGTTGCGGTTGAGCAGATGCTTGATGCGGTACCACAGGCGGCCCACCCAGTTGCCGTAGACCACGTCTTCAATCTCCTGCCGGTTGCAGATGAAGACGGTGAGCAGATCGGTCAGGTTGGGGGTGGTCCAGTCGCCGTCGATATAGGTTTCGGCCACGCCAATGTCACCGGACTTGAGGGCCGCCGCGCAGACGTTCCAGTTCTTCAGCGTCATCGCCGCTGTGGGCGCATCGCCATGTTGCTGGTGGTTGCCAAACACCTGCATGCTGCCGTCGGGCAACTGCATGGTGATGCTGCCGTGGCGCAGGCGCTGCAAGAGCTTCAGGGCGGTGCGGGCGGCGGCAGGGGCATCGCCGGGCACGGCAAAACCGGGGGCAGTGGTGCTGGAGTTCATCGTGTTATCTCGTCACAAAGTCTTTGGGCGGCAGGGGTTTGCTGAAAAATCGCACGCGTTTGCGCCACAGGCGAAAGGCCTGCCAGTGGATGCGCGCCACCACGCCCAGCGTCATGGCGGGGTAGCGCCAGAGGGCCAGGCGGATGCTGGCCGGGGTGATGGGCTGCAGCGTGCCGCTGACGCTGGTTTCGATGAGCGCGCCCTGGCTGTCGTCGTAGTCCACGCGGGCCACGGTGCGGTCGCCACTGCGCATGAAGCGGAAGCGGTAGCCGCCCTCCACCGGGCAAAACGGCGACACGTGGAACACCTTGGCCGCCGTCAACTCCACGCCATAGCGGGGTTGGTCCAGCACGTAGCAGTGGCGCTCGCCAAAGGTGTTGTTGACCTCGACCACGATGGCCCGCAGGCTGCCATCGGCCCGGTGGCAGTACCAGAAGCTGACGGGTTTGAAGGTGTGGCCGAAGACGCGCGGGTAGCAGTACAGCCAGATTTCGCCGTCGGCATCAAGAATGCCTTCGCGCTGCAGCAGGGCCTCCATCCAGGCCAATGCGCTGCCTTGGCCGTCGCCGTGGTCGCAGTCGTAAAAGCTTAAAGGGGCGCGGCGGTTGATGGCCAGGGCCGAGCCCGCCAGTGAGCGCATGGGCAGCATCAAAAAGTAGGTCGGGTAGGCAAAGGCGTGCCGCACCGGGCGCAGGCGGGTGTGGCGGACCTGGCCAAAGCCGATCTGGGGCTGGTGGAGGGCTGGGTTCATGCCCCGGCCTTCAGCAGGTCAGCCACGGCCAGCCCGGCTTTCAAACCGTCTTCATGGAAGCCGTAGCCCATCCACGCGCCGCAAAAATACGTGTTCTGCTGGCCTTGCAGCGCGGGCATGCGCTGCTGTGCGGCGATGGCGGCGAGGTCCAGGACCGGGTGTGCGTAGTCAAAAGTGCCCATGACATGGGTACGCGGGATCTCGCGGGTTGGATTCAGCGACACCACCACCGGCTGCTCCCAGGGCAGGGGCTGCAGCTTGTTGAGCCAGTAGTGCAGGCACACGCGGGCGGATTCGGTGGCGGTGGCCGGGGCGCGCTCGTAGTTCCACGCGGCCCAGGCGCTGGGGTTGCGCGGCAGCACCGAGGCATCGGTGTGCAGCACGGCCCGGTTGGCGTGGTAGTGGATGGCACCCAACGTAGATTGCTCGGCCTGGGTGGGCGCGGCCAGCAGGGCCAGGGCCTGGTCGGAGTGGGTGGCCAGCACCACTTTGTCGAAGCGCTCGGTGCGGGCCAGCCCATGCTGCAGGCTGGTGATGAACACGCCGTCGGCGCGGCGCTCAATGCGCTGCACAGGGCTGTCCAGGCGCTTGTCGGCAATATGGGCGGTGATCTTGTCCACGTAATGCCGCGCGCCGCCAGTCACCGTCCACCACTGGGGGCGGTTGAGCACCTGCAGCAGGCCGTGGTTGTGGCAAAAGCGCACCATGGTCGCCACAGGGAACAGCAGCATCTGCGCCGTGGGGCAGCTCCAGATGCAGCCCATCATGGGCAAAAAGTACCAGTCGCGAAAGGCCGTGCCAAAGCGGTGCTGGTCCAGAAATTCGCCCAGCGGCTGGGCCAGGGCGGCATCGTTGTTGTCCAGCGCGAGCTGGGTGGTGATCTGGTTGAAGCGCAGCAGGTCGCGCAGCATGCCCCAGAAGCGCGGGCTCCACAGGTTGCGCTTTTGGGCGAACACGCTGGCCAGGGTGCTGCCGCTCCATTCCACATAGCGATCGCCCGGCACATTCGCGGGAATTTGCGCCGAGAACGACATGTCGGTCTTGGAGGTGGCAACGTCCAACTCGGCCAGCAGGGCGATGAGCTGCGGGTAGGTGCGCTCGTTGAAGACCAGGAAGCCGGTGTCCACGCCATGGGTCACCAAACCCTCGGGCGTAGGCAAGGTGATGTCTACGGTGTGGGTATGGCCGCCAAAGTAGCTGCCCGCCTCGAACAGCGTGGTCTGGGCCCGGGCCTGCAGGCCGTGCGCCACGGCCAACCCGGAAATGCCGGAGCCGACGACGGCCAGCTTCATGCGGGTTGGCATGGCAGTGCAATGAAAGTGGCGGCGAAGCACCCCAAGGCGAACGAGGGAGTGAGGGAGGAGGAGAACCGCCCCGGGGTTGGTGTCCGACTCACAGAGTGCGGACGGCTTCGCTGCCAGAAAAACGTGTGCGCCCTGTCGGCCGCTGTGTCGGTACAGACAAGGCCTGCGCTACAGAAGTTCCCGGCCCGCGCCGCAAGGCAACGGTAAAGGAATGTGAAGCGTGGGGTTGGAAAGTGGCGCATGTAGCGATAATATACCAATCAGTCACTTTGTGACCAACAAGTTTTATTTACTGTGGCCTACAGCCCCACTGCCATGCATCTGACACAAAGTGCAGTGTGTACAGCCTAAAATGAAAGCCGTTATGAAGGACTTCCATGCTCTACCCCGAACTCTTTAGACAACTCGAAGCCGTGCGTTGGAACATGGAAAAAGACGTTCCATGGGACACGTTCGATGCCAGCCTGCTCACCGACGAACAGGCGCAAACCATCAAGATGAACGCCATCACCGAGTGGGCCGCCCTGCCCGCCACCGAGATGTTCTTGCGCGACAACCAGGACGACAGCGACTTTTCCGCCTTCATGTCGATCTGGTTTTTTGAAGAGCAAAAGCATTCGCTGGTGCTGATGGAGTACCTGCGCCGCTTCCGCCCCGACCTGGTGCCCACCGAAGAAGAGTTGCACGACGTGCGCTTCGAGTTCGACCCGGCCCCGGCCCTGGAGACGCTGATGCTGCACTTCTGCGGCGAAATCCGCCTGAACCACTGGTACCGCCGCGCCAGCGAATGGCATTCCGAGCCGGTGATCAAGAACATCTACACCAAGCTCAGCCAGGACGAAGCCCGCCACGGCGGTGCCTACCTGCGCTACATGAAGCGCGCCATTGCCAGCACGGGGAACGAAGCCCGCAGCGCCTTCACCAAGGTCGGCGTGCTGATGGCCAGCGCCCGCCGCACAGCCCAGGCGCTGCACCCCACCAACCTGCACGTAAACGAGAGCCTGTTCCCGCGCGACACCATCCAGAGCCGCCTGCCCGACCCGGCCTGGCTGGAGCACTGGCTGGACACGCAGATCAAGTTCGACGCGGTGTGGGAGGGCAAGGTGGTCGATCGCATCCTGCACAACCTGAGCCTGCTGATGGACCGCAGCTTCAAGACCGTGCAGGAGCTGAACCGCTACCGCAAGGAAGTCAGCAAGGAGCTGGCGGCCGAAGTAGAACCCGCAGTTCCCGCCGTCAGCTAGGAAAAGAAGGCTAGATCAGCGCCAGCAGCTTCTCCAGCTGCACCTGTACCTTCACCTCCCGGTGGGGTACATGGGCGATGATCTTGGTGGTGGGCATATTGGTCTCACGCACGATCATCTCGCCCATGGGCATGCCGTCGCGGTTGATGAACACCGCCACGCGCGGTGCAGTGGTGTTGGCGCTGCGGCGTATCACCACCGCCACCTCGCCATTGGCCAGCCGCACATACACGCCCGGTGAGTACACGCCCACGGCCTTGATCAGGGCAGCACCGGCCTGGTCCACGTGCTGTTTTTCGTCGAAATAGCAGGCCTGCATGGCCGCATTCGGCGGCATCGACAGGCGACCTACCCGCGGCGACAGCCGGGCGATGAAGGTGTCTGCCCGCTGCAGCAGCCGGGCCAGGCGCATGGCCACGGTTTTGGCCTCCAGCGGGCCGGGCGCGCGGTCATGGTGGTGGCGCACCGCCAGCAGCCAGTCCTCGTTGTCCACCCCCATGGCCACCAGCATGCTGAAGGCGCGCTGCGCGTGCTGTTCCACCTGTTCGATCTGCTTGGCCGTCAGCGCCTGGTTTTGCATGGTGAGCTCGTCCTGCAACGCCGTCATGGCGATGTTCATGGTCAGCGCGGCCTTGCCCAGCGTGGCATCCTGGTCGGACGGCCAGTTCAGCACCTCGCGCGCTGCCAGGCTGCACACCACGTAGACCAGCATGGAATGGGTGGCGCTGTACATCTGCACCTCGGTGGCCGACAAATGCATCAGCGCGCACAGTGTGGCGTCGGGGTGGTTTTCCACCAGGGCGTGCAGCTCGGTGTAGAGCTTTTCCAGCCGGGGCAGAAACTGGTCACCCTGCGGGTCGCGCAGCAGGCCGTTGGCGCGGATCTGCAGCGCCGTCCAGTCGGGGATGCGGGTGGGTTCGGTGGCGGTGCCCTTGGCCAGATCGGAGACCTCCAGCTGCATTTCGGCAATGTCGCCCAGCGGGGTCTCGGTGCGCACCAGGTCGTACAGCTTGCCGACGTAGGCCCGGTGGTTATCGGCGGCGTCCACGTCCACGCACAGGGTCATGCCGCGCGAGGTCCAGTAGGTGATCTCCTCGCGCTCGGTGATGATGTAGCCCTTGTGCGCCAGCAGTACGCCCTGCTCGTTGCGCAAGGCGAACGGCAACGGTTGCCCGAGACGCAAAGTGGCGGTGTTGACGGCGATGAGGTTCATGGGTCCAAGAGTATCCATTGAAACATCGGCAAAGCAACTGCCTTCTTGAGGACTGCTAGCATTTGCCCATGACCGACACCTTAGCCCCTCCCGCATTTTTAGCCAAAATCTGCAGCCGCGCCGACGCCGCCGCCCGGCTGGCCCACCTGCCCCGCCCCTGGGTGTTCACCAACGGGGTGTTCGACATCCTGCACCGCGGCCATGCCACCTACCTGGCGCAGGCCCGGTCGCTGGGCGGCAGCCTCATCGTGGCGCTGAACAGCGATGCCTCGGCCCACCGCCTGGGCAAGGGCCCGGACCGCCCGCTCAACAACGAGGCCGACCGCGCCGTGCTGATGGCCGCGCTGGAGTCGGTAAGCCTGGTCACCTGGTTTGACGAGAACACGCCACTGGAGCTGATCACCGCGCTGCGCCCCGACATCCTGGTCAAGGGCGGCGACTACGACATGCAAAAACTGGCCGAGACGGCCGTGGTGCAGGCCTACCGCGGCACGGCGCGGGCGATTCCGTTTCTGGATGGCTATTCCACCACCGCGCTGGTCCACAAAATCAAGCAAGCACCCCGTGCTTGAGTCGCTGCGCAAAGACAGGTTTCTGCACATCCTGTTGCTGGGCCTGGTGGCCCTGAGCTTCGCCACCCACACCCCGCTGGCCGCTTACGCCGGCCTGGTGGACTGGCCCACCATCGCCGCCCTCACAGGCCTGCTGGCCCTGACACAGGGCGTGGAAGCCAGCGGCGCGCTGCACCGCCTGGGCCACTGGCTGGTGGGCTACATGACCAGCGAACGCGCCGCCGCCCTGTGCCTGGTCAGCGCCGCTGCCGTGCTGTCCACCGTGCTGACCAACGACGTGGCGCTGTTCGTCATTGTGCCGCTCACCTTAGGCATCTGCCGCATCACCCCGCTGCCGACCACCCGGCTGGTGGTGTTTGAAGCCTTGGCGGTGAACGCGGGCTCGGCGCTCACGCCCATCGGCAACCCGCAGAACCTGTTCCTGTGGCAGCTCTCGGGCAGCTCGTTTGGCGGCTTTGTGTGGCACATGCTGCCGCTGGTGGCGGTGCTGATGGTTTTGCTGCTGGCGGTGACGGCCCTGGCGTTCTCCGGCCGTGCCCTGCAGGCCACCGACCCCGATGCCGAGCACCCGCTGGACCGGCGGCTGCTGGGCGCGTCGCTGCTGCTGTACCCGGTGTTTCTGGTGCTGACCGACCTGCACTACGCGCCCTGGGCCCTGGTGGCCGTGCTGCTGTGCCTGGGGGCCCTGCACTGGCGCGTGCTGGCGCAGATCGACTGGGGGCTGCTGCTGGTGTTTGTGCTGATGTTCATCGACCTGCGCCTGCTGGCCGGGCTGGATGCCGTGCAGCATGTGCTGGCGGGCTGGGGGCTGGCCCAGCCGCTGCACCTGTTCTGGGCCGGCATCGCCAGTTCGCAAATCGTCAGCAACGTACCCGCCGCAATTGCGCTGGCCGAATTCTCCAAAGACTGGAAGGTGCTGGCCTACGCCGTCAACATCGGCGGTTTCGGTCTGATGGTCGGCTCCCTGGCCAACCTGATCGCTTTGCGCATGGCCCCGGACACGCGCGCCTGGATCCACTTCCACGTCTGGTCGGTGCCGTTTTTGGTGGCCGGGGCGGCGGTGGGTTGGCTATTGCTGTTTGCTATGTAAAAAATAGCTACTAACGCTTATTCCATAAGCATGAGTAGCCTATTTCATACAAAATCCTACTGCTCCTTTTGGTACTGAGGGGACCGGGGACCGTAGAGCAAACCGCCCGGGCGGGCCTGCAGCAGGCGGGCGCTGGTGATGTGCGACAGGCCATGCCCCGGGTCGCTCACGCCGCCCACAATCTGGCGCACCAGGGCGGTCACCAAAAGGCCGACCAGGCCACCGCCGCTGTTTTGCCGATTTTCCGCATCCGAGGCCGTGGCCCGGCCTTGCCAAAGCACGGCGCCGGTGCGGGCATCCACCAGCTTGCCGGTGGCGGACACCACGGTGGTGCTGTCGATGACCAGGTACTTGGTGCCGTAGTCTTCCACCGTCACATAGAACACCGCATCGGCACCAAAAATGTCGCGCAGCTTGGGCAACGGGGCCTCGTGCATGTCGGCGGGATGCTCCAGGCCGTTCTCTTTGAAGGTCTGGTCCACCACGGCGACCGGGAACACGTAGTAGCCCGACTCGGCCAGCGGCGCGGTAACGGTGGACATCACGCTGTACGAAGCGCGGATGTCCACGGTTTTGTTCAGCGGCGGCAGCACCAGGATGGAGGCGGGACGGCTTTCCCGGAACGCGGTGTAGTCGTAGCTGGGCTTTTGCACCGCACAGGCGGTCAGCATCAGGGCCGCGCCCACCACGGCAAAGCGCATGGCACCGCGCAGGAGCTTATTTTTTGGCATGTTGGATCAGCAGGTCCATGTAGACCGTGGATTCGGGGAACAGGGATTTTTCGGCTTCAAAGGACTGCACGGCCTGGCCGGGTTTGCCAGCCTGGAAGTACAGATAGCCCAACTGGGCGAGGTAGCCCGGCGGCGGTTTACGGGCTTGCAGGTCGGTCTTTTGCAGATCGGCCTCCATGGCTGCAATCTGCGCGTCGACCGGAACCTTGCCCGGTTCGGCGTACTGGGTATAGATCTGGTCCTGGTAGCTGCCCCATTGGTACAGGGTGGGCACCTTGGTGGCGCAACCCGTCAGCAGCGCCAGGCCCAGCAGGCCCGCTGTGGTGGTGAAATGCAAACGCATGCTGATCAGTACTTGGGTTTCCACGCGCCGCTGTCGATGCCGTCGGTCAGGCGGTTCACCGCCTCGCGGATGGCCAGATCCAGCACCTTACCGTTCAGGGTGGCATCGTAGCCCGCCGTGCCGCCAAAGCCGATCACCTCGCGGTTCGACAAGGCGTATTCACCCGCGCCTTGCACCGAATACACCACCTCGGAGGTCAGCGCATCCACCACATTCAGGCTGACCTTGGCGTAGGCCGTTTGGGTTTTGCCCCGGCCCAGCACGCCAAAGAATTGCTGGTCGCCGGTTTCCTTGCGGCCAAACTCGGTCACGTCGCCGGTGACCACAAACTCCGCCCCCTTGAGCTTTTGCGCCTGGCCCAGCAGCGCGGCCTCTTGCTTGATTTCTTCCATGTTGCTGCGCTCCACCACGCGGAAGCGGTTGGACTGCTGCAGGTGCGTCACCAGAATCGTCTTCGATTGGCCGCCCAGGCGGTCCACGCCGTCCGAGAACAGGCCGCGCATGAAGTTGGAGCGGTTGTCAAACTTGCCCACGGCCAGTGTGCTCTTGGGGCCGCTGTAGACCGTCTTGGCGGTATTCACCTGCGGGACCACCAGGGCCTGCGAGGTTTCGGTCGCGCAGCCCACCAGGCCCAGTGCGGGGACGAGGGCGGCAGAGAAGAGAAAGAGGGAGCGACGGTTCATGGAAATATGTAACAAATGGGATGGAGCCCGGATTCTAGGGGCCGACCGCGCCATTGGCAACGCTATTTAAAAAATAGCTGCTCACGCTTACCAGATAAGCGCTAGCACCTCAAAAAGCTTGAAACTTTTATTTACACGTCGGACGCTGGCACACCCCGTATGCCCCAGCTCTCTGTGGGCGGCTCGGTCAGCACCACCATCAGGTCGGCGGGTGCAATGCCGAGTGCCCCCAGGCGCTGCATGAGGGCCTGGTACAGCGCGCGCTTGGTTTCGATGGGGCGGCCCGGGAACATCAAAATATCCACCAGGGTGTAGTTCTCGGTCTTGCCGGGGGCTACCCAGAAGTGCTCGGGGCGGTGTTCGATGTAGCGGATCTGGCGGTCGTTTTCGGGCACCTGCAGGGCATCGCGCAGGGCCAGATACACGGCCTCCATCAGCGCGGTGACTTCGGCGGCGGGGCGGCTGCGGCGGACTTCGATTTTGGCGAGCGGCATGGCGGTTCAGGGCGGGTGGGGTGGATGGAGGTAGGCATCCATTGTGATGCCACGCACCCGTGTTACCGGGCCGGTACACAGCGCCCAATGGCAGCCCCGTAAAATACCGGACTCACAAGAATCCTCACCCTGCATTTCCACTGGAGCACCCCCCGATGGCCGATACCCTCTTGAGCGCAACCACCCCCGACGTAGCGGCACCCGCGCAGGCCACGGGCAAACCGTCGGCCGCCATGGCCAACGCCATCCGTGCGCTCGCCATGGACGCGGTGCAAGCCGCCAACTCGGGCCACCCCGGCGCGCCCATGGGCATGGCCGACATGGCCGTGGCTTTGTGGGACCAGCATCTGCAGCACAACCCCAAGAACCCGAACTGGATGAACCGCGACCGCTTCATCCTGTCCAACGGCCACGGCTCCATGCTGCTGTACGCGCTGCTGCACCTCACCGGCTACAAGCTGCCCATGGCCGAGCTGAAGAACTTCCGCCAGCTGCACAGCAAGACCCCCGGCCACCCCGAATACGGCTACACCCCCGGCGTGGAAACCACCACCGGCCCGCTGGGCCAGGGCATCACCAACGCCGTCGGCTTTGCGCTGGCCGAGAAGCTGCTGGCGCAAGAGTTCAACCGTGACGGCCATGCCATCGTCGACCACCACACCTACGCCTTCATGGGCGACGGTTGCCTGATGGAAGGCATCAGCCACGAAGCCGCCGCCCTGGCCGGTGCCTGGAAGCTGAACAAACTGGTCGCCCTGTACGACGACAACGGCATCTCCATCGACGGCCAGGTCGCCCCCTGGTTCATCGACAACACCGCGCTGCGCTTTGTGGCCTACGGCTGGAACGTGATCGGCCCGATCGACGGCCACGATGCGGCTGCCGTATCCGAAGCCATCACCCACGCCAAGGCGCAAAAAGAGAAACCTACTCTCATCATCTGCAAGACCCACATCGGCAAAGGCAGCCCGAACCGCGCCAACACCTCCAAGGCCCACGGCGAACCCCTGGGTGCCGAAGAAATCAAGCTGACCCGCGAAGCCCTGAACTGGCCTTACGCGCCGTTCACCATCCCCAAGGATGTGGCCGCCGCCTGGGATGCCAAGTCCGCCGGTGCCGCCCGCGAAGCCGCCTGGAACGACCAGTTCGCCGCCTACAAAAAGGCCTTCCCCGCAGAAGCCAAAGAGCTGCTGCGCCGCATGAAGGGCGAGCTGCCCAAGAACTTCGCCCAGACCGCGGTGGACACCGTGATCGCCGCCCACACCAAGGGTGAGACGGTGGCATCGCGCAAAGCCTCGCAGCTGGCGCTGGAAGCCTTCACCGCCGCCCTGCCCGAAATGCTGGGTGGCTCGGCCGACCTGACCGGCTCCAACCTGACCAACACCAAGAGCACACCCAACCTGCGCTTCGACACCCTCACCGGTATCGGCAACGGTGGCCGCCACATCAACTACGGCGTGCGCGAATTCGGCATGGCCGCCATCATGAACGGCGTGGCCCTGCACGGCGGCTTCATCCCCTACGGCGGCACCTTCCTGACCTTCAGCGACTACAGCCGCAACGCCATCCGCATGGCCGCGCTGATGAAGCTGCGCGTGGTACACGTGTTCACCCACGACTCCATCGGTCTGGGCGAAGACGGCCCGACCCACCAGTCGGTCGAGCACGCCGCCAGCCTGCGCCTGATCCCCAACCTGGACGTGTGGCGTCCGGGCGATACCGCCGAAACCGCCGTGGCCTGGGCCGTGGCCCTGGAAAGCAAGAGCCGTCCCAGCGCCCTGCTGCTGAGCCGCCAGAACATCGCCTACGCCGCCAAGGCCGACCTGGGCGAGATCAGCCGCGGTGCCTACGTGCTGTCCGAGCCCAGCGCCGTCGGCCTGAAGAAGAAGGCCCAGGCCGTCATCATCGCCACCGGCTCCGAAGTGCAACTGGCCCTGGCCGCCCAGGCCTTGCTGGCCACGCAAAAAATCGCCGTGCGCGTGGTCTCCATGCCTAGCACCAGCGTGTTTGACCGCCAGACCGAAGCCTACAAAACCGAAGTGCTGCCCAAGGGCCTGCCGCGCATCGCAGTCGAAATGGGCGTGACCGACGGCTGGTGGAAATACGGCTGCGCTGCCGTGGTCGGCCTCGATACTTACGGCGAATCCGCACCGGCGCCCGTGCTGTTCAAGCTCTTCGGCTTCACGCCCGAGAACGTGGCGGCCACGGTGGAAAAAGTTTTGCGCAAGAAGAAGTAATAGGACTTACGCAGCGCCCTCTGTGTCGCCCTTTGGGCGCACAGCGGATCTTGCGAAATTCCTGAGTAACCCGGTTTCAACATCAACCTCTGGAGATAAGAACATGACAATCAAGATTGGTATCAACGGCTTCGGCCGCATTGGCCGCATGGTGTTCCGCGCTGCCGTACAAAACTTCAACGACGTGGAAATCGTCGGCATCAACGACCTGCTGGAGCCCGACTACCTGGCCTACATGCTGCAGTACGACAGCGTGCACGGCCGCTTCAAGGGCGAGGTGTCGGTGGACAACGGCGTGCTCATCGTCAACGGCAAGAAGATCCGCCTGACCCAAGAGCGCGACCCGGCCAACCTGAAATGGGCCGACGTGGGTGCCGACATCGTGGTCGAATCCACCGGCCTGTTCCTGACCAAGGAAACCGCCCAGAAGCACATCGACGCAGGTGCCAAGAAGGTCATCCTGTCGGCTCCGTCCAAAGACGACACCCCCATGTTCGTCTACGGCGTGAACGACAAGACCTACGCCGGCCAGGCCATCATCTCCAACGCATCGTGCACCACCAACTGCCTGGCCCCCCTGGCCAAGGTGATCAACGACAAGTTCGGCATCAAGCGCGGCCTGATGACCACCGTGCACGCTGCCACCGCCACGCAAAAGACTGTGGACGGCCCCAGCAACAAAGACTGGCGCGGTGGCCGTGGCATTCTGGAAAACATCATCCCCTCCAGCACCGGTGCCGCCAAGGCCGTGGGCGTGGTCATCCCCGAGCTGAACAAAAAGCTCACCGGCATGGCCTTCCGCGTGCCCACCAGCGACGTGTCGGTGGTGGACTTGACCGTGGAGCTGAACACCTCGGCCACCATCGCCGAAATCAACGCCGAGCTCAAGGCGCAGTCCGAAGGCGCCATGAAGGGCGTGCTGGGCTACACCGAAGACAAGGTCGTCGCCACCGACTTCCGTGGCGACAGCCGCACCTCCATCTACGACGCAGATGCCTCCATCGCCCTGGACGGCACCTTCGTCAAGCTGGTGAGCTGGTACGACAACGAATGGGGCTACTCCAACAAGGTGTTGGAAATGACCCGCGTGATGGCCAAGTAAGCTGCGGCTTGCCGCTCTTCAAAAACGCGCCTTCGGGCGCGTTTTTTGTTTATGGACTGAGGTGCCGTATTTACACCGCTGCCAGCCGCCCCACCATATCCGGAAACCGCTCCACCATGCGGATCAGCAACGCGGCCTGGGCGTTGGGCTTGGCGCGGCCCTGCTCCCAGTTTTCCAGGGTGCGGGGGTTGGTGCGCAGGTAGTGGGCAAAGACCGCGCGCGACAGGTTGAGCCGCTCCCGCACGCTCACCACATCTTGCGCCGACAGCGTGGGCGCGGGCAGGCTTTGCAGCGTGACGGTACGCAGGGTGCGCTTGCCTTCGCGCTGCTGCTGGAGTGCCTCGAAGCCTTCGGTGAGTTCTGCAAACACATCTCGTTTTGCCATGGTTAGCCGCCTTCCTTGTTGCGTTGGTCCAGTTCGGTTTTGAGCAGGTGCTTCAAAATCTTGCGTTGCTCGGGGGTCAGGTCGTCAGCCTCATCTTTGTCGTACACCGTGAACAACCAAAACTGCGCGCCACCCAACCACCAGTAGTAGATGATCCGCAAGCCACCCCGTTTGCCTTTGCCGCGCCGGGGGTCAGCCTGGCGCAGCTTGCGCAAGCCGCCGGTGCCTTCGATCACATCACCCATCTCGGGGAACTGCATCAATTCCCATTGCAGCAGACGGTAGCGCTCGTCTGTCATGTAGTCGGATCGGACCCGCTGGAACGGCGGGAGCTCAACGAAGGTGGCTCGCATGCCTCTAAATTATACGCAATATGCGTATATTTAAAACCCTTCTGCTACAGCCATTCCCTCAAGCCGCCGTAAAACAGTTATCCACAAACAGGTGCGCGCCGTTGACGAAGCTGGCTTCGTCGCTGGCCAGGAACAGCGCGGCCTTGGCGACTTCTTCGGGCTGGCACAGGCGGCCTTGCTGCAGCGACAGGGCGGCGACCGATGCGTCCACGCCGTGCTGGGTGAGGGCGGCAATTTCGCGCTGGCCGTGGGGGGTGTCGATGAAGCCGGGGCACACCGCATTGCAGCGTATGCCCCGGTCGCGGTACTCCACCGCCACGGCGCGGGCCAGCATGGCGCAGGCACCTTTGGTCATGCAGTACAGCACCTCCAAGGGCGTGGCGGCCACCGACGAGATGGAGGCGGTACAGACGATGCTGCCCTTGCCGGCGGCCAGCATCTGCGGCAGTACGGCGCGGGTCACCATGAACATGCTTTTCACGTTGATGTCCATCAGGCGGTCAAAGTCTTCGTCGGTGGTGTCCAGAAACGGTTTTACGACGATGGTGCCCGCGTGGTTGAACAGCACGGAAACCGAGCCAAAACGGGCGTTGGCCCCGGCCAGCGCGTGCTCGATCTGCGCCCGGTCTGACACATCGGCTTGAAAGAACGCCGCCTCGCCTCCGGCCTGCAGGATGTCGGCCACCACCGCCTCACCGGCGGCCACGTTGATGTCGAATATCGCCACCCGCGCGCCCTCGGCGGCGAACAGCTTGGATGCCGCGCCGCCAGCGCCGGTGGCTCCGCCGGAGATGATGGCCGTCTTGCCTGCGAGTCTGCCTGCCATGGGAGTCCTTTCAAGGGAGGTTGGAATGGGGTGCGCCCAGTCTAGAGCACGGCGCACCACACTGCCACCCGAACGCTATTTAATCCATAGCTTCTTATGCCCACCAGATAAGCACGGGATGCCCTTTTTATCCTCAAGCCGCCGGGGTGGCCGCAAACGCCGGTAGCTGCTCGGCCTGCGCGGCAAAACCCGCCAGCGTGGGGTGAGCGGCGGCCTGCACGGTGCCGGGCAGCAGCATCTGGGTGAAGCCCCAGGCCACGGCGGTGGTCACGCCCGCCTGCGTCAGCGCGTCGGTGTGCAGCGGTGCACGGGCCAGCTCGGCTTCCAGCGCGGCATAGGCGGCGGCCAGTTGGCCGTGCACCCGGTCCAGCCAGGGCGCGTGCTGCTTTTCGGGTGGGCGCAGATTGCGCTCGTAAACGATCTGTACCGTCTTCTCGCAGGCCGCCAGCGCCAGGCCCAGCAGCTGCAGATCGCGGCGGCGCACGGCGGACGCACGGGGCACCAAGCTGCGCCCGGGCGGGGCCAGACTCTCGGCGTAGTCCAGGATCAGCGTGGAATCCATCAGGCACACGCCGTCGTCACACACCAGGGTGGGGGCCTTCACCACCGGGTTGGTCTGCTGGAACTGGGCGAAACTGCTGAACACCGAAAGCGGGCGGTGGTCAAACGGCAGGCCCAGCAGCCGCAGCGAAATGGCGACGCGGCGCACGTAGGGAGAATCGAGCATTCCAACAAGTTGCATGGTGAGATCACAGAGAGATGAACAGGCCTTTACGATAGGCGGCCCGGCAGCGGCTGGGAACCGCCATCCATTCGAAAACACCCCCGCAAACCGATCACCCATCGGTTCTTCTCACCCCATGCCACTCGACACCAAAGACCTGCTGATTCTGCAAGCCCTGCAAACCGATGCGCGGCAAAGCCTGGCCGCCATCGGCAAGCGCATCGGCCTGTCGCAACCGGCGATGAGCGAGCGCGTGCGCAAGCTGGAAGAGGCCGGTGTGATTGAAGGCTACAGCGCCCGGGTGAACCTGCGCGCACTGGGCGTGGGCCTGCAGGCCATCATCCGCATCCAGACCACGCACCGCGGCATCCAGCCGTACATCGCGCTGTTCCAGCAAATGCCCGAAGTACTGCAGGCCGACCGCGTCACCGGCGAAGACTGCTTCATCGTGCGCTGCGCCATCGCCCAGCCCGAGGACCTGCAGCGCGTGGTGGACGCGCTTGCGGTGCACGGTGCGGTGACCACGTCCCTGGTGCTGTCCAGCCCGGTGCACAGGTTTGTGACGGTGCCGGGTGTGTAACACGTTCCAAGCAATTTGCTACTGAATTAGTAGCTGCTTGCGCTGGTAGCATCAGCACCAGCGCCCTTTTGGATTGAAAACCTTTCCCATGAACCTCGGCATCGTCTACGCCGCCCTCGCCTACGCGGCCTGGGGCCTGTTTCCCCTGTACTTCCACCAGCTCGCGGGCATTCCGGCGCTGGAGGTGGTGGTGCACCGCACCGTGTGGTCGCTGGTGTTTGTTCTGGGCGTGCTGCTGGTGCGCAGGCACTGGGGCTGGATGCGGGCGCTGCAGCCCCGGGTGCTGGGCTCGTTTGCGCTGTCGGCGCTGCTGTTGTCGGGCAACTGGCTGACCTACGTCTGGGCGGTGCAGAACCAGCACGTGGTGGATGCCAGCCTGGGCTACTTTATCCTGCCGCTGGTCAACGTGGCGCTGGGCTTTGTGTTCCTGCGCGAGCGCCCGCGCCCCGGCCAATGGCTGGCGGTGGCCGTGGCCGCGGCGGGCGTACTGTGGCTAACGCTGCAGACGGGCCGCCTGCCGTGGATTGCGCTGGTACTAGCCACCACCTTCGGGTTTTACGGCCTGCTGCGCAAGGTGGCCAGCATGGGCGCGCTGGAGGGCCTGGCGCTGGAGACTATGCTGCTGGCCCCGCTGGGCCTGGGTGCGCTGGCCTGGTGGAGCGCACAGGGCCAGGGCGTGCTGGTGCAGGGCGATGCGTCCGCGATGGCCTGGCTGCTGCTGGCCGGGCCGCTGACCGCCATTCCGCTGCTGCTGTTTGCCGCCGGTGCGCGGCGCATTCCGCTGACCACCCTGGGCATCCTGCAATACATCTCGCCCACACTGCAATTCGCCCTGGGCGTGTGGATCTTCCACGAGCCGTTCCAGATGGCGCGGCTAGCAGGCTTTGTGCTGATCTGGGCGGCGCTGGGGGTGTACAGCGTGGAGGGGTGGATGGCGGCGGGCCGCAAGGGGCATTGAGAACAAAAAGTGCTGTCTGCGCTGATGGTTGTAGCGTAAGCAGCTACACAAAATAGAGCACTCTGCATTTCATCCATTTGGAGGATGAAACCGCCGCCCACCCAGTTCCCTGACTCACCGCAGCGGAATACAGTGGCTGTATGCAGCGAGGAGAAGCACGATGGCGGACACCCTGGAACTGGAGCTGTTGGCGGACGAGATTGCCGCTGTGGGCGAGGTCTTGGCAGCCACCCCGCTTGACCAGCCCGCCGCGCGCTGGTTTGCCTACCTGGCCTACACCACCCTGGTCCAGCACGCCGAAGCCAAGTACCAGATTCCGGATGGCTTCGAGGTGTTCCGACCCGATGCCGCCAGCGTGCGCGAGTGGATCGCGGGCCGCGGCAAGCTGCCCCAGGAGATCCACGAGGAGCTGGAGCGCCTGCTCAAGGCCATGGCCGAGGAGGGCAAAGACATCGCCACTTACCTCTGCGAAGCCTACTGCGCGGCCAAGGCCACCAAGGCCGACGAGCTGGTGGCCTTCGCCCTGGATATCGCGTCCATCAAGGCCATCTTGCTGGCCTACAGCGGCGACCTGCTCTACCTGGGCGGCGTGCCGGTGACCGCAGTGTTCGCGCTGCTGCTGCGCATGGGCACGCTGGAGAAGCTGTGCAAGTGCCCGAAATAGCGAGCCCATGATGGACCACCTGGCCACACTGATTTCCGCGCTGGCTTCACTGGCCTGGCCGGTGCTGCTCGGCCTGCTGCTGTTCAAGCTCCAGGGCCCGATCCGCACCCTGCTCGAATCGGCGCTGAAGCGCAAATTCACCATCAAGGTCGCGGGCAACGAGCTGACCATGGAAGAGGCCTCCGAGCAGCAACGCGCCATCGTCAGCGACCTGCAAGCCAAGCTGGCCGAGCTGGAGAAGCGGCTGAACATGGGTGCGGTTCCCGAAGTGCTGCAAATGGCAGCGCCCGCCCCCAGCGGCAAGCGCATCCTCTGGGTGGACGACAAACCCAAGAACAACAGCTATTTGATTGCCTCGCTGGAAGAGCGCGGCGTGCGCGTCGATACCGCACTGAGTACCGACGAAGGGCTGGCCCAATTCAAGAAGATGAACTACGACATCGTGGTGTCGGACATGGGCCGGCCCGAGAGCGAAAAGGCGGGCATCGACCTCACCCGCAAGATCAAACAGGTCAGCCCGCAAACGCCCGTTTTCATCTTCTGCGGTACCTGGGCCGCCCGCACCTTGCGCGCCGAAGCCCTGGCCGCCGGGGTGGCCGAGATCACCGCGTCCGGCAGCACGCTGCTCAGCGCGCTGCCGCTCTCAGGTGGGGGGTAACGCGTTGGTGATCGGGCCGCACCCCAGTCCCTACACCGCCAACACCCAGTCCCCACCCAAGGTCACCTCCGCCGACGCAATCCGCGCATCCACCGAGGTGCCCACGTGCACGCTATAACCCCCCGCCTCCGCCACCCAGGCCGCACGTTCCACGTCATAGAACGCGAAGGCCCGCATGCCCAGCCGGAACTGCGCCGTGCCGGTTTCTCCTGCGGCCAAAGTCAGCTTGGCAAAGCCTTTGAGCTCTTGCGCGGGGCGCGGCAGGCTGGCGTGGGTGTCGCCCACGTAGAGCTGTACCACGGCCTGCCCGGCGCGGCTCCCGACGTTGTGCACATCCATCTCCACCAGCAGCTCGCCGCCGGGCTGTAGCTCCGTGGAAGCCAGCCGCAGCGCACCGTAGCGGAACTGCGTGTACGACAGGCCATGGCCGAAGGGGAACAGCGGGGTGATGTTCTTCTGCTGGTAGTGCCGGTAGCCGATGAACACGCCCTCGTCATAGACCACATGGCCGTCCACGCCGGGGTAGTGCCGGGCGTTGCCAAAGCCCACGGTGTCTTGCAGCTGCATGGGCCAGGTTTGCGGCAGGCGGCCACCGGGCTCGGCGGCACCCAGCAACACGTCGGCGATGGCGTTGCCGCACTCCTGGCCGGGGTACCAGGCTTGCAGCACGGCGGGTACGTCGGCCAGCCAGGGCAGGGCGACGGGCGAGCCGGTTTGCAGCACCACCACGGTGCGCGGGTTGGCGGCCACCACGCGGGCGATGAGGGCGTTCTGGCTGTGCGGCAGGGTGATGCCGCTGCGGTCCAGGCCCTCGTTGTCCCACTCGGCGTTGAGCCCGGCAAACACCACGGCCACATCCGCTTGGGCGGCGGCTGCCACGGCGGCGGCAATGTCGGCCTCGCCCAGCACGCGGTAGGCACCAAAGCGCAGGGCGTGGATGGGGGTGGACTCGGGTGTGCCGGTGCTGAACTCAATCACCACTTCGCAGACCTGGCCCTGGGCCAGGGTGCGGCTGTGGCGCACCTCGTTGCAGCCAAAGGTGAAATAGGTGTCGCCCCGGCTCCAGCCGCTCCAGGCATCCACCGCCAGGTCGCCGTTGATAAACGCCCGGCTCAAGCCCGCGCTGACCAGCGAGAACTGGTGCTCCCCCGCCTCGGCGGCCACAAAACGCAGCGTGGCGCGGGCCGAGAAGGCATCTGCCGTGACGGCGGCGTCCACCGTGTCGATCCAGAGCTGCTCGGTGTTGTGCACGGTCTGGCGGCAGACCACCGGGCCGCTGAAGTCCAGGCTGTTGAAGAATTCCAGCTGCATGGGCGTGTTCAGCACCGGCACATAGCGGTGGATGTCGGCCCCGGCGTGGTGGGTGAAGGTGGTCGCCGGGCACTGCGCCTGCAGGGCCGCCAGCGGGGCGATGCGGTAGTGCGCGTTAACGGTGGCACTGCCGCCGCCCATGGCCTGGGGCGTGACGGCGGCGATGCCGATCAGCGCCACCGTCTGCCCGGCTTTCGGTGCCAAGGGCAGCAGCCCGTCGTTCTTCAGCAGCACCGCGCCCTCGGCGCCTAGGCGGCGGATCAGTGCGCGGTGGGCGGGCAGGTCGTCGGCGCGTTCGGCGGGAATGCCGGGGTTGGCAAACCCTCCCACGCGCTCAATCAGTTGCAGCACGCGGCGGGCGCAGGCGCGCACGGCATCGGCAGGCAGCAGGCCATCGTTCACGGCCTTTACCAGCTTGGCACCGCGCTCTACCGCCGGGCCGGGCATTTCCAGGTCGCACCCGGCCAGCACGCCTTCTACCGTGCTGTGCAGGCCCATCCAGTCGGACATGACCAGGCCGGTAAAGCCCCATTCGTCGCGCAGCACCTGCTGCAGCATGCGCTGGTGGTCGGCGGCGTAGATGCCGTCCAGGCGGTTGTAGCCGGTCATCACGGCCATCACACCAGCTTCCTTGACGGCCCGCTCAAACGGCAGCAGGTACAGCTCGCGCAGGGCCCGCTCGGGGATGTCGGAGCTCATGCTCATGCGCTGGTATTCGCTGTCGTTGCCCACGAAATGTTTGATGGTGGCGGCCACGCCGGTGCTTTGCACGCCGCGCACATAGGCCACGCCCAGCTCGGAGCTGAGCCAGGGGTCTTCGGAATGGCATTCGAAGTTGCGGCCATTGAGCACGGTGCGGTGCAGGTTGACGGTGGGGGCCAGCAGCACGCTGGCACCCTTTAACTTGGCCTCGGTGCCCAGGGCCGCGCCGGTCTGCTCGATCAGCGCCGGGTTCCAGGTGGAGGCCAAGGCGATGCCGACGGGGAAGCAGGCTGTCGTGGGGCCATCTTTGAAGACGCCGCCGCGCGCGCCGTTGGGGCCGTCGGTCACCTTGATGGCGGGCACGCCCAGGCGCGGCACGGGCACGGTGGTCCAGAAGTCGGCCCCGGCGAGCAGGCCCACCTGCTCCTCCAGCGTCATTTGGTCGAGCAGGGATTCGATGTTGGGTGTCATGATTTTTCTTTCTTTTGGTTTTTTACAAACCGAGCATCCGGCGGTTGGCCGCCGCGTCGGTGCCACTGGCGGCGAAGTCGTCAAAGGCGCGCTCGGCCACGCGGATCAGGTGGTCTTTGATGAAGGGCGCGCCCTCGGCGGCACCTTGCTCAGGGTGCTTGATGCAGCATTCCCACTCCAGCACCGCCCAGCCGCGGTAGCCGTACTGGGTTAGCTTGCTGAAGATGGCGCGAAAGTCCACCTGGCCGTCGCCCAGCGAGCGGAAGCGCCCGGCGCGGTCTTGCCATTTCTGGAAGCCGCCGTACACCCCCGTGCGGCCATTGGGTCGGAACTCGGCATCCTTGACGTGGAAGGCCTTGATGCGGTCGTGGTAGAGGTCGATGTAGGCCAGGTAGTCGAGCTGCTGCAGCACAAAGTGGCTGGGGTCATACAGCAGGCAGGCGCGCGGGTGCTGGTGCACGCGGTCCAGAAACATCTCATAGCTGGCACCGTCGCACAGGTCTTCGCCGGGGTGCACCTCGTAGCACACGTCTACGCCCGCAGCATCAAACGTGTCCAGGATGGGCAGCCAGCGCTTGGCGAGTTCGTCAAACGCAGCCTCTACCAGCCCCGCCGGGCGCTGCGGCCAGGGGTAGAGGTAGGGCCAGGCCAGCGCACCGCTGAAGGTGGCGTGCGACTTCAGCCCCAGGCGCTGCGAGGCCTGGGCCGCCAGCTTCAGTTGCGCAATGGCCCAGGCCGTGCGCTCGGCCGGTTTGCCGCGCACCGCCTCGGGGGCGAAGCCGTCCATCGGCAAGTCGTAAGCCGGGTGCACCGCCACCAGCTGGCCTTGCAGATGGGTGGACAGCTCGGTGATAACCAGGCCGTGCTCGGCCAGCTGGCCGGTGACTTCGTCGCAGTAGGTCTGGCTCTCGGCGGCGCGGGCCAGGTTGAACAAGCGCCCATCCCAGCTGGGGATTTGCACGCCCTTGTAGCCCAGCCCGGCGGCCCAGCGGGCGATGTTGGGCAGGGTATTGAAAGGGGCGGTATCGCCCGCAAACTGGGCCAGAAAGATGGCCGGGCCTTGGATGCTGTTGTGTTGCATGGCTAGCCTAAATGTTGGGTTAAAAATGCATGGCTGTTGCGCAGCGTGCTGGCGAAATCCACCGGGTGGTCGTGCTCGAACACCACCAGGTCGGTGCGGGTTTTCAGCTGCGCCAGCAGGGTCGCCCAGGGCACGATGCCCTGGCCCAGCGTGGTCCAGCCGTCCTCGGCCAGCGCCATGCGCGGCGGGGCGATGTCTTTGGCGTGCACCGCGACCAGGCGGTCGGCAAACTTGTCCAGCCACACCTGCGGATCGGCCCCGGCGCGGCTGACCCAGCCCAGGTCGGCCTCCCAGCCCAGCTGCGCGGGCGTGGCGGCCGAGAAGATCCATTCCAGCGCCGTGCGGCCCTCGTACGGCAAGAACTCGAAATCGTGGTTGTGGTACGCCAGTTGCACGCCATGCGCACGCAGCGCATCGCCCAGCGCGGCCAGGCGCTGGCCCAGGGCCACAAAGCCCGCCGCGGTGGGCGAGCGCTCGCCCATGGGCAGCCAGGGCATGACCACCAGCGGGCAGCCGGTGAGGCGGCAGGCCTCGATGACGGTAGCGATGTCGGTTTCCAGCAGCGCCAGCGCGGCGTGCATGGACGACACCTGCAGGCCGTGCGCGGCCACCTTGTCGGCAAAGGCCTGTGGCGTGAGGCCGTGGGTGGCCACGGTTTCCACCCAGGTAAAGCCGCAGCTGCGCGCCAGGGCCAGTTGCACATCGAGGTCGCCCGCTTCGCGCAGGGAATAGATTTGTACCGAGATTTTCATGGTGCGTCCTTGGGGGTCAAAACAGTTTTTGCGCCAGCGGCGCAGGGCGCTCGCAGGTGGTGGTGGTGCGCTGGGGCTTGCCGGTGCGGGCGGCATCCAGGGTGCGCTCCATCACTTCCAGCACGTGCAGGGCCAGGGCTTCGCTGCAGCGGTGCGGGCGGTCGGCGGCGATGGCCTGGGCCATGTCGATCAGGCCGATGCCGCGGGAGTTGGTGGTGTAGGGGCGCTTGTCGGTACTGCGCGTCCAGTCGTCCAGCTGGCGGGCGAACTTCACCGTGCCGCCAAACTGGTTGGGGTCGTGGCCCAGGATGCTGCCGTCTTCGCCGTACATCTCGATGGGTGCGTGGCTGTGTTTCCACACGTCGAAGCTGCAGGTGAGTACCACCTCGGCCCCGCTGGCAAAGCTCAAGCTACTGACGATGTGGGTGGGCGTGTCTACCGCGATCTTTTGCCCCTTGCGCTCGCCCAGCGGCACGGTGCGCGTGGTGTGCGCGGTGTGGGCCGTGCCACGCACGCTGGCAATGGGGCCGAGGTGGTTGACCAGGTGCGTCAGGTAGTACACGCCCATGTCGAACATCGGGCCCGCGCCGGGCTGGTAAAAAAAGGCCGGATTCGGGTGCCAGTGGTCGGGCCCGTGGCCCATGAACTGCGCCGTGCCATAGCGGATGGCCCCCACCGTGCCCGCGTCCACCAGGGCGCGCACGGTTTGCGCACCGGCCCCCAAAAAGGTGTCCGGGGCGCAGCCGATGCGCAGCTTTTTGCGCTTGGCCAAAGCCACCAGTTCCTTGCCCTGGGCAAAGGTGGCGGCCAGCGGCTTTTCGGTGAAAAAGTGCTTGCCGGCATGGAGCACCTGCAGGCCTGTGGCGTGGTGGGCCTGGGGCGGCGTGAGGTTGAGCACGATGGTGGCATCGCTGGCCAAAAGCTGCTCCACGGTCATGGCGGGCAGGTCGAATTCTTCGGCACGTTTTTGCGCCGCCGCGGGCACCGCGTCGGCCACGCCGACGATGCGGAACAGGCGGCTGCGCTTGAGGGTGCGCAGGTAGGCCGGGAAGATGTTGCCGGCACCGATGATGCCGAGGGCGATAACCATGGAACGGGTCTCCTTTTTAGTTAGCAAAGTGGGGGCCGGGGCCTACCGATTCGCGCCACACCACCAGGGGGGCAAAGTCGCGCTGCACCACCAGGTCCAGCCCGTAACAGAGGTTGAGCAAATGGCGGCAGCTTTGCGCACCCAGCTGGGCGATGGGGATGTGCACGGTGGTCAGCGGCGGGGCGGTGTAGGTGGCCACATCGGTGTCGTCGTAGCCCACCACCGACACGTCCTGCGGCACCTTGAGCCCGGCCTGGGTGAAGCGCGAAATCGCGGCCATGGCCATCACGTCGTTGGCGCAGAACACGGCGGTAAAGCTGCGGTCCTTGCGCTTGAGCAGGCGGGTGGCAGCCGCGTGGCCGCTGGCAAAGGTGAAGCCGCCGTCCATGCGGTGGGCCGATTTGACTTCGATGCCGTGTTGCGCCAGCGCCGCGTAAAAGCCCTGCATGCGCTGCGCGTTGTCGGGTGCGTCCAGCGCGCCCTGGATGGTGGCAATGGCGCGGTGGCCCTGCGACAGCAGCGCCCGCGCGGCCAGCCGCCCGCCGAGCTCGTGGTCGGCAAAAAAGGCCCGGTCGCCCAGGGCCGGGCTTTGGCGGTTGAGCAGCACCACGCGCGGAAAGCGGGCCTGCAGCGCCTGCAGATCGGCCTCCAGCAGGTGGTTGCTGAACACCAGAATGCCGTCGCACTCGCGCTGTACCAAAAACTCCACCCCCTCCAGCGCCTGCTGGCGTGCATCGCCCTGGCCGCAGCCGCTGGCCACCACCATGTGGCGGCCCACGGCGCGCAGCTCGGTGTCGATGGCATTGAGGATGCGCGAGGTGAACGGCGCGCCGAATTCGGGCACGTACACGCCCACCATCCCCAGGGTTTTGAGCGACAGCGCCCGCGCCACGTTGGACGGCCGAAAGTCCAGCGCCTGCACCGCCGCCTGTACCTTGGCCACCGCATCGGCCGACACCGCGCCCTTGCCCGACATGGCCCGGGAGGCGGTGCCTACACCTACGCCTGCCAGCTTTGCTACGTCCTTGATCGTCGCCATCTATTTCGCATTTCTTGTTAATGTGGAACCGGTTCCACAATGGATGCGGAATTTACCATCTCGCCTAGGTGGGTGGGCATTGCGGGAAACCCTAGGGGTCTGTTGTGCCGCTGGCGTTTACGGCGATCCCTGGCCGGGATGTGCGCCCGGCGGCGCAGTCACTTGTTCTTTTGCGCAAAAGAAAAGTAACCAAAAGAAAGGCGCCCCAACTGTCTGCGCCCTCCGCTTTCGCTACGGGAACCTGCGGTGCTCGCTTTGGGCGGGGTCTGGCTAAACTCGCTGACGCTCAAACAACGCCAGCCCTTTTCCGCCCAAAGCTGTGCTCCTCGGCGCATACAGATGGGGACCCCGGGATCGGGGGCGCTGTGCGCCCCATCGCGCCTAGGGCGCGAACACGGCCGAATCTGCCTCTACCGCCCATTCCGACAGCGTATGTAGCTATTAAAACAAGAGCATTTAGGCCGCTGCCCTTGCCTGGCTGCGCGCGGCCTCGGTGTGCCGCACCGGCGACAGGCCAAACAGGCGGCCGTATTCGCGGGTGAACTGGGGCACGCTTTCGTAGCCTACGGCGAAGGCGGCGCTGCTGGCGCTCACGCCGTCAGACAGCATCAGCCGCCGCGCTTCGATCAGGCGCAGTTGCTTCTGGAACTGCAGCGGCGACAACGAGGTCTGGCTGCGGAAATGCTGGTGGAAGGACGACGGGCTCATGCCCGCCACCGCCGCCAGCCGTTCCACCGGCAGGGTCTGCGCATACTCGGCCCGCAGCACCGCCACCGCCTTGGCCACCCGAGGCGCGTGCCCGTCCGGCCAGCCCAGGCGGCGGATGGCGGCCCCGTGCCGCCCGGCCAGCAGCCAGTAGTGCAGCTCGCGCACCAGGGCCGCCTGCAGCACCGGCACGGCAGCGGGGCGGTCCAGCAGACGCACCAGCCGCAGGGCCGCGTCGGCCACTTCCACCTCGGTGGCATCCACCCGCACGGGCACGTGGTCAGCCCCCGGCGCAGCCCCCATCTGCGCGGCCAGGTCGGCCACCACCGCCAGGTCCAGCGCCAGCACCAGCGACAGGTAGGGCGCGGCGGCGCTGGCGCGGGTGATCTGGTTGACGGTGGGCACGTCGGCGGTGATCAGCAGCGAATCGCCCGCGCTGAACGCAAACGACTGTGTGCCCGTGGTCACCAGCTTGCTGCCCTGCACCACCAGGCACACCATGGGCTGCGACACCGCGTGCATCAGCCCGCTGGGCTCGGTGGCACGCGCGACGGCCAGGCCGGGAATGGGCGTGGGGGTCAGGCCGCTGGGATGGGGGTGGGCTTCGGCGTAACGGCCCACGGCGTGCAGGAGTGTGGTCATGGTGCCAAGCGTAGCCGGTTGCGGGGGTATGCGGCGCGGTTTTGGAGGATCAGGCAAGCAACGCCGCGCAACAGGCAACTGCGCGCCGCCCCCACGCCAGACACTGCACAGGTCATTCCAAAGGAGCATCCCCATGACCACAATCACCCTCATCACCGGCGCCAGCCGCGGCCTGGGCCGCAACACCGCCCTCAGCATCGCCCGCCGGGGCGGCGATGTCATCGTCACCTACCACAGCCGCAGCGCCGAGGCGCAGGCCGTGGTGGCCGAAGTGCAGGCGCTGGGCCGCAAAGCCGTGGCCTTGCAGCTCGACACCGGCGTAGTGGGCACGTTCGCCGCCTTTGCCGACCGGCTGCGCAGCGCCCTGCAAGCCACCTGGCAGCGCGACACGTTCGACCATCTGGTCAACAACGCGGGCCACGGCGAATTTGCGCCCTTTGCCAGCACCACCGAGGCGCAGTTCGACGGCCTGGTCAACGTGCACCTCAAGGGCGTGTTCTTCCTCACGCAGACCCTGCTGCCGCTGCTGGCCGATGGCGGGCGCATCGTCAACTTCTCCAGCGGGCTGACGCGCCTGAACTACCCGGGCTTCGCCGCCTACGCGGCCATGAAGGGCGCGGTCGAGGTGCTCACCAACTACCTGGCCAAAGAGCTGGGCGCGCGCGGCATTGCCGTCAACACCGTAGCCCCGGGCGCGATCGAGACCGACTTTGGCGGCGGCGCAGTGCGCGATACCCCCGCGATGAACCAGCACATCGCCCAGATCACCGCCCTGGGCCGCGTGGGCCTGCCCGACGACATCGGCCCCATGGTCGCCAGCCTGCTGGGCGAGGACAACCGCTGGGTCAACGCGCAGCGCATCGAGGTGTCGGGCGGTCAGGGGATTTGACCGACACGACGCTTCGCTCTATTTTTTGAGTAAAAAAAGCATAGCTGCCCGTGCTGTTCCATCCAGCACAGGCAGCTCTTTTGGCATCTGAAATTCAGCCAAAATAAGATGGAACACGCGATGGCAACCAGAGGCCGGAACTGGTAAAAACGCCAACTGGCACCAGCTACGCTGTCAAGGCGGCGCTGACCGCGGCCCCGCTCGCCACTGCACCTAACCCTGGACCGCCCCCACACCGATGCTCAGCTACTCCCAAAGACTACGCCACTGGCTGCGCGGCCTGGAACCCAAGGTGCTGGCCCATTTGCACGGCCCGCTGCTGGAGCGGGCCAAGCCCTGGCTGGACCGGCACGACGTGTTCGACTTCAACCGCCGCCCGCTGGCCCTGGGCGTGGCGATCGGGATGTTTTGCGGCCTGATCCCCGGGCCGCTACAGGTGCCGTCCACTTTTGTGCTGTGCGCCTGGCTGCGCGGCAACGCGATTGCGGGCGCACTGGCCACCTGCTACACCAACCCGCTGACCATCGTGCCGCTGTACGTGCTGGCCTTCCAGCTCGGGCAATGGGTGCTGCCGGGCACCTACGCCCTGCCGCCACTGCCCAGCATGGGGGCCGACTGGTTGCAAGGCATGGTGGACTGGGCGCAGGCCATGGGCTGGCCGCTGCTGGTCGGCCTGCCGCTGATGGGTGCAGGCTTCGCCGCCATCGCCTATGCCACCCTGCAGGCCCTGTGGCTGACCCCGGCCATCAAACGCGCCTGGCAGCTGGCCGTGCGGGCGCGGCGGCGCAGGCAGATTTAACAAAAAGTATCTATTCATTAAATAAGTTAAGTTATTGAATAAATTGGAAATATTCTATAATTTATCTATTCAACTATAGATAGATTCATGGCTTCCCTCCAGCCCCAGATCCTGCAAGCGCTGCGCCAGCGCGGCGGCGTGGTGACGGCAGCCGAGCTGCAAACCACCCTGGGCGTGAGCCAGCCCACGGTGTCGCGGGCGCTGGCACCGCTGCTGCAGTCTGGCCAGGTGCACAAGGTGGGCGCGGCGCGTTCGCAGCGCTACGTGCTGCCGCGCACGGTGCGGGGCGTGGGCAGCAGCATTCCGGTGGTGCGCATAGATGCCAACGGCCAGCCCAGCCCGTTTGCGCGCCTCACGCCGCTGGCCAGTGGCGCGGTGTGGGTGGACGAGGCGGACGGCCTGAGCAAGCGCTTCGACGGCCTGCCCTGGTTTCTGGACGACATGCGCCCGCAGGGCTTCATGGGCCGCACCTTTGCACATGCCCACCCCGAGCTGCAACTGCTGCCCGACCCGCGCTTCTGGAGCGATGACGACGTGCTGCGCGCCCTGGCCCTGTGCGGCGATGACTTGCCCGGCAACCTGGTGGTGGGCGAGGCCGCGTTCCAGCGCTTCCACACCCTGCACGAGCGCGCCTCAAAAGCCAATTCACCCGCCGACTACCCGGCCCTGGCCGAGCAGGCCATGCAGGGCACGCTGTCGGGCTCGTCCGCAGGCGGCGAGCAGCCCAAGTTCTGCACGCTCACCGCCGGTCGCCACGTGATCGTCAAGTTCTCCCCCGCAGGCGATGCCCCCACCGACCAGCGTACCCGCGACCTGCTGGTCTGCGAACACCTGGCGCTGGAAACGCTGGCCCAGGCCGGAGTGCCCGCCGCCAAAACGCAGATCTACACCGGCGCAGGCCGGGTGTTTCTGGAAGCCGAACGCTTCGACCGCACCGCCCAGGGCCGCATCGGGATGGTCTCGCTGATGGTCTACGACGCGGAATACGTCGGTGCCATGGACAACTGGGCCGCCACCGCCGAGCGCATGCAGGCCCGCGGCCTGCTCACCCCCGCCGACGCCCAGCACCTGCGCTTTCTGGAAGCCTTTGGCGTACTCATCGCCAACACCGACCGGCACTACGGCAACATCTCCCTGCTGCTGGACGACGACGACTGGACCCTGTCGCCCACCTACGACATGCTGCCCATGCTCTACGCCCCAGTGGGCGGCGAGCTGGTGGCGCGGGATTTTGCGGCAGGGCGGTTGCAGCCGACTACGGCGACGTTGCCGGAGTGGGAGCGGGCTAAACAGCTTGCTGCGGTGTTCTGGGCTGCAGCGGCAAGCGATGCGCGCATCTCGGACGGGTTCCGGGGGATTGCGGCAGGGAATTTAAAAGAAATTGGCGGCTAGCGCTTATAAGATGAGCGTAAGCAGCTACGGTTTAGATAGCATTTGAACTAACCCGATGCCAAACCTGGCAAGTATTTATAGAACTACTTTGATAAATTATCTAAGTAGTTCTATACT
Organism: Comamonadaceae bacterium OS-1; assembly: GCA_027923965.1. Taxonomy (NCBI): domain Bacteria; kingdom Pseudomonadati; phylum Pseudomonadota; class Betaproteobacteria; order Burkholderiales; family Comamonadaceae; species Comamonadaceae bacterium OS-1. The sequence continues at coordinate 4,591,770 of AP026969.1, forward strand.
TTCGCACATGAAAGCTCTCGAATTCATCGGCAGCAGCCTGAAGGACCTGGTGGCCTTCCCGGAAGAAGCGCGGCGCGAAGCCGGGTTTGACCTGTGGCAAGTGCAACTGGGTTTAATGCCCCGCGACTTCAAGCCCATGCCTACGGTGGGGGCGGGTGCCTATGAGGTACGTATCAAGTTGCAAGGTCAATGGCGCGTGATCTATCTGGCCAAACAGGCTGATGCCATTTATGTGCTGCATTGCTTTCACAAGACCACCCAGAAGACGGCCAAGGCAGATATTGATTTAGCCGCCGCCCGTTACAAGTTGATTGGAGAATGAACGATGGAAACCCTACAAATCACACCGTCCAGCGGCAATGTGTTCACCGACCTGGGTTTTGGCCCCGGCGAGGCGGCTGTGATGGCGCTGCGGGCCGACTTGATGGGCCGTTTGCGCCTGCTGGTGCAAACCGAGGGCTGGACGCAGGCGCAAGCCGCCGAACGCTTTGGCATCGCCCAGTCGCGGGTGAGTGACTTGCTGCGTGGCAAATGGGACAAGTTCAGCCTGGACATGCTGATTACGCTGGCGGCGCGGGCCGGGCATAAAGTCGAGCTGGCGATGGCCTGACTGAGGCACTAAATGGAACAGAACCTGGACACGGGTAGATCGGACGATACGCTCACACCTTCGACGCGCTTGCTACATCAACGGTTTGGCATCCCGCCGGAACTGAGACGGCTGACACCGCCCGAGATCGTATTGCTGAGACAAAGCAAACAAGAAATAGCACAACGCTTTCTTGAGAATTTCGTCCGACACGCCTGATGCCACAAATAAGCGATTGAAATCATCCTCTTACGCTTATTTCATCAGCACAGGCAGCTATTTTTCCAGTAGCAAATACGCCTCAAACGCGCAAGCAGAAGCGCTTACTTCTTCGGCGGTTTCACCACCCGCTTGCACACCGCAGTCGATGCCCGCACCACCAGTTCGGTGGGCAGACTCACCTGCTGCGTCGCCACGTTCAGCCCGGCGATCAAAGCCAGCAAAGTATTGGCAGCAGCGCGGCCCATCTCGTTGATGGGTTGGCGCACGGTGGTCAGGCCGGGATGGACCAGGGAGGCGGCTTCCAGGTCGTCAAAGCCCACCACCGACATGTCTTGCGGCACCCGCAGGCCGGCGGTTTGCAGCACCGACATGGCCCCAAAGGCGCTGAGGTCGTTGGCGGCAAACAGGGCGGTGGGGCGCACCGGCAGCGCCAATAGCTGCTGTGCGGCGGCGCGGCCACTGCCCAGCGAATAGTCGCCCGGCAGCACCAGGGCCGGGTCGCGCTCCAGGCCGAGGATGGCGACCGCGTCGTCATAGGCACGGTGGCGGTCGCGGGCCGAGTTCATGCGCTCGTCGCCGGTGATGAAGGCGATGCGCCGGTGGCCCAGCTCGGCCAGGTGCTGCATGGCGCTGCGCGCGCCGCCGTAGCTGTCGGCGGCGATGGACGGGAATTCGGCGTGCTCGGTGTGCTGGTCGATGGTGACCACCGGCACCTGGGCGGCGCTCAGCGATTCCACAAAACCAAACTGGTAGGGCAGGATGGCAATCACGCCGTCGGTGAACTGCTGCAGCAATTGCAGCACATTGTCGTTGGGCCGCTGGGCGCGGTCCAGCAGCGAGTAGATCAGCACCTCGTTGCCTGCCGCTGCCACGGCCTGCACCGCGCCCGAAACCAGCGAACTGGTGAAGGCATTGCCCAGGTCCGAGGCCAGCAAACCAATCACCCGGCTGCGCCCGCCAGAGAGTTTTTGCGCGCTGCGGTTGGCCACGTAGCCCATGTTGTGGGCCAGCTTGAGGATGGCATCGCGGGTGCTGCGCGAGACACCGGGCTGGTCGTTTATCGCGCGCGATGCCGTCATGGTGGACACCCCCGCGGCGGTGGCGATCTCGGCCAGGGTCGGTGTGGTTTTGGGCATGGAGGGCAAGGGCGGGCGGGTAAAGCAGGGGGTGGCGGTGGCCCGATTATCAACCGCGCCATCCTAGGGTTTGGCCTGATTTTGTATTTTTAACGTTAGCGTTAACGTTACGACTCTCAACACATAACCATCCCCCTTTTCCAACGAGGAGACACACCATGCAATCCGCCAAGATGTTGAAGTTGCTGAAAATGCCAGCGGCCGCCTGTGGCCTGGCCTGGGCCACCTGGGCCGCGCCAGTGCACGCCCAGGCCACCGAAACCCTGACCGAGTGGGACATCCAGGTCCAGCCAGTGCCGTCCAGGATCGTGGCGGATGCCCAGGCCCGCTTTGAAAAGGCCAACCCGCAGGTGAAGGTGGTGCGCTCGGCCATCCTGAACGACCCGTACAAAACCAAGATCAAGATCGCCTTCGGTGCCAACGAGCCGCCCTGCGTGTTCTCCAGCTGGGGCGGTGGCCCGCTGCGCGAGTACGTGCGGGCCGGGCAGGTCACCGACCTGTCGCCCTACCTGGCCAAGGACGAGGCTTTCCGCGAGCGCTTCGTGGCCTCGTCGTTCGACACTGCCAAGACCGACAGCAAGACCTACGGCGTGCCGGCCGAGAACACCTCGCTGTCGGTCATCTACTACAACACCGAGCTGTTTGCCAAGCTCAAGCTGCAGCCGCCCAAGACCTGGCCCGAGCTGCTGCAGACGGTGGAAACCTTGAAGGCCAACGGCGTGGCCCCGTTTGCACTGGCCAACAAATCCAAATGGCCGGGCTCGATGTACTTCATGTACCTGGTGGACCGGATTGGCGGTGCCGAGGTGTTCCGCAAAGCGGCCGACCGCACACCCGGCGGCAGCTTTGCCGACCCGGTGTTTGTCGAAGCGGGCAAGCGGCTGCAGGAGCTGGTGAAGGCCGGGGCCTTTGCCCAGGGCTTCAATGGGCTGGACTACGACATTGGCAGCTCGCGCCGCCTGCTGTACTCGGGCAAGGCCGCCATGACGCTGATGGGCAGTTGGGAGGGCGCAACCATCAAGAACGAGAACCCAGAGTTTTCCAAAAAGCTGGATTTCTTCGCCTTCCCCAGCCTGCCCGGCGGCAAGAGCGCCAACGGCGTGGTGGGCACGGTGGGTGACAACTTCTACAGCATCTCCAAGGCCTGCAAGCAGCCCGACCTGGCCTTCAACCTGATCAAGGCCATGGTGGACGACACCTCGGTGCAGGCGCGCCTGGCGGACAACCGCATCGTGCCCATCAAGGGCCTGAAGGTGACCGAGCCCAACCAGCAGCGTCTGATGGCCATGCTGGCCGACTCCAAGAGCGTGCAGCTCTGGTACGACCAGGACCTGCCGCCCAAGCTGGGCGAGCTGCACAAGGACCTGGTGCAGTCGCTGTTTGCGCTGTCCATCACCCCCGAGGAAGCGGCCCAGAAGATGGAAACCGCGGCCAAGGCCGAGCTGCACTGACCCGCGCGTCCGCCCAGGAGTCTGCCGTGACCAGTTCCTCGATCTCCCTGGCGTTGCCGGTTGCCCGGCGGCGCAGGCACCTGGCGGCCCGCTGGGCCCCGGTGTTCTTTCTGGCACCGTCGGTGGCGCTGCTGCTGCTGTTTTTGCTGTACCCGCTGCTGGAGAGCTTCCACCTGTCGCTGCTGAAATGGAACGGCCTGGGGGCCAACGGCATCTTCACCGGCACCGACAACTGGGTAGCGCTGCTGCACGACACGGTGTTCTGGCACGCACTGGGCAACAACCTGCTGCTGGGCCTGATGTCGGTGCTGGTGCAGTTGCCCATCGCCATGGCGCTGGCGCTGATGCTGGACAAGGCCAGCCGCGGCTCGCGTATCCTGAAGATCCTGTACTTTCTGCCGCTGCTGTTCTCCAGCGTGGCGGTGGGGGTGGTGTTCAAAAACATCCTGGACCCGAATTTCGGCCCCATCAACGCCGGGCTGCACGCCCTGGGGCTGGACGCGCTGGCGCAGGACTGGCTGGGCGACAAGCGCTATGCCCTGGGCAGCGTGATTGCCGTCATCTGCTGGCAGAACGTGCCCTTCTACATGATCCTGTTTCTGGCCGGGCTGGCCTCGTTTCCGCCCGAGCTGACCGAGGCCGCCACGCTGGACCGGGCCACGCCGTCCACCATCTTCTGGCGCATCAAGATGCCGCACCTGCAGGGCACCATCCGCACCGCTGCCATGCTGTCGGTGATCGGCTCGCTGCGCTATTTCGACCTGATCTACGTGATGACCGGCGGCGGACCCGACGGCTCCTCCGAGGTCATGGCCACCTACATGTACCGCACGGTATTTGCCTCGTTCCAGTTGGGCTACGGCAGCACCATTGCGTCTGCCATGTTCCTGGTGGTGACGCTGATTGCCGGGTTTGGCATGCGCCTGACGCGGCGCTTTGAAACACAGGTGTGACATGCAAAACCAAGCTCTAAAACCGGCCCTGGCCTACCCCAAGGTGCGCGACATCGGCGTGCGCAGCCTGGTCCAACTGCTGGCCACCGTGTGGCTGGTGGTGACGCTGCTGCCGCTGCTGTTCGTGGTGTTCACCAGCCTCAAGTCGCAAGAGGAAACCTTTGACAGCCCGGTGTGGGCGCTGCCCCGGCAGATCGACTGGAGCCACTACGCTGCGGTGCTGCAGGGCGGCATCCTGGGGTACCTGCGCAACAGCGTGTTCGTGGTGGGCCTGTCCATCGTGCTGATCCTGGCGGCCAGCGCCATGGCCGCGTACGCCCTGGCGCGGCTGGAGTTTCGCTTCAACAAGCCGCTGTTTGGCCTGATCGTGGCCTGCATGATCGTGCCCATCCACATCACCCTGGTGCCCATCTACCTGCTGACGCGCAGCCTGGGCCTGTACGACACGCCGTTTGCGCTGATCGGCCCGTATGTGGCCACCAGCCTGCCGGTGTCCATCTTCATCCTGACCGAGTTCATGCGGCAGATTCCGCGCGAGCTGGAAGAGGCCGCCAAGCTCGATGGCTGCGGGCCGTTTGCCATCTTCTGGAAGGTGTTCTTCCCGCTGTCCGGCCCGGGCCTGGCCACGGTGGCCATCTACAACGGCATCGGGCTGTGGAACGAATTCATCTTCGCCTACGTGCTCACCTCGTCCCAATCCAACCGCACCCTGCCGCTGGCGCTGTGGGATTTCCAGGGCGAATACGCCTCCAACATCCCGGCCATGCTGGCGGTGGTGACGCTGACCTCGCTGCCGCTGATCGTGGCCTACGCCTTTGGCCAGGAGCGCATCGTCAAAGGAATGATGGCCGGTTCCCTCAAAGGCTGAATAGAACACGTTCTTAGAGACCCAACATGACCCAAATCACCCTCCAATCCATCCAGAAAAGTTACCTGGGCAGCGTGCAAGTCATCCGCGATGTAGACCTGGACATCGCCGCGGGCGAGTTCTGCGTGTTCCTCGGGCCCTCGGGCTGCGGCAAGTCCACCCTGCTGCGCATGATTGCCGGTATCGAGTCGATCACCGCCGGGGCCTTGCACATCGGCGGCGTGCACATGAACGACGTGCCACCCGCCGAGCGCGAGGTGGCCATGGTGTTCCAGAACTATGCGCTGTACCCGCACATGAGCCTGTACGAGAACATGGCCTTCGGCCTGCGCCAGGCCAAGGTGGACAAGGCCGAAATCCACCGCCGCGTGAGCGAGGCCGCCGAGGTGCTGCAAATCACCCATATGCTGGACCGCCTGCCCAAAGCCCTGTCCGGCGGGCAGCGCCAGCGGGTGGCGATTGGCCGGGCCATCGTGCGCCGCCCGAATGTGTTTTTGTTTGACGAGCCGCTGTCCAACCTGGATGCCGCGCTGCGCGTGCACATGCGCACCGAGATCGCCCGGCTGCACCGCGACTTCCAGCGCGCCAGCGCCGTCTACGTCACCCACGACCAGACCGAAGCCATGGCCCTGGCCGACAAGATCGTGCTGCTGCGCGCTGGCGAAGGCATGCTGCAGCACGGCAGCATCGCCCAGGTGGGCGCGCCGCTGGACCTGTACCACCACCCGCGCGACATGTTCGTGGCCAGCTTTCTGGGCTCGCCACGCATGAACTTTCTGCCCGCCACCGTGCAGGCCGTGGATGCCGACACCCTGACCCTGCAGGCCGATGCCCACGCAGGCGGCGAGCACCTGCAACTGCCGCGCCAGGGCCGCAACGTGGCACCCGGTGCCCGCGTCACCCTGGGCATCCGACCCGAGCACCTCGAACCTGGCGCCACAGGCCATGCCACCCTGCTGCGCACGGTGCAGCAGGTGGAGCATTTCGGCGAGTACAGCTATGTGTACCTCGAAGGCCTGCCGGGCGAGGCGCTGATTGCCAAAGTGCCCGGGCGCAGCGCGGCCGTGGCGGGCGAGCGCACGCCGTTCACCGTGCCCGCCGATGCCTACCACCTGTTCGACGATGCCAGTTTTGCCATTGCCGCGCACTGATTTTCAACCTCCCCCAGCCCCCCCACCATGTCCACCACACCGCTCTACCAAGACCCCCTGCAACCCATCCCCCAGCGCGTTGCCGACCTGCTGGCGCGCATGACGCTGGCCGAGAAAACCGCCCAGATGCACGCCTTCTGGCTGGTGCTGTCCGAAGACGGCGAACACCAGGTGCGCTCCGGCGAGGCTTTCATTGGCCACAGCGACCCGGCCACCTTGCGCCGCCGCCTGGCCCACGGTCTGGGCCAGATCACCCGCCCGCTGGGCACCCACGGCGTGGACGCGGCCAGCGGCCTGCAGGCACTGAACAAGCTGCAGCGCTATTTGCGCTTTGAAACCCGGCTGGGCATTCCGGCCATTGCGCACGAAGAATGCCTGGTGGGCCTGATGACCCGCGACGGCACGCTGTTCCCGTCCGCCCTGGCGATGAGCGCCACCTGGAACCCCGCGCTCATGGAGCAGGTGGGCACGCAGATCGGCCTGGAGTGCCGCGCCGTGGGCTGCCACCAGGGGCTGGCACCGGTGCTGGATGTGTCGCGCGATGTGCGCTGGGGCCGCACCGAAGAAACCCTGGGCGAAGACCCCTACCTGGTCGGCGTGCTGGCCACCCGCTATGTGCGCGGCCTGCAAGGCCCGCAGCGCGATGTGCTGGCCACGCTGAAGCATTTTGTCGGCCACTCGGCCAGCGAAGGCGCGCGCAACCACGCGCCGGTGAACCTGGGCTGGCGGGCGCTGAACGACACCTTTTTGCTGCCGTTCGAGATGGCCGTCAAGCAGGCCGACGCGGGCTCGGTGATGCCCGCCTACCACGACATCGACGGCGAGCCGGTGCATGCCTCGCAGCACCTGCTCACCGAGGTGCTGCGCACGCAGTGGGGCTTTGACGGCCTGGTGGTGGCCGACTACGTGGGCGTGAGCCTGCTGTACCAGCACCACGGGGTGGCCCGCGACGCAGCCGAGGCGGCAGCGCTGGCCTTCAACGCCGGGCTGGACATGGAGCTGCCCGGCGACGACTGCGCCCAGCACCTGGCCACCGCCGTCGAGCGCGGCCTGCTCAGCATGGCCAAGGTGGATGAAATCGTCTCGCGGGTGCTGACCGAGAAGTTCCGCCTGGGCCTGTTCGAGCGCGACTTTGCCGACCAACCCTTTGTGCCCCTGCGCCAACCCGCCGCCCGCCAGGCCGCGCTGGACGTGGCCCGCCAGGCCATCGTGCTGCTGGAGAACAAGGGCATCCTGCCGCTGCAGCCATCCCAAAAACCGCAGATTGCGCTGATCGGCCCCACCGCCGCCGACCCCATGGCCTTGCTCAGCGGCTACAGCTTTCCGGCGCACCTGATCCTGCAGGACAAGACCGAGGGCACCGACCACATCGTCACCCCGCTGCAGGGCCTGCAGGCAGTGTTTGGCGCGGCGAACGTGCACTACGCCCAGGGCTGCGCGATCCTGGAAGAACGGCGCAGCGGCGCGCCGGTGTTTCCTGGCGATGTGGCCCCTGCCGGGGTGGAGCGGGTGTCGCCGGTGTCCCAGCGTACCGACGGCATGGACGAGGCCGTGGCCTGCGCCCAGGCGGCGGACGTGGCCATCGTCTGCGTGGGCGACCTGGCGGGCCTGTTCCAGACCGGCACCGTCAGCGAAGGCTCGGACACCGATTCGCTGAGCCTGCCCGGCGTGCAGCAAGCGCTGCTGGAGCGCATCGTGGCCACAGGCACGCCCACCGTGGTGGTCATGATGGCCGGACGGCCCTACAACCTGGGCGGGCTGGAGAACCGCGTGGCCGCCTACCTGATGGCGTTTGCGGGCGGGCAGGAAGGCGGCACGGCACTGGCCGAGGTGCTGGCCGGGCTGCAGGAGCCGTCGGGCCGCATGACGGTATCGGTACCCCACAGCGCCGGGGCCATGCCCTACTTCTACAACCATTCGCTGAAAAGCGGTGGCACGCCCATCGCCTTCCATTTCGGCAGCCGCTACCCGTTTGGCCACGGCCTGGGCTACACCCCATTTGCCTACCGAAATCTGGTGCTGGAGGGCGATACGGTGGACCTGGCCGACGGCAGCATCCGGCTGCAGTGCGAGGTGGCCAACACCGGCAGCCGCCCTGGCGTGGCAGTGGTGCAGCTGTATGTGCGCGACCGGCTGGCCTCGGTGGTGCGGCCGGTGAAAGAACTCAAGGCTTTCCAACGTGTGGAACTGGCCACAGGGCAGGTGGCCCGGCTGGATTTCACGGTGCCGGTGGACATGCTGTGCTTCACCCATCCCAATGGCCAGCGCTGCGTGGAGCCCGGCTGGTTCGACGTGATGGTGGGCCCGTCCAGTGCCGACACGCCGTTGACCACCGCCGTGCAGGTGCTGGGCACGGCCCCCCGCATGCTGGGCCGCGACTGGCGCATGGAAAGCAGTTGCAGCGTCCAGCTGAAAGTTTAAGCATGAAATAGGCTGCCCGTGCTGATCCATCTAGCACGAGCAGCTATCAAAACCATAGTAATTACCTGAAAGATCAACGCATGGAACACCACGAGAGAGTCGAGAAAATGGGCATAGGCATCATCGGCTGCGGCAACATCAGCGCGGCGTATCTGCAGGGGGCGGCGAACTTCTCCATCCTGGACATCCGCGGCGTGGCTGACCTGCACGCCCCGGCGGCGCAGGCCCGGGCGACAGAGTTTGGCGTGCCCTTCCGCACGGTAGAGGCCCTGCTGGCCGACCCGGCGATCGAGATCATCGTCAACCTGACCATCCCCGCCGCACACGTGGAAGTGGGCCTGCAGGTGCTGCACGCAGGCAAGCATGTCTATTCCGAAAAGCCGCTGGGTACCACTACGGCCCAGGCGCGCAGCCTGCTGGCACTGGCGGACGCGCGCGGCCTGCGGGTGGGCTGCGCGCCCGACACGTTTTTGGGCGGCGCGCAGCAAACCTGCCGCAAGCTGGTGGATGCCGGGGCCATCGGCCAGCCGGTGGCGGGCACCGCCTTTTTCCTGTGCCCCGGCCACGAGCGCTGGCACCCCAACCCGGCCTTCTACTACGCCCAGGGCGGCGGGCCGATGCTGGACATGGGGCCGTACTACATCACCGCCCTGGTCAACCTGATCGGGCCGGTGGCGCGCGTCTCGGGCAGCACCCTGCGCGCCCGCAGCCAGCGGCGCATCACCAGCGAGCCGCTGAACGGCAGCCTGATCGACGTGGAGGTGGCCACCCACGTGGCGGGCACGCTGGAATTTGCGTCGGGCGCGGTAGTGTCGATAGCCACCAGCTTCGATGTGCCCCGGCACCGCCACAGCCCCATCGAGCTGTACGGCACCGAGGCCAGCCTGCTGGTGCCCGACCCGAACCACTTTGGCGGCCAGATCGAACTGGCCCGGCCCGGCGAAAACTGGCAGGCCCAGCCCACCGAGCACGGCTGGGCGGACGGCATCCTGCGCAGCATCGGCGTGGCCGACATGGCCCATGCCATCCGCGCCGACCGGCCGCACCGGGCATCCGGCGCACTGGCCCTGCACGTGCTGGAGGTCATGGAGGCGTTCCAGATCTCCAGCGACACGGGCCGCCACGTGCCCATTGCCAGCCGCCCCGAGCGCCCGCCCATGCTGCCCACCCTGCACGCTGTCAGCCAAACCACTGCCTCCTGGAGATTTGCACATGCAGAACACGCGTAATGCCCTGATCGTCTGGTGTGGCTGGAGCGGCCACGAGCCCGAACAATGTGCCGCCATCGTCGCCGACATGCTGGCCCAGGCCGACTTCCAGGTGCGGGTGGAAACCTCGCCCGAGGCCTTTGCCGACCCGGCGCTGGCCCAACTGAGCCTGATCGTACCGATCTGCACCATGTCCAAAATCAGCAAGGAAGCGGCGCAGAACCTGAGCCAAGCCGTGCAGTCTGGCGTGGGGCTGGCCGGGTTCCACGGCGGCATGGGCGATGCCTTTCGCGAGTCGGTGGAGTACCAGTTCATGACCGGCGGGCAATGGGTGGCGCACCCGGGTAACGTCATCGACTACCGGGTACACATCTGCGCGGGCGACGACCCGGTGGTGGCGGGCATAGAAGACTTTGACTACCACTCCGAGCAGTACTACATGCATGTCGATCCGTCCAACCAGGTGCTGGCCACCACCACCTTTTCGGCGGCGCACGCACCGTGGATTGACGGCACCGTGATGCCCGTGGTGTGGAAGCGCCGCCACGGTGCGGGCCGGGTGTTCTACAGCGCGCTGGGCCATGTGGCCAAAGAGTTTGACGTGCCCCAGATGCGCACCCTGCTGGACAGGGGTATGCGCTGGGCCGCACGTTAGTTAGACTGTCGAACTTACCTCACCTATTCGCCTATTTATAAGCACAACAAGACGTCCACCATGACCACTCCTTCCCACACCCTCTACCCCAGCCTGGCGGGCCAGCGCGTGGCCATCACCGGCGGTGCCAGCGGCATCGGTGCCGGGCTGGTCACGGCCTTTGTGCGCCAGGGCTGCGAGGTGCACTTTCTGGACCGCATGGCACCGGCCACCGCGCCCGAGCAAGCGACCTTCCACCTGTGCGACCTGCAGGACACCGATGCCATCGCCCGCACCTTCGCGGCCATTGGCCCGCTGGACGTGCTGGTCAACAACGCAGGCAACGACGACCGCCACACGCTGGCCCAGGTCACCCCCGCCTACTTTGACGACCGCATCGGGGTCAACCTGCGCCACCTGCTGTTTTGCGCGCAGGCGGTGGTGGAGGGCATGCAGGCGCGCGGCGGCGGCTCCATCATCAACTTCGGCTCCATCGCCTGGCACCTGGGGCTGGAGAACCTGGTGCTGTACGAGACCGCCAAGGCCGGCATCGAGGGCATGACCCGGGCCCTGGCCCGCGAGCTGGGGCAGCAGCGCATCCGCGTCAACTGCATCCTGCCCGGCAACGTGGAAACCCCGCGCCAGGCGAAGTGGTACACGCCCGAAGGCGAGGCCGCCATCATTGCCGCCCAGTGCCTGAAAGAGCGCATCCAGCCCAGCGACATCGCCGCCATGGCGCTGTTTCTGGCATCCGGCGATGCACGCATGTGCACGGGGCACAACTACTGGGTGGATGCCGGTTGGCGCTGAACGTTTCAGGCCGTTTGTGCTTATTCCATAAGCACGAGCAGCTCCTTTTTTTATAGCCGGAGCTTAGGGCGGCACGGGTTTAAGCAAACCGGTGCGCTCCATCAGTTCGGCGGTGGTGCTCTCTTCCAGCGCATACACACCGCGTGTTTCCCGCCACACCAGCGCCTTGTCTTGCAGGGCTGTCAGGGCCTGCTGCACATTCGGCACCTCGACGGTGGTCACCCTGGATTTGCCTTCAAGCTGGTCGTGCACGGCCTGGTAGGCCGCAATGGTTGCAGCCTCAAAAGGGGCATATTGGTCGCCGCGTGCCACCAGTACCCGCAGCACCGCGGATTGCAGAGGCGTGAGTGCCCGGATCACCCGCAAGGCCTGCTCGTCGCTCATGGCCATTTGTTCGCTCACCGCCTCATGAAAGCGCTGGGGGGCTGCGGCAGGCAGCAGCTTTGGCGGTGGAAAACCGGGGCTATTGGGGTTGCTGAAGTCGCCATGGGCTGCCACTTTATGGTGAACTATAGTTTTCTATAGAACTCTATAGTTCCCTCGCGAAAATCTATAAAGAAATAGCTGCTAGCGCTTATTCCACCAGCGCAAGCAGCTCTTATTTTTATAGCTTCAGCACCACCCGCCCGCGCACGCTGCCCTGGAGCAGCGCGGCCCCGGTGGCCACGGCCTGGTCCAGGCCGATCTCGTGGGCCATGGATTCCAGCTTGGCTACGTCCAGGTCTTGCGCCAGGCGCTGCCAGGCCTGCTGGCGCAGGGGCAGGGGGCACATCACGCTGTCGATACCGTACAGGCTGATGCCGCGCAGGATGAACGGGGCCACGCTGGCGGGGAAGTCCATGCCGCCCGCCAGCCCGCAGGCCGCTACGGCCCCGGCGCGGCGGGTGGTGGCGCAGGCGTTGGCCAGGGTGTGGCTGCCAACGGCATCGACCACACCGGCCCAGCGTTCCTTGCCCAGCGGCTTGCCAGGGGTGCTGAGCTCGGCGCGGTCGATGATGTGGGTGGCACCCAGGGCGCGCAGGTAGTCGGCCTCGGCCGGGCGGCCGGTGCTGGCCACCACGGTGTAGCCCAACTTGGCCAGCAGGGCGATAGCCACACTGCCTACGCCGCCGTTGGCCCCGGTGACCAGCACCTCGCCGTCTGCCGGGTGGATGCCGTGCTTTTCCAGCGCCAGCACGCACAGCATGGCGGTATAGCCCGCCGTGCCGATGGCCATGGCCTGGCGGGTGCTGAAGGCCGGGGGCAGGGCCACCAGCCAGTCGCCGCTCACACGCGCCTGCTGGGCCAGGCCGCCGCTGTGGGTTTCGCCCACGCCCCAGCCGTTCAGGATCACCTTGTCACCAGGCTTCCACGCCGGGTGGGTGCTGTGCGTGACCGTGCCCGCAAAGTCGATGCCCGGCACCAGCGGAAAGCGCCGCACCACCGGCGAGGCCCCGGTGAGGGCCAGGCCGTCTTTGTAGTTAAGGGTGGACCACTCGACGCGCACGGTGACGTCGCCGTCGCCAAGAACGCTGTCGTCGATTTGCTGCAGCGTGGCGCGGTAGCCCGCGTCGTCCTTGGTGACCAGAATGCCTGTGAACATGGGGTTGTCTCCTGAAAACTATTTTTGAGCCAAATCGGCCTCTACCGCTTATTCCATAAGCACAAGCAGCTATGCTTTTAGGACCAATGCCCGGTGCGGCAGACCGTCGAGAATACCGCTATGCCCAAAACCCCACAGAGCGCCGAGGCGCTGTTTTTCGACGGCACGCAACGGCTGACGGATGGCGATGCGGTAGGTGCCGAAACCTGCCTGCGGGCCGCACTGGCGCTGGCCCCCACCCTGGCCGAGGCCCATGCCAACCTGGGACTGGCGCTGGAGGCCCGCGGCGCGCTGGCCGAGGCCGCAGACAGCTACCGCACATCCCTCGCCCACAACCCCACGCTGCCGCAAACCTGGGTGAACCTGGCCGGGGTGCTGCTGCTGCTGCGCCAACTCGATGAAGCCGAAGTGGCCTGCGCCCAGGCACTGCGGCTGCGGCGCGACGACCCCGCCGCCTGGTGCAACCTGGGCGCGGTGTACGCCCGCATGGGGCTGGAGCTGGAATCCGAGGAAGCCTGCCGCGAAGCCATCTTTCTTGCGCCGGGCCACGCCAAGGCCCGCTTCAACCTGGCCTATCTGCTGCTGCGCCAGGGGCGATGGGAGGAGGGTTGGGCGCAATTCGAATCGCGTGACTGGTACGCCGCCCTGGCGCGCCAACTGCACTGCCCGCGCTGGCAGGGCGAGCCGCTGGCGGGCCGCTCGGTGCTGGTGGGCTTTGAGGCCGGGCATGGCGACATGCTGCAGTTTGGCCGCTACTGCGTGGAATTGAAGGCCCGGGGGGCCGGGCACGTCACCCTGCTGTGCCACCCGCCGCTCAAGCGTCTGCTGGCCACCCTGCCGGGTGTGGACGCGCTGGTGGGTTTTGACGAAGACGTACCGCCCACCGACTGCTGGACCCCGCTGCTAAGCCTGCCTGCGCTGTGCCAGACGCAGCTGGACACCGTGCCCGCCACCCTGCCCTACTTGCAGGCCGAGCCCGCGTTGCAGGCGGCCTGGGCACCGCGCTTGCCGACCACCGGGTTGCGCGTGGGCCTGGTGTGGAAGGGCAACCCGAAATTTGAAAACGATGCCGAGCGTTCGCTGCCCCATCTGGCCACGCTGGCACCCCTGGCCGCAGTGGCGGGCGTGGGCTTCATCAGCCTGCAAAAAGGCGCGGGCGAGGAGGAGTCTGCCCCCTGGATGGCCACGTCGCTGGGCGCGCAGATCCACGACTTTGCCGACACCGCAGCCATCGTGGCGCAGCTCGATCTGCTGATCAGCGTGGACACCGCCGTGGCGCATCTGGCGGGCGCTTTGGCCAAGCCCTGCTGGGTGCTGCTGCCGGATTATTTGCCCGACTGGCGCTGGCTGACCGAGCGGTCCGATTCACCCTGGTACCCGGGCGTGCTGCGCCTGTTTCGCCAACCGGCAGGCGGCGGCTGGGGGCCGGTGGTGGCGGACGTGGCCGCAGCGCTACACGCGTTTGCGGCGCGGGGTTTTGACCGCTAGCGGCACGCTGGTGGCGCGCGCAATCTCGTTGGAGATGGTGCGGTTTTTGCTGTCCATGGCGTGCTCGAACATGGCGCGGCCCGCCCGCTCCGGGTCGCCCGAGGCGATGGCGGCGACGATGGGACGGTGCTCGTGGGCGGTGATGGGCATGAGCCAGCTGTCGGCCAGATTCAGGCGGCGAAACAGCGACAGCTCTTTGATCAGCTTGCGGTAGATTTCGGTGAGCTTGCGGTTGCCCGCCAGCTCGACCAGGCGGTCGTGGAACTTGAGGTTGAGCAGGTGGTAGGTGTAGGCATCCTGGGCCTTGACCTGGCGCTCCATCTCGGCCACCAGGGCCTTGATTTCCTTGAGCTGCACTGCGGTGATGTGCACCGCCAGCTGGCGGCCCACCAGCTCATCCAGCGTGGCGCGCAGGTCAAAGATTTCGATGGCTTCTGCGGTGGGGATGTCGCGCACAAACACGCCCCGGTTCTTCTCCACCCGCAGCAGACCGCCTTCTTCCAGCATGCGAAAGGCTTCACGCACCGGGCCGCGCGAGACCCCCAGTTTGAGGGCCAGCGCGGCTTCGATCAGCTTGGTGCCCGGCGGGTACTCACCCACCAGAATCGCCCTTTCCAGCTCCTGCTGCACCACGCTGGTGAGGGAGCTGGTTTGCAGGAGGGCAATGGTGGAGTGGGGAGGGTGGGGCACGGCAGGCATACCCCAAATTGAATCACAGATTCAAGCCTATTTTGCGGTCATCGACGCGACCGGAGGGCCTTTGAAACGGCGGCGTTCAAAGCCGAACCAGACCACCGCTGTCAGCGCCAGAAAGGCCAGCGTGATCTGCAAGGCCGCGTCGTTGGGTGGCTGTACGCCCAGGAACAGAATCAGCGCCGCACTCAGCACCACCAGCAAGGCCACCAGGCGGAACAACGGGCCCATGTTCCACGGCCCCATCTTGGTCCAGCTGCTGCCGTAGGCCAGGCCGCCCAGTCCGATCGGCAGACCGTAGGAGATGAAGATGAAGATCACCGTGACCGACACGATGGTGGTGTAGGCGGGGGTGTACAGCGTGAACAGCACGGCAATGGTGCAGGCCGTCCAGATGGCGGCCACGGGGGACTTGAGCGTGGCGTGCACGGTTTTCAGCGCGTTGGAGGCGGGCAGGCCGCCGTCACGGGCAAAGGCAAAAATCATGCGCGAGGCAGAGGTCACCGTGGCCAGGCCGCACAAGAATTGCGAGGCGGTGATGGCCCAGTACAAAACATTCTTCAAGCCCGCAGGCAGCACCGCATCCATGGTGGCAAAAAACACATTGCCACCCGAGGCCGCGGCCTTGTCCATGTCGGGGATGGCGATGACAAACGCGCACAGCATCAGGTAGCCAAACAGCGACGAATACAGCACCGAGGTGACGATGCCCTTGGGCACGGCACTGGAGGCGCCCATGGTTTCTTCGGCGGTGTGGGCCGAGGCATCGAAGCCGGTGATGGTGTAAATGGGCAGCAGCAGGCCCAGGCCAAACAGCATCCACATGCTGTGGGTTTCGGGCCAGACACCGCCGCCGATGTCACCGCTGTAGTTCTTGAAGGTGAACAGGCGCGACAGCTCAAAACTGGGTGCGTAAACCAGCAGCGCCACGGTCAGGCCAATGGCGGTGGCAAAGATGAGGTAGCCGCTGATGTCGGTCAAAAACGCCGTCAGCTTGATGCCTACGTGGTTGGCCAGGGCCTGCAGCGCGGTGATGCCAATGACAAACGCGGCCTGGGTGGCAAAGTTGGGCTCCCACCCCAAGCTGGTGCCAAACGCACCGATGAAGAAGTAGAAGGTGCCCACGTTAATGGCACCCAGCACCGTCACCAGGCCCAGCAGGTTCAGCCAGGCGGTCAGCCAGCCCCAGCCGCGCCCGCCCAATATCGAGCTCCAGTGGTACAGGCCCCCGGCAGTGGGAAAGGCCGAACCGATCTGCGCCATGCCCAGCGCAAACACCAGGCTGATGGCGCTGCCCACCAGCCAGCCGATGCCGATGGCCGCACCGCCCACGCCCGAAATGGCCTGCGACAGCGAGTTGATGCCACCCGACAAAATACAAATGATGGAGAAGGAAATTGCGAAGTTGGAAAACGGCTTCATCGTGCGCGACAGCTCTTGCTTGTAGCCCATGCTTTGCAGCACGCTGGCATCGTCGGCAACCTGTTGGGGCGATAGTGACATCAAATACCTCTCAAAGAGTATGAATGGAAAGTGAATACATGCACATCCCATGCCTGCTCTTGAGGGCGCGAAAGCGCGAGACGATGGAAACTGCTTTGGCGGTGTAACCGCGAAACCGCATTCGTGCAAGAAAAATTGCAGATTGTTAACAATCTACAAACCAGAATTGACAAGCACAGTGCGACGCGCTTGAATGGATGCACATCCTAAAAATACAGCGAGAGACAAGATGGCAACAACTTCTCCCCTGCACCCGGCCCTGGCCGCGCTGCAAAATTCTGGCGCTGCCAAGGTCAAGGTCGCGGTGGCCGACATCGACGGCGTGCTGCGCGGCAAATACCTGCACATCGACAAATTCATGGGCGCGGCCGAGCCGTATCCGGCGGGTGGCTTCGGCTTTTGCGACGTGGTGCTGGGCTGGGACATGCTGGACGTGTGCTACGACAACACCACCGTCACCGGCTGGCAGCACGGCTTCCCCGACGCGCTGGCCCGGCTCGACCTGGACACCGCCCGCAACGTGCCCTGGGACGACAAGGTGCCGTTTTTTCTGGGCGAATTTGTGCTGGCCGACGGCAGCCCGCATCCGCTGTGCCCGCGCCAGACCCTCAAGCGCGTGCTGAAGCGCGCCGAGAAAATGGGTTTCCAGGTGATGACGGGCATGGAGTTCGAGTGGTTCAACTTCCTGGAAACACCGCAAACCTGGGCCGACAAAAAAGGCGTGGGGGCCACGCCGCTCACGCCCGGCATGTTTGGCTATTCGCTCTTGCGCATGAACCAGAACCGGCCGTTTTTCAACGCGCTGATGGACGAGATGCTGGCCTTTGGCGTGCCCATCGAAGGCCTGCACACCGAAACCGGGCCGGGCGTGTTCGAGGTGGCCATTGGCTTTAGCGAGGCGCTGGCGCAGGCAGACCGGGCGATTCTGTTCAAAACCGGGGCCAAGGAAATCGGTGCCCGCTTTGGCATCATGCCCAGCTTCATGGCCAAGCCGCACCAGAACATGCCGGGCTGCAGCGGGCACATCCACCAGAGCCTCAGCGACGGAAAGACCAACCTGTTTTTCGATGCCAGCAACCCGCGCAAGATGAGCCCGCTGTTCGAGAGCTACCTGGCCGGGCAGGTGGCCTGCCTGATGGAATTTGGCCCCATGATCTGGCCCACCATCAACAGCTACAAGCGCCTGGTCGATGGTTTCTGGGCGCCGGTCAAGCCCACCTGGGGACTCGACAACCGCACCGCCAGCTTCCGCGTGATCGCAGGCAGCCCCAAGGCCACCCGGCTGGAAACCCGCTGCCCCGGGGCCGATGTCAACCCCTACCTGGCCATGGCCGCGGTGATCGCCGCCGGGCTGGACGGGGTAGAGAAGGGTCTCAAACTCACCACCCCACCCATCACCGGCACCAACGGCGGCGCAGAGCACATCGCCCGCGCGCCGCGCACGCTGATCGAAACCACCCGCAACTTCCAGCAGTCCACCGTCGCCCGCGACTGGCTGGGCGACACCTTCGTCGACCACTTTGCCGCCACCCGGGAATGGGAATGGCGGCAGTGGCTCGATGCCGTCACCGACTGGGAAATGAAACGCTACTTCGAAGTTATATGAAACACCCCCAGGCTGCAGCGCTTCGCGTCTTTCGCCAACCCCCTTGCAGGGGGCAACACCAGCGGCCCGGCAAAGCCGGTTCCGCGGTGTTCTGCGAAGGCACGTCCGCCAGCAAGCTTTTTGCCTGCTAAGTGCGTTAAAAACTACCACGACCCCAAACCATTCCTCGTCTGTACAACATGACTATTTCCAACTTCGCCTTCCCCACGCCGATCCAGTTCGGCCCCGGTGCCCGCAAACTTGTGGCACAGCACCTCCTCGACCTGGGCCTCAAACGCCCGCTCATCGTTACCGATAAAGCCCTGGCCGCGCTGCCGGTGATGGCCGAATTTTTGACCCACCTGCAGGGGCTGGACGTGGCCGTGTTCAGCGGCGTGTTTGGCAACCCCACCTGTAGCCAGGTGATGGAGGGCGCGGCCGCTTTCAAAGCCCACCATGCCGACTGCGTGATCGGCTTTGGCGGCGGCGCGGCGCTGGACGTGGCCAAGGTGGTGGGCATTCCGGCCACGCACCCCGGCGACATTCTGGAATACGTGTGGGACCACCCGCAGGTGCGCGCCATCACCCAACCGCTGCCCTACTTTGTGGCCCTGCCCACCACCTCGGGCACCGGCTCGGAAGTGGGCCGCTCCAGCGTGGTCAGCGAAAACGACACCCACCTCAAACGCGTGGTATTCAGCGCCCACATCCTGGCCAAAACCGTGTTTGCCGACCCCGAGCTCACCCTGGGCCTGCCCGCCCACGTGACCGCCGCCACCGGCATGGACGCGCTGACCCACAACATCGAAAGCTACCTCTCGCCCGCCTACCACCCGCTGTGCGACGGCATTGCGCTAGAGGGCACGCGCATCGCCGCCGCCGCCCTGCGCACCGCGGTGCGTGAGCCCGGCAACCTGCAGGCCCGATCCGACATGATGATGGCCTCGATGATGGGTGCGATTGCGTTCCAAAAAGACCTGGGCGCGGTGCATTCCTGCGCCCACGCCCTGGGTGCTGTGTGCGACCTGCACCACGGCCTGGCCAACGCGCTGATGATCGACACCGTGATGGCCTGGAACTATGCCGCCGCGCCGCACAAGTTTGACGAGCTGGCCCATGTGTGCCAGGTGCACGGCGGTGGCCCGGCCTTCGTCTCCTGGCTGCGCCAGCTCAAGGTGGACCTGGGCATCACCACCCGGCTGGCCGACTTTGGCGTGCGCCCCGAGCACCTGCCGCGCCTGGTGGAAATTGCCACCGCCGACATGTGCCACCAGACCAATCCGCGGCCCTGCACGGCGGCAGATTTCGAGGCGCTGTTTTTGGAGGCGATGTGACACAGCATCCGAAAGACCGTTTGAAGATCGGCATCAGCGCCTGCTTTTTGCACCCCGACCCGGCGCGCGCCGCCTTTGCCAAAAAGACGCTGCAGTACGTCGAGCAGTCCATGGCGCACTGGATCATGTCCGGCGGCGCACTGCCGGTGATGGTGCCGTCGCCGGTGGGAGACACCGCGCGCGGCGAGATCGGTTTTGATGACTACGCCCACTGGTTGGACGGCCTGGTGCTGCACGGCGGGGCCGACGTGTGGCCCGGCAGCTACGGCGAAACCCCGCTGCAAGAGCGCTGGAGCGGCGACCGCATCCGCGACGGTTACGAGCAGGCCCTGGTGCGCGCCTTTGTGGCCGCGGGCAAGCCGGTGTTTGGTGTGTGCCGGGGCCTGCAGCTGATCAACGTGGCCTTTGGCGGCACGCTGTACCAGGACATCGCCACCCAGCGCCCCGAGGCCGTACTGCACCGCGATGCCGATGCCTACGACCACCATTTCCACGCGCTGGAAATCGTGCCCGAAACACGGCTCAGCGCGCTATTGGCGGGCGCAAGCAGCAACCAAATCAATAGCATCCACCACCAGGCCATCAAAGACCTGGCGCCCGGCTTTGTGGTCGAAGCCCGCAGCCCGGACGACGGCATGATCGAAGCCATCCGCAGCACCGGCCCGGCCTATGTGGCCGCCGTGCAGTGGCACCCCGAATTCCACCAGCCTGCCCTGGGCACGCTGGACGACACCCCCTTGCTCACCGACTTTCTGGCCGCCGCGCAGGCCGCCAAGGACACCGCATGACCACACTCGCTATCCACAACCCCGCCACCGGCACCCAGATCACCCAGGTGCCCGCCGACGATATCGCCAGCGTCACCGCCAAGTTCTGGGCCGCCCGCGCCGCCCAGCCCGCCTGGGCCTCCACGCCAATGCCGCAGCGCCTGGCCTGCGTGGCCCGCTTCCGCGCCGCCGTGGTGGCCGAGCTGGAGGCCCTGGCCGCCACCATGACGGCCGAGACCGGCAAACCCATCAGCATGTCGCGCAACGAGCTCAACGGCCTGCTGGGCCGCATCGACTTCTTCCTGGCCGAAGCCGAGGCCAGCACCGCCACCCACACCGTGTTCACCGACGGCGGCATGACCGAGCAAATCCAGCACATCCCGCTGGGCGTGGTGGCCAATATCTCGGCCTGGAACTACCCCTGGTTCGTGGGCTGCAACGTCATCCTGCCTGCGCTGCTGACGGGCAATGCGGTGCTCTACAAGCCGTCGGAATTCGCCACGCTGACCGGCATGGCCATCGCCCGGCTGCTGCACGAGGCGGGTGTGCCACAGGACGTGCTGGCGCTGTGCGTGGGCGGCGGCGAGGTGGGTGCGGCCCTGCAGGCGCAGCGCATCGACGGCCTGTTCTTCACCGGCTCGTATGCCACCGGGGCCAAGATCGCCCAGGCCCTGGGTCCGCGCATGGTCAAGCTCCAGCTGGAGCTGGGCGGCAAGGACCCCACCTACGTTTGCGACGATGCCAACCCCGCCACCGCCGCCGCCTCCCTGGCCGATGGCGCGATGTACAACACCGGCCAGAGCTGCTGCTCGGTGGAGCGCATCTACGTGCACGAAAAGGTGTTCGATGCCTTTGTGGCCGCGTTTGTGGAAACCGTACACGGCTTCAAGGTGGGCGACCCGATGGCGGACGACACCTACATCGGTGCCATCACCCGTGCCGCCCAGCTCGACGTGCTGGACGCACAGGTGGCCGATGCCGTGGCCAAAGGTGCCAAGCTGCTCACCGGCGGCACCCGCCTGCCGGGCAATACTTTCGCCCCCACCGTGCTGGTCAACGTGAACCACACCATGGACCTGATGCGCGAGGAAAGTTTTGGCCCCGTGATCGGCATCCAGAAAGTGGCCAGCGATGCCGAGGCGGTGGCCCTGATGAACGACACGCGCTACGGCCTGACGGCAGGTGTCTTCACCCCCATTGAGGCCCGCGCCCGCGCCGTGCTGGCCCAGGTAAACGCGGGTAGCGTCTACTGGAACTGCTGCGACCGCGTCAGCCCCCGCCTGCCCTGGAGCGGCCATGGCGACTCGGGCGTGGGCCTGACGCTGTCTACCTACGGCATCCAGACCTTCACCCGGCCCAAAGCCTGGCACCTGCGGCAGGCTTAAGCATCCAATCGGCCTCTCGTGCTGATGGAATGGGCACGAGCAGCTATGGATAGCGCAGCAAATATCCCTGGGTATTCGTAGGGATATTGCCTTATTGCGTATCTTTCGATGTGATTTAGATATATCGTAATGACATCTAAATTACATCGAAAGAACCTATGCCCCGTTTTGAAAACCACTGCGAACACCCTGAGCACGGCGGCCCCCGCCATGGACGCGCTGAACACCACCACCCGCACCACCGCGGCCACCATGTGCGTGGCGAGCATCCCCATCCCGGCGGTGACCACCCTGGGCGCGGCGGCCGCCACGGCGGCGGGCCGGGCCGGGTGTTTGGCCACGGCGGCCTGCGCCTGGTGCTGCTGCAACTGATTGCCGACAAGCCCCGCCACGGCTACGAGCTGATCAAGGAGATCGGCGACCGCCTGGGTGGCAGCTACAGCCCCAGCCCGGGCGTGATCTACCCCACGCTGACCCTGCTGGAAGAGCTGGGCTACACCGCAATGGCCGAGAGCGGTGGCGGACGCAAGCTCTACAGCATCACCGACACAGGCCAGGCCTTTCTGGCCGAAAACCGCGCAGAAGCCGATGCCCTGCTGTCGCGCATGGCAAATGCCGACGCACCCCACCCCGGCCGCCCGCCCCAGGTGGTGCGCGCGCTGGAAAACTTCAAGCTGGCCGCCCGCATGCGCCTGGGCGGAGCCCCCTTGAGCGACGAACAGGCCCACGCCTTTGCCCAGATCCTGGACAACGCAGCCCAACAACTGGAACGTATTTGATGAACACCCCCAACCGCACCGCCACCCGGGTTCGCCACGAACTGAAATTTCGCCAACTCACGGTCACGCGCACCCAGCAGCTCACGCCCCACATGGTCCGCATCACGCTGGGCGGGCCCGATCTGGCAGGCTTTACCAGCCCCGGCTTTGACGACCACGTGAAAGTCTTCTTTCCTGATGCCGCAACCGGCGAACTGGTGCTACCCGGCAGTGCCGAAGACGGCCCGCGCCCCACCATGCGCGACTACACGCCGCAGCAGTTCGATGCCCAAGCGCAGACCCTGGTGATCGACTTCGCCCTGCACGACGCAGGCCCGGCCACCACCTGGGCGGCGCAGGCGCAGGTGGGCCAGACGCTGGGCGTGGGCGGCCCGCGCGGCTCTTTCATTTTGCCGACCGACTTTGACGGCCACCTGCTGATCGGCGACGACACCGCCATTCCGGCCATCGCCCGCCGCCTGGCGGAGCTGCCGGCCGGAGCCCCGGCGCTGGTGCTGATCGAAGTGGATGGCCCAGAAGACGAGCAAACCCTGGCCAGCGCCGCGAACACCACCGTGGTCTGGGTGCACCGCCAGGGCCAGCCCCACGGCCACCAGCCGCTGCTGCTGGAGCGACTGCGCAGCCTGGCTCTGCCACCTGGCGACATCCACGCCTGGGTAGGCTGCGAAACCCATACCGCCAAGGCCTTGCGTGCCCACCTGGTGGGTGAGCGCGGCGTGCAGCCGCAATGGACCAAGGCGGCAGGCTATTGGCGCCAGGGCAGCGTGGCTACGCACGACAGCATAGAGGCCTGATTGCGCCGTCGGCCGGGGTGGTTTTGGGCTTCTCTCTTTTTCTAATACTTCTATTATTCAAATAGTAGTAGTAGTAAGGGTTGCCACCCCCTGTGGATAAGGTGTGAAAAGCCTTTTGGCTCAAGCACTTAGACCATTTTGACGGCTGTGCGCGACTGTGCTTTTCTGGTGTCGCGCAAATAGGGACAACTTTAGGCGACCGCTACAAGCTGTGGATAACTGCTGGCTTATGCAAAAACTATCCACAGGGTTTGCTGCGGCCCTACTGGGCTATGCTGTGGCTTTTGTTCCAAGGAGGCCCGATGCCCCGTTCCATCCTCGAAGAAGCCCGCATCCACCCCGCTGTGCGTGACAAGGTGGCCGCTTCACAGCGCGCCATCGTGCAAGAGGTGCAGGCGGCCGTGGCGGCCCATGCGGTGGTGGTGGTGGGGATGCGGGCGAATCCGTTTCCGCGCAAGGCCCGCAAGGCGTTGGATGCGGCGCGGGTGCCGCACCATTACCTGGAGTACGGCAGCTATCTGAGCATGTGGCGTGAGCGCGGGGCCCTGAAGATGTGGACCGGCTGGCCCACCTTGCCCATGGTGTTCGTGCGGGGCACGCTGGTGGGCGGATTCACCGATCTGGAAAAGCTGATCCAGACCGGTGAGCTAGCCAAGATGTTGGCTTAGCCTTTACGGGGGTGGCCTTCGTGGTCGCCAGGGCCGCCGTGCATGCGCGGCATGGCGTGGGCGTCAAACACCTTTTGCTGCTCGGGGGTCAAGGCCGCGTAGAAGGCCTTGGTGGCATCGGCGCGCTTGTCCATCTCGGCATCGCGCTCGGCCCGCATGGCGCGCATTTTGTCGATGCGCTCGGGCGTGGTCAGCTTTTCAAACGCCGCCTTGTCGGGCCGGGGGCCGTGGGCAGGTGGCTGCATGCTGGCGGTGAAGGTGGTCCAGGCGGCTTCCTGGGCGGGGGTAATTTTCAGCTGGGCCTTCAGTGCCGCCTGGCGCTTTTGCATGTGCTCCTGCATCTTGGCCGGGTCGTGGTGGGCCATGCCGGCCGCTGGCGGTGGAGGAGGGGGTGCGTCCGCGGCAAAAGCGGTAGCGCCCAGGGTGGCCAACAGGCCGGCTAAAACAAGACTTTTGAACGGGGTACGGGGGGAAGCCATGAGCGAACTCCTGAAAAATAATAAGGACTTTCGCCTGCTGCCGGGATTGGCGACAGGTTGGAAGCAAGTGTGAAGTGGCTTTGTAAAGTCGCCATTGCCCCGCAATAGGCCTTTGTAAAGTTGGAGCCGATAGCCCAGCGGCGACAATCAGCGGCTTTTGAGAATCAACGCAGAAAGAATTCCCGTGTTTAAAAATGTGATGGTGTACCGCATTGGCCCCGGCTGGGCCCCTGACCTGTTGGCGATCGAAACGGCGCTGGACAAAGACCGTTTTGCCGAATGTGGCGCCAGCCAGGAAATGTCGGTCGGCTGGACCGAGCCACGCGGCGTGGCGAACGGCCCGCTGCTGGAGTCGGTGGGCGGCCAGCTGATTTTGAAGCTGATGTTCGAGAGCAAGGCCGTGCCCAGCTCGGTGATCAAGCGCAAGCTGGAAGAGCGCCTGGCCCAGATCGAAGCCACCACCGGCCGCAAGCCCGGCAAAAAGGAACGCAAGGAACTGAGCGAAGACGTGAAACTGTCGCTGCTGCCCATGGCTTTCACCAAACGCGGTGCCGTGCTGGTGTGGATTGACCCCGCGGCCCTGGTGCTGGTGGTGGATGCCGGTAGCCAGGGCCGTGCCGACGAGGTGATCACCGCCCTGGTCAAGGCGATTGACGGCTTTGCCGTGCTGCAAATCAACACCAGCCTGTCGCCCGCCACCGCCATGGCCCACTGGCTGACCACGCAGGAGCCGCCCGCCGGTTTCAGCATCGACCGCGAATGCGAGCTCAAGGCCGCCGACGAGTCCAAGTCGGTTGTCAAGTACGCCCGCCATGCGCTGGACATCGACGAAGTGCGCCAGCACGTGGCCGACGGCAAGCTGCCCACCAAACTGGCCATGACCTGGGAGGGCCGTGTGTCCTTCGTGCTCACCGAGAGCCTGCAGGTCAAGAAGGTCACCTTCCTGGACGGCGTGTTCGACGGTACTTCGCAAGAAAAAGAAGACGGTTTCGATGCCGACGCAGCCATCGCCACCGGCGAAATGCGCCAGATGATCCCTGACCTGCTGATCGCCCTGGGCGGTGAAATGGCGCTGGGCGAGGCGGGCACCCAGCCCGATGCAGCACCCCTGCAGCCGGTGAATCTGGCCGAATCGCCGTTTTAAGAGAAATAGGCTTCTAGCGCCCATTCCATCAGCACAAGCAGCTATTTAAACCATAGCATGCATCTGTTGCCGCAGCACCTGCAAGGCGGCATCAAACGCAAAGTCTTTCAAGGCTTTTTCGATGTCGGCATAGGCCTGGGGGAAGGCGGAATGCAACAGGGCCGCGTTGTCTTCCACCAGGGCGATGGCGTCGCTGTCGTCCTGGGCCAGCAGCTCGGCCAGCCGGGTGCACACCGTGTGCAGTTGCGCCGGGTCTACGGACACGGTGGCCTGGGCGGCTTCGGGGGCGAGTTGGGCTTGCAGGGCCTGCACCAAGGCGTTAAGTAGCACTTCCACCTGCTCCACCAAGGGGCTGGCTTGCGCCAGCGGTGTACCTGCGTGCAGGGCCGATTCCAGGATGCCGGCTTGCGCTTGCAGGGCCACCGCGCCGATGCTGCCGGCCACACCTTTGGCGCTGTGGGCGATGCGTTCGGCGGTAGGCCAATCACTCTGGGCCAGGGCGGCGTGGAGTTGGGCCGGTGTGTTTTGCTGGTTGCGTACAAACAGGCGCAACATGTTCAGGTAGGCCTTGCGGTTGCCGTTCAGGCGGCGCAGGCCTGCGGCCATGTCCAGGGCGGGGATGTGCGCGGGCAGCTCCACCTCGGCGCTGTCGGCAGATGCTGTGACAGGGCTTGGCTGGGTGCGGGTTTCACGTGGCGCAATCCATTTGGCCAGCACGCTCCACAGGTGGTCAGCCACGATGGGCTTGGTGATCACGTCGCCCATGCCGGCGGCGATGCAGGCATCGCGGTCGTGCTGCATCACGTTGGCGGTCATGGCGATGACGGGCAGGGCGGCCAACCGGGGTTGTTGGCGGATGGCCAGGGTGGCGGTGATGCCGTCCATCACCGGCATCTGCATGTCCATCAGCACCAGGTCAAAGTCGGCCTGGGCCAGCTTGTCGAGTGCGACCTGGCCGTTTTCGGCCACCTCGGCCACCAGCCCGGCCGAGGCCAGCAACTCGGTGCCCACATACTGGTTGAACTCGTTGTCGTCCACCAGCAAGATACGGGCTCCGGCCAGCGGTGCCATGCGGGCAAACAAGTCGCTGGGCGTGGGGGTGGAGGTGTTGCGCGCCGGGCCGTGGCCCACGCGGGCCAGCGCGTCGCGCAAAGTGGTGCCAAACACGGGTTTGACCAGCACGGTGGCGATGCCTACGGCCTTGCCCAGCTCCAGCAGGCCGTCGTCGCCAAAGGCGGTGACCATCACCATCTTGGGCGCCTGCGGCAAACCCAGGGCCTGGATAGCGCGGGCGGTGGCGATGCCGTCCATGTCGGGCATGTGCCAGTCCAGAAACACGATGTCGCAGGCATGGTGTTGCAGGTAGTCCAGCGCCAGCGGGCCCGAGGCCACGGTCTCCACGGTGAACTGGTGCTCTTGCAGCATGGCCGCCAGAATGCTGCGGGCGATGGCGTGGTCGTCTACCACCAGGGCGCGCAGTCCGGTGAGCGGCGTGGGCTCGGGTTCGGCCGCCAGGCCCACGCCCAGGTTGGCGGTGAACCAGAAATTACTGCCCTGGCCTACCTGGCTGTCCACGCCCACCGTGCCGCCCATCAGTTCGGCCAGCCGTTTGGAAATCGACAGGCCCAGCCCGGTGCCACCGTATTTGCGGGTGGTGGACACATCGGCCTGGTGGAAGCTCTGGAACAAGGCATCGCACTGCGCCGGGCTCAGGCCGATGCCGGTGTCACGGATGGCGAAGTACAGCTGGGTCTGGTCGGCCGGCAGGCCCTCGGGCTGGGGCTGGTGCACGCGGGCCACCAGCACGATTTCGCCCGCCTCGGTGAACTTGACGGCGTTGTTGGCAAAGTTGACCAGAATCTGCCCTAGCCGCAGCGGGTCGCCCACCAGATGCGGCGGCACGTCGGGCGCGATGTCGAACACCAGCTCCAGGCTTTTGGCGCTGGCTTTTTCGGTGACCAGGTTGGCTACGTTGGTGAGCAGGGCATCGAGCTCGAACGGCACCTGTTCCACCTGCAGTTTGTTGGCCTCGATTTTCGAGAAGTCCAGGATGTCGTTGATGATGCCCAGCAGGTGTTTGCCCGACATCTGCACCCGGTCGATGTACTCGCGCTGGCGCGCATCCAGCGGGGTTTTCAGGGCCAGCTCGGACAGGCCGATGATGGTGTTCATCGGGGTGCGGATCTCGTGGCTCATGTTGGCCAGAAAGGCGCTTTTGGCCTGGCCGGCGGCTTCGGCGGCTTCCTTGGCAGCCTGCAGTGCGTCGGCGGCGTGCTTGCGGCTGGTGATGTCGTCAAACCAGGTGTAGCCCGCGGTCTGGCCGCCAAACTCGCCCAGACTGGACGACAGCGAGGCCCACAGCGGCGTGCCATCGCCCCGGGTAAAAGCGATTTCCCAGTTGTGGATGCTGCCTTCGCGCACCAGGGTGTCCATCGCGCGTTGGCGCACGGTGGGGTCGGCATACATCTGCCGCACGCCGTTTTGCAGCAGTTCTTGCTCGCTGATGCGAAACACCTCCAGCGCCCGCCGGTTATGGAACAGCGCCCGGCCATCTTCGCTGGTGATGACCAATGCGCTGGGCGCCGATTCGAGCACGGTGCGCAGCTGGGTTTCGCGGGCCTGCAGGGTCTCCTGCGCCTGGATGGTGCTGGTGACGTCTAGCCAGTAGCCCGTCCAGACCTGGGTGTCGGGGCTTTTGGCGTGCACGATGCCGGTGGCCCGCAGTTGGATCCAGCGCAACTGCGTGCCGATCTGGACCCGGTAACGCACCGCCAGAGATTCGTTGCTGGTCGCCGAGGCCTCCAGGTCCTGGAAATTGGACGGTGTGGCTGCCGCCATGTGGGCACCGCGCAGCGCATGGCGCACCCGGGGCAGATCGGGCGGGTAGATATGGGTCAGGTGGGCTCGGGGGTCGGCCATTTGCGCCTCGGCACTGACCCCCAGCAGGGCCAGGATGGGCTTGCCGACAAAGTGGAAGTGCGGCGTGCCATCGCTTTGCAGGCTCATCTGGAACACCGCACAGGGCAAGGCATCGCTGATGTCCAGCATGCGCTGGCTGGCCGCCTGGACCACCTCGTTCATCTGCCGCAGTTCGGCATCGCTCTGGCGGCGCTGCTGTGCCAGATGGCGGCGCGCCAGGCGGCGGCGCGACACGGCGTAGTAGCCCAGCAATGTGCACAGCAGCGCCGCGCTGCCCGCCAAGCCGGGGGCCAGCAAGGCGGCCCACAGGCTGCGGTCTTCCAGGAGCAACAGCTGCCACGAGCCGTCGCGGTTGTCCCAGTCCAGCGTGCGGCGGGCCACGGTGGTGCGGTGACCTTCCCAGCGCAAGCTGTTGCCGTCCAGACTGAAGGGCAATGGTGCCCGCACGGCCTTGCCGAATTGGCCGTTTGCGCCGGTCGGGGCCGGGGCTGGAGGGCTGACGCCAGGCAGCCGCTGCATGCGCCAGTCGGGCTGGTTGCTGGCATACACCACGCCTTGCGGCGACACCACCAGGGCCGGGGCCACGCGCTGTGCCAGCACTATGTCGAGCGCGTCCGCGGTGGTCTGGACCACATAAACCCCGCTGGGCGGCATGCCGACATCCGCGCTGGTGCGCACCGGGGCGGCAAACACCAGGCGGCGCTGCTGGCCACTGGTGTCGGTGGTGGGGTAGAGCACCGGCTGGCCTAGCAGAGCCCGCCGGAAATAGGGCTGCCCGGCCAGCTCGCGGCCCAGCAGGGGCGAGGCCCCGTCCTGGTTGAGCTCCGATAAAACCGTACCTTTGGCGTTGAGTACGTAAACGTCTTGCGTGCCTGGCGCGAGCAGCAGGGTGGAGAAGTCGGTATAGACCTGGCCGTAGTCGCCCGAGATGTTGCCGATCAGCACCTGCTTCACGTCGAAGCTCACCGCCGCCATCAGCGTGGCGGTGGCCATGGTGCTACTTTGGGTGCTGGCCTGGTGGATCTTGTCGGCCAGGTTGTTGGCCTCGGCCTGCAGATCGGCATCGGCGCGGGTGCGGTTCCAATGCCATTGCGCAGCCGCCACCACCGCGGCCAGCGCCACAGCCACGGCGATAGCCACACTGTCCGCCCGCCGTTGCCGTACCTTGCTGCGATCCTTGTACAGGGCTTCGGCGGCGGGTGTCAGGCTGGAAACGGGTGGAGATACATCCATGGTGCTCAAGGTTCTGGCTGAAGCAATTGGTAACCAGTGTATGCATTTCAGTCGATGTGAGGGGCTTTTTCCAGAATTAATTTTTTATAAGAAATACAGATTTCGTGCTTATGAAATAAGCGTAAGTAGCTATTTTAAATATAGCAACTATTTAGCCGGTGTGCGGCTTGCCTCGGTCGGAAACTCGTAGGCGATGCGCATCACCAGGTCCTGCGGGTAGTTGCCGAAGCGGCGGCCAAACAGGTTTATGCCGCCCTGGTGGCGCGCGTCGTCCTTGATGCCGATGCGCACCTTGATGTGGTTGGAGCCGCCCAGGTTGAGCTGTTCCAGGGTGATGGGCAGCAGGGCCACGCCGTCGATCATCGAGCCCTGGGCGGTGACGCTCCAGCGCTTGAGCAGACCAAAGGTGGTCTGGTCCTCGTGCCACCAGCTGGGCGTGAGCAGGCCGGGCGTGCCGCCCATGTCGCCAGGGCTGGTCCAGGTGCCCACATCGCAGCCGTTGATCCACAGCGTGATGTCGGACGGCCATTCCAGGTTGTACTGCGGGGCTTCGGAGCAGATCTCCATCGACAGCTCGATCGACCGGGCCACCGCGCCAAACGGCAGGTTGTTGGGAAACGCGTACTCCACATAGCCCTTGCCAAACCACAGCAACTGGGCGTGCAGGTGCTCGGGCTCGAAGAAGGAGCGGGCATCGTCGAGCAGGCCGATGATCTTGGTCTCGCTGGCCAGGCCGCAGGTGGGGTGGGCTTCCACATGCCGGTAGCTGCCGATGGGCATGCTGACGGTGACCACGTCCGGGGCCACCTCGGCGGCCGCGCCGGGCAGCTGGAACACCAGCTCGTCGTAGCGCTTGGCACACAGCTTTTGCGTGCCGCGCGTACCGGGCTCCACCTCCACCTTGATCAGGCCCACGGCCTGCAACTGGTTCAGGTTGAAGCTGACGGTGGAGTGCGGCATGTTCATCGCCTCGGCGATTTCGCTCACGTTCATCACGTTGTGCGTCAGCAGGCTGAGGATGATCTGCCGCGTCTCGGAGGCCAGCGCCTTGGCAATCGGCAGCGTGGACTCGCCTTCCACGATGAGCACCCGCTTGCTGGTGAATTTGGGTTTGTTGTTCATTTTTAACCTAGGAAAAGCGGTTGGACGCGCTTGAGTGTGCTGCTGCGGGCGTGTATGGGTAGACGTGACAACGCAGCGGGCTCCTGCCCGCAAGGCGGAGCAACGACCCCAGGCGCGGTCGCAGCGGTGCAATCGAGTGCGTAGCGTGGTTCACCCAAAAGGAGAGCCTGTTGAACATAAAAGAAACCAATATCCGAGCAGCCTTGCTGACCATGGCAAGCGGTCAACTGCTTTTTCTAGGTTTAGTCACCATTTAAGTTGCGATTCTAGTGGCTGGGCGTGCGGCGCACAGCGGGATTCTGCCGTCTAAAATTGTCCATCCACTGGTGAAAACACCTAGGTTCATTAATCGCAATAAAACTTGTTAGTTACGGTAATTGTGGGTAAATTCCAGCACTTCTCATCCACCACCTTAGGAACAGTTCATGGAGTACCCCCGCCCCCAGTTGCGCCGCGCGCAGTGGCAAAGTCTGGACGGAGTCTGGCAATTTGCCTTCGACGATGTCGCCCGCTGGGCATTGCCCGCCGACGTGGCCTTTGACCGCCGCATCACCGTGCCCTACGCCCCCGAGTCGCAGCGCAGCGGCATAGCCGATACCGGCTTTCACCCCCGCTGCTGGTACCACCGTACGGTGGAGCTGGCTGCTGCTCCCAGCGCCTCCCAGCGCGTGCTGCTGCACTTTGGTGCGGTGGACTACGAGGCCACGGTGTGGGTCAACGGCCAGCAGGTCGGCACCCACCGGGGCGGGCATGCGCCGTTCCAGCTGGACATCAGCGCCTACCTGCACAACATGCGCGGCACTAGCTTTACCCTGGCCCTGCTGGCCGAAGACGACCCGCACGACATGCACAAGCCGCGCGGCAAGCAGGACTGGCAGCCCGAGCCGCACAACATCTGGTACCCGCGCACCAGCGGCATCTGGCGCAGCGTGTGGCTGGAGGTGGTGCAGAGCAGCCACCTGGCCGGCCTGCGCTGGACGGCGGACATCGCGCAGTGGCAGATCCGGCTGGATGCGACGGTCCACCAGCCGCAGCCCGGCCAGCGCCTGCAAGTGCGTTTGGCGCTGGACGGCGCGGAGCTGTCGAACGACACATTTACCGTGCAAGACGGCCAGGTGCGCCGCAGCATCCACCTGCCCGACCCCGGCATCGACTCGGCCCGTGACCCCCTGTGCTGGAGCCCCGAACACCCGCAGCTCATCGCTGCCACGCTCACCCTGCTAGCCGCCGACGGCACCGTGCTGGACCAGGTGGACAGCTACACCGCCCTGCGCGATGTGAAGCTGGATGCCGCCAACTTCATGCTCAACAACCGCAGCTACCCTCTGCGCATGGTGCTGGACCAGGGCTACTGGCCCGCCTCGCTGATGACGGCCACCAGCGACGAGCTGCGTGCCGATGTGGAACTGATCAAACGCCTGGGCTTCAATGGCGCGCGCAAACACCAAAAGAGCGAAGACCCGCGCTGGCTCTACTGGTGCGACGTGCTGGGCCTGTGCGTGTGGGCCGAAATGCCCTCGGCCTATGGCTTTTCTGCCGAGACGGTGGACCGCGTGGCCGACGAATGGAAGGCCCTGGTGCAGCGCGACCTGTCGCACCCCTGCGTGGTGGCCTGGGTGCCGATCAACGAATCCTGGGGCGTGCCCGAGCTGCCCCACGACCCGCGCCAGGTGAACTTTGTGCAAGCCCTGTACCACCTGACCAAGGCACTGGACGGCAGCCGCCCGGTGATTGGCAACGACGGCTGGGAAATGCCCTGCGGCGACATCCTGGCCATCCACGACTACAGCAACGACCCCGCGCTGGTCCGCCAGCGCTACGGCAGCCCCGAAGCCATTGCCCACACCCTGCAACACTCCCGCCACAACCGGCGCATGCTGGTGCTGCCCGGTTTTGACACCACCAACCGCCCGGCCATGCTGACCGAATTTGGCGGCATCGCCATGGTGCCCGGCCGGCCCGACGGCGTGGCGGCCTGGGGTTACACCTCGGCCCGCGATGCGGATGAGCTGCTGGCGCAGTACGGCGATCTGCTGGGCAGCGTGCACGACTGCCGCAACCTGGCGGGCTTTTGCTACACCCAGCTGACCGACACCTTTCTGGAGCAAAACGGCCTGCTCACCGAAGACCGCCAGCCCAAAGCCGACCTGGCCGCCCTGGCCGCCATCACCCGAGGCACTGCCGTGGCGCAGCGCATCGCCCCCGATAACCCGCTGGGCTACTCCCCAAGCTGGTTAGCCAAGACGCACGCCGCTTCTTGAAACTTCACCCCTAAAAATAAACGGAGACAACACATGACCTCTTCTTTCAACCGCCGCACCGGCCTGGCCGCCGTCGCCCTGGCTGTGGCCAGCTTCACCGCGCCCACCTGGGCCGCCACCGACATCAAGCTCTGGACCCTGCTCAGCGGCGGTGACGGTGCCCGGCTGGCCACGCTGGTCGATGGCTTCAACGCCAGCCAGTCCGACTACAAGGTGGAAACCACCACCCTGCCCTGGGGCGTGCCGTTCTACACCAAGGTGCGCACGGCTTCGGCGGTGGGCGCGGGGCCGGACCTGATCAACCTGCATTTGTCGCGCATGGGTGACTTTGGCCCGTCGGGTGCGCTGCGGGCCCTGGCCTCGGCCGAGCTGGCCGCTGCCGGCATCGTGGGCACCGACTACGCCGAGCGCCAATGGCAAAAAGGCCAGTACAACGGCCAGACCTACGCCATCCCGCTGGACACCCACGCCCTGGTGCTGTACTACAACAAAACCCTGGTCGCCAAGGCCGGACTGGCCGATGCCGCAGGCAACCTCAAGCCCATCGAAGGCATTGCGGCACTCACCGATGCCTTCCGCGCGGTGAAGGAAAAGGCCGGTACCGACGCCTTTGCCATGGAGAGCAACACCAACTCCTACATGGGCTACCGCCTGTGGCTGTCGATGCTGGCGCAGCGTGGCGGCAAGATGCTGGACAACGGCAAGCTGGCCTACGGCGAGGCGGGTGTGGATTCGATGAAGGTGATCACCGACTGGTTCAGCAAAGGCTACGCCGCCAAGAACCTGGACTACCCGGCGGCCAACGCCCAGTTTCTGAGCGGCAAGGCAGCCTTCATGCTCAACGGCGTGTGGGAAGTGCCCAGCATGGTGGATTTGAGCGCCAGCAAGAAGCTGCCGTTTGAGTACGGCATCGTGCCCCTGCCCAAGCTGTACGCCAACCAGAGCGTGTGGGGCGATTCCCACGCCTTTGCGGTGCCCGACAACAAGGGCAAACCGATTACGCCCGAGCGCCTCAAAGGTGCACTGAAGTTTGTGGACTACGTGGGTCGCCACTCTATCACCTGGGCCGGAGGCGGCCACATCCCCGCGTTCAGCGCCGTGGCCGATTCGGATGCGCTCAAGGCCATGAAACCCAACAACGAGTTCTCGGGCGTGGTGGCCAAGAACATCGTCTTCAGCCCCGAAGGCTGGTACGGTGGTGCCGCAGGCCCGCTGGAGGCCAGCGCCGCCAAGTACTTCCCGGCGGCCATGACCGGCCAGTTGCCGGTGGACAAGGCGCTGGGCATGTTCGATGCCGAAGCCAAGAAGCTGCTGGCCAGCCCACGTCCTGCGAAATAGGTACACCCCCAGGCTACAGCGCAAGCGCTTTTCGCCAACCCCCCTCGTATCGGTTTGCCAAAACCGATACGACACGCAGGGGGCAACACCAGCAGCCTGGCAAAGCCAGTTCTGCGGTGTTTCTGGTGGGCGTGCGTGCTGCCTGAACAAAAAGAAAGTCCCCATGCGGCCCGCTCCCAAGCTCCCTCGCATCCCGCTGCACGCAGCGGCCATGCTGGCCCCGTTCGCCCTGGCCTACGGCCTGTTTTTTCTGTGGCCTGCGGTGCAGACCCTGCTGCTGAGCTTTACCCAGAGCAGCACCACGGCCACCACCGGCTTTGTCGGCCTGGCCAACTACATAGAACTGTTTGCCGATCCCGACTTCTGGTCGTCGCTGGTGCAAACCCTGTACTTTTGCCTGCTCACCGTGCTTCCGCTCACCGCCATGGGCCTCATTGCCGCGCTGCTGGTGGAGCGCATGGACCGGGGCAAGTCGCTGGTGCAGGCGGCCTTCTTCTTGCCCTATGTGCTGCCGGTGGGCGTGATGACGCTGATCGCCGGGTGGATGCTGCACCCCAACTTTGGCGTGATCAATTACGTATTTGAAAGCCAGAACGCCTGGCTCAGCGACCCGGTGTGGGCCATGCCCATGGTGGGCATTGCCACGCTGTGGTGGACGGTGGGTTTCAACATGCTGTTCTTCATGGCCGGGCTGCGCAACATCCCCAGCGACATCTACGAGGCCGCCGGGCTCGACGGTGCCCGCGGCTTTACCCTGTTCCGCTTTATTACCTGGCCGCAGCTGATGCCGGTGACCATCATGGTGGTGCTGCTGCAACTGATTGGCTCGCTCAAGGTGTTCAGCCAGCCCTACATCATGACCGGCGGCGGGCCGTTCAACTCGACCCGAGTGGTGCTGCACTACATGTACGAAACCGGCTTTGTGAACGACAACGCGGGTTATGCGTCGGCGATTGCCGTGGTGTTCATGGTGGTGGTGCTGCTGGTGTCGGTCGTACAAAACTGGTTATTGCGAGGTCGCCATGCCCACTAAATCACGAATGGAATCCGAGAGCCGGTTCGCCGACTGGGGCTGGGCCGCCGCTGCCCTGCTGCTCACCACCGTGCTGGCCGCCTTGTGGATGGCCCCATTGTTGTGGGCGCTGAGCACCTCGCTGCGCCCCGAGGAAGAAACCGTGCTGCAGCCCATGCGCTGGCTGCCGCAGGACTGGACGCTGGGGGCCTTCACCAAGGTGCTGACCGCAGGCAACCTGCCCACCTGGATGTTCAACAGCATCGTCACCTCGGTGGCGGTCACGGTGCTGACCGTGGCCATCAGCGTGCTGGCGGCCTACGCGTTTTCGCAGCTCAAGTTCCGGGGCCGTGACGGCTTCTTTCTGCTGGCCATGGTGGGCGTGATGTTTCCGTTCGAGGCGCTGCTGATTCCGCTGTTCCGGCTGATGCACACGCTGGGCGCGATCGACACGCTGGCGGGCATCGTGCTGCCGCAGATCGTCTCGCCCATGGCCATCTACGTGTTTCGCGGCTTCTTCGATGCCATCCCGCGCGACTTCCGCGAGTCGGCCATGATGGAGGGCGCCAGCGAGTGGCAGGTGCTGTGGCACATCTTTGTGCCGATCAGCAAGAACATCCTGTGGGCCATGGCCATCATCGTGTTCATCGGCGCGTGGAACAACTTTTTGTGGCCCTTCATCGTGATCACCTCGCCCCAGATGATGACGGTGCCGGTGGGCCTGACGCAGATCCAGGATGCCTTTGGCGTGCGCTACGCCCAAACCATGGCGGCGGCCCTGCTGGGCGGTGCGCCGGTAGCGATTGCCTACCTGCTGTTCCAGCGGCGGGTGACGCACGGCTTCCTGGCTGCCACCGGTCTTAAATAAATTCAAAAAACCATCATGTCATTTCTGCAACTCCGTGGTGTTGAAAAATTCTTTGGCGAGCACCGCGCCATCAAAGGTATCAACCTCGATATCAACAAGAACGAATTCATCGTCTTCGTCGGCCCCTCTGGCTGCGGCAAGTCCACCCTGCTGCGCATGATCGCCGGGCTGGAGACCACCGATGGCGGCACCCTGCACGTCGATGGACGGGACATCACCCACCTGCCGTCCAGCCAGCGCGAGCTGGCCATGGTGTTCCAGAGCTACGCCCTGTACCCGCACATGACGGTGTTCGACAACATGTCCTTCGCCCTCAAGCTGGCCAAGGTGGCCCCGGACGAGATCAAGAAAAAGGTCGAGGCCGCCGCCGAAAAGCTCAACCTCACCGCCTACCTCAAGCGCACCCCCAAGGAGCTCTCCGGCGGCCAGCGCCAGCGCGTCGCCATTGGCCGCGCCATCGTGCGGGCCCCCAAGATATTTTTGTTCGATGAACCTTTGTCGAACCTGGATGCCGCCCTGCGTGGCCAGACCCGGGTCGAAATCCACAAGCTGCACCGCGCCCTGGGCGTGACCACCATCTACGTGACCCACGACCAGGTGGAGGCCATGACCCTGGCCGACCGCGTGGTGGTGCTGCGCGACGGTGCCATCGAACAGGTGGGTGCACCGCTGGAGCTGTACGACAAGCCGGCCAACCAGTTCGTGGCGCAGTTCATCGGCATGCCGTCGATGAACATCGTCAAGGCCGCCCAGCTGTCGCAGTTTGGCGCGCTGGCCGGCCAGGCCGCAGGCCGGGTTCCCAAGGACGGCCTGATCGGCGTGCGCCCCGAAGGCGTGAAGGTTTTGCCCGTGGGCAGCGCCGGTGTACCCGGCAAGGTGGAACTGATCGAAGCCCTGGGGGCCGACACCCTGATCCACGTGGACGTGGCGGGCACGCAGATGATCTCGCGCCAGGCCGAGCGCACCAGTTTGCAGATCGGCGACCCGGTCACGCTGGAGTTCGACCTGAACACCCTGCACTGCTTCGACAGCGCGGGCCGCATGGTGACTTTGGGCTAAATAGGCCCCTAGCGCTTGTGGGATAAGCGTGAGCAGCTACTTAAACAGTAGCAATGGCCATCAACGCGGGCGACAGGCCCGTCCACGCGCCCGCCAGTTGGGCATCGGCTGGCGCGCCGTCGCCCCATTGCTGAGCCTGTCTGGCACCTGCGAGCACGCTGTCGATCACCGGCACCGGCACTGCGCCCTGGATCTGCGCGGCCATGCCGGCTAAACCGGCACCACCCAGGATGACGGCCTGCACGCCGGGCTGGGCAGCGGCCTCTTGGCAGGCGGCGGCCAGCAGGGCGCGGGCCGCGACGGGGTCGGCGGCCAGCTCGGCACCGGTGGCTTGCACGGTGTGGATGTGGGCCAGTTGTTCGCCATAGCCCAGGCTGTGGGCCAGGCGCTGCAGCATGGGTTTCCAGGCCACGCCGCCGGTGACGATGGCGAAGCGGCCGTGCTGGGCCGCCTCTACAAACGCGGCTTCGGCCAGGCCGGTGGCGGGCACGGGGCTGCATTCGCGCAGGGCCAGCAGGCCGGGGTCGCCAAAGCAGGCAATCAGCACCGCGTCGGGCGTGGGGCCGCCATCGGCCAACCACGCGGCCCAGGCATCCAGCGTGGCGTGCGCGGCGATGGCGTAGCTGGCCTCGCTGGAGATGTAGCGCGCACCAAAGCGGGCCGTGGCCATGTGCACCGCCACGTCGGGGCCGCTGGCCTGCAAGATATGGGTGCGCAGCAGCGCGGTGACGCTGTCGCTGGTGTTGGGGTTGATGACCAGGAGATGCCGCATCGGTTCAGGCTGCTTGGCCAAAGAGAGCAATCAGGTCGGGTGAAGTCGTAGCCACCGCGCCAAACTGCACCTGCGCCTCCAGGTGCGCCAGGTGCTCGCGCATCAAGCGGGTAGCGGCCTCCACATCGCGCAGGCGGATGGCATCCAGCACCGAGCGGTGTTCCTGGCAGCCACAGCCTCCTGCGCGGCTGCCGGGCAGCTCTACCGGGCCCCAGGTCATCAGGATGAGCGAGGTGCGCGACACCAGTTCGCGCAGGATGCGGCCCAGGGTTTGCTGCCCGGCGCGCTCGGCAATGGTCAGGTGGAAGTCGCCCGACATGCGGATGGCGTGGCGCATGTCTCCTTTGGCGCGGGCCGCCTCTTCTTCGGCGATGAAATGGGCCAGGATGGCGATGTCAGCCGGGGTGGCCACGGCCATGAAGCGCTCCAGCAGCGGCGGCTCCACCAGGCGGCGGGCTTCGAACACTTCGCGCGCTTCCTGCTCGGTGGGCTGGGCCACGCAGGCACCGCGGTTCGGCACCATGGTCACGATTTGTTCGTTGGCCAGGCGCACCAGCACCGGGCGGATGCGGGTGCGCGATACGCCAAAGGCGGTGCCGAGTTTGTCTTCCACCAGCTTGGTGCCAGGCTGGAGCCGGTGGTCCAGGATGGCGGAAACGATGCGCTCGTAAATGTCACTGTCGCTGAGCGCGGGAACGGGGGCGGTGGACACTATGAACGGCCTTTTTGTTTGCGTCCCAAGAACTTTACCAGCAGCAAGGTGATGCCCATCACGATAAACGACACCACGGTGGTGACGGTGCCGATGGCGTAGATCGACGGCGTGGTGACGGTGGTGGTCAGGCCTTGCAGCTCCAGCGGCAGGGTGTTGACATCGCCAATCGCCTGCGAGGTGCGGGCAATTTCGTCCCAGCTCAAAGTAAAGCCAAACATGCCGATGCCGACTACCGAGGGCGCAATCAACGGCAGCACCACGTGCTTGAAGCCCTGCCAGGGCGTGGCACCCAGGTCGCGGGCGGCTTCCTCAAAAGCGGGGTTGAAGCGGTTGAAGATGGCAAACATGATCAGCAGGCCGAAGGGCAGGGTCCAGGTGAGGTGCGCGCCCAGCGCCGAGGTGAACAGGCCCAGGGCGGTGCCGTAGTTGTCCAGAGTGTCCTGCATACCCAGAGTCTCCAGCGCCCATTTAATGCCGCCGTCCAGCAGGCGGAACTCCAGGCCGATCCCTAACGAGACGATGATGGACGGCATGATCAGGCTGGCGATCACGATGAAAAACAGCGTATTGCCCCCGGCCAGCTTTTTGCGGAAGGCCAGGCCGGCCAGCACCGAAAACACTACCGTGCAGGCCATCACCGCCAGGCCCAGGCCCAGCGAGCGGCGCAGGGCCGCGCCAATGTCCACCACGCCCAGGCCTTCGGCCAGCTTGGCAAACCAGTGCAGCGACAGGCCGCGCAGCGGAAAGGTCAGGCCGCCCTCGGGGCCCTGGAAGCTGAGGATGAAGATGACGAACATCGGGCCGTACATGAACAGCACGAACAGGGCGAAAACAAAGGCCAGGGGGACGAATCCAGGAGCGCGTTTCATCAGAGTTCCTTACGGATATCGACTAGCCGGGTCAGCGCCCAGATGATCATCAGCACGATGGCCAGCAAAATCACCGCGTTGGCGGCGGCCAGGGGGAATTGCAGGTACGAGGTTTGCACCTGGATGATCTTGCCAATGGAGGCAATCTGCTGGCCGCCCATCACGCCCACGGTGACGAAGTCGCCCATCACGATGGTGATGACGAAGATGGAGCCGATGATGATGCCGGTGCGCGACAGCGGCACGATCACGTTCCACAGGGTTTGCCAGCCGCTGGCACCGCTGTCATTGGCGGCCTCCAGCAGGCTGCGGTCGATGCGCATCATGCTGTTGAAAATGGGCACGATCATGAACATGGTGTAGAGGTGCACAAAGGCCAGCGTGACCGAAAAGTCCGAGAACAGCAGCCACTCCACCGGCTGGTCGACCAGCCCGGCCCCCATCAGCCCCTGGTTCACCAGGCCGTTGCGGCCCAGCAGCGGCACCCACGAGATCATGCGGATCACGTTGCTGGTCCAGAACGGAATGGTGCACAGCACAAACAGCAGCGTCTGCGTGCCTTGGGACTGGATGTGGAAGGCCAGAAAGTACGACACCGCAAAGCCGACCACCAGCGTGATCAGCCAGACCATGAAGCAGAATTTGAAGGTGGACAAATACGTCTTGAGGGTGACGCACATCTCGCTGGTGTTGCCGCAGCCGTCAAAAATCGCAATGTAGTTTTTGAAGGTAAAGCCGGGCAGCAGCTCGTATTCGTTGAAGTCCCAAAAGCTGACCATGAGGATCAGCGCCAATGGCACCAGAAAGAACACCGCAAACACCGCCGTCAAGGGCGTGGCCTGCCACCAGGCAGACAGGCTGCGGCCCGGCGCGGGGGTGGGTGAAGGCAAGGGGGCGGTGGGTGTGCTCATGGATAAAGATCCGCGTTAACTATCAAAATCGTAGCTGCTCACGCTGATGGGATGAGCGCAAGGGCCTGATTTTTTATAAATTGACCAAGGGCGAAATAAACACCCTTGGTATCCGTCTGCCCCCAGGCAAGCGCAGCGCTGCAGCCTGGGGGTGTGCTCAATCAGGCGGCTACAAATTCATTCCACTTCTGGACCATGTAGTTGTTCTCGTCCATCAGCGCGTTCCAGCAGGCGATGCCGCCCATGCGGGCTTCGTAGCTGCCGCCGTCGCGGATCTGGCCGACCTTGGCCAACAGGTCGCCGTTGGGGCTCTTGATGTCCTGGGTGGCAGACTTGCCTTCCATCCAGTAGGCCCACTCGTAGGCTTCCATCTTGGACTTGGCGGTTTCCAGCACAGCGCTGTAGTAGCCCTGGCGGTTCAGGTAGGCACCGGCCCAGCCGTCGAGGAACCAGTTGATGAACTCGTAGGCACCGTCCAGCGTGCGGCCTTTGAGCGTGGCGGGCAGGCCAAAACCGGCAGCCCAGGCGCGGTAGCCTTCCTTCAAAGGCTGGAAGGTGCAGGCAATGCCCTTGGTGCGCACGGCAGTGACGGCGGGCGACCACATCGACTGGATCACCACTTCGCCGGACGACATCAGGTTGACCGAC
The DNA here is from genome assembly GCA_027923965.1 of Comamonadaceae bacterium OS-1. Classification (NCBI taxonomy): domain Bacteria; kingdom Pseudomonadati; phylum Pseudomonadota; class Betaproteobacteria; order Burkholderiales; family Comamonadaceae; species Comamonadaceae bacterium OS-1. The sequence goes on from AP026969.1 coordinate 4,633,141, forward strand.
TCGTTGAAGTCCTTCCACAGCGCGCGGAACTGGCCTTGTTTTTTGGCTTCGATCAGGGTCTTGATGGTCAGGTCGATTTCCTTCTTGGTCATGTTGCCTTTGTCGGGGTATTTGTAAATTCCCATGGCTTCGACCACCATCGCCGCGTCCATGATGCCGATGGAGGGGATGTTCAAAATCGCGGCCTTGCCCTTGAACTCAGGGTTCAGGAGCTCGGCCCAGGAGGTGATGGGGCGCTTGATCAGGTCGGGGCGGATGCCCAGCGTGTCGGCGTTGTACACGGTGGGGATCAGGCTCATGTACTGGGTGGGCGTGGCCGAGAATTTCTTCGATTTTTCGCCTTCCAGGAAGATCACTTTCTTGGGAGCCGTGCCCTGGTCGCCCACGGCCTTGCCGTTGACCATGCCGGTGGTGAACAAGGTGGTGATCTTGTCGGCGTTCTTGATGCGCTTGACATCGATGCCCTTGAGGTTGCCGGTGGGCACGATCTTCTTCAGCGAGAAGTATTCGGTGTCGATCAGGTCGAAGCTGTTGGGCGCAGTGACGGCGCGCTTGGTCACGTCGTCGGTGGTCACGGCCACGTACTGGATGGTGATGCCGGTGTCGGCCTTGAATTTTTCGGCGATGGCTTTGTCCTGGTTCACTGCAGTGCCCAGGTAGCGCAAAACCAGGGGTTCAGCAGAGTGCACCGCAGGGAAGATGCCGGTGGCCAAAATGCCGGCCGTGCCTTTGAGCAGCGAGCGGCGCTGCATGGTGGCTTTCAAGGCATTGGTAGGTTCGGGAAGTGCGTCGGACATGGTCAAAACTCCTAGGGGTTACGGTTCAAAAGATCAGGCAACAGCGGGGACAGAAACGGGAACGGAAGGGGGAATGGAAACAGGGCTCAGCAGGTGCGCGGCATCCGGTGCCCAGGCCAGTTGCACGGCCTCGGCCACGCGGTAGGGGCGGGCGGCAAACTGGGCTTCGGACACCATCACCGAGAACTCGGCGGTAGAGCTGGCGGTTTGGGCCACGCCGGGTTTTTGCAGGCCCAGCAGTACGTAGGTGCCCTGGTATTCCACATCGCTGACCACGGCGCGGATGTTGTGCGGGCCGTCGGCCACAGCGGCCTCGGCAGGGATGATTTGCATGTGGTCGGTGCGCACACCAATTTTTCCCGCAGCCGTGTCCAGCACGTTGTGGCCGCCCATGAAGCGCGCCACAAATTCGCTGGCCGGGCGGTTGTAGACCTCGTGCGGGCTGCCCACCTGCTCGATCAGCCCGTGGTTCATCACCACCATGGTGTCGGCCAGGGCCATGGCTTCTTCTTGCGAATGGGTGACGTGGATGAAGGTCAGGCCCAGCTCCTTTTGCCAGCGGCGCAGCTCGGCACGCATCTGGATGCGCAAGAACGGGTCCAGGGCCGACAGGGGTTCGTCCAGCAGCAGCACCTTGGGCTGGGTGATCAGCGCCCGGGCCAGCGCCACGCGCTGCTGCTGGCCGCCAGACAGCTCGCTGGGCGTGCGGTCGGCCAGGTGGCCCATGGCCACGCGCTCCAGCAGGTCCTTGGCCTTGGCATGGCGCTCGGCCTTGTCCATGCCCTTCATCTTCAGGCTGAAGGCCACGTTGTCCAGCGCGCTGAGGTGCGGGAACAGCGCAAAGCTCTGGAACATCATGGCCGTGCCGCGTTCGGCGGCGGGCAGGTCGGTGATGTTGCGGTTTTCCAGCAGGATGTCGCCGCTGGTGACCGATTCGTGTCCGGCCACCATGCGCAGCGTGGTGCTTTTGCCGCAGCCCGAGGGCCCCAGCAAACAGCAGTAGCTACCGCTGGCGATGCGCAGGTTGATGGTGTCTACGGCCGGCTTGGACGATCCATAGCGCTTGGTCAGCGCGATGATTTCGATGGCCGAAGGTGCGGTAGTAGAAGCGGAAGGGGGGGTAGGGGCGGACATATCCGTCCCCTATGCATAGGCCGTGCCAGCTTTGCGTACGCTGCGATTGTTAAATTGCGTACAAAACTGCACCGGGAATGTGCGCAATCTGCCCCTACGCAGACAGAAAGCGCAGGCTTGGTGCGTTACATCGCCGCAATCTGCCGCAAAGCTTGCTCAAACACCTCGGGCGGCTGCCCACCGGAGATCAGGTGCCGGTCGTTGATGATGATGGCGGGCACCGAATGGATGCCTTGGCTGGTGTAGAACTCTTCGCGTTCGCGCACGTCCTCGGCAAACTCTTCGGATTCCAGAATCTCCCGCGCCCGCACCGGGTCCAGCCCCACCTGCCCGGCCACCTGCACCAGCAAGGCATGGTCGCTGGGGTTTTGCCCCAGGGTGAAGTAAGCATCGAACAGCGCCTGCTTCAGGGCGTGCTGGTGGCCTTCCAGTTCCGCCCAGTGCAGCAGGCGGTGCGCATCGAAGGTGTTGTAGATGCGGTTGCGCTGGCCCAGGTTGAAGGTAAAGCCCAGCTCGGCCCCGCGGGCTCGGATGTTTTCCTTGGCCGCCGCCGCCTGGGCCGGGGTGGAGCCGTACTTGCGCGCCAGGTGCTCGGTGGTGTCTTCGCCCTCGGGGGCCATCTGTGGGTTGAGCTCGAACGGCTGGAAGTGCAGCTCGGTGGTGATGCTGTCGGCCACCCGCTCCAGGGCCTGCTCCAGCGACTTCAAACCCACCACGCACCAGGGGCAGGACACATCGGACACGAAATCGATCTTGAGTTGGGTGGTCATGGTCTTCTTTGTTTGAAAAGCTGTGGATAGTTCTGGCACAACTGGCTAGTTATCCACAGGTAACGCGGTTTTTAAAAAGTTGTTCATTTTGGCGTGACACCAGAAAAGCAAGGTCACGCACACCCGGCAACACAGGATAAGCGGTTGATTGCAAAGGATAAAACCGGCTTACCCACAGAAGAGCCGCATGCTTACTACTACTACTATGTATTTATAGAACCATTAGAAGAATAGCCAAACACAAAGTCCGTTGGGAATTCCCGGATTTGTAGCTTGCCCCAAGCCGCTGGATGGCTTTATTTCTCAGCCCCTTTTCTGTTCTGCCAGAAAAGCCGCGGCATCCATCCCGTATCTCCGCACCTCGACTCCACACCTGCACAGGGCTTTTGCACACCCGCTTTGTAAATTTTTGGCCTAAAAACAACAAATTGGTACAAACACTTAGCTTAGCTAAGTAATCAAATTACTAAAGTTGTCTGGTCCGAAAGTGCTGTTCAAAACGCATACAAAGCGAATTTTGTGAGTGAAATAGGCGGGTATTGCTACGTCCATAAGGTGCACTGCATCTTGGGATGCAGGCTTGGTTGTTTATATTTTTGTGAATTTTATGTAACTAATTTACATAGTCTACAAAGAAATTTACGGCGCGTTAACCGAGCCCGCCTGCGGCAGGCACTTTCAGGATTTCGTGGCCAGGAGAACCCTCCTGGCCAAACCCAGATGACCAACGGAGACAACCAAGATGAAGTACTTCACATTACGTGCCACCGTCGCTGCAGCGTCGTTACTGGCGGCCGGTGGCCACGCTTTCGCACAGGCGGCGAACGATGTGCCCGTGGATGCCACGCTGGAGAAGCAGATCACCCAGGTGGTCAAGAAGGTGACCGATGCCACCGGGCTGGAGTTCACCGGCTACCTGCGCAGCGGCTTTTATTCGTCCGCCAATGGGCAGGCCAAGGGTGGCTACCAATTGGGCGGCACGCTGGACCACTACCGGCTGGGCAATGAAGGCGACAACTACTTTGAAGTCCTGATCGGCAAGAACTGGGATCTGGGCGACGGCGTGAAGTGGGGCGTGCACTGGATGCCCAATTACTACAACGGCACCACCGGTACGCCGCAAATCTATTCCGACATCAAGGGCCTGGACTTTGCGCCCAACGTCAGCTTCTGGGCCGGCCAGCGCTTCCACCGCATCCAGGACATCCACATCATCGACCAATGGCTGATGGAAGACGGCGACAACTACGGTGCCGGTGCCGATGGCATCGACGTGGGTTTTGGCAAGTTGAACGTGGCGGTGTACAGCGACGGCAACTCGGACAACAAAAACAGCAGCACCAACAACGCCCGCCGCGCCAACGTCCAGTTGCGCGACATGCCGGTCAACCCCGGTGGCAAGCTGACCCTGACCGGTGGTGTCGTCAATGGCAGCTTTGCCCAGGGCTCGAATGGCGGCGCATTGGGCTTGTTGCATAACCAAAGCGATTTCATCCTGCCGGGCATGACCAATTCGGTGTTCTTGCAAGGATCGACCGGCCACTCGGATCTGCGCGGCAAGTTCTACAACCTGGACACCGCCGGTGTGTCGGCCCCGGGTGCCAAGCAGGCCCGCATCATCGAGTCCATCAATTGGCAAAGCGGTGTGTTCGGCGGCCAGGCGCTGGTGGGCTACCAAACCGTCAAGCCCGATAACGGCGTGACCACCAAAGACCTGTCGTTCGGCGGACGCGTGTCTTACGGTGTGGCCAAGAACGTCAAGCTCCTGGGGGAACTGGGCTTTAACCAGCTCAAGACCGAAGGACAAGACAAGCAGCACCTGACCAAGGGCACCTTTGCCGTGGCTTTCTCGCCCAACACCGATTTCTGGACCCGGCCTGAGTTCCGCGTGTACGCCACCCGTGCCAACTGGAACGATGCGGCTGCCAACGCCTATGCGTTTGGCAACGGCGGCACCCGCACCAAAGCCACCACTGTCGGCGTGCAAGTCGAAGCCTGGTGGTAAGCCCTTAGTTTTTGCGAGGAACTGAGTTTGGCCCGCGCCGATGCCGTGATCTCCCACGGTACCGGTCCGGGCTTTTTGTGTTTGAAATGGAAGCTATGAGAAAACCCCACCCATGGATCGCCACGGCGGTCTGCGCCGCCAGCCTGCTGCTGGCACCCTCGGCCCACGCAGGCCTGTTCGATGGACTGTTGGGCGGCAGCACGGCGGGCGACGCCAGCCAGCGCAGCACCTGGAACATCCATGACTTCTCCAGCGTCCAGCTGGTGCCGCGCGAAGCCGGGGCCACCGAAAACCGGCATCCGGCGGCCATCGCGGCCCGCACGCTGGAGCAGCTGTTGGCATCGGTGCGCATTCCGGGCGGCAAGGAGCCCCAGCCGCTGGTCACCGCGTTGGAAGCCGAGCAGCTGTCCGATGCCTTGTCGCAGGCTCTGGCCAGCGCCACACCGGGCCAGGATGTCGTGTGGGTCAGCAGCGAGCGGCGCATTCCCAATTCCATTGAACCCCCCATGGCGGTCACCGCCCGCCTGTTTACCAATGCCGATGGCCTGCAACTGGTGGTGCGCCATGCGCGGTTTGATTTTTACAACCAATGGCGCGGCACCGGCATCACGCCCACCTTCACCTACGGCTCGCGCACGGCGGCGGGCACAGCGCAACTGCAAAGCGGCCTGGCCACCAACATCCGGGCCGACTGGCTGGTGTTTCCGCTCACCGCGGCCATGGCCCCGGCGCTGATGCCCAAACCCGCCCCTGCCCGTGCAGCGGTCGCCGCCCCGGCTCCCGTACAGCGCGATGCGGCGTTTTTTAATGCCCAGGAACTGCGCTTGCAAAAGCTGAAAAGCCTGCGCGAAAAAGACCTGATCACCGAGCAGGAGTACCAGCAAAAGCGCCAGGAGATCCTGAAAGAGATGTGAATCCGAATGCTACTGTTTTAGTAGCTTCTTACGCTGACCAGATCAGCGCAAGCGGCCTAAAACGTGCTTGGCCGGGTGGCGATTTCCAGCTGGGTGAGGTAGCGCATGGCGTGGCCATTGCTGTTGCCGCACATGTCGGGCGCGGGCTGCAACTGGCCGCAGACTGCCGGGCGCTCGGGCTGGCCAAAAATGCGGCACAGGTTGGCCGCGTCCAGTTGCACGCAGCGCACCCCGGCGGGCTTGCTGATGCCGTTCACCACCGGCATGCCGGGGATGGGCGAGCTGATGCTGGGGGCAATGCAGCAGGCACCGCAGCCTAATCTGCATTCCATGGGTTTACTATGGTTTTAGTAGCTACTCACGCTGATGGAATAAGCACGAGAGGCCGATCAAGCTTGAAATTTACGGGCAGCCCACAGGACTTGCTCCACCACCGCCTGCACGCTGGCACGGTGGGCTTCCTGCTTCAGATTGCCGTCTTCGGCGAATGCGTCAAACGCCCGGCCCAGCGCAAACTGCTTGGGGGCCACCCAGCATTGCATATTGGCCATCAGCGGCGACAGGTGCGTCAGCGAGCGCAAACCCCCCAGCCCACCGGGTGAGGCACTCAGCAGGCCCACCACCTTGCCGGTGAAGGAGCGGAAACCGTCTTTCCACACCGGGTCGGTCTTGACGGGGCTGGAGGCCCAGTCGATGGTGTTTTTCAGCAGCGCGGGATAGCTGCCGTTGTACTCGGGCGCGCAAATGAGCCAGGCCGGGTGGTCGAACATGATTTGCTTCAAGCGCAGCACGTCGGCGGGCGTGCCCTCGGCCTCCAGGTCGGCGTTGTACATGGGAATGTCAAAGTCGGCCAGCTCGATGTGCGTGACCTCGGCCCCGGCATCTGCGGCGATGCGGGCGGTGGCCTGGGCCAGTTGGCGGTTGTACGACTGTTTGCGGGTGCTGCCCGCGAAGAGGAGTGTTTTCATACAGCCGATTGCACCATATTTCGGGCCAAATCGTGTAACGCCGGGCTGATGTGCGGGTGCTCTGCCAGCTGCGACCAGAACTGCCGGGCGGCGGACATGGCGGTGGCGTTGGCCCAAAAGCCATCGGTGGCAAAGGCGGCGTAGTCCAGCGCGCCGGTCTGGGCATCGGGTTGGTAGCGCATGGGCAGCATGCCGTAGACCGGGGCCAGGGCGAAGCGGCCTTTGGCGATATCTTTCAAGCTGTCGCCCTGGGCAAACAGGCCCAGGTTGCCCGCATGCATGTCGGTATGGCCGACCAGGCGGCCAAATTGCAGACGGAACAGCGCCTGCAGCGCATCGTCTGCCGACAGCCGCCCTTGGCGCGCCAGTGCATCGCAGGTGGCCGCCCAGTGCTGGTAGCCGCCGGGCACAAAGGCCGCGTGCGCCGCACCCACCGAGACCACATGCTGGCGGCCTGCGTTGCCGATGCGGTCAAACCTTTGGCTGACCAAATACGTACGGGCGTGGCTGTGCACCACCTCGCAGGCCGCCACATTTTGGCCGTAGCTTTGCAGCACCTGCAGGCACAGGGCTTCGGCATGCAACAGGTCGTGCCAGCGCTCGCCAAACGGTGTGCCGCGCGGGGGCGAGAACTTCACCAGCACCGGCATGCCCAGGTGGTTGGTGGCCAGAAACTTGGGCTGATCGCCGCCGATGGATGAACCCGCAGGCAGTGCACTGCCGATGTTGTGCGCCAGCGCATCCAACGCCAGGCCCAGCTCGGGCCCGGGTGGGGGCAGGGCGGGCAAAGCCGTGGCGGCGTGCAGGTGCCCCAGCACCAGGGCCCCTGGCGCGTCATGCAGGTGCAATGCGGCGGTGAGGGTGGCCTGCAGGTCCCAGTGGTCAGGGTTGCCGGGTACGCCATGGCCGGCCAGGCTCTGCGCCAGCAGGCGGCCTAAAAAGCCCTGTGCCTGCAGTGGCGACAGGTACCACGGCAAGCCGGTGGTGGACAGCACGTCCACTCCCGGTGCTTCGATGTGGATGTGGTCCCGGGCCAGCAGGCTTAAAAGCCCCAGGGGCTGGGCCCGGCCTGCGCTGTCCACCCGCCACAGTGGCTGTTGCGCGGCACCGCCGGCAATCGGCTGGGGCAGGGCGTAGCGGGCACTTTTACCCTGGCCCAGGGTGAGCACCTGGCCTGGCAACTGGGCCAGCAGGCGCGACACCGTGGACTGGCTTTTGCCCAAGGCCTTTTGGAGATCCGCCGAGCGTGACGCGCCATGGGTTTGCAAATGCAATAGAAGCGCGTCGGTATCGGCAGGCATAGTGAATAGAAAAAATAGTAATAGTTTCCTGTTTAATCAACAGGCTACACGTATTTTAGCTACTAAGTGAATAGTATTTGATGGGCTAAATGGTCTTGCCAAGACTGTGCCTATAACCCTTGGGCGTTTGCCCGTACTGCGCCCGAAAGCTGTGGATAAAGTAGCTGGGGTGGGCGTAGCCGCAGGCCCAGGCCACCTCTTTGATGGCCAGCGCGCTCTCGGCCAGCAGGCGGGCGGCGCGGGCCATGCGCATGCGGTTGATGTAGGCCACCAGGGCTTCCTGCGTCTGCTGGCGGAACAGGTGCGACAGATAGTCTGCCGTGCAGCCACACTGCTGGGCCAGGCCGCGCACGCTCAAATCCGCATCGCCCAGCTGGTTTTGCACCAGCACCCGCACCTGGGTCACCCAGGTGGATTCGGGGGCGGTGTGCGGGTCCACGTCGGCCAGCGCGCGCAGCACCCCGGCGGTGGCGGCGGCTACCAGGGCGCGCACTTGCAGCGTGGCCCATTCGGGTTGCAGGCTCTGGCCCAGCCGGGCCGCATCGGCCAGCCAGTCGTGGATGTGGCGGGCCTGGGGGTGCTGGCGCATTTCCAGGTGGCGGATGCCGGGGCGGCCAGAGCCGATTTCATGGGCCTCATGGGCAATATGGCAGGTGAGGGCGTGGGCCTCGGCGTAGACCACCAGGTTGGCAAACGGCTGGGCGGGCGCGGCGCGTACCTGTTCGGCGTGCAGCAACTGCGGCGGCATCAGCAGCGCCTCGCCGGGGCCCAGGGTCAGGGTGCCGTGCGGCAGGCGAAAGTCGGTCCAGCCACCGGTTTGCAGGAACAGCTCGGGGCCCACGTGGAAATGGCCTTCGCCGCGTTCCACCGGGGCCCCGCCGGGCAGGTGCACCACCAGGCTGCCCGCCATGGCGCGCTGCAAGAAATCGCCCAGGTGCTGGCGCATAGCCACCGCATCCTGGCGGGCGGATGGAGCCTGTGGGGCGCTGCAGAAGGTGGATGCCGGTGATCCAGGATTTTTGCTATTCATTGCGGATTATTGACAGCAATCGGGCTGGTGGGAGGGGCGGGGCAGGCTTAGAGTCTAGGCCACACAACGCCAAACCCCTACTTCAGGAGCACCCTAGTGAAAACCCGTATTTCTGTTATTGTCTGGAACGAATTCCGCCACGAACGCGAAAATGCCGCCGTCGGTGCCATCTATCCCGAAGGCCTGCACACCACCATCGCCAACGCCCTGGCCGCCACCCCCGGCCTGAACCCTGGTGCCCTGCCGCTGGACATCAGCGTCGCTGCGCTGGACGACCCCGAGCACGGCCTGAGCGAAGCCCGCCTGGCCGCCTGCGACGTGCTGATCTGGTGGGGCCACAAGGTGCACAACCTGGTGGAGGACGCTATCGTGGACCGGGTGCAGAAGCGTGTGCTCGAAGGCATGGGCCTGATCGTGCTGCACTCCGGCCATTTCAGCAAAATCTTCCGCCGCATGATGGGCACCAACTGCTCGCTGAAATGGCGCGAGGCGCACGAGAAAGAGCGCCTGTGGGTGGTCGAGCCCTCGCACCCCATCGCGGCCGGTCTGGGCGAGTATTTCGAGTTGCCGAACGAAGAAATGTACGGCGAACGTTTTGACATTCCGCAGCCCGACAGCACGGTCTTCATCTCGTGGTTCGAGGGTGGCGAGGTGTTCCGCTCCGGCTGCTGCTGGGAGCGCGGCCATGGCCGCATCTTTTACTTCCGCCCCGGCCACGAGGCCTACCCTACCTACCATGACAAAAACGTGCAGCGCGTGATCGCCAACGCCGTGCAGTGGGCCGCGCCGCGCATCAACATCGTCGACGTGTGCCCGAATGCCGCGCCGCTGGAACCCATCAGCCCCAAAGCCGGTTTCACCAACGTCGGCATCACCCAGACCAAGGCGGATCTGGAATGAGCGAAGCTGTCAAAAAACTGCGCGTCGGCGTGATCGGCCTGGGCATGGGCCGCGCCCACATCAAGGGCTGGCAAGAGCATCCCCAGGTCGAAGTGGTGGCGATTGCTGACCCCGATGCCGCCCGCCTGGCCAAGGTAGGCGACGAGTTCGAGGTGGCAGGCCGTTACGCCTCGGCCGAGGCCATGCTGGCTAGCGAAGCCCTGGACGTGGTCAGCGTTTGCACGCCGAATAAGTTTCACGTGGAACTGACCTTGGCCGCGCTGGCCGCAGGCTGCCACGTGCTGTGCGAAAAGCCCATGGCCATGAACGCCCAAGAGGGCTGCCAGATGCTGGAAGCCGCCAAGGATGCGGGCAAGCGGCTGATGATCAATTTCTCGTACCGCTTCAGCGCCGCGTCCCGGGCCTTGAAGGCCCAGGTGGATGCCGGCCTGTTTGGCGACTTCTACTTTGGCCGCAGCCTTTGGCACCGTCGCCGTGGCATGCCCGGCTTTGGCGGCTGGTTTGGCACCAAGGCGCTGGCCGGGGGCGGCCCACTGATCGACCTGGGCGTGCACCGCCTGGACCTGGCCCTGTGGTTGATGGGCTACCCGCAACCCACCTGGGTGATGGGCAGCACCTACAGCCCCATCGCCACCGACCTGGCCCAAAAGGCCGGCAAGACCTTTGATGTGGAAGACCTGGCTGCCGGGTTCATCCGTTTCTCCAACGGCGCTACGCTGGCCCTGGAGGCCTCCTGGGCCGCCAACATCCAGGAAGCCGAGCTGATGGAAACCCGGCTGCTGGGCACCAAGGCCGGGCTGCTGCAAAAGAACCTGGCTGGCGGCTACACCTTCGACGCGCACGTCTACACCGAAGTCAACGGCGCGCCGGTGGACATGCTGCTGTGTCCCCCCACGGTAGAAGCCAAATCGGCCATGTTCGACTATGCCGAAGCCATCCTGACCGACACCCCGCACCCGGCAGGCGGGGACGAGGGCCTGGTGGTGATGCAGATTCTGGACGCGCTGTACGAGAGTGCGCGCACGGGGGAGCCGGTGCAGATCGGCCAAAGCGGGGTGAAATAGCCCTGTTGCACCTTGGTCATGGGATCGGCTTACCATCTAATGCCAACCCCACAGGAACCCCTCCCATGACCACCACCCACGGCTACGCCGCCACCTCCCCGACTTCCCCCCTGGCCCCCTTCAGCTTCGAGCGCCGCACGCCCGGCGCGCAGGACGTGGCGCTGGACGTGCTGTTCTGCGGGGTCTGCCATTCCGACCTGCACACCGCCCGCAACGAGTGGCACAACACCATCTACCCCAGCGTGCCCGGCCACGAGATCGTGGGCCGTGTCACGGCGGTGGGCGATCTGGTGTCCAAATTCAAGGTCGGCGACCTGGTCGGCGTGGGCTGCATGGTCGATAGCTGCCAGCATTGCACACCCTGCGCCGATGGCCTGGAGCAGTACTGCGACAACGGCTTTACCGGCACTTACAACGGCCCGATGTTCCCCAATGGCACCAACACCTATGGCGGCTATTCCAGCCACATGGTGGTGCGCGAATCCTTTGTGCTGCGCATTAGCCACGCCGAAGCCGACCTGGCTGCCGTGGCCCCGCTGCTGTGCGCGGGTATCACCACCTATTCGCCGCTGCGCCAGTGGAAGGTCGGCCCCGGCCACAAGGTCGGTATCGTCGGCCTGGGCGGGCTGGGCCATATGGGTGTGAAGATCGCCGCCGCCATGGGCGCGCACGTGGTGCTGTTCACCACCTCCGAGAGCAAGCGCGAAGACGCGCTGCGCCTGGGTGCCAAGGAAGTGGTGGTGTCCAAGAACGCCGACGAGATGGCCGCCCACGCCAACAGCTTTGACTTCATCCTCAACACCGTGGCCGCCGCGCACAACCTGGATGTGTTCCTGGGCCTGCTCAAGCTGGACGGCACCATGACCCTGGTCGGTGCACCCGAAACCCCGCACCCCTCGCCCAATGTGTTCGGCCTGATCATGAAGCGCCGCCGCCTGGCCGGTTCGCTGATCGGCGGCATCAAGGAAACCCAGGAGATGCTGGACTTCTGCGCCGAGCACGGGATCACCTCGGACATCGAAACCATCCCCATGGACCAGATCGAAACCGCCTACACCCGCATGCTGAAAAGCGATGTGAAGTACCGCTTCGTGGTGGACATGGCAACGCTATAGTTTTTTGGCGATTTTTCAGGGTTGAAAATAGCTGCCCGTGCCGATTGAAAGAGCACGAGCAGCTATCAAATTGATACCTATTTTTGCCGATAGAGATACCAGGCGGCAAAGCCGGTAAACACCCCGATCAGCCCGGCAATCACCATGAAGCCGTGCGGGTGGTTGGCCAGGGGGATGCCACCCACGTTCATGCCCAGCAGACCGGCCACGATGTTGATGGGCAGGGCTAGCACCGTCACCATGGTCAGGGTGAAGACGCTGCGGTTGGTCTGCTCGCTCACCTGGGCGGCAATTTCTTCCTGCAGCAGCTTGATGCGCTCCTTTAGCTCCGACATGTCGCGGATGGTCAGCGAGAACTCCTCGGTGGCTTGGCGCAGCGCTTCCAGGTCGTGCTCGCTGATCCAGGGCGGCGGCAGGCGCAGCAGCCGAAACAGGGCCCCGGGCTCGGGTGCCAGCAGGCGCTGCAGGCGCACCAGCACACGGCGCAGCTTGCCCAGGTCGGCACGCCGGTTGTGCAGGCGGCCCACCAGAAACTTGTCTTCGATGGTGTCTACCTGCACCGTGGTTTCGCGCACGATGCGTACCAGCACGTCGCCTTGTTCCATCAGCAGCTGGTTCAAAAACGCCACCGAACTGGCCAGCGGCTTGCCGTTTTTCACCGCGTCGCGCATGCGGTCAATGGAGCGCAGCGGGTGGGAGCGGGCGCTCAGCGCCATGTGCGGGGCCACGTTGAGCCACAGGCTGGCGATCTCGGCGGGGTCGAAGGCAAACTCAAAAGCCACGTCGTTGACCACCGCAATCAGCGTGTCGTGCGCGTCCTCGATGCGGGTGGAGCGCGAACCCGCGTGCAGCGCCTCAAAGAACTCAGGCACGGCATCCAGCTGTTTGCGGATGCAGGCCTCGGCCGCCGCGTCGCTCAGGTTGAAGTGCAGCCAGACGAAATCGGCCGGGCCCTTGGGCGCATCGCTGCGCAGCCAGGCCGCCGCTTCGGCCAGGTCCACCGGCACGCCGGGTGCACCGTTTTCAAACCGGTAGCCGCAGAGCAGGCCGGTCTTGTCGGCACCATAGGTGATTTGCACGGCTAGGTGGCCCGGGCCGATGTTTCACGTGGAACACGCCGCACCGGGGTGGGGGTTGGAATCATGGAAAACCGCCGTGGGTAAATTGCCCAGTGTCTTACCGCCGCGTGACAAAGGCGTGACAGGCGCGTGGCAAGGCAAACCTCAGTGCGCGCTTTTCCCCCGCAGGCGCTGCACCAGCGTCACCCCGGCCAGCACCACCGCCCCGGCCACCACACCGGCAATGCCGTCCAGCAGCGTGGGGGCCACGGCTTGCAGCAGGCCGCCCACACCGGGCAGCACCGCGGCCCACTGGGTGATGGCCTCAATCCCGTGGTGCAGGGCCGGCCAGCCGTGCGTCAAAATGCCGCCGCCCACCAGGAACATGGCGGCGGTGCCCACCACCGACAGCGTCTTCATCATCCAGGGCGCAAACGCCAGAATGCCCCGGCCCAGGCCGCGCTGCCAGGCGCTGGCTTGCTGCGTGAGGTACAGGCCACCATCGTCAAGCTTGACGATGCCCGCCACCAGCCCGTACACGCCCACCGTCATCACCACCGCGATGGTCGAAAGTACGGTGAGCTGGGTGCTGAAGCCGCTGCCCTGCACCGTGCCCAGGGTGATGGCGATGATCTCGGCCGACAGGATGAAGTCGGTGCGCACTGCGCCTTTGATCTTGTCCTGCTCCAGCGCGACCAGGTCGATGGCCGGGTTGGCCACCGCTGCCACCAGGGCGCTGTGCTCGGCGGCCACCTCGTCGGCGCTGTGCAGAAAGGGGTGGGCCAGCTTCTCGAAGCCTTCAAAGCACAGGTAGGCACCGCCCACCATCAGCAGCGGGGTTACCGCCCAGGGGGCAAATGCACTGATGGCCAGCGCCGAAGGCACCAGGATCAGCTTGTTGCGAAACGAGCCTTTGCACACGGCCCACACCACCGGCAGCTCGCGCTCGGCCCGTACGCCGCTGACCTGCTGCGCGTTCAGCGCCAGGTCGTCGCCCAGCACCCCGGTGGTCTTCTTGGCCGCCACCTTGGTGAGCAGGGTCACGTCGTCCAGGATGGAGGCAATGTCGTCGATCAGCGCAAGCAGGCTAGTGGCCATGGGGGAGTTTTCCAAGCAGATGCGCCGCACCGTGCGGACGCTGTGCGGTGATTGTCGTCGGGCCTAAAACCACGCGCCAAATAGGCCTTTTGTGCTCATTCCACCCGCCTGAGCAGCTATGAAAACCGCAGCGTTGCGGCTTACTTGTGTGTCGCCAGGTATTCCTTAGCCTTGAACCCCACAAACTGCCGCCCAGGGTTGCTGCCGCTGCACCATTCTTCGGGGCTGAACAGGGCAAACAGGCCGATCTTGACCAGGGTGGGGATGGCCAGTTCCAGCTCGCGTTCGATTTCACCACGGGCGTCCGCGTTGGCTGCGTTGTACAGCGCCACGTTGTGCAGCATGGCGGCTACCGTGCCGGTTTGCAGCTGGCTGCCGTCGTGCAAGGTGACGCGCGGCAGGGTTTCGCCCGCCGCCAGAATCTTTTGGTTGACGCGGGCCAGGATGATGGCTTCGGTGGAAGAGGGCATGGAAGTCTCCTGTCGGGTGGTGGTGGTGGAATGATAAGAGCCAGCATATCGCAGGGAATGGAGCTGCTTATTAAAATGGCGGATTCCCCCTCTGTTTGTGCCACGCCGCTTGGGTGTGGCCGGGCAGCGATGGGGCTGGCACTGACAGAGGACGCGCGTATGTTGTACCCCCAAGAATTTGATGTGATCGTGGTTGGCGGTGGCCATGCCGGCGCCGAGGCCGCGCTGGCCGCTGCGCGCATGGGTTGCAAAACTCTGCTGCTCACGCACAACATCGAGACCCTGGGCCAGATGAGCTGCAACCCGTCCATCGGCGGCATCGGCAAGGGGCATTTGGTGAAGGAAGTGGACGCGCTGGGCGGGGCCATGGCCCTGGCCACGGACGAGGGCGGCATCCAGTTCCGCATCCTCAACTCCAGCAAAGGCCCTGCCGTGCGCGCCACGCGGGCCCAGGCCGACCGGGTGCTGTACAAGGCCGCCATCCGCCGCATGCTGGAGAACCAGCCCAACCTGTGGCTGTTCCAGCAAGCCGTGGACGACTTGATGGTGGAGGGCGACCGGGTGGTGGGCGCGGTGACGCAGGTCGGCGTGCAGTTCCGCAGCCGCACCGTGGTGCTGACGGCGGGCACGTTTTTGGACGGCAAGATCCACGTCGGTCTGAACAACTACGCTGCAGGCCGTGCGGGTGACCCCCCAGCGGTGAGCTTGAGCGCCCGCCTCAAGGAACTCAAGCTGCCCCAGGCCCGCCTGAAAACCGGCACACCGCCGCGCATCGACGGCCGCAGCATTGACTACAGCCAACTCGAAGAACAGCCTGGCGACGGCATGCCCGGCGGCATGGGTGCGCAGATTCCGGTGTTCAGCTTCATGGGCAACCGGGCCATGCACCCGCAGCAAATGCCCTGCTGGATCACCCACACCAATGCACGCACGCACGAGATCATCCGCTCGGGCTTTGACCGCAGCCCCATGTTCACCGGCAAGATCGAGGGTGTGGGCCCGCGCTATTGCCCCAGCGTGGAAGACAAGGTAAACCGCTTTGCCGACAAGGACAGCCACCAGATCTTCCTGGAGCCCGAGGGCCTGAACACCCACGAGATCTATCCCAACGGCATCTCCACCAGCCTGCCGTTCGACGTGCAGTACGACCTGGTGCGCTCCATGAAGGGCATGGAAAACGCCCACATCCTGCGCCCTGGCTACGCCATCGAATACGACTACTTTGATCCGCGCAGCCTCAAGAGCAGTTTTGAAACCCGCCAGATTGGCGGCCTGTTTTTCGCAGGACAGATCAACGGCACCACCGGCTACGAAGAGGCGGCGGCCCAGGGCTTGTTTGCCGGGATCAACGCCGCACTGCAATGCCGGGGCGAGGCCTCCTGGCTGCCGGGTCGCGACCAGGCCTACCTGGGCGTGCTGGTAGACGACCTGATCACCAAGGGCGTGACCGAGCCCTACCGCATGTTTACCAGCCGCGCCGAGTTCCGCCTGCAGCTGCGCGAAGACAACGCCGACATGCGCCTCACCGAGATGGGCCGCAGCATGGGCCTGGTGGATGACGCCCGCTGGGAGTCGTTCAACCGCAAGCGCGAGGCTGTTTCACGTGAAACAGAGCGCCTGCGCAGCCTGTGGATCAGCCCCAAGAACCTGGCGGTGGCCGAGGCAGAGCGCGTGCTGGGCAAAGCCATCGAACACGAGTACAGCCTGGCCGAATTGCTGCGCCGCCCGGATGTGCACTACGACGGGTTGATGTCTTTGGCCGGGGCCAAGTTTGCCGTGCCCGAGTTCGCCCCCGGTGTTCCACGTGAAACAGCCGAGGCCGACTTTGTGGCCGCCGTGCTGGAGCAGGTGGACATCAACGCCAAGTACTCGGGCTACATCGAACGCCAAAAGTCCGAGATCGACCGCGCCGCCCATTACGAGCACCTGAAGATCCCCGCCGACCTGGACTACCTGCAGGTCAGCGCCCTGAGCTACGAGGTGCGCCACACCTTGAACAAACACCGGCCCGAGACGCTGGGCCTGGCCTCGCGCATGTCGGGCGTGACCCCGGCGGCCATTTCGCTGCTGCTGGTGCATTTGAAGAAACTGGGCTGGAAGGATCGGCCTACGGTGGAGGAAGCCGCCGCATGAGCGACCGATTGGAAATCCTGACCCGCAGCACCGCCCAGCTCGGCCTGGCCCTGTCGGACGCGCAGCACCACACTCTGCTGCGCTACCTGGACATGATCCTGAAATGGAACAAGGTTTACAACCTCACTTCCCTGCGCGACCCGGCCGAAGCATTGACCCACCACCTCATCGACAGCCTGGCTGCGGTGCCGCCGCTACTGCGCCATTTGGACGGACGTGCGGATGCCAAGCTGCTGGATGTAGGCTCTGGCGCGGGCCTGCCCGGCGTGGTGTTCGCCATCTGCTGCCCGCAGCTGCAGGTGCGCTGCGTGGACACGGTCGGCAAGAAAGCCGCGTTTGTGCAGCAGGCCGCGCTGGAACTCAAGCTGCCCAATCTGCGCGGGGTGCACGCCCGGGTCGAGAGCCTGACCGAAAAGTTCGACGTGGTCAGCGCCCGGGCGTTCGCCTCATTGGTCGATTTCACCACCTGGTCGGTCGGCGCGCTGGCCGGGCCGGGCGTGTGGCTGGCCATGAAAGCCAAGCACCCCGATGCCGAAATCGCCGCACTGCCCGACTCGGTAGAGGTGTTTCACGTGGAACAGCTCAGCGTGCCGGGGCTGGATGCAGAGCGTTGCATTATCTGGATGCATTCCAAAAACTCTCTCGCGTAAACTCCCCTCCTCACACGCGAGGAGATTCCCATGTTCGGCATTGCAAATTACGGCGCGTTCGTCGCTGCCATCATCGTTTTTTTGATGATTCCCGGCCCGGGTAATTTGGCGCTGATCACCTCCACCAGCAAGGGCGGCATCCGCGGCGGCCTGGCCGCCACGCTGGGCGTGATCCTGGGCGACCAGGTGCTGATGTGGACGGCGGTGGCCGGTGTGGCGGCCTTGCTGGCCAGCTACCCGGTAGCGTTTGCGGCGGTGCAGTGGCTGGGTGCGGCCTACCTGGCCTACCTGGGCGGCAAGATGCTGCTGGCCAAGGCGGGCGATGCGCCTATTCTTAACATCAAGCCGTCGCACTTCCTGCGCCAAGCCCTGGTTATCACCTTGCTGAACCCCAAGGCCATCGTGTTCTACATGGCGTTTTTCCCACTGTTTGTGGACCCGGCCCACCACCAGGGCCTGCTGACCTTTGCGGTGATGGCGCTGACTATTGCCGCGCTGACCTTTGTCTACGGCCTCATCGCCACCTTGCTGACCCATTTTCTGGCCGAACGCATGCGTGCGAACCCGGTCGTGTCCCGCGTGCTGAACAAGCTGGCGGGTGTTTTCCTCATTGGCTTTGGCGTGAAGCTGGCCCTGTCTAAATAATTTGAAAGCGCCGCATGGCCAAAGTTTTTTGTGTTGCCAACCAAAAGGGCGGGGTCGGCAAAACCACCACCGCCGTGAACCTGGCCGCCGGTCTGGCCAAGGTGGGGCAGCGCGTGCTGATGATCGACCTGGATCCGCAGGGCAATGCCACCATGGGCTCGGGCGTGGACAAGCGCACGCTGGAACTCACCGTGTACGACGTGTTGCTCGAATCCAGCAGCATTGCCGAGGCCCGCGTGCAGGCCGACAAATGCGGCTACGACGTGCTCGGCTCCAGCCGCGAACTCAGCGGTGCCGAGGTGGAGCTGGTGACCCTGGAGCGCCGCGAAAAGCGCCTGCAGGCCGCCATTGCCAAGGTGTCGGCCGAATACGACTTTGTGCTGATCGATTGCCCGCCGTCTTTATCGATGCTGACGCTCAATGGCCTGTGCGCCGCCAACGGCGTGATCGTGCCCATGCAGTGCGAGTACTTTGCGCTGGAAGGCCTGACCGACCTGGTCAACACCATCAAGCAGGTGCACGCCAACCTGAACAAAGACCTGCAAATCATCGGCCTGCTGCGCGTGATGTTCGACCCGCGCATCACCCTGCAGCAGCAGGTGAGCGAGCAGCTCAAGGCCCACTTTGCCGACAAGGTGTTCAACACCGTGATCCCGCGCAACGTGCGCCTGGCCGAAGCACCCAGCTACGGCCTGCCCGGCGTGGTGTTCGACCCCGCGGCCAAGGGCAGTGTGGCCTACATCGAATTTGCCCAAGAGATGGTGGACCGCATCAAAACCTGAATCTATAAAAAATAGGCCGCTCGTGCTGATCCCATCAGCGTAAGCAGCTCTTAATTCAATAGCAATGACAACTCCTCGCGTTCTGCTCCTTCCCGGCTGGCAAAACTCCGGCCTCGGCCACTGGCAAACCCTGTGGGAAGCCGAATTCGGCGACCTGCGGGTGGACCAGCACGACTGGATGCAGCCGCTGCGCGGCGACTGGACCACCCGCCTGGAAGAGGTGGTGCAGGAGCAGGATGGCCCGGTGTGGCTGGCCGCGCACAGCCTGGGCTGCCATTTGGTGGCGGCGTGGGCGGCGGTGTCCCGCAGTACGGCCAAAGTGCAGGGCGCGCTGCTGGTGGCACCGCCCGACGTGGCGCAGGCGGACTTTCCGCCGCAGCTGCACCGCTGGGCCGTGCCGGTGCTGGGCGCGCTGCCGTTTGCGTCCACGCTGGTGGCCTCGACCGACGACCCTTTTTGCGGCCTGGCATCTGCCGAAACGTACGCCCGCCACTGGGGCGCGGCGCTGCACAACATCGGCCCGCGCGGCCACATCAATGCCGAGTCCGGCCTGGGCGACTGGCCGCAGGGCAGGGCGTTGTTACTGAACCAAAACTAGAAAGCACAAGACTATGGCAACCCCCAAACGCAAAGGCCTGGGCATGGGCCTGGATGCCCTGCTCGGCCCCAAGGTCGTCGATCCCACGCCGCTGGAAACCGGTTTGCCCACCGTCTTGCTGCTGAGCGACCTGGTGCCCGGCCAGTACCAGCCGCGTACCCGCATGGACGAGGGCGCGCTGTACGAGCTGGCCGAGAGCATCAAAGCCCAGGGCATCATGCAGCCCATCCTGGTGCGCCAACTGACCCGCGGCGATAACGCAGGCCAATACGAGATCATCGCCGGGGAGCGCCGTTTCCGCGCCGCCCGCATCGCCGGGCTGGACCGCGTGCCGGTGCTGGTACGCGATGTGCCGGACGAATCCGCAGCGGCCATGGCCCTGATCGAAAACATCCAGCGCGAAGACCTGAACCCGCTGGAAGAAGCGCAAGGCCTGCAGCGCCTGGTGAAAGAATTCGGCTTGACGCACGAGCAGGCCGCCCAGGCCGTGGGCCGCTCGCGCAGCGCTGCCAGCAACCTGCTGCGCCTGCTGAACCTGGCCGACCCGGTGCAGACCATGCTGATGGCGGGCGATCTGGACATGGGCCACGCCCGTGCCCTGCTGGCGCTGGACCGCGCCACGCAAATCAGCGCGGGCAGCCAGATTGCCGCCAAGAAAATGTCGGTGCGCGAGGCCGAGGGCCTGGTCAAAAAGCTCAGCGCCGAGTTCTCGCTCACCCCCTCGCCCAAGGCCGGCAAAGAGAAGTCGCGCGACCTGAAACGGGTGGAAGAAGAGCTGTCGGACCTGCTGATGGCCGACGTGGACATCCGCATCAAAAAGCGCGTCAAACGCCACGGCAAGTTCGAGGAAATGGGCGAAGTGATCGTGCAGTTTGGCTCGCTGGACGAGCTCAATGGCCTGGTCGAAAAGCTCACGCGCAGCGCGGCGCACTGAGCCGGTGCCGCGTTTGACGTGGCCGCTACCCGCCCTGCTGGCCTGGGGCGGTGCCTGGGCGCTGTTCACCACGCTGCTGCAGCTCGGCCTGCCCGGCATCGCCGCGCTGCTGCTGGCCACCGCCGCCGGGGCCGCCTGCAGCCTGCTGGGATCGACCTGGTGGCGGCGCGGGCTGATTGCGGCGGGTTTTCCGCTGTCGCTGGCCTTGTCCGGCACGGTGGCGCTCCCGGCCTGGGCCTGGCTGCTGCCGCTGGCCCTGCTGCTGCTGGTGTACCCGCTGAACGCCTGGCGCGATGCCCCGCTGTTCCCCACACCCACCCGCGCCCTGCAAGGCCTGGCGGCGGCCATTCCTTTGCCCGAGGGCGCGTTGGTGCTGGATGCCGGTTGCGGCCTGGGCCACGGCCTGCAGGCGCTGCGCCTGGCCTATCCGCAAGCCCGCCTGCACGGCCTGGAATGGAGCTGGCCGCTGCGGGCGGTGTGCGCCTTGCGCTGCCCCTGGGCGCGTGTGCGCCAGGGCGACATCTGGCGTGCCGATTGGGCACCCTACGCCCTGGTCTACCTGTTCCAGCGCCCCGAGAGCATGGCCCGCGCGCTGGCCAAGGCCCAGGCGCAGATGCTGCCGGGCGCGTGGCTGGTGAGTCTGGAGTTTGAAGTGGAGGGCGTGGTACCCACCGGTCGGCTGCAGGCCCCGGACGGGCGGGCGGTGTGGTTGTACCGGGTGTGACGTCCCCTATTTGGAGTAGGTTTTGCGTTCTAGGGGTGGCCTTTTACGTTATATTTTTGTAAATTAGATTAACTGTATTTACCTCCGAGACCACCATGCCAAATCTCAAAATATCGCTTGTCGCCGCTTGCACGCTGGCCTTGCTGGCCGGTTGCGAAACCACCGACATGAAAATGGGCGCTCCTGAAGCCAAGACGGTTGCCACCGGCGGCGCGGGCGGTGCCACCGCCACCAATGAAAACTCGCAGCTGGAAAAATGCCCATCTGCCCTGGGCACGGTGTCGCTGATCGAGAACGAGCAGGCCGGTTGGTACACCATCTTGCGCAACGAATACCGTCTGCCGCCCACCGCCAACCTGCTGCGCCTGATGATCCAGCAGTCCAACTGCTTCATCGTGGTGGAGCGCAGCGCCGCCGGCATGAACGCCATGAGCCGCGAACGGGCGCTGATGGGTTCGGGCGAAATGCGCCAGGGCAGCAACTTTGGCAAGGGCCAGGTGGTGTCGTCCGACTACGGTTTGTCGCCCGAGGTCATCTTCAACCAGAACACCGGCGGTGCCGCGGCCAGCATTGGCGGTTTGTTTGGCAATGCCGGGCGGGTGCTGGGCGCGGTGGCCGGGTCTACCGCCACCCGCGAAGCCAGCGTCATGCTGACCATGATCGACAACCGCTCCAGCGTGCAGGTGGCGGCATCGGAAGGCAGCGCTTCCAAAACCGACTGGGGCGGCATGGGTGCCTTGTTTGGCGCCTCGGGCGGTGGCGCGGCGGGTGCCTACAACAGCACCCCACAGGGCAAGGTGATTGCGGCTGCCTTCATGGACGCCTACAACAACATGGTCCGCTCGGTACGTAACTACAAGGCCCAGACCGTGCAAGGCCAGGGCCTGGGCGGCGGCGGCAAGCTGGGGGTGGACGGTGGCACGGCCCCCTCGCAAACCTCGGCACCGGGAGCGGCCAAACCCCCGATCCGTAAAAAGGTCGTTCCGGCGAACTGATCAAACCTTGCAGGCTGGCACCTCGGTCGTGGCTGGCGGGACGAACTGTTTGAACGGTGGAGCTGTGGTGGGCAATACGGCGGACTTGGTGGGGTCTTTGTCCCCGCTGGTGCGCAAGGCTTTCAGCTCCAGCTTGGCCAGGATTCCACTGAGTTGTTGTGACCAGCCTGCCATGGTGAGGGCCTGGGTCTGGCTCCATTGGCTGAGTTGGGCGCCCAGCGCGATGCGGTAGGTGTCCGAATCCATTTGGGTCGCGGCACGTTTGTCGGGCAGGGCGGAACTGACCTTGAATTGCGCGTTGTTCAGGCAGGCGTCGGCTGTTGCGGCATTGGTCAGGCTGGTCTTGGCCGTGTCGTTCAAGGCGGTCAGCATGGTGTCCAGTGTCGTGTTCGCGGTCTGCAGGCCTTGGAGGGCGCTGTCCAGGACGGCTTTGTCGGGCACGGGGGACGTGGCCACCTTTTCCTGTTCCAGCCCGGCTTGCTGGTCTTTGGCCTGTGTCTTCAGCGCCAGCACCTGCTGCAAGGCCATGTTGGCGGTGGCGCGGGTGACGCCTACCGCACTGTCCACCGGCGGCACGGGCGCGGCCAGTGCGCTACCGGACGACACGGTGTAGGCATTGCTTTGCACATTGACACCGTCGACGTTGAACGAGGGGATGCGCAGGTCGTCCTCGGTCAGTG
Source organism: Comamonadaceae bacterium OS-1 (assembly GCA_027923965.1). Taxonomy (NCBI): domain Bacteria; kingdom Pseudomonadati; phylum Pseudomonadota; class Betaproteobacteria; order Burkholderiales; family Comamonadaceae; species Comamonadaceae bacterium OS-1. Next base: position 4,655,906 of record AP026969.1, read on the forward strand.
GTGTACCGCTGCCGACTTTTTGCACCGCCTGGGCCATCAGCCGGGCCTGCATCACCGAGTTCAGCGTTTGCCGCACCATGGTCATGCCCGGGTTGGAGACGGTCTGGATGGCGTTCTTGGCCTGCTCCATACCGGTCTCCAGCGTGCAGGCACCGTGGTAGCGGGCCACGTCGCTGATGGCGGCCTGCACGGTGTAGGTGGGGTCGGCGCGGTGGGCCTGGATTTCGGCCATCAGCTCTTTGCGCCGCTGGTCCAGGCCGGGCACGATGATGAAGCTGGCCAGGTTGCCAAACAGGCCCTGGCGCAGCTCGGCGCGGCTGCCGCTGGAGATGCCGGCCAGGCCGCCCAGAATCTTGGCATCGCGCAGCCCGCCCACAACTGCCGCGGCCCCGCCCAGCAAGGTGGTGGCCAGGCCGAAGCTGGTGTCCTGGTAGGCCTCAAAGCGGCGCAGGTAAATTTTGTAGGCCTCGCAGCGCTGGTTGGAGGCGGCGATCAGCCGGTCTTGCAGCCGCGTGCGCCGCTCCACCAGGGTACCGCCCAGGTTGTAGTGCGGGTGGTAGAAGGCCGCAAAGGCCCGCTCCAGGTCCTGCTGGGCGTCGGCGTGGCCTTGCATGCGCAGGCCGTCGGGGTCGAGCAGGGCGAACAGGTCCACCACTTCAAATTTTTCGTTGTTGAACTGGGGGTTGGCGCCGTAAACCGTGAGCCGGTCCTCGGTGCTCAGGGAACCGCTGGGTCCCATGGTGGTCAGGGTGCTGCAACCCCCGAGCGCCAGGCTGGCGACCAGCGCCGCCCACCGAAATTGCGTTCTGTGCATGGCCATCTCCTTGTAAGCATGTGCATGCAAAGAGTAGGACGCTACAGGGTGTTACACATCCCCCAAATGGGGGATGCACGCCGGGTCGAAGGGGTCGCTTGCTCCTGAAATAGGAGCTGCTCGTGCTTTTGGAATAAGCGTTGGTGGCCTATTTGATGCCTAAATTTTGAAAATCTTTCCGGGGTTCAGGATGTTCAGCGGGTCCAGCGCCTGCTTGATGGCGCGCATCATGGCCACCGCGCCGTCGCCCGCCTCGGCCACCAAAAACTCCATCTTGTGCAGGCCGATGCCGTGCTCGCCGCTGCAGGTGCCGTCCAGGCGCAGGGCGCGGGCCACCAGGGCATCGTTCAGGGCCTCGGCGCGGGCACGCTCGTCGGCGCTGTCGGGGTCGATCAAATAGCCAAAGTGGAAGTTGCCGTCGCCCACGTGGCCGACCAGAAAGTAGGGAATGCCGGACGCATCTGCCTCGGCCACCGAATCCAGCAGGCAGTCGGCCAGGCGCGAGATGGGCACGCAGGTGTCGGTGGAAATCGCTTTGCAGCCGGGGCGCGACTGCACGGCGGCAAAGTAGGCGTTGTGCCGCGCCGTCCACAGCCGGGTGCGTTCCTCGGGCGTGCTGGCCCATTCAAACGCCTGGCCGCCATGGTCGGAGGCGATCTCTTGCACCAGTTCGGCTTGTTCTTTGACACCGGTGGGCGAGCCGTGGAACTCCATCAGCAGCATGGGTTCTTCGCGCAGGCCCAGCTTGGCGTAGGCGTTGACCATGCGCACGGTGTTGGCGTCGATCAGCTCTACCCGGGCGATGGGCACGCCGAGCTGGATCACCTGGATGGTGGTGCGCACGGCGGCTTCGATGCTGGGGAAGGAGCAAATGGCCGCCGAGATGGCCTCGGGCAGGGGGTAGACCTTGAGGGTGACCTCGGTGATCACGCCCAGCGTGCCCTCGCTGCCCACCATCAGCCGCGTGAGGTCGTAGCCCGCGCTGGACTTTTTGGCGCGGGTGCCGGTGCGGATGGTTTCGCCGCTGGCCGTCACCACCTCCAGCGCCAGCACGTTTTCGCGCATGGTGCCGTAACGCACGGCGTTGGTACCGCTGGCGCGGGTGGCGCACATGCCGCCAATGGTCGCGTCTGCGCCGGGGTCGATGGGGAAGAACAGGCCGGTGTGTTTGATGGCCTCGTTGAGCTGCTTGCGTGTGACGCCGGGTTGCACGGTCACCGTCAGGTCGTCGGCATCGATGCTGAGGATGGCGTTCATGCGGCCCAGGTCCAGGCTGATGCCGCCTTGCACCGCCAGCAAATGCCCTTCCAGCGAGGAGCCCACACCGAACGGAATCACCGGCACCGCGTGGGCGGCGGCCAGCCGTACCGCATCGGCCACGTCGGCGGTGTTTTCGGCAAACACCACGGCGGCGGGCGGGGGCACCGAGAACGCCGATTCGTCGCGCCCATGGTGTTCGCGCACCGCCATGGCAACCGAGAACTGCGCGCCGAAGCGGCTTTGCAAGGCATCGGCCAGGGCGGCGGGAACGGGGCGGATGGCAAGGGTAGGGGCGTGCATCAGGGGTATTCCGGTTAAAGCAATTTCACGCACAATTCTCCCCCTATTCAACAGAAATAGGACTTACGCAGCGCCCCTGTATCGCCCTTCGGGCTTACAGGGGGAACTTGCGTAAGTCCTGAGAAAGACATCTATGGCCAACCGCCTGACACAGATCGCCACCCGCACCGGCGACAACGGCACCACCGGCCTGGGCGACAACACCCGCGTCTCCAAAAACAGCCTGCGTGTGCACGCCATGGGCGATGTGGACGAGCTCAACAGCCACATCGGCCTGCTGCTGTGCGAACCCATGCCCGAGGGCGTGCGCACGCTGCTGGTGGAGGTGCAGCACCAGCTGTTTAACCTGGGCGGCGAGCTGTCCATCCCCGGCTTCGAGCTGCTCAAGCCCGAGGCCGTGCTGGCGCTGGACCAGGCCCTGGCCGAGCACAACGCCACGCTGCCCCGGCTGGCCGAATTCATCCTGCCCGCAGGCACCCGCGCCGCGTCGCAGGCCCACATCTGCCGCACCGTGGCCCGCCGCGCCGAACGCACCGTGGTGGCGCTGGAGCAGCAAGACGCGCTGAAAGACACGCCCCGGCACTACCTGAACCGGCTGAGCGATTTGCTGTTTGTGCTGGCCCGGGTGCTGAACCGCGTGGACGGCGGTGACGACGTGTACTGGAAGAGCGAGCGCATGGCCAGAACGGCCGAAGAATAGTAGTGAAATATGCCTCTAGCGCCCATTCCATGCGCGTAAGTAGCTACTAATTACATAGCGTAGTTGACGCCCCCTCCCCGGCCAGCCCTTGCCGGGGTGGGGCGAGGGGACTACGGCTTCACGCCATCGCCCAGCACCAGCCCTTCGCGGCGGGGGTCGGCGCCGCCGACCAGGCCGGTGGCGGTTTTGATGATGGTGCTGGTGCCGCTGGACTGTGCCGCCACCGATACGGTGTGGCCCATGCCGCGCAGGGTGGTGACCAGCGCGTCGTTGGCGCCGTTGCTGGTGGCGTCGATGGCAGGGTGCTCACCGCCGATGCCGGTGGTGGCGCTGTTGGCTGCGCCAAAGTTCACCATCGAGGTGGCTTGCTGGGCGTTCATGCCCCAGTCGAGTGCGCTGACCAGGGTCTTCACCACAAACTGGATGATGGCGGCACCGCCGGGCGAGCCGGTGGCCATGACCAGGTCGCCCTGGCTGCCGTCGGCGGCCTTGGCAAACACCAGGGTGGGGGCCATGGAGCTGCGTGGGCGTTTGAGCGGGCCGACCCGGTTGGCGATGGGGCCGTTGCTGTCCGACGGGTCGAACGAGAAGTCGGTCAACTGGTTGTTCAGCAAAAAACCCTTGGTCATGTGGAACGAACCCATGGAGCTTTCCACCGTGGTGGTCATCACCACGGCGTTGCCGTCTTTGTCGATGATGGACATGTGGGTGGTGCCTTTGCCCTCGGTGGCGCTGGAGCCTAGGGCGGTGGGGGCGGCAAATACCCCCGCGGTGGCCACGCCCATGCTGCGGTCGAAGCGGATCAGGCTGGCACGGCTGCGCAGGTAGTCTTTGTTGAGCATGGAGCTGATGCCGTTGCCGGGCAGGCTGACGAAGTCGGTGTCGGCCACGTACATGTTGCGGTCGGCGTAGGCCAGGCGCTCGGCCTCGCTGACCAGGTGTACGCCCATCACCGTGGGCTTGCCGCCGTCCAGCGTGAGGCTGGCAGGGGCGAAGTTGGACATGGCGTAGTTCTCCAGCATGCCCAGGGTTTGCGCCACCGCAATGCCGCCGGACGAGGGTGGCGGCATGCCGCAGACCCAGTACGCGCGGTAGGTGCTGCACACCGGGGTGCGGCGCACGGCGGTGTAGTTGGCCAGGTCGCTCATCTCGGTCAGGCCGGGGGTGATGGTGGTGGTGACTCCGTTGCTGACCTTGATTTTGTCCACAATGGCCTGGGCGATGGGGCCGGTGTAGAACGCGTTGGCACCGCCGGTGGCGATGGCGTTGAGGGTCTCGGCATAGGCGGGGTTCTTCAGCACCGTCTTCAGGGTTTTGGAGGTGCCGTCGGCATTCAGGAAGTAGGCCGTGGCCTCGGAATCGTTGAGCAGGCTGGTGCGGTTGAGCTCGATGGCATCGGCCAGGCGGCCACTGATCTGGAAGCCGTCGGTGGCCAGTTTGGCGGCGGGCTGGAACAGCGTTTTCCACGGCAGCTTGCCGTTGTCCTGGTAGGCCAGCTCCAGCATGCGCACGGCACCCGGCGTGCCGATGGAGCGGCCACTGGCGCGCACGCCGCTGAAGCTGGTGGCCGAGGTGGAGCCGGCCGGGGCGGGCAGGGGCCGGGCGGTGTTGGTGTCGCTGATCTGGCGCAGGTAGTTTTCGGTGGCGGCGGCGGGCGCTTGTTCGCGGCCGTCGTAGCTTTGCACCACTTTGGTGGTGGCGTTGTAGTGCAGCATGAATGCGCCGCCGCCCAGGCCGGACGACTGCGGCTCGACCAGGCCCAGCACCGCCTGCACGGCCACGGCGGCATCCACCGCCGAGCCACCGTCTTTCAGCACCTTGCAGCCCGCCTGTGTGGCCAGCGGGTTGGCGGTGACCACCATGTATTTTTTGGCGCTGACGGCGGTTTTGCCGCTGCGGTAACCGGAGGCGGGCTCGGGGATGGCCGGGTCGCCGGGCAGCCCGGAGCCGACGGTGACCTCGCCGGAGCTGGTGCTTTGCAGGCACGCGGTGTCTGCCGGGTCGTCGCCTCCGCCGCAGGCACTGAGCACCAAGGCTGCGCCAAGGAGGGGCAAGCCCATCCACATTCTTTTGATTGCAACTGGTTGCATGGGGGCTTTCTATGGAGTGGTGTGGGGAATGGATGCTTGTCGTTATGGCGGTAAGCCATGTATACATTGAGCAAATTGCGTGCCCCAAAGTCAATGGGTAGAAAGCCCAGGAATGATCCCATGTGGGGTGGGTGTGTGCTGCGGTTTTTGTAGCTGGTTGCGCCGATTGAATGGGCGCTAGCGGCCTTTTTGGCTTAAATTTTTGGCTGCCGCATAATCGGACATCACGCACCCGAAAGCTGCCATGGGACACGCCGCACCACTTTCTGTTTTCACCGCCACAGACTACCTCGTATGGGAACACGCGCAGACCGAACGCCACGAGTTTGTGGACGGCGAAGTGTTTGCCATGGCGGGGGCGGAGGACCGGCATGTCACCGTGTCATTGAATGTGGCCATGGCCTTGCGCCAGCACCTGAGCTGTAGCCCTTGCCGCACCTACATGAGCGACATGCGGGTCCACGTGGCGGCGGCCAACGGCTATTTTTACCCGGACGTGCTGGTGACTTGCAGCCCGGCAGACCAGGCCAGCCCCACCGTCAAAACCGAACCCAAGCTCATCATCGAAGTGCTGTCGCCCAGCACCGCCAGCTACGACATGGGGCTCAAATTTGCCCACTACCGCCGCCTGGACAGCCTGCAGGAATATGCCTGGATTGACGTGGACAACCGCACCGTCAACTGCTACCGCTTGGGTGCCGATGGCCTGTGGGTGCTGCATCCATTTGGCGAAGGTGAAACAGTAGTTCTGGCCAGCGTGAGGTTGGAGATTACGGCGGCGAAGCTGTTTGAAGAGGTTTAACCAGCATGTGCCGCCCGCAAACACGCCTGCAGCGCCTTGGTCGCCCGTGACGGCTCGGGGCTGCGGCGCACGATGCCCAGGAAGCGGCAGTCGTAGCGAAACATCTCGGGCTGCAGCGCCCGCATCTGCCCCTTGTGCACAAACCGTTCCGCGTAGTGGTCGGGCAGAAAACCCAGGTAGTGGCCCGACAGGATCAGGGTGGCGATCGACTCCTGGTCGAAGCCGGTGGCGGTGCGGGGCAGGCGCACCCGCTGGGTGATTTCCATGTTGGGCGAGTGGTAGCCCAGTCCCGCAAACGGGTAGCGGCGCAGGCCGTCCCAGTCCAATGGTTCTGCGGTGTGCACCGCGTGCTGCGTGCCGCCGTAGAGCAGCATGGTTTCACCAAAAAGGTCGTCGTAGACCAGGCTGTCGGAGCTGCGGTGGCCGGGGATCACACCCACCTGGAACTGGCCGTCGATGATGCCGCGCTCGATGGTCTGGATGGGGGCTACGTGCAGGCACAGGCGCACGTCCGGGGCCTGCGCGGCAAACTGGGCGATGGCGGCGCTGATGCGGGCCTGCGGGTTGCTGGCGGTCTGGTCGAACACCGCCAGGTGGATCTCGCCGCCCATGCGCTGGTGCAGTGCGTCCACGCTGGCGCGAAACGCCTCGGCCCCGGCCAGCAGGCGCAGCGTCTCGGTGTAGATCTGCTGGCCCTCGGGCGTGAGCGCAAAGCCACTGCGGCCCCGGCGGCACAGGGTCAGGCCCAGGCGGGTTTCCAGGTCTTTGACGTGGCGGCTCACGGTGGAGGTGCCGATGTTCAGCTCCAGCTCGGCCGCGGCCATGCCCCCGCACTCGACCACGCTTTTGAACACCCGCAGCAGGCGGATGTCCATGTCGGTGAGTTGCCCCAGCACAGCCCGGTTCTTGGTTACTTGCATAAGTTGCTAACTACAGAGTGGTATTTAACTCTTTATGAGAGTAACAGGGGCGGCCAGAATCCGCCTATTCTTTTTTCAATCCGGAGCGCGCCATGGACATGACCGATACCCAACAACTGCAGCAAGCTGCACGTCCCCGTACCGATGCCGCATGGCTCAACGCGCACTGGATGCCCTACACCGGCAACCGCAACTTCAAGGCCGACCCGCGCATCATCACCAGTGCCAAGGGCTGCTACTACACCGACATCGATGGCCGCCAGATCTTCGACGGCCTGTCCGGTCTGTGGTGTTCCGGCCTGGGCCATGGCCGCGCTGAGCTCACGGCAGCCGCCACCCGCCAGATGGCCACGCTGGACTACGCGCCTGCGTTCCAGTTCGGCCACCCGCTGTCGTTCGAGCTGGCCAACAAGTTGGTCGAGCTGACCCCCGACGGCCTGGACCACGTGTTCTTCACCGGCTCCGGCTCGGAAGCCGCCGACACCTCCTTGAAGATGGCACGCGCCTACTGGCGCACCAAGGGCCAGGCGAGCAAGACCCGCTTCATTGGCCGCGAAAAGGGCTACCACGGCGTGGGCTTTGGCGGCATTTCGGTGGGCGGCATCGGTGCCAACCGCAAGATGTTTGGCGAAGCCTTGCAGGCCGACCACCTGCCGCACACCCAGCTCAAGAGCAACGCCTTCTCGCGCGGCATGCCCAAGACCGGCGTGGAGCTGGCCGACGAACTGCTGGACCTGATCACGCTGCACGATGCCAGCAACATCGCGGCGGTGATCGTCGAGCCCATGTCCGGCTCGGCCGGTGTGGTGGTGCCGCCGGTGGGCTACTTGCAGCGCCTGCGCGAGATCTGCACTGCGCACAATATCCTGCTGATTTTTGACGAAGTGATCACCGGCTTTGGCCGCATGGGCGCGATGAGCGGGGCCGAGGCCTTTGGTGTCACGCCCGACATCATGAACGTCGCCAAGCAGATCACCAACGGCTCCCAGCCCATGGGCGCGGTGCTGGTCGCCAAAGAGATCTACGACACCTTCATGCACGCCGGTGCGCCCGATTACATGCTGGAATTTGCCCACGGCTACACCTACTCGGCCCACCCGGTCGCCTGCGCCGTGGCCCTGGCCACGCTGGACATTTTGGTGGCCGAAGACATGCCCCAGCGCGTGCGCGCCATCGCCCCGCATTTCGAAAACGCCGTGCACAGCCTGCAAGGTGCCAAGCACGTCACCGACATCCGCAACTACGGCCTGGCCAGCGGCATCACCCTGGCTGCCTACCCCGGCGAGCCCGCCCGCCGCCCGTATGAAGTGGCGATGGCGATGTGGAAGAAAGGCTTCTACGTGCGCTACGGCGCCGACACCATCCAGATGGCCCCGCCGTTCGTGGTCACGCCTGCCGAGATCGACAGCATGGTGAATGCGCTGGGCGAGACGCTGAACGCCATGGGCTGACCACCCGCCGGGCTACACCACCACCGTCTGCCCGGTTTGCGCACCCACTGCGGATGCCACCTGGGCGTGGAAGTGGGCAATCTTTGCCGGGCCTTGGATGGCCTCCTGGATCAGGTAGCCCACCTTGTGGGTATAGCTGGACAGGAGGCTTTTTCCATCGGGGGTGCTGCCATCCACGTACACATCCAGCTCAAAATTCGCCCCGTGGCGCGCCGAAGTGGTGAAGTTGGTGCTGCCGAAAATGGCAGCAGTGGCTTTGAAGAAGTCCAGTCCCCGCCCCGTGAGTCCAATCGCCTTGACATGCCATGCGACGGCTGCGTGAACGGTGATGGGAAGACACACATTGGCCAACTGCTGCTTCTGCAAATAGGCCATGCCAGTCTCGGCCACCAGCTTCGCCACATCGTCTTTGACTTTGCTCACCGTTACCGGATCCAGAATCCAGTCGTTGTCTTGGAACTTCTTGAAAACCCCCACCAGCAAGACCAGTTCGCGGTCTGGGGCGGCCATGGTCCATTCCACGATGTCCAAAAACTCTTGCCGGATATGGGGTCCGGTAGAAATGCTGCCGGTCAGCAAATAGATGCGGCCCGGGTCCGTGCCCGGCTTCAGCACGTGGGCAAGATGGGCGGTGGTTTGCCTAGTGTTGGGACTCTGGGAGAGAAACTGGATCGTCATAGCGCAGTAACCGCCAAGTGGATGAAGATGCAACCGCAATGGGCTGCCAAAGACAAGTGCTAAAAGAGCCTCTCGTGCTTATTCTATAAGCACAAGCAGCTATTTATTTTGTAGCTTTGGTACTGGCGGGCTTGCGCACCCGTTTGGCCACGGCCGGGCTGGCAGACACCGGGGTCAGCCGCGAAAAGATCGGTCCCTGTACATCGCCCAGCACCGGCAGCGGGGCGAAGGCAATGGCTTCGGCCTCGGCCTCGGGCAGGCCAAAGCCGGTCAGCACGCAGCGCATCATCTGCTCGGGGTGGTGGTCGTGGGTGGGCTCGGTCAGCATGGTCTCGATGCCGAAAAAGATGGTGCCCAGCACCACGTCGCGGGCCACCCGCACGTTGTCGATCTTCAGGCGTTGCTGGGCAATGGCCTCCAGCAAATCGCGGTTCAGGTACACGTCGATCAACTGCCCGCGCGCCGCCACCCGGGTGCCCACGCGGGTGATGAAGGCTCCCCACATCGGGTAGCGCAGGGCGGTTTGCATGTACAACCGCGAACCCGCCGAGAAGCGCGCCACCGGGTCGCTGAACTGCTGCACCGCCGGGTCCACCACCTGCAGGATTTCGTCGCTCATGCCACCGGCCACGGCCAGCAGCAGCTCCGAGGTGGTGCGGAAATAGTTGTAGAAAGTGCCGCGCGACACCTGGGCGGCGGCAATGAAATCTTCAATGGCCGCGGTGTCCGGCCCTTTTTCGGCCAGCACCGTCAGCGCGCTCTCGATCAGGCGCAGCCGCGTGGCCTCGCGCCGCTGCGCACCCACCCGCACACGGTGGTCTTCCACCCCTGGTTTCTCTTCCGCTTTGTTCATGGGCCAAGGTTACACGACGCGCCGCCGCACCTGCTGCGTACCAGGGAGTGGGTGAAAACCCCTATCAAATTGTGCAACTCGTCATATTGACGATATGTGCAATTTAAACAAAAATCCAATCATCGCTTCCCCACACCACCAGGAGACCCCATGAAACTATTCCGCCACGGCCCCATCGGCCAAGAGAAACCCGGCGCTGTCGATGCCCACGGCCAACTGCGCGATCTGTCGCTGCTGGTGCCCGACCTGACCCCCGAATGGCTGGCCCCCGAGCGCCTGCAAGCCCTGGCTGCCATCGACCTGCAACGCATGCCCCTGGTGGCCGCAGACACGCGCATCGGCTGCCCGGTGAACGGCGTGCGCCAGTTTGTCGCCATCGGCCTGAACTACCGCAAGCACGCACTCGAGTCCGGCCACGACATCCCCAAGGAGCCGGTGGTGTTCACCAAGGCGCTGACCTCGCTGGCCGGCCCGAACGACGACGTGACCCTGCCCGAAGGCTCGGTCGCGGGCGACTGGGAAATCGAGCTCGGCATCGTCATCGGCAGCGTGGTGCGCCAGGTTTCCAAAGAGCAGGCCCTGGCCCATGTGGCGGGCTACGTGCTGGCCAACGACGTGTCCGAGCGCGACTGGCAGATCAAGCGCAACGGCCAATGGGGCAAGGGCAAGAGCTTCGACGGTTTCGGCCCCATCGGCCCCTGGCTGGTCACTGCCGACGAACTGCCCGACCCGCAGACCATTCCGCTGGAGCTGCGCGTCAACGGCGAAGTGCGCCAGCGCAGCAACACCGCCGACATGATCTTCAACGTGGCCGAGGTCGTGTCCTACCTCAGCCAGTTCATGACCTTGCTGCCTGGCGACGTGGTGATCACCGGAACCCCCGAAGGCGTGGGCCTGGGCATGAAGCCACCGCAGTTTCTGGCGCGCGGCGATGTGATGACGCTCTCGGCCGGCGTGCTCGGCACCCAGCGCCAACAGGTGCGCTAAACCGCCCAAACCCTGTGTGAAAGATGCCGCCCGCAGAGGCGGTGGGGACAGCCACGTCCGCAAAAACGTTGGAGACAAAGATGACCGACTTTCTCGCGGTGCACTCGGTGCACGAATTCGTGTTCAGCGTGCCCGACCTGGCGCAGGCGCGGCATTTCTACACCAGCTTTGGCCTGGAGGTACGTGACGAGGGCGCGGGCCTGGCGCTGTACACCCAGGGCCACCCGCACCGCTGGGCGCGCATTCTGCCCGGCCCCGCCAAGCGTTTGCTGTGGGTGACTTACGGCATTTATGCGGCAGACCAGGCGCGCTTCGCACAGCATCTTGCGGCGCTGGAGATCCCCCGTGTCGCGCCCTGCGAAGGGGAGGGCGGTGTGTGGATCGCAGGCCCGGACCAGCTGCCCCTGCAGATCGTGGTGGCCGAGAAATCCTCGCCCTCCGCCCCCGTGCCCCGCGTGATCCCTCCAGAAACCGGCACCGCAGGCCGCGCGCCCAGCCGCAGCGCCATCCAGCCGATTGCGCCGCTGCACCTGTCGCACATCCTGATGTTCAGCGCCAATGTGCGGGAGGCCGTGCAGTTCTACACCCAGGTACTGGGCCTGCGCCTGTCGGACAGCTCGGGGCCGGTCATCGGCTTCCTGCACAGCCCGCACGGCAGCGACCACCACCTGATCGCGCTGGCCTTGTCCGGCGGCGGCGGGCTGCACCACAGCAGCTGGACGGTGCCGTCGCTGGATGCCGTGGGCCTGGGCGCGCAGCAGATGGCGCAGGCCGGTTACGCGCAGGGCTGGGGCCTGGGCCGCCACGTGTTGGGCTCCAACTACTTCCGCTACGTGCGCGACCCCTGGGGCGGCTATGCCGAGTACTCGTTTGACATCGACTTCATCCCGGCGGGCATGGAATGGCCCAGCGCCGACCACCCTATCGAGGACTCGCTCTACACCTGGGGCCCGCCGCCGCCCGACGACTTTGTGACCAACTTTGAACTCACCGCCTGATCCCCCGGAGACCCACCATGCAACAAGAAATTCCCCTCTACGACGTTGTGCAGATCGGCTACGGCCCGGTCAGCGAAATCATGGCCCTGGCGCTGGCCCGCCAAGGCCGCAGCGTGGCCGTGTTCGAGCGCTGGCGCGAACGCTTCAGCCTGCCGCGTGCGGTGTGCATAGACCACGAGCTGTACCGCGTGCTGTCCGCCCTGGGCATGGGCGCGGATTTACCGGCGGTGAGCCACGCCGGGCCGATGTACCGCTGGTTCAACGCCGACTGGAAAGAGCTGCTGGCCATCGACTGGGAATCCGAGTCCATCTCCGGCGGGCCCGAGGTCAACTTCATCCACCAGCCCACGCTGGAAAAGATGTTCGAAGACGTGGTGGCCGCCTGCCCGAATGTGGAGGTGAACCTGGGCTGGGAAGCCGTGGCCGCCACCCAGACCGCCGACTACGTAGAGCTGACGGTGCGCGACTTTGAAACCGACGCACGCCGCACCGTGCGCGCCAAGTACCTCATCGGTGCCGACGGTGCCAACAGCCTGGTGCGCCAGGCCATAGGCTCCACCCAGGAAGACCGTGGTTTCGAGGCCGACTGGCTGGTGATCGATGTGCTGCCGCACGAGGGTGTGGTGCTGGACATCCCGCCCGCCGCCCAGTACTGCAACCCGCTGCGCCCCACCACCATCGTGCCCGCGGGCGTGAAGGAGGGCCGCTACTTCCGCCGCTGGGAATTCATGCGCCTGCCGGGTGAACAACGCGAAGACCTGGAGCTGGAAAGCCGGGCCTGGGAACTGCTGGCTCCCTGGGTGCAGCCCCACCAGGCCACCATCGTGCGGCACAAGGTCTATACCTTCCGCTCGCTGCTGGCCAACACCTGGCGCAAGGGCCGCATGCTGATTGCGGGCGATGCCGCCCATGTAATGCCACCCTTCATGGGCCAGGGCATGTGCGCCGGCCTGCGCGACGACTGGAACCTGGCCTGGAAGCTGAACCTGGTGCTCGACGGCAAGGCCAGCGACACCCTGCTCGACACCTACCAGCCCGAGCGCCGCCCGCACGTCAGCGACGTGATCGATTTGTCGATGTACCTGGGCAAGGTGATCTGCATCCCCGACCCGGTAAAAGCCGCCGAGCGCGATGCCGCCTTCTTCAGCGGCCAGGCCGCCCCGCCGCCGCCGTTCCCCAGCCTCACGGCGGGCATCCTGCGCCACGGCGCGGATGGCACGCTGCAGGCACCTGCGGGCCTGCTCAGCCCGCACGGCACCGTGCGCCGGGGTACGCAGCAAGGCCGGTTCGATGCGGTGGTAGGCCTGGGCTTTGTGCTCGTCTCCACCGTGGACATCACTTTGGGGGCGGCCCAAAACCAGTTCCTGGATGCCCTGGAAGCCCGGCGCGTGGTCATCACCGCCGACGGCGCGGTCCCCGGCAGTTGGACCGATGTGGACCACAAGTTCCTGCCCTACATGGCGCAGCACGGCATCACCGCGATGCTGGTGCGGCCCGACTTCTACCTGTACGGCGCAGTCGCGCAGGCCGCAGACACCAACGGCCTGGTGGACGACCTGGCCGCCGACCTTCGACACCACGGTGTCCATTCCCTGTAACCCGGAGCTACCACCATGCACGCTGCCACCCTTACCCCCTCCACGGCCACGCCGTCCCGCTGGGACATCAGTTACGAATGGAAAGCCGTCACCCTGCTGTGCCTGGGCTTTGGCCTGGTCGGCATCGACCGCTTCATGATCCTGCCGCTGTTCCCGGTGATCTCGCAGGAGCTGCACCTCAACTACCAGGACCTGGGGCAGATCACCGGCGTGCTGTCCATCGCCTGGGGCTTGGCCTCCATCTTCATGGGCAACCTGTCGGACCGGCTGGGCCACCGCAAGGTGCTGATTCCGGCGGTCATCGTGTTCTCGCTGCTGGCGGGCTTTAGCGGCCTGGCCACGGGTGTCGTCAGCATGATGGCCATCCGCGCGCTGATGGGGCTGGCCGAAGGTGCCTTCACCCCCGTGAGCATCGTGGCCACGCTGGACGCGTCCAAGCCCTCGCGCCAGGGCATGAACATCGGCATCCAGCAAATGGCGCTGCCCTTGTTTGGCCTCGGCATTGCCCCGGTGCTGGTGACCCAGCTGCTCAAGGTGGTGGAATGGCACTGGATTTTTGCGCTGGTGTCGGTTCCCGGCCTGCTCATTGCCTACCTGCTGTACCGCGTGCTGCGCAATACCACCCCGGCAGTTGCCGCGCTGCACACCGCCACTGCCGACGTGTCGGCGCACCGCTGGAGCGATGTGTTCAAGTACCGCAACATCCCGCTCAACATGCTGGGCATGCTGTGCTGGCTGACCTGCCTGGTGGTGCTCAGCGCCTTGCTGCCCAGCTACCTGATCGACTACCTGCACCTGAGCCTGGAGCAAATGGGCCTGGTGCTGTCGGCCATCGGTTTTGGCGGCACGCTGGGCACCCTGGTGATGCCTGCGCTGTCCGACCGGCTGGGCCGCAAGCCGGTGATGATCCTGTCCGTCATCGGCGCGGGCATCGGCCTGTACTTTCTGATGCACACCGGGGCCGAGCCCTACCGCCTGTTTGGCAGCCTGTTTGCCACGCTGTTCTTTGTGTTCAGCATGATCTGCCTCACCGTCGGCCCCATCAGCGCCGAATCGGTGCCCGCCAAGCTGATGACCACCGCGTCCGGCATCGTGGTGGGCACGGGCGAGATTTTTGGCGGCGGTGTGGCCCCGGTGATTGCGGGCTACGTGGCCCAGCACTACGGCATCCAGTACATCCTGCACCTGGCGGCCGTGGCCCTGGTGCTGGGTTTTGTGGTGGTGTTGTTTCTGCAGGAAACCGCCCCTTCCCAACGCCGTTGAACGGAGCCCGCCATGCACAACCCTTCCCGCCGTGCCGCCATCGGCCAATTTTCTGCCGCCCTGGCCCTGGGTGTGGCCGCTAGCACCCATGCAGCAGACACGCCCAGCCCCTGTGCCTGTGGCCTGATCGACGCGCATTCGCACTACCTGCCGCCGTTCTATGCGCAGGCGCTGGCCGATGCGGGCCTGGTGACGCTGGACGGCGGCTTTCCGGTGCCGCCGTGGTCCGAAGACAAGGCCCTGGCCCACATGGACCGGCACCGCATCGACACCTCGATGCTGTCGGTCTCGTCGCCCACCGTGGGTTTTCTGAAAGACGGCCTGGCGCGCCAGCGGCTGGCCCGCGCGCTGAACGTGTTTGCCGCCGAGCTGGTGCAGCGCACGCCCCAGCGCTTTGGCGCGTTTGCCACCTTGCCGCTGCCCGATGTGGCCGCCTCGCTGGACGAAATGGGCTACGCGCTGGATGTGCTCAAGCTGGACGGCGTGGTGATGGAAACCAATGTGCACGGCATCTACCTGGGCGATACCCGTCTCGACCCGCTGTTTGCCGAGCTGCACCGCCGCCGCGCCACGCTGTTCTTGCACCCCACCTCGCCGCCGTGCCTGGAATCGGTCGGCCTGGGCCGGCCCGCGCCCATTCTGGAATTTCCCATGGACACGGCCCGCACTGTGACCGACCTGGTGTTTGCGGGCACGCTCACCCGGTACCCTGACATCCGCATCATCATTCCGCACGCGGGCGGTGCGCTGTCGGCGGTGGCCGAGCGCATCGCCGGGTTTTCGACCCTACCATTTTTGCCGCAGCGGCCTGCCGGTGGTGCGGACGAGGTGCGCCGGGTGCTGGCCGCGCTGTACTACGACCTGGCCGGGTCGGCCAGCGACGCCGCCATCGAGCGCCTGCGGCGGCTCACCTCGCTGACCCACGTGCTGTTTGGCAGCGACTTTCCGTTCACCCCGGCGGCGGGCATTGCGGCCAATGTGGCGGCTTTTCGTAACCTGGGTGGCCTCACGAAGGCTGAACACGAAGGTATTGCCCGGGGCAATGCGCTGCGGCTGTTCCCCCGGCTGGAGCCACGGTAGCCAGGCAAAATTACAAGCCTTTTTGGCCTTGTCCGCCAGTTGCATGGACCTAAGCAGCTACTAAAACAATAGCTACGCACTCTCCGGCGTTTGGGTGTCCAGCGGCACGATGGTTTGCTGCAAGCCCACCGAAGGGTTGTTCAGCCGCTCCACCATCATGCCTACCAGCCCCTGGGCCAGTTGCGGCAAGGGGTGCGACAGGGCGGCATGCAGATCGCCGCTGCGCAGCCCCTCGCGCGCATGCGGTGTCAGCTCGCGCACCACGCAAATCGGCCGGGTGCCGGGCGCGCTGCTGTAGTGCTCGCGCAGCGCCCGTACCACGCCGTCGATACCGCTGCCCGCGATCAACACACCCACGATGTCCGGGTGCCGGTGCAGCAGGTCGCGCGTGCCTTCTTCGGCCAGTTGGTCGCTCTCCAGCGTAAACAGCGGCTCCATCAGCTCGAAGTTCGGCGCGTGCTCGCGCACATAGGACCGA
The DNA here is from genome assembly GCA_027923965.1 of Comamonadaceae bacterium OS-1. NCBI lineage: Bacteria > Pseudomonadati > Pseudomonadota > Betaproteobacteria > Burkholderiales > Comamonadaceae > Comamonadaceae bacterium OS-1. Next base: position 4,672,178 of record AP026969.1, read on the forward strand.
AAACTCATCTCGCACACCTCCTGGCACTGGAAGCGGTGGCTGCCCACAAAGGTGACCAGCTTGCCCGGCATGTGCGCCATGTGGGTGATCAGCCAGGCAGCGGTGCGGCCCACGCTGCGGTTGTCCAGCCCGGCGTAGCCTGCGCGGGCGGGTGTGCTCAGGTCGGAGATCAGTGCAAAAACCGGTATGCCCTTGGCCTTGAGCCGCTCGATCTCGGCCCAGATCAGCGGGTGGTCCACGGCGACCAGGGCCACGGCACCGACCCGCTCGCCCATCTCCCGCAGCCGCTGCGACACCGCCTCGGGCGACAGATCGTCCATGTAGGTGATTTGCGGCGCGGTGCAGTACTCGCTGTGCGCCTCGGTCGCCACGGCCAGGGATGCGCCCAGCTCCTGGTAGAAGGCCGCATCGGAGCGCTGCAGCAGAAAGCCCAGCGTGTGGCGCACCCGTTTGCCGCGCACCCGCTCGCGGATCACGCCTGCCGCGTGGAAGCCGATGGATTCGGCTACCGCGTGGATGCGTTCGGCCGTGTCGCGCCGCACGGGAGCCCGGCCATTGAGCACGCGGTCCACGGTAGACAGGCTGACTCCGGCGGCTTTGGCCACGTCGGCAATGGTCACGCGGCCAGGGTGGAGTTCGGTGGAAAGGTCGTTTGACATATTGCTTTCAATACTAACCCTAATGAAATGACAGTCTATGACAGTTTTCATTTCATTTAGACATTTTTTTCTAATCCCCCTCCCATAATCCGCACCAGAGCGCCACGGGACCCCCGACCAGCGCCAATTAGGAGACACAGGTGCTGAAGACAACCCAATCTGACGGTCTGGTGCTGGAGATGCGCAAGATCACCAAGTCCTTCCCCGGCGTGAAGGCGCTGGACGGCGTGAACCTGCAGGTGCGTGCGGCCTCCGTGCACGTGTTGGTGGGCGAAAACGGCGCGGGCAAGTCCACGCTGATGAAGGTGCTGAGCGGCGAGCACGCGGTGGACTCGGGTGACATCTTCTTCAAGGGTGTGCAGCTTACGCACCAGAACACCCGCGCCACGCTGGAGCTGGGCATTGCCATGATCCACCAGGAACTCAGCCCGGTGCTGGACATGACCATCGCCGAAAACATCTTCCTGGGCCGCGAGCCGGTGCACAGCAGGTGGTGGGGCCTGTTTGTGGACTTTGCCCGCATGGAGGCCGACACCCAGGCCCTGCTGGACCGCCTGGGCCTGCCCTACCGCGCCGACCAGCAGATGCGCGCACTCAGCATTGCGGGCATGCAGCTGGTGGAGATTGCCAAGGCCATCTCGCGCAACGCCGCGCTGGTGATCATGGACGAGCCGACCTCGGCCATCAGCGACACCGAAGTGGCCATGCTGTTTCGCCAGATCGCCGACCTGAAAGCGCGTGGTGTGGCCATCATCTACATCACCCACAAGATGGACGAGATCTTCCAGATTGCGGACGACATCACCATCATCCGCGACGGCCAGTACGTGGGTTCGGGCCCAGCCGCCGACTACGACCAGAACCGTCTGATCGGCCTGATGGTGGGCCGCACCATCAGCAGCATCTTCCCGAAAGAAACCGTGCCCATCGGCGAGGTGGCCCTGTCGGTGCGCGGTGCCACGCGGCACGGCGTGTTCCAGGACATCAGCTTCGAGGTGCGCAAGGGCGAGATCGTCGGCCTGGCCGGTCTGATTGGCGCAGGCCGCACCGAGGTGGTCAGGGCGATTTTTGGCCTGGACCGGCTGGACGCGGGCGAGGTCTGGCTGGGCGGCCAGAAGCTGGAACTGAACAAACCCACAGACGCTATCCGCCACGGTATCGCCATGGTGTCCGAGGACCGCAAGGCCGAAGGCCTGGTGCTGTGCCGCTCGGTGCAGGAAAACATTTCCCTGGCCAATCTGGAGAAATTTGCCCCTAGCTTATTTTTGGATTTAAAAGCCGAAACCGCATCTGGCGAGCACATGCGCAAGCTGCTGCAAATCAAAACCGCTAATTTAAATACCATCGTCGGCACATTGAGCGGTGGTAACCAGCAAAAGATCGCCATTGCCAAATGGCTGCTGCGCGATTTGACGGTATTGATATTGGACGAACCCACGCGCGGAATCGACGTGGGCTCCAAATCCGAAATCCACAAACTCATGACCCAGTTTGCCAAACAGGGCCTGGCCATCATCATGATTTCTTCCGAGCTGCCCGAGGTATTGGGCATGAGCGACCGCATTGTGGTCATGCAAGAAGGAAAAATGCGCGGTGAATTATCCCGCGAACAAGCCAACCAGGAAAACATCATGGCCCTGGCCACTGGAGCACACGCATGAACACCGCTATTTCCACCCCACCCCGCGAGACACCCACCATGCTTTCCAAAATAAGAAAAATGGGCTTTGCCGAGATCTACCGCAAGTACGGCACCATTTTGATATTTATCGGTATTTTTGTTTTGTCTTCGTTTTTGAACGAAACATTCTTGACCGCCGGTAATTTGACCAACGTATTGCGCCAGGTGGTCGTGGTGAGTTTGCTGGCCTGTGGTGTGACATTTATTATTATTTTGGGCCATATTGATGTGTCGCTGGGTTCGGTGCTGGCGCTGACCGGCACCCTCGCCGCCAGCGTGATGTCCTTGACGGGCAATATCTACCTCGCGATTTCGGCAGGCATTGGCGCAGGCATAGTCGTGGGGCTGGTCAACGGGTATGTCATCACTTACTTCAAGATCCCGTCCTTCATCATGACCCTGGCCATGACCACCGTGGCGCGGGGGGCGATTCTGCTGTACACGGCGGGCGTGCCGGTCAGCGGGTTAGGGGATTTTCAGGTGATTGGCCAGGGCAATATCGGGCCGGTGCCTATTTCGGTCCTGATATTGATTTTCGTGGTGATGGTGTCCTGGGTATTGCTGAACCGCACCAAGTTTGGCCGCCACGTGTACGCCGTAGGCGGTAATGCCAAGGCCGCACTGGCATCGGGCATTAATACCGACGGCGTATTGCGCCGGGCCTTTGTATTCAACGGTATTTTGGTATCCATTGCCGGTATTGTGCTGATGTCGCGGATTAACTCCGGCCAGCCTGCCGGGGGTGTGGCCTACGAGTTTGATGCCATTACCGCCGTGGTGGTGGGGGGCACCAGCTTGATGGGCGGCACCGGCACGATTACCGGTACGGTGATTGGGGCCATGATTATTGGCGTGATCAACAATATTTTGAACCTGATGAATGTCAGCTCGTACTGGCAGCAAATCGTCAAGGGCGTGATTATTGCCGTGGCGGTGATATTGGATGTGAAAACCAAGTCGGGCAAGAAGTCTTGATATTTACAACCTAAGCCACCCCATTCTCTGGAGGATTTTCTATCGAGCGATGAAAACACCCCGCACCCTCCGGGTTATAGGGTTTGAGACAGCCGTAACCCTGTGCCAATGCACTAAACCACAAATAGATATTTACCAAGGAATTCGTATGAAATCATTTATCCGCACCATGGCCGCTTGCGCCGTTGTTTTGGCCATCCTGCCCGGCACCAGCTTTGCCCAGGCCAAGAAATTCGTCGTCGGCTACGCCAACCTGGCCGACACCGATGTGTTCACCATGAGCCGCAAGAACGCCTTCATCGAAGCCGCCAAGGCCGATGCCAATGTCAGCGTGTCGTTTGCCGATGCGGGCGGCGATGCCAGCAAGCAGCTCGACCAGATCGACAACTTCATCGCCCAGAAGGTCAACGCCATCGTCATCGTGCCGGTGGACTACCAGGGCATCGTGCCGGGCGTGGAAAAAGCCAACAAGGCGGGCATTCCGGTGATCGCCCTGGGTATTGAGTCGGCCGGTGGCAAGTTCACCTTTGTTGGCTCCAAGAACGTGGACGCAGGCCGCATGCAGGGCGAGTTCATGGCCAAGCAGTTGCCCAAGAACGCGCAGATCGTCTACCTGCAAGGCCAGCCTGGCCTGTACCACTCCAAGGAGCGCCTGGAGGGTTTCACCAAAGCCCTGGCGGGCCGCACCGACGTGAAAGTGCTGGCCAACCTGCCCGCCAACTACGACCGCGCCGAAGGCATGAAGATCACCGAAGACTGGGTGCAGAAGTTTCCCAAGTTCGACGCGCTCATCGCCGCCAACGACCAGATGGCCCTGGGTGCCTTGCAGGCGCTCAAGACCGCGGGCCGCAAGGGCGTGATGATTTCCGGCATCGACGGTGTCAAGGACGCGCTGGATGCCATCAAGGCGGGCGACATGTCGCAGTCGATCTTCCAGAACGCCAAGGGCCAGGCCCAGGGTGCGTTTGACGTGGTCGAGATGATCAAGAAGGGCGAACCCGCCCCGAAAGAAAAGCTGATTCCCTTTGAATCCATCGTCAAAGACAACGTCGCCAATTACAGCAAATAAGCCCCGGCCCGGTGGCACCACCGCCGGGCATTCCACTCCTTTGAAAGACACCCCATGGAACTCAGAATTGGCGTGATTGGCTGCGGTGCCATCGGCCAGGACCACGCACTGCGCATCCACCGCAAACTCAGCGGCGCGCGCATCGTGGCCCTCAACGACATCAACCTGGCGGCGACGCAGGCCTTTAACCTTGCCTCCGGCCTGGGTGCCAAGGTGTTTGAGAACTACCAGGACCTGATCGCCGCACCCGATGTGGATGCGCTGCTGGTCGCGTCCTGGGGCCCGGCCCATGCCGACCAGTTGCTGGCCTGTATTGCCGCGGGCAAGCCGGTGTTCTGCGAAAAGCCAATGACCACCTCGGCCGAAAGTGGCTTGCGCGTGGTGGAGGCCGAGGTCCAGGCGGGCAAGCAGCTGGTGCAGGTGGGCTTCATGCGCCGCTTTGATGCAGGCTACCGCGCCCTGAAAAAGACCCTGGATGCGGGCACCATCGGCGATGCCCTCATGGTGCACTGCGCCCACCGTAACCCCAGCGTGCCCGAAATGTACGTGGGCGACATGTGCATCACCGACACCTTTGTGCACGAGATCGATGTGCTGCGCTGGCTGCTGGACGACGACTACGTCAGCGCCCAGGTGGTGGAGGGCCGCAAGAGCCGCAACTCCCACGCCGGTTTGCACGACCCGGTGATGGTGCTGCTGGAAACCAGCAAGGGCATCCGCATCGACACCGAAATTTTTGTCGGCTGCCGTTTTGGCTACGACATCCAATGCCAGGTGGTGGGCGAAACGGGGGCCGCCAGCCTGCCCGAACCCGCCAGCGTGGCCCTGCGCCTGGAAGGCCGTGCCTCCACCGCCATCCAGACCGACTGGAAGCAGCGCTTCATCGATGCCTACGACGTGGAACTGCAGGAGTGGATCGATGCCACCCAGCGCGGCCAGGTCCACGGCCCCACCGCCTGGGACGGCTACTTCGCCTCCGCCACCGCCGAAGCCTGCGTGCAAGCGCGGCACAGCAAGGCCATCGTGCCGATTTCTTTGGCCCAGCGGCCAGCCTTCTACGCCAAATAAACCTTCAGGAAACCACTGTGAAACTCTCCATCTGCACCGATGTCTACAACAACCTGTCCTTCCCCGACATGCTGGACAAGGTGAAATCCCTGGGTGTTAACGCCGTTGAAATGACCGCAGGCGGCTGGGCCTCATGCCCCCACGTGCCCACCGCCGAGCTGCTGGCCAGCGAAAGCAAACGGATGGCCTTCCAGGCCGAGCTGGAAAAGCGCGGTATGGAAATCGCCGCTCTCAACTGCTCCGGCAACCCGCTCAGCCCCGGTGCCATGGGCGAAAAGCACACCCGGTCGAGCTACGACACCATCGTGCTGGCGGGCAAGTTGGGTGTGAAAAAAGTGGTGATGATGTCGGGCTGCCCTGCAGGCGCGCCCGGCGACCAGACCCCCAACTGGATCACCTCCACCGTGTCCTGGCCCGACTACATGGCCCCCGCGCTGGACTACCAGTGGAACCAGGTGGCCATCCCCTGGTGGAAGGCGTTCGTCGCGCACTGCCAGGCCCACGGTGTGGAGCAGATCGCCATCGAGGAATTCCCCTGCATGCTGGTCTACAACCCGGCCACGCTGTGGCGGCTGCGCCATGCGGTCGGCCCCACCGTCGGCATCAACCTCGACCCCTCCCACCTGATCGCCATGGGGGCTGACCCGATTGCTGCTGCCCGCAACCTCAAGGGCGCGCTGTTCCACATCCACGGCAAGGATGCCCGCATCGAACGCGGCCTGGCCGACATCAACGGCCTGCTGGAAACCCAGCCCGTCACCGCCGCCGAGACCCGCAGCTGGAACTACGTGGCCGTGGGCTGCGGCAAAGACCTGCAGTGGTGGAAAGAGTTCTTCTCGGTCTGCCGCATGGGCGGTTACGACGGCTATGTCTCGCTGGAAATGGAAGACCTGACCATGTCGATCGAAGCCGGAGTTTTGACCTCTATCCACGCCTTGCAGCAAACCATCAGCCAATAAACCCAGAGCACCACAAGGAGCCCCCATGCGCATCGCCCTCGACCCCTACATGCACCGCCACCTCTCGCTGCCCGAGCTTTGCCGCAAGACGGCCGAGCTGGGCTACGAGCACATCGAACTTTCGCCGCGCGCCGACTTTCTGGAATGGTGGGCCCAGCCGCGCGTCTACCCCGAGCGCATCCAGGGCTTCAAAAAGGCCTTGAAAGACCACGGCGTGCAGCTGGCCACGCTGCAGCCCATGTACCGCTGGTCCAGCCCGCTGGAAGACGAGCGCCTGGCGGCCATGCGCTACTGGAAAAAGGCCATCCAGGTGGCGGTGGAGATGGACTGCGACACCATGATTTCCGAGTTCGGCCGGGGTGCCTCGCCCGAGCGCTCGGCCCAGCAAAACTTCAACACGCCCGAGGCCTGCGAGGCGGCATTCTGGCGCTCCATGGACGAGCTCATCCCCATCTTCGAGCGCGAAGGCGTGGTGCTGTCGATCGAGCCGCACCCCGAGGACTGGATCGAAACCATGGCCCCGGCCATTGACATCGTGCGCTCCATCGGTTCTTCCCACGTCAAGCTGTCGTACATCGCGCCGCACACCTTCTACTACGGCGACGACATGGCCGCCATGCTGCGCGCCGCCGCCCCGGTACTGGCCCATGTGCGCGTGGCCGACACCTTCAACCACCGCGACTCCTCCGGCCTGCGCTACGTGGTCAATCCGCCCGGTGCCAAGGTGCGGGTGCACCAGCACCTGGACATGGGCAAAGGCGAGATCGACTGGGATGTGTTCTTCCAAACCCTGGCCGAGATTGGCTTTGACGGCGTGCTGTCGAGCTGCGTGTTCGGCTGGGACGAGCGGGCTGACGACTCGTCGCGCTTCATGCGTAGCGAGATCCAGCGCTACCTGGACAAGCACACGAAGTGACCACGCCCCCCACCCAGGTCGAGCCGCTGCTGGCCCACATCGGTAGCGAGTTCGGGGTGTTGAGCAAGCAGCTCAAAACCATCGCCCACTACGTCGCCCAACATCCCGACACCCTGGGCGGTGAAAAGATCGAAAACCTGGCGCGCAGCTGCAACGTCCAGCCCTCGGCCGTCGTGCGCTTTGCCAAGCACTTCGGTTTCCAGGGTTACCGCGACTTCAAGGCGGTGTTCCGAAGCGATGCCCGCGCCCACCATTCTTTGTAATTCAAACACTTGATTGCAATTGCCCTATGAAAACACCGAACTCTATCGATGCACTTCAACACCAGGAGCAGGTCCTGGTGTTTGCAAGTTTTGATGAAGAGGTGGCCTATGCCATTGGCAAAGCGCTTCGTGCCGCAGCCGTTTTGAAAAGAGCACCGGTTGCCATCGATATACGTAGTTCGGCACGCCGACTTTTTTATACGACTCTCCCAGGTGCATCTCCGGACAACGAAGATTGGGCTCGCCGCAAAGGAAATGTCGCCTTGCGTTGCAATGCTTCGTCGTACCTGGTCCAGTTGAGGTTGGAGGCCGAGGGCCGGATGCCCTGGCCCGATGGTGCGCTGGAAACCCAGACGTATGCCGTCCATGGCGGTGGTTTTCCGGTGCGCGTGAATGGCACCGGCGTTGTAGCGTCCATCGCAGTATCCGGTCTGCCATCCCATGAAGACCATGGTTTGATTGTTACCGTACTGGCCCAGCACCTGGGTATTACGGATATCCCACCCACCCCCATTCCTGCATACTGCTTATGAAAACTTTCAACGTCGGCGTTATCGGCATTGGCGATATCAGCGATGTGTACATCCGCAATCTGCAAAAGTACGGCATTGTCAAAGTGCTGGCTTGTGCTGGCCGCAGCCTGGTAAAAGCCCAAGAAAAAGCCAAGTTGCATTGCATCGAGCGTCCGTATGCTTGCGCCGCTGCGCTGATCGCGGATGTGGACATCGACATCGTCCTCAACCTGACGCTGCCTAACGCACACGCCGAGATCAATCTGGCCGCGCTGAAGGCAGGCAAGCATGTTTATACCGAGAAGCCACTTGCCGCTACTTTGGAAGAAGGCCGTGCGATTCTGGAGTTGGCACATGCAAACGGTCTGATGGTGGCCTCTGCACCCGACACCTTCTTGGGTGCCAGGTTACAGACCTGCCGCAAGCTGATCGACGACGGTGTTATCGGTGAGGTGACTGCCGCCAGTGCGTTTGTGGTTAGCCACGGGCACGAGTGGTTTCACCCTGGCCCGGAATTTTTCTACCAGCCGGGGGCCGGGCCCTTGCTGGACATAGGCCCCTACTACGTGACCGCCTTGCTATCCCTGTTGGGCCCGGTGAAGCGCTGCTCTGCAATGGCCCGAAAAACATTTTTAACACGCACGGTGCACAGCGAGCCCCTGCGCGGAAAACAATTCCCAGTGGAAGTAGACACCCACATTACCGGCAATATGGAGTTCGCCAGCGGTGCCATCGGAACCTTGATCGCCAGCTTTGATGTTTGGGATTCAGAACTCCCCCGGATGGAGATTTACGGCACCAAAGGCACGATCTGCATACGCGACATCGATCCGGTAGACGGGCCGAATCTGTTTGGCGGTAGCGTTTTGCTGCGCACGTCTGACCAATACCGCTGGAAGGACTTGCCTCGCCCACCGTTCATGCCGGATTGGATCGAAGTCCCTGCGCAACACCGATTTGCCGAAACCAGCCACCAAGTCAATAGCCGAGGGATTGGGCTTGTCGATATGGCCTATGCCATCACCCAACAACGCCCGGCACGTGCAAGTGGAGGCATGGCGTTGCACAGCTTGGAGCTGATGCATGGTCTGTTGACATCTGCTGCGAGCGGCAACTTTTACACGCTGCAAAGCAGTTGTGATCGTCCAGAACCTTTGCCAGTAGATTTTCCTGACAACGAGCTTTAAGCGCTCCTCGCCCTATCCTGTTACCCACGACGCGAGCAGAACCTCTCCGGTGGGAAGCTGTGGAGATTTGCCCTTTCCTGCCAGCAAAGACTGATTTCGCGGACCATTCTAAATGGCAGGTCGTGGCCATCGAATATGCGCAAAAAGCTATTTATTTTGTAGCAAAAAAGGCGAAGAATATGGTCTGGCGCGGGTGTACATAAAGTTACATCCGCAGTATGGTGGAGCCCCGTGCGCTGATTTCTGGCCGCGCCACTCCAGTCCCGCCCACTGCATGCCCATCGACCGCCTGCCTCCCGCGGACCTCCGTTCCCGCACGGTGGCCCCGCCCACTGTTCTACAAGCCTTTGAGGCCCAGCTGCGCCAGCTCAACCGCTGGACCGGCATCTGCGCCGTGCTGTGGCTGGTGCTGGTGGGCTCGGTGGCGCAGTGGCTGTCGGGCCGCATCGTGGACGCGCACATTGCCGACAGCGCCCAGACCGCCCGGACCGATGCCGTCAGCACCGCCCGCATCATCGACCGCAAGTTCTCCGAGGTGGCCACGGTGGCCGCGCTACTGGCCCAGCAGACCGCCGTGCAGGAGCTGCTGGCCGAGTCCAACCCCCGCGCCGCCGGCCTGCTGGCCATGCCCGAGGCCCAGCGGCGGGCCAAGCTGGTGGGCGACCCGTATGTGCGCTTTCTGGGCGACAGCCTGGAGCAGACCCGCCAGCGGCAGGAGTACAGCCATGTGTTTGTGGTCAATGTGGCGGGCCTGGTGGTGGCCACCAGCGACGGGCGACTGCCCGGCAGCCTGCTGGGCCAGACCTACCTGGCGCGCAGCGACTTCAACGACGCGATGGAGCACGGCGTGGGCCAGCTGTTCACCATCGGCCAGGGGCTGAGCAGCTACGCCAACCAGCCGGGCTTTTTCTACGCACTGCGGGCCGACCGCGACGACGTGCCCCAGGGCGTGGTGGTCATCAAGCACGATGCCAGCGCGCTGTCCCCGCTGTTGTCGGGCCACCAGGTGGCGCTGGTGGTGGACCGCGACGGCATCGTGGTCAGCGCCTCGCGGGCCGACTTCATGCTGCGCCATGTGGGCCCGCTGGCACCGGTGCCGCCCGCCACGGCGCGGATGGCCACGATCCCGGTGCAGCGCCCGGCCCCGTTGCTGCACCCCCAGCATTGGGAGGTGGATGGCAACCCCTACCTGGTGAATCGGGTGCCACTGGCCCAGCCCGGCTACCAGATGCTGGCCCTGGACCCGCTGGATGGGCTGGGGCCGATGGCGCGCTGGCACTACTCGTTGGCGGCGCTGGTGGCCGCCCTGGGGCTGGGGCTGATTCTGCTGCTCAGCCGCATTGCCAGCCAGGTGATGCGCAACCGCCACACCGGGTTGCGCCTGGCAGCCGAGCACGCGGCCACCCTGCAGGCCATGCTCGACAGCATTCCCACCCCGGTGTTCTACAAAGACACTGCAACCCGCTTTCTGGGCTGCAACCTGGCCTACGAGCAGGCGTTTGGCCTGCAGGCCCAGGACCTGCTGGGCACCACGGTGATGGAGCTGGAATTCATTCCGCTGGCGCGGCGGCAGGTGATCCAGAGCGAACAGCTCTCCATCGTCACCACCAACACCGCGATGCGCCGGGAAGAAAGCTTTCTGTTTGCCGACGGCAAGCTGCACACCACGCTCTACTCCATCAACCCCTTCCACCACGCCGATGGCCGGGTGGCCGGGCTGGTGGGCGTGCTGGTGGACATCAGCGAGCTCACCCAGGTGCAGGCCGAGCTGCGCCAGGCCAAGGAAGTGGCCGAGGAGGCCACCCAGGCCAAGTCCATGTTCCTGGCCAACATGAGCCACGAAATCCGCACCCCGATGAACGCCGTCATCGGCCTGTCGCACCTGGCCCTGAAGACGCATCTGGACAGCACCCAGCGCGACTACATCGGCAAGATCCACCGCGCGGGCGTGGCGCTGCTGGGCATCATCAACGACATCCTGGACTTCTCCAAGATCGAGGCCGACAAGCTGGATGTGGAGCAGGTGCCGTTCCGGCTGGACGAGGTGCTCAACCACAGCACCACGCTGCTGGCCGAGCGCATGGCCGAGAAGGGCCTGGCCCTGGTGTTTGACGTGGCCTCCGAGGTGGCCCCGGCCCTGGTGGGCGACCCGCTGCGCCTGGGCCAGATCCTCACCAACCTGCTCAGCAACGCCGCCAAGTTCACCGACAAAGGCCTGGTCACCGTGTCCGTGCACACCGTGGAAAAGACCCCGGAGCGGGTGCAACTGCGTTTTGACGTGCGCGACACCGGCATCGGCATGACCGAAGCGCAGGCCGCCAAACTGTTCCAGGCCTTCACCCAGGCCGATGGCTCGGTGACCCGCAAATACGGCGGCACCGGCCTGGGTCTGGCCATCACCCGCGGCCTGGTGGAGCGCATGGGCGGCCAGATCACAGTGCAGAGTGAGCCCGGCGTGGGCAGCTGCTTCAGTTTTACCGTGTGGTTCGGACTGGCCGATCCGGCCATGCTGCCCGCGGTGGCCGATGCCGCCCCGGCCCGCCTGGACGGCCTGCGCCTGCTGCTGGCCGAAGACAACGACATCAACCAGCAGATCGCTGTAGAGCTGCTGCAGGCCGCCGGGGCCGGGGTGGAGGTGGCCGACAATGGCCGCATCGCACTCGACCTGCTGGCCGCCGCTGCGCCCGACCATTTCCACGCCGTGCTGATGGACCTGCAAATGCCGGTGATGGGCGGGCTGGAGGCCACCCAGCAGATCCGCGCCAACCCGCGCTATGCCAGGTTGCCCATCATCGCCATGACCGCCCACGCCCTGCGCGAAGAGCGCGAGCGCTGCCTGGCCGTGGGCATGGTGGACCACATCACCAAGCCGCTGGACCCGCCCACCCTGCTGCAGACCGTGCTGCGCTGGGCCCGGCCTGCCAGCGCCGGGGCCAGCGCCCCGCGCCCTGCCGCTCCCGGCCCCGCCGCCCCGCAGATGTGGACCGCCGTGCCCGGCCTGGACACCGCCTCCGGCATGCGCCGCGTGGCGGGCAATGAAAAGCTCTACTTGCGGCTGCTGCAGCAGTTTGTGCAACACCACGCCAACGCCCCCCAGCGCGCCCAGGAAGCCCTGGCCCAGGGCGACCTGGCTACGCTGCAGCGCGTGGTCCACACCGCCAAGGGCGTGGCGGGCAACATCGGCCTGACCGACCTGGCCGCCGCTGCGCTGGCGCTGGAAGAGGCGCTGCGCCAAGGCGGTACCACGGGCGGCGATGTGGCATCTGCCATGGCCCGCCTGCAGGCCGAAAACACCCGTGGCCTGGCCGCCCTGCGCAGCCTGCTGGTCGAGCGCGTGGCCCAGCCTCCGGTGGAAGAGGCCGCCCCCGCGGTCGCCAGCGCCGATGCCCGCGCCCTGGGCCGGCAACTGCTGCGCCTGCTGGAAGACAGTGACGGCGACGCGGTCGAACAGGTGCTGGAGCACGCCGCCAGCCTGCGCAGCCTGTTCCCCGCGGGCAGCTACCCGGCCTTCCAGGCGGCCGTCACCGGCTTCGACTTCGAGCTCGCCGCCGACCAGCTGCAGGCGGCGCTGGCACGCGGGGCGTAAGTCCTGATACTATTGTTTTGATAGCTACTCGTGCTTATACAGTCAGCACAGGCAGCCGATTTGGCTCTTGATTTTTAAGGCGTGACCACCAGCTCTTTGGTCCGCTCCTGCCGCACCACCCACAGCCCGCAGGCAATCACGATGGCCCCGCCCAGCAAGGTGCTGCGGTCGGGCGCGGTGTGCCACAGCACGCCGTCCAGCGCCACGCCCCAGGCCAGCGCGGTGTACTCGAACGGGGCTACCACGGCCGCCTGCCCGTAGCGAAACGCCTGGGTGATGGCCAGCTGCCCGGCAAAGCCGCTCACCGCAATCACGGCCAGCACCGGCGCGTCCGTGGGCAGCACCGCCACCCAGTGCGGCCAGGCCAGCGCCCCGGCCCCCACGGCCAGGCCGGTGGTGCCCCAGAACACCAGGGCCGCGCTGGAATCGGTGCGGCTCAGCACCCGGCTGGTCACTGACGACACCGCGTAGCACACGGCCGAGCCCAGCACCGCCAGCGCGCCCAGCGACAAAAACGCCCCCTGGTCGGGCCGCAGCGCCACCACCACGCCGCACAGCCCGCCCGCCAGCGCCCACCAGTGGCGGGGCCGCACGCGCTCCTTCAGCACCGGAATCGACAGCACCGTGATCAGCAGCGGGGCGATGAAAAAGATGGTGTAGGCCTCGGCCAGCCCCAGCGTGCGCAGCGCCGTCACAAACAACGACAGCATGGCCACCCCGATCACCATGCGCAGCAGATGCAGCGGCCAGCGGATCTTCAGCAGACTGGGCAGCTCTTGGCGCCACAGCACGTACAAGGCCACCAGCGGCAGCGCCACCAGCCCGCGCATCGATGCCACCTGCAGGGGCGGGTAGTGGTGGCTCAGGGTTTTCAGGGCAGCATCCATCACCGAGAACGAACCCACGGCAATCACCATGGCCAGGATGCCGCGCAAGTTGGCGGCGGAAACAGAAGAGGAAGCAGAAGCAGGGGGGGTGGGCAAGCGGGGGACTCCAGACGCGCAAGGCGTGGTTTATGCTGAAAAGCCTTTGTTTATATCTCTTACTGGAATTCTCCCCATGCCCCTCTGGAAGCAGCCCTTTAGCGTCGAAATCGCTACTGCCGGTGCCATCGGCACCGCCATCGCCCACCTGGGCATCGAGTTTGTGGAGGTGGGCGACGACTTCGTGCGCGCCCGCGTGCCGGTGGACCACCGCACCTGCCAGCCCTACGGCCTGCTGCACGGCGGGGTCAGCGTGGTGCTGGCCGAAACCCTGGGCTCCATCGGCGCCATGTACGCCGCCCCCGAGGGCCACCGCGCCGTGGGCCTGGACATCAACGCCAACCACCTGCGCGGTGCCTCCAGCGGCTGGGTCACCGGCACCGCCCGCCCGGTCCACATCGGCCGCACCACCCAGGTCTGGGCCATCGAGCTGGTGGACGATGCAGGCAATTTGATCTGCGTGTCGCGCATCACGGTGGCGATACTGGCACCGAAGGTTTAAGGAAAAAGTGGCTTCAGCGCTTGTTGAATGGGCGTGAGCAGCTACGGTATCAGGAGCAAAATATGGCAATACTCCCCAGCGATTTCGACGGCCAGGCGATCCGGCGCGTGTACGACGAGGCCACCGAAGTGTGGTGGTTTTCGGTCGTGGACGTGGTGCAGGTGCTGACCCAGCAGTCTGATTACCAAACTGCACGCAAATACTGGAACCAGTTAAAGCGCCGTTTGGAAAAGGAAGGAAGTCAGTCGGTGACAGATTGTCACCGACTGAAATTACCTGCCGCAGATGGCAAAAGCTATTTGACCGACACGGCTACGGCCCAGACCCTGCTGCGCCTGGTCCAATCCATCCCCAGCCCCAAAGCCGAGCCCATCAAACTCTGGCTGGCCAAGGTCGGCTACGAGCGCATGCAGGAAATGGCCGACCCCGCCCAATCCCTGGACCGCGCCCGCCAAACCTGGCAACAGCATGGTCGCAGCGACAAGTGGATCCAGCAGCGCATGACCGGCCAGGAGACGCGCAACAAACTCACCGACTTCTGGCGTGACCACGACATCAAAGAGGGCCAGGAATTCGCCATCCTCACCAACATCATCCACCAGGAGTGGACCGGCGTGAGTGTGAAAGAGCACAAGGAAAAGAAGGGCCTGAAAAGCCAGAACCTGCGCGACCACATGACCGAAGCCGAGCTCATCTTCACCGCTCTGGCCGAGCTCTCCACCCGCCAAATCGCCGAAAACGTGGATGCCACTGGCCTCACCGAAAACAAGGGGGCCGCCCAAGCCGGTGGCCGCATCGCCCGCCAGGCCCGCCAGCAGTTGGAAAACCAAACCGGCAAGTCCATCATCTCGCCTGACAACTACCTGCCGCCGGTGGCGAAGAGGTTGAAGGCGGGGCCGAAGTGATAGGCGCTGGAGCAGAGGTCAGCAGGAGGAAAGATGGCGACATTCCCTAAGCAATGCAACGGCTTCCCGTCCATGACAGAGATCTCTAACAGCTTTGACGCAGATAGGCAGGTACTTGCAGGCGCATGTGAGCGAGTTGCCCTGGCTGCACGGCAGCCTGGTTTCTCGTTACCTGCGATGGCCGAACCCATAGCGGAGGTAGCAGCCGTATTGCGTGCTTCGCGCTCTTGGGAGGAGCAAGCTGCGGCTGCAGCCAGTCTCCGTCAATTTTTCCATCGGGATGGACTGGATGACGTGCCAGGTCCTCTTAACTGCCCATCCTGGGAAGCGGACATCGATCGTATTTACGAGCTTTCAACCATATTCGTTGAATCGCGATATCGTGCAATGGCCTTCCAGCGGGCAATCGCTGGTACAGGACAGCTACCGCCGGACAAAGGTTGAATTCAGCCAGTAGTGGACTTTGAAGCGCAACGGATCTAACACCATGAAATTTAAATGCATCGAGTTTTCTTGGCGTGCAGCTTTTATTGGGGTGTACATGACCCCCGAGCGGGACAAGGTTTGGGTAACGATCGTGCCATTCTTTCCGCTCTACTTTAAAAGGCGTTAGTTGGCGGGCAACGCGTGTTTCCACATTTCGCTTTGACGCATGATCCACGGCATTCGCTGACCCTCCACATTTAAAGCAGATACCAATGAGCCTTCCGGGACCCGACGATAAACAGTATCGAAAAATGACCAACAGGGAGAAGCGGGTCTATTGGGTATTGGTAGTTGCAGTTGCTTCCGCAATTGTTGTCGGCTGGCTTTGGAAACTCTGGTGAACCAGAGTTCATGCCAGCCCTACGGCCTGCTGCACGGCGGGGTCAGCGGGGTGCTGGCCGAAACCCTGGGCTCCATCGGTGCCATGTACGCCGCCCCCGAGGGCCACCGCGCCGTGGGCCTGGACATCAACGCCAACCACCTGCGCGGTGCCTCCAGCGGCTGGGTCACCGGCACCGCCCGCCCGGTCCACATCGGCCGCACCACCCAGGTCTGGGCCATCGAGCTGGTGGACGATGCAGGCAATTTGATCTGCGTGTCGCGCATCACGGTGGCGATCCTGGCACCGAAGGTTTAAGGAAAAAGTGGCTTCAGCGCTTGTTGAATGGGCGTGAGCAGCTACGGTATCAGGAGCAAAATATGGCAATACTCCCCAGCGATTTCGATGGCCAGGCGATCCGCCGCGTGTACGACGAGGCCACCGAGGTGTGGTGGTTTTCGGTGATCGATATCGTGCAGGTGCTGACCGATAGCGCCAATGCGCGCGATTACTGGTTCAAGATGAAACAGCGTGTGCTGCAAGAAGATGGCACCCAACTGTCGACAATTTGTCGACAGTTGAAAATGCCCGCCGCCGACGGCAAGCTGCGCCTGACGGATGCCGCCACCGCCCAAAGCCTGCTGCGCATCGTCCAGTCCATCCCCAGCCCCAAAGCCGAACCCATCAAACTCTGGCTGGCCAAGGTCGGCTACGAGCGCATGCAGGAAATGGCCGACCCCGCCAGACCTGGCAACAGCATGGCCGCAGCGACAAGTGGATCCAGCAGCGCATGACCGGCCAGGAAACGCGGAACAAACGCATTGATGCCCGCCGATGCACCATAAAAACAGAACCCAGCGCTTGTCAAATAAGCACAAACAGCTATTAAAAAAATAGCGCGCATAATGGACTGTGGTGCACTTCAGGGGAACTCACAGGCCCCCCAAGGGCTCCATTTAGTAGCCAGGGCCGTATCAGCGCTCTGCCACCACCACAAGGAGACTCCATGCAAATCCAGTTCAACACCGACCACAACATCGAAGGCCACGAAGGCTTGGCCACCCACGTGACCGGGGTGGTGCAGCATGCGCTGGCGCGGCTCAGCGCGCACATCACCCGTGTCGAAGTGCACCTGAGCGACGAGAACAGCGACAAAAGCAACCACCATGACAAGCGCTGCATGCTCGAAGCCCGCCTGGAAGGCCGCCCGCCCGTGGCCGTGACGCACCATGCCGACACGCTGCACAAGGCGGTGGATGGCGCGGCCGACAAGCTCACCCGCAAGATCGACGACCTGCTGCACAAGTTGCACGATCAGAAGACCCGCGCCGACGCGCTTATCCTGCCGGAGTAGCGGAGTTAACCCGGTGACAGGTTCACTGTCACCTGCATGTTTTGCACCTCCAGCGGCGCACTGCCGTAGTCGGAGATAAACGCCACATCCGCCGCGTCGCGCCCGTAGGCCAGCACGATGCGCCCGCCGCGCGGCTGGCTTTGGGTGGCATCGAAGGTGTACCAGCGGCCGCCCACAAACACCTCGAACCAGGCGTGCAGGTCCATCGGGTCCAGCCCGTACAAATAGCCCACGACGATGCGCGCGGGCAGGCGCAGGCTGCGGCACAGGGCAATACCCACATGCGCAAAGTCGCGGCATACGCCCGCGCCCTGCGACAGCGTGTCCAGCGCATCGGTGGTGGCACTGCTCACGCCGTACTGGTAGCTGAGGTTGTGGTGGATCCAGGCGCGGATGGCTTCCGCCTGGTCGTAGCCGGGCAGCGCGTTGCCCACAATGCCCAGCGCCCGCTCGGCCATCTTGTCCGACGGGCAGTAGCGGCTTTGCAGCAGGTACAGCAGCACGTTGTCGGGCAGCCATGCCATGGGCGTGGGGGCGGCCTGCGGGGCGGTGGCGATATTGGCATCCACTTCGGCGGTGACCGACAAGGCCATCTGCGTGTTGCCGGGCAGCAGCACCATGCGCTGGCACAGGTTGCCGTAGACATCGGTGTAGTCCACGCGCGGCACCCAGGGCTGCAGGTCAAAATTTTCCTGCAGGATGTGCTGGGCCTCGCCGTGGCAGGCCCGCAGCATGGCCACCAGGGGGCATTCGGCGATGTTGTGGACCGACAGGGTGCAGGTGGCAGTGAGTTGCATGCGTGGGACTCCCCAAAAAAATACGGCCAGCTTAGCCCTGCAGGTGTGACAGGGATGTAGGAGAAGGGCGCTTTATCTTCTACGCACGTTTAACGTGAAATAACTTTCATGGCTCGGGATGCTCTGCACCCGAGTCCATGAAAGTTAGGCCTAGGCCGGTTCCAGGCCGTGGTGCAGGGCCGCGCGCAGCACTTCGGCAAAGCGCCGCAGCTTGGCCGGGTAGAACTGCGCATAGGGGTAGAGCAGCACCATCGGCAGCGGGGCGGCATGCCATTCGGGCAGCAGGTGCACCAGGGTGCCGTTGGCCACGTCGTCGGCCACCGCCCAGGCAGAGGCCACGCACACGCCCAGGCCCATCAGCGCGGCATTGCGCATGGCAAACAGGCTGTCGGTGCTGATGCGCGGCTGCAGCGCCAGGCGGTGTTGCGCGCCGCTGCGGTGCTGCAGGCTGATTTCGTTGCGGTAAAAGGTGCGCAAGGCCAGCCAGGGCAGGGTGGCCAGATCGTCCATATGGGTAGGCCGGGGGCCGTCGCCTAGCAGGCTGGGGGCGGCCACCACGATGCGCGGAATCTCGGCCAGCTTGACCGACACCACGGTGGGATCGTCCACCGCACCGACGTGGATGGCGCAGTCGATGCCATCGGCGATGAAGTTGGGCGTGCCGTCGTGCAGCAGCCATTCCACCGCCACCCGGGGGTAGCGGCGCAGGTACTCGGCCAGCGGGGTGATGAGCTGCTGCTGGCCAAAGGCGTGCGGGGCCATCACGCGCAGCGTGCCCTCGGGCACATCGTGGCTGCCGCGCAGGTCGGCCTCGAACGCATCCCAGCGGCCCAGCAGCTCCTTGGCACGGGCGAAGCAGCGGCTGCCGTCCTCGGTAAGCTGCATGGCATGGGTGGAACGCTGCAGCAGCTTGATGCCCAGCGAGCGCTCCAGTGTCTGCAGGCGACGGCTCACCGTGGGCTGGGTCGCGCCCATCTGCAGCGCCGCCGCCGACAGGCTGCCCGCCTCGACGATGCGCACAAAGGTTTGCATCAGCTCGATGCGGTCGGGGGTGGTCTTCATGCGCGTAGCGTATAGGCATTGTGCCTAGCGTGGGCGTTCCCAGGCAAAGCAAGAAGCAGGAAACTCACGGCATTCGCAAATTTGAGGGTTTTCACCATGTCTTCTACCGTTATTACGCATAACCAGCCTGCCGTCCTACCCGGCGCACTGGTGTTGCTCTTGGCCGCGGGCGCAGGCCTGGCCGCCGCCGCGCTGTACTACAGCCAGCCCATGCTGGGCGTGCTGGCCGGCGAGTTCCAGGCCACGCCCGGCACCATCGGCCTGGTGCCGACGCTGACGCAACTGGGCTACGCGCTGGGTCTGATCCTGCTGGCCCCGCTGGGGGACCGGTTTGACCGCCGCCGCATCATCCTGGGCAAGGCGGCCATTTTGTGCATCGCGCTGCTGACGGCGGCGGCGGCACCGTCGATTGGCGTGCTGCTGGCGGCCAGCCTGGCGATTGGCATCTCGGCCACCCTGGCGCAAGACATCGTGCCTGCCGCCGCCACGCTGGCGCCGGAATCCAGCCGCGGCAAGACCGTGGGCACGGTGATGACCGGGCTGCTGCTGGGCATTTTGCTGTCGCGCGTGGTGTCAGGTTTTGTGGCCGAGCACGCGGGCTGGCGCAGCATGTTCGTGGTGGCGGCGCTCAGCATCGCCCTGCTGGGCGTAGCGGTTTGGCGCGGCCTGCCGCGCTTTGTGCCGACCACGCAAATGCCTTATCTGGCCCTGATGGCCAGCCTGGGCACGCTGCTGCAGCGCCATGCCGGTTTGCGCCGTGCCGCCCTGGCCCAGGGCCTGCTGAGCGTGGCCTTCAGCGCGTTCTGGTCCACGCTGGCGGTGATGCTGCATGCCGCGCCCTTCCACCTAGGCAGTGCCGCCGCCGGAGCGTTTGGCCTGGCCGGGGCTGCCGGTGCGTTGGCCGCGCCACTGGCCGGCAAGGTGGCCGACCGCAAAGGCCCCGAGGTGGTGACGCGCATCGGCGCGGGCTTGGTGGTGGCGGCCTTCTTGGCGATGGCTATCGGCGGGATGGACGCTGGCGGCCCGCTGTGGCTGATCGCCCTGGGCGCGGTGGTGTTCGACCTGGGCGTGCAGGCCACCTTGATCGCCCACCAGACCATCGTCTACAGCCTGGAGCCCGCCGCCCGCAGCCGCCTGAATGCCGTGCTGATGGGCAGCATGTTCATCGGCATGGCCAGCGGTGCCTGGCTGGGCAGCCAGGCCCTGGCGCAATGGGGCTGGCCGGGTGTGTGTGGACTGGCGGCTTTGGCGGGCGGGGTGGCGCTGGCGGTGCGCTTGTGGCCTAAAACCCAGGCATAAAATAAGCCGCTCGTGCTGATTCCATCAGCGTGAGCAGCTATATTTTTAAAAGCATTCCTTCTTTGCACATGGCCCCACTCTCCACCACCCACTGGCCCCGCGTCCTCACCCTGTGGCTGTGCGGCGTAGCGGCGGCGATGCAGTTTTCCAAGGTGTCGTTTGCCTTCCAGACTCTGCAGGCCACCTACGGGGCCACGCCTGCGGCCATGGGCTGGATTTTGTCCACCGTGGGCATGGTGGGCTTGGTGTTGGGCGTGACCATGGGCTTGTGCGCTCCGGCCATCGGCTACCGGCGTTTGCTGCTGGTGGGCATGGGGCTGGGGGCCGTGCTGGCCGGGGTGCAGTCGCTGGAGCCGCCGTTTGCGCTGCTGTGGTTTACACGGCTACTGGAGGGTGTGTCGCAACTGGCGGTGGTGGTGGCCGCGCCCACGCTCATCATGCAGCACAGCGCGCCGCAGCACCGCGCCATCGCCATGGGGCTGTGGAGCACCTTTGTGGGGGTGGCGTTTGCGCTCACCGCGGCGGGCGGGGGCTGGGTGCTGGCGCATTGGCAGCTCAGCGGGCTGATGCAGGTGCATGCGGCGGCCATGGCGTTGATGGGCTGCGCCGTGCTGTGGCTGCTGCCACGCGACAGCGCCACCACACCCTGGCCCGCGCTGGCCAGCCTGCCGCAGCTACATGTGCGCATCTACAGCCAGTGGGCCACGGCGTTGCCGGGCTGCTGCTTTTTCTTCTACACCGCCACCGCCATCGCCTTGCTGACCTTCCTGCCGCAGCAGGCTGGGGCCGACCGCGCCTGGCTGGCGGTACTGCTGCCGCTGCTCAGCATCGGCGGCAACTTTCTGGCGGGCTGGCTGGCCCAGTCGGTGCTGCGCCCCTCCACGCTGGTGCCGCTGGCGTTTACGGGCGTGGCCGTTGCCGGGCTGGCGCTGGGGCTGTGCCTGTGGCAGGGTATTGCGATTGCGCCGGTGGCCCTGCTGCTGATGGCGCTGGTGGGTCTGGCGGGCGGCTCCGCGTTTGCGCTGGTGCCGTATCTGAGCGACACGCAGCCGGTACAGGCCCGCGCCACCGGGGCAGTGGCGCAAATGGGCAACCTGGGCTCCACTTTGGGGCCACCGGTGTTTGCCTACGCGATCGCCAGCATAGGCCCGCTGGGCCTGGTGCTGCCGCTGCTGGTGTTTGCGCTGGCCGGTTTAAGCTTGGCCACCTGGGGCATCCGCCAGCACCACCGCCAGGCCCCCTAACTATTCTTAACCACCATGCTGCAACTCCACTACGCCCCCAGCACCGCCGCCATGGCCCCGCACATCCTGCTGGAAGAAATCGGCCTGCCGTTTGAACTGCTGCTGGTCGACACCAGCACCGGCGCGCACAAGGCCCCGGCCTACCTGGCGCTCAACCCCAACGGCCTGGTGCCCGTGCTGACCGACGGCGACCTAGTGCTGTTCGAGTCCGCCGCCATCTGCCTGCACCTGTGCGACAGCCACCCCGCCGCAGGCCTGGCCCCGGCGGTCGGCACCGTGGAGCGCGCCCATTTCTACAAGTGGCTGGTGTGGATGACCAACACCCTGCAAAGCACGCTGATCGCCTACTTCTACCCGCACCGCCTGGTCAACCCCGGCAACACCGCTGGTGCCGCCGAGGTAAAGGCCCAGGCCGAACACCGCGTCGGTGGCCTGCTGGCGCAGCTGGATGCCGAGCTGGCCCGCCACGGCGGCCCCTGGCTGCTGGGCCAAACTTATTCCGCGTTGGATGCCTACGCGCTGATGCTCTGCCGCTGGACCCGCAACTTCAGCAGCGCCCCGGCGCGCACCTACCCGCACCTCGGGCCGTATTTGCAAGCGGCGCTGGCGCGCCCGGCGGTGCAGCGGGTGTTTGCCACCGAGCAGTTGGCGCAGCCTTGGGTTTGATTCTGTAGATAAAAAGTGCTGCTAGCGCTTATGGAATGGGCGTGAGCAGCTACGAAAATGAGAGTGGTGCGTGTGGCCCATCTTTTGAAGGAACAATGCCGCCGCGTGGGTGTGGTGAAGCTTCGGCGGGCTATAGTGGTTTGGCGCTTTGTCTGCGGGGTTTGTCGGGGTTTTTAACCCTGTATATAGACTAGATCACACTACGGAAAACAAGTCTGCAAGCCAGTTTCACGAAGTTTTTAAACCTCAGTCGCCGATTTGAACCACGAGGTTTGCGGGGTATATCGTTAGGCCTTTTGAGCCCCTCACCATCATGACACTCACTGCTGAAGATTGGAAGCTTGCGATCTCAATCGCAGCATTGGCCGTTTCATTGATTTCGTTGTACTTCACCAAGGTCAACTGGCTGCAATCGAATCGGCCGGTGGTGATGGCGTTTGTGACCGAGCATCACTCTGGGAATGAAGCCGCAACATTCGACTTGGTCCTCGCGAATACTGGCAACAGGCCTGCCGTTCGTGTACGCCTCGTGGCTTCACATGAAAACATCAGGAAGTTGCTGGACCCTACAATTTCGGAAAAGCACTTCCAGATAATCGAGCACAACTTCTTGTCCCGCAGTGAAGTCCCACTGCTACGCAATGGCGAAGAGCTTGTCACTTCCTTCGGGGCATTCACGCCGAACGCAGCAGGAAAGTGGCTGAACTACGGTGCAGAGACCGAAATCAGTGTGGCATATCAAGATCTGGAGGGCCGTTCTTATGAGTCCAAGCAACCGCTCAAAATCTACGCGAGGCATGGTTTCGGAGGTGGGGTCTGGACTGACCCAAAGGCCTAACCATTCCTTCAAGCGGACTGGCCTTCGGCCAGCCGCTTAAGTCAAACGTTGCCACGCCACTTGCCTCGCACCTGATTCTTTCGCGGCAGTGACTGCATAGTAACCACTATCTTCAGATAAAAATTGCCGCTAGCGCTGATGGAATAGGCGCGAGCAGCTCCTAAAACAATAGCAGCTGTGTTTTTACACAGCCTTCGGCTATAGTTGCTAGATGGCCAAAGACAAGACGATGCATATCCGGCGTGGGTGCTGCCCATGATGGATTCTTATGCGCAGCTGGAAATGCTGGAGCGTTTGTGTGCCTTGCCGTGTGAAGGGAGTACGGTCGAATTCAAGTCCAACCTGGATACGTCTGCCGATATCGGGCAGTATCTTTCTGCGCTGGCGAACGCGGCGGCGCTGCAGGGGCACGAACGGGCTTGGCTGGTGTGGGGTGTAACAGACGGCTCGCACGCTATCAACGGGACCACCTTCAACCCCTTTCTGCGCAAAGAGGGCAACCAGTCACTGACCATGTGGCTGCAGCACATGACTTCACCGCGCGCAGATTTTCAGTTCCATGGGCTGACCCTGCCGCAGGGCCAGGTTGTGATGCTGGAAATCCACCCCGCCCGCAGCGCACCGATTGCGTTCCAAAACCAGCGTTATATCCGCATAGACAGCCACAAAACCAAGCTGTCGGAACACCCGGATAAAGAGGCCCGTTTGTGGGCTATGTTGGGCCAGAAGGACGATTGGTCGGGTGAGCTGGTGCCTGGCGCGGGATTGAACGACCTGGACCCGCAGGCGTTGGATGCCGCCCGCAAGCGCTTCACCGAATACCTGCTGAAAAGTGAGTCGAACACTGAGCGCCATGCGCAAATTCGCGAGGAGGTCGCCGGGTACGACGTACCCACTTTGCTGAACAAGGCACGCATTACCAAGCAGGGACGGATCACCCGTTCGGCCCTGCTGCTTTTGGGGCGTGACGAATCCGCGCATTTTTTGGCACCCGTGGATGCCAAGATCAGCTGGATCCTGCGCGACGCGGGCAACCGCACCGAGTCATCACAGCACTTTGGCATTCCCTTGCTGCTTGCCACAGAAAAAGTATGTGCACAGATCCGCAATGTGACGATCGAGCACATGCCCGATGGCACCTTGTTTCCAACCGCGGTACCACGCTATGACGCGTGGGTGATGCGTGAGGCCTTGCACAACGCGGTGGCCCACCAGGACTATCGGTTAGGGGGAAAGGTCAACGTGGTGGAGCACCCGGAGCGGCTGGTGTTCAGTAACCTGGGCCAGTTCATTCCGCCCAGTGTGGAATGGATGCTGGAGCAGCAATCGCCGCCAGAGCACTACCGCAACCAGTGGCTGATCGACGGGATGATCCGCTTGCGCATGATTGACCAGGTGGGCAGTGGCATACGCCGCATGTTCGAGACGCAGCGAGAGCGGTTTTTCCCCATGCCGGACTACTTGTTGGAAGGTCTAGAAGACAGCCGTCCCCGCGTCGAAGTGTCCATTCCCGGCCAGATTCTGGATATCCAATACACCCAGTTGCTGATGCAACGCAGCGATCTGGACTTGCGGCAGGTGTTTTGGTTGGACCAGGTGCAAAGGCGGCATGTTCTTGCGCCCGAGCCGGTGCGCGCGCTCAAGGCACTCAAGCTGATCGAAGGGCGTTCGCCCAACTACTTTATTTCTGCCAAGGTGGCCGCGTGGGCAGACCAGAAGGCGCGGTATATCCACAACCGGGGGTTGGACGATAGTTTCTACCAGCAGTTGGTGGTGGACTATTTGCACCAGTATGGCCAGGCCACCCGCCGCGAATTGGACGACTTGGTTCTGGCCAAGCTGCCCGATGTACTGGACAGCACACAAAGGCAAAACAAGGTGCGCAACCTGTTGCAGGCCATGCGGCGCCAGGGCCAGATCACCCGAACTGGCCCCAGGGCTGCCCCCATATGGGTGCCCGTCGCACCATCAAAACCCATTGCTAAAGCCACAAAAACTAGCAAAGCTTAGCAATGAAAAATCGCCTAAGTCTTTGATTTAGTTCATTACTTAGCATCTCTTAGCAAACAAAACGTGTGCCCCTTGGATTTTTATGGCCAAAGACAAAACCATCTACACCTGCAACGAATGCGGCGGGACCTGCCCGAAGTGGCTGGGCAAGTGCCCGCACTGCCAGGCCTGGAACACGCTGATCGAATCCGTGGCCGAACCGGTGGCGGCGAGCAAAAACAACCGCTTCGCCGCGCTGGCCAAAACCGCCGAGGTCATGGCCCTGGCCGACATTGAAGCGACGGACATGGACCGCACGCCCACCGGGCTGGACGAGCTGGACCGGGTGCTGGGCGGCGGCATTGTGGAGGGCGGCGTGGTGCTGATCGGTGGCGACCCCGGCATCGGCAAGTCCACGCTGCTGCTGCAGGCGCTGGATGCGCTGCAACGCTCCGGCCAGAAGACGCTGTACGTGACCGGCGAAGAGAGCGGGGCGCAGGTGGCGCTGCGCTCGCGCCGTCTAGGCATCGTCAACAGCCAGGTGCAGGTGCTGGCCGAAATCCAGTTGGAAAAAATCCTCAGCACCCTGCAAACCCACCGCCCGCACATCGCGGTGATCGACTCGATCCAGACCGTGTACTCCGACCAGCTCACTTCGGCCCCCGGCTCGGTGGCGCAGGTGCGCGAATGCGCAGCCCACCTCACGCGCGCGGCCAAGGCCAGCGGCGTGGCCATCGTGCTGGTGGGCCACGTCACCAAAGAGGGCGCGCTGGCCGGGCCCCGCGTGCTGGAGCACATGGTGGACACGGTGCTGTACTTCGAGGGCGACACGCACAGCAGCTTTCGCCTGGTGCGCGCCATCAAGAACCGCTTTGGCGCGGTGAACGAAATTGGGGTGTTCGCCATGACCGAGCACGGCCTGAAGGGCGTGAGCAACCCCAGCGCCATCTTTTTGAGCCAGCACCCCGAGCCGGTGCCCGGCAGTTGCGTGATGGTGACGCTGGAAGGCACGCGCCCGCTGCTGGTCGAGATCCAGGCGCTGGTGGACAGCGGCGGCCCATCGCCCCGGCGTTTGAGCGTAGGCCTGGACAAGGACCGGCTGGCCATGCTGCTGGCCGTGCTGCACCGCCACGCGGGCATCGCCTGTATGGACCAGGACGTGTTTGTCAACGCGGTGGGCGGTGTGCGCATCAGCGAACCGGCGGCCGACCTGGCCGTGCTGCTGGCCATCACCTCCAGCCTGCGCGGCAAGCCGTTGCCCAAGGGCTTCATCGCCTTTGGCGAGGTGGGCCTGGCCGGTGAAGTGCGCCCCGCCCCGCGCGGCCAGGAGCGCCTGAAAGAAGCCGCCAAGCTGGGCTTTAGCGTGGCCATCGTGCCCAAGGCCAACGCCCCCAAGAAGCCCATCGAGGGCCTGACCATCCACGCGGTGGAACGGGTGGAGCAGGCGATGGAAGTGGTGCGTTCTTTGGCGTAGGATGGTGGGCACTTCCACCACACCCCACCCATGGACTGGCTCCAAAAACTCCCCTCCACCTGCCGCTCTCCGGCGGGTTGGGAGTGGACCATCTGGCGCAAGCTGCCCATGGTGCTGCTGGTCGGCACGGTGGTGCCGATTGCGGGCTGGGGCCTGTGGTATCTGCTCGTGGCGGGCGATTCCGCTGCCGAGTTGCGCTGGCTGCAGATGGTGGGTTATGCGGTGGTGGGTGCCGTGCTGTTCCACTGGTCGGCGGTGCTCACGGTGGCCATTGGCTGCGTCATCGTGATGCTGATGAAGGGCCCCGGCTATGTGGCCGATGGCTTTCCGGTGTCGCACAGCGACCAGCCCCGGGATGCGTCGCTGGAACGGCTTTAGGCTTTAAGTTTTCGATAATCTAGGCTTCCTACCATGGGCTGCATGGAGGAACCATGCACATCCTGACTTCAATCGCCCGCAGCCTGCTGTGGGGCACACTGGCCCTGGCCCCTTGGGCGCACGCCACCACCCCTGCCGAACAACTCGCGGGCTACACCGCCCAGGCAGGAGCGCCTGCCCAGGCCGCGCGTGGGCAGCAACTGTTCACCACCCGCCACGGCAAAGAATGGAGCTGCGCCTCGTGCCACACCGCGTCGCCCACGGTAGCGGGCCAACACGCCAGCACCGGCAAATCCATCGCGGCACTGGCACCGGCTTTCAACCCCCAACGCTTTACCGACACCGCCAAAACCGAAAAATGGTTTCGCCGTAATTGCAACGACGTGTTCGCACGCGAATGCAGCGCCGCCGAAAAGGCCGACGTCCTGGCCTGGCTGATGACCCTCAAGCGCTGATGCGCATTTCTGGAAATTCCACCATGCACTTTTTTTTCACCCGCCGCTGCGCCCTGGCACTGGCCTCCACGCTGTTGTCCTGGGGTGCCTGGGCAGATTCCCGCGTGCCCATGCCCGCGCCTTTGCCCAAGTTCCAGCAGGAATGCGTGTCTTGCCACATCGCCTATCCCCCCGGCATGCTGCCTGCGGCTTCGTGGAAGCATTTGATGGGTTCGCTGGGCCAGCATTACGGCACCGATGCATCGCTGGACGAAGCCAGCGTGCGCGAGATCAGCACCTGGCTGCAGGCCAACGCGGGCACCTACAAACGCGTGAGCGCGCCGCCGCCGCAAGACCGCATCACGCAGTCCGACTGGTTCATCCGCAAACACCGCGAGGTCGATCCGGCCATCTGGAAACAGTCGGCCGTAAAGAGTGCGGCCAACTGCATCGCCTGCCATACCCGCGCCGACACCGGCAGTTTCCGCGAATCGGAAATCACTTTCCCCAAAGGCCTGGATGCGCGCTTTCGCCGCCACTGGGAAGACTAAAGGAGCCAGCCATGAACGCCACCCCCCCCTCGTCCGCCGTCGCATCGAGCGGCCCCGCAACGTCCCGTACCCGCCGCATGGTGGACGCACCCACCCGCGTATTCCACTGGCTGTTTGCCCTGAGCTTTGTGGGCGCCTACCTCAGCGCCGAGGGCGAGCGCTGGCGCATGCTGCACGTGACCCTGGGCTACACCCTGGCCGGTTTGCTGAGCTTTAGGGTGGTGTATGGGCTGGTCGGCCCCCGGCAGGCCCGCTTGTCGCTGCTGTGGCGCAAGCTGACCGGGCTGCCGCGGTGGCTGGCTTCGGCAGCGTCGCTGCAAGCCGTGGATGCGCGCCAGACGCAGAACCTGGCCATGGCTTTGGCGGTGGCAGGCCTGCTGGTGCTGGCCTTGCCCTTGACCCTGTCGGGCTATGCCACCTACAGCGACTGGGCCGACGGGTTGGGTGAGGTGCATGAATTTCTGGGCAATGCCTTTTTGGCGCTGGTGCTCGGCCACCTGGCAGTGATGGCGACCCTGAGCCTGCTGCGCCGCAAGAACGTAGCCCGTAACATGTTGACCGGGCGGGTGGAAGGCCCTGGGCCGGACCTGGCGCAGCGCAACCATGGGCTGTTGGCAGCGTTGCTGCTGGTGGCGGTGCTGGCTTTTTGGGCCTGGCAATGGCAGCAGTCGCCGAACGGCCTGGTGCCTGGCCAAGACGGGAGCGTTATCCGCACAGAACATGATGCAGATTAAATCGACAGCGCCCGCAATGCCGGAAGATCGACAGAAAAACAAAGGCAACTGACGATGCGCATCCTGTTGGCAGAAGATGATTCCCTGTTGGGCGACGGCCTGCGCGCCGGTTTGCGGCAATTGGGCTTCCAGGTGGATTGGGTGCGTGACGGCCTGGCGGCCGAGCGCGAACTGGCCACCGGCACCTATGCGGCAGCGGTACTGGACCTGGGCCTGCCGCTGCAGGACGGTCTGGTGGTGCTGAAAAACCTGCGCCAGTGCGGTGTTTCCACCCCGGTGCTGGTGCTCACGGCCCGCGACACCGTACCCGAGCGCATCCGTGGCCTGGACCTGGGCGCTGACGACTACGTGGTCAAACCGGTGGACCTGCACGAGCTGGGCGCACGCCTGCGCAGCCTGGTGCGGCGCGCCCATGGCCAGTTGCAAGAGCACTTGAGCAGCGGCCCGGTGCAACTGGACCCGGCGGCGCGGCAGGTGCGGGTGCACGGCGAGACCGTGGCCTTGTCCCTGCGGGAATTCGATGTCTTGCACACCCTGATGCGCCATGCGGGCCGCGTACTGTCGCGCGAGCAGTTGCAGCAGCAGATGTACAGCTGGGGGCAAGAGGTGGAGAGCAACGCCATCGAAGTGCACATCCACCACCTGCGGCGCAAGCTGGCGGTGGACGTGGTGCAGACCGTGCGCGGCGTGGGCTACACCGTGCAGCGCGACCCGGCATGAAAGGCCGTTCGCTACAAACCCGCCTGTTGGCCGGGGTGCTGGGGCTGGTGATGGTGGTGTGGCTGGGGGCTGCGGTGGCCACCTGGTTCGATGCCCGCCACGAACTCGACGAGCTGCTCGACAGCCACCTGGCCCAGGCTGCCTCTTTGCTGGTGGCGCAGCAGATCGCACCGGACGATGACGATGATGCCGCCATGGACACGCCGACGGCCTACCGCTATGCCCCGCATGTGGCCTTCCAGGTGTTCCACGCGGGCGCGTTGGTGGTCCGCTCCGCCAATGCACCCGCCGCACCCATGGCCCCTTTGGTGGCAGGGTTCAGCACGGTGCGGATGCCGCAGGGCCACGAGTGGCGGGTGTTTGCCAGCTTCCACCGCGCGCGCGACGTGTACGTGCTGGTGGGCGAGGAGACGGCGGCCCGCGGCGAGATATTGCGGGCTATTTTGCGCAGCCTGCTGCTGCCGCTGGCCTTTGCCCTGCCGCTGCTGGCGCTGGGCGGCTGGTGGGCCGTGCGCCAAGGCTTGCAGCCGCTGCGCCAGCTCAGCCAGGTGCTGGGCCTGCGCCAGCCGCAGGCCCTGGAGGCTGTGCACATCGCCGACCTGCCGCCCGAAATGCGGCCCATGGTGCAGGCCTTGAACGGCCTGCTGGAGCGCATTGCCCGCATGCGGGAATCCGAGCGCCGCTTCACCGCCGATGCCGCCCACGAACTGCGCACCCCGATGGCCGCCATCCGCGCCCAGGCCCAGGTGGCGCTGGGTGCCGGGGCCGATGCCGACCAGCGCCAGCACGCGCTGCGCGCCACCCTGGAAGGCTGTGACCGTGCCACCCGGTTGGTCGAGCAGCTGCTGACCCTGGCGCGCCTGGAAGCCACTGGCACCACGCCCAGCGACACGCTGGACCTGTGCGCCGTGGCCCGCAGCACCGCCGCCGACCTGGCACCCGCCGCGCTGCAGCGCCAGCAAACCCTGGAGCTGGATGCCGACACCGCCTGCAGCGTGCCGGGCGATGCGGTGCTGGCCGGGGTGCTGGTGCGCAACCTGGTGGACAACGCCTTGCGCTACAGCCCGCCGGGGGCCCGTATCCAGATCCGCGTAGCGCAGGAGGGTGGGCAGACCCTGCTGCAGGTGGAAGACAGCGGCCCGGGCATGGCCGAGGCCGATATGGCCCACCTGGGCGAGCGTTTTTACCGGCCCCTGGGCCAGGAACCGCCCGGCAGCGGCCTGGGCTGGTCCATCGTCCAGCGCGTGGCCGAAGTGCTGGGCGCGCAGGTGCAGGTGGGCCGATCGGCGCGCCTGGGCGGGCTGGCGGTGGCGGTTCGCTGGTCGCCGGGCCGGGTCTGACAAAATCCCGGCATGCAATTTCAAAAAATTCTGGTTCCGGTGGGCGTTGTGGCTTTGGTGGTGGTGGCGTACCGTGAATATTCCTGGGCCGGTGTGGCGCTGGCGCTGAGCCTGCTGGTCACCTGGATCCTGCTGCATTTCAGCCGCATGCTGCAGGTGATGAAGCGTGCCGCCAACCGGCCTATCGGCACGGTGGCCAGCGCGGTGATGCTCAACGCCAAGCTGCGCCCCGGCGTGACCCTGCTGCACGTGGTGGCCATGACCAAGTCGCTGGGCGCGCTGCAATCCCCCAAAGACACCCAGCCCGAACTGTTCCGCTGGACCGACGCCAGCGCCTCGCACGTGACCTGCACTTTTTCCGGTGGCAAGCTGGTGGAATGGCAGCTGCTGCGCCCTGCGCAAGACGATGCCGAGCCGCCTGCTGCTGCCCCTGGGGCGGTCTGAGCAACCCGTAAAATTAGATTCTTCACCCTCTTCAACCTCTTCACCCCCCCTCTAGGAACCGCCATGTCCCCGCTACCCCCTTCGATGTCCGACCGCGACGGCAAAATCTGGATGGACGGCCAGATGGTCGAGTGGCGCGATGCCAAGATCCACGTGCTCACGCACACCCTGCACTACGGCTGCGGCGCGTTCGAAGGCGTGCGGGCCTACAACACCGTCAATGGCACGGCCATCTTCCGCCTGCAGGAGCACACCGAGCGCCTGTTCAACAGCGCCAAGATCCTGCGCATGCAGATCCCCTTCACCCAGCAAGAGGTGAACGACGCGCAATGCGCCGTGATCCGCGAAAACAAGCTCGAATCCGGCTACCTGCGCCCGCTGACCTGGATCGGCGACAAGAAGCTGGGCGTGTCGCCCAAGGGCAACACCATCCACCTGATGGTCGCCGCTTGGCCCTGGGGTGCCTACCTGGGCGAAGAGGGCATGAAGCGCGGCATCCGCGTAAAGATCTCCAGCTACACCCGCCACCACGTCAACATCACCATGACCCAGGCCAAGGCGGTGAGCAACTACACCAACTCCATCCTGGCCAACATGGAAGCCGTGGACGACGGTTACGACGAAGCCATGCTGCTCGATACCAGCGGTTTTGTGTCCGAAGGCGCGGGCGAAAACCTGTTTGTGGTCAAGGGCGGCGTGGTCTACACCCCCGACCTGTCGGCCGGTGCGCTCAACGGCATCACCCGCAACACCGTGTTCCACATCTGCAAGGACCTGGGCCTGGAAGTGGTGCAAAAGCGCATCACCCGCGACGAGGTCTACATCGCCGACGAAGCCTTCTTCACCGGCACCGCCGCCGAAGTCACGCCCATCCGCGAACTCGACCGTATCGAGCTGGGCCGCGACGACTACGTCGGCAGCCGCGGCCCGATCACCGAAAAAATCCAAGCCGCCTTCTTTGACATCGTCAACGGCCGCAATCCCAAGTACGCCCACTGGCTCACGAAAGTCTGAACATGTCCATCGAACTCCTAGCCAAAGACCTGAACGCCCAAGGCGGCGTGTTCTGTCCCAGCCAAAAAGCCCACATGGCCCTGTGGAACAGCCACCCCAAGGTCTACCTGGACGTGGCCCACACGGGCGAAGCCAAGTGCCCCTACTGCGGCACGGTGTACGCGCTCAAGGCCGGTGAACACTTCGGCGGTGGCCACTAACTCCCTGGTCATCGCCCCCCAGTGGATTGGGGATGCGGTGATGACCGAGCCGCTGATGCGCCGCCTGCAGGCGCGGGGCGAGCGGCTCACCGTGGGCGCACTGCCCTGGGTGGCGCCGGTGTACCGGGCCATGCCGCAGGTGGCCGAGGTGGTGGAATTTCCGTTCCAGCACGGTGGCCTGCAGTGGCAGGCGCGGCGGGCCATGGCGGCGCAGCTCCAGGGCCGCTTCGACGCGGCCTATGTGATGCCCAACTCGCTGAAAAGCGCGCTGATTCCGTTTCTGGCGCGCATCCCGCGCCGCGTGGGCTACTTCGGTGAGGCCCGCATCGGCCTGCTGACCGAGCGGCTGAAGAATCCGCCGCGCACCGAGCGTCCGCCGATGGTGGCGTTCTATTCCGCACTCAGCGGTGAAACCGGTCTGGACAGCGACCGCCCCCGCTTGCAGTTGGAGCCGCGGGTGGTGGCGCAGTCGCTGGACGACCTGGGCCTGCAGCCGGGCGGCTACGCGGTGTTTGCGCCGGGGGCCGAGTACGGCCCGGCCAAGCGCTGGCCCGCCGCCCACTTTGCCGCGCTGGCCCGGCAGTTGGAGGTGCCGGTGGTGTTGCTGGGTTCGGGCAAGGAGCGGGCGCTGTGTGAGGAGATTGCCGCACCGGTCAACGCAGCCCGCCCCGGCTGGGCGCTGAACTTTGCAGGAAAAACCACGCTGGAGCAGGCGCTGTCGGCGATAGCAGTTACCAAAACCATAGTCAGCAACGATTCCGGCCTGATGCACGTGGCCGCCGCCTTCGGCGTGCCGCAGGTGGCCATTTTTGGCTCCAGCAGCCCGCTGCACACGCCGCCGCTGAACCCGCTGGCCCAGGTGCTGTGGCTGAAAAACGATGCCGCCTACCAGCCGCCGCTGGACTGCGCGCCCTGCTTCCAGCGCGATTGCCCGCTGGGCCACACCCGCTGCCTGGTGGACGTGACACCGCAACGGGTGCTGGCGGCCCTGGCCTGAAGCCTGCACGGCCGCATCGCAACATCCTGCGGCCCAGCCGGGTTTTGTGGCAAGAATTCTGCAAAGAAATGTTACATTGCGCGGCTGCAGTGCGTTTGACATCGGCTGCAGGGATGCCTAGACAATGCCGGGCGCAGGCAGCAGGGTCGCAATCGGGCCTGGTTGTCGGCCCGCACAGGCTCTCGCAGAAAAAAACGGACCTCTCCCCCACGCCGATGAACACCAAGAGCCAAACCCCGATCCTGCAGCACCTGGTGGATATCACCGGCCACCGCGACCAATCTCGGCTGGAGTTGTCGGTGGTCTCGGCGTTGCG
Source organism: Comamonadaceae bacterium OS-1 (assembly GCA_027923965.1). Lineage (NCBI taxonomy): Bacteria > Pseudomonadati > Pseudomonadota > Betaproteobacteria > Burkholderiales > Comamonadaceae > Comamonadaceae bacterium OS-1. The sequence continues at coordinate 4,706,099 of AP026969.1, forward strand.
CCAGCTCATGGACATTCGCCGCATCCGCAAGCTCGAGTTCTCTACCCACAACGGCGAAACCTCGGTACGCCCGCTGCTGCTGCTCGACGACGGCCTGGTACTGGCCGAAAGCGAGCATCCGGGCCCAGAACATGGCGAGCCTCTCGGCGACTACCCCGAGTTGCTGGAATGCATAGAACAAAACACCAATAGCACCCAGCGCATGGCCGCCGATGGTGTGCTCACGTTGTGGTTGCCGGTGCGGCTGGACAAAAAGGTGGTGTCCTGCATCGAGATCACCAACGACAAGGCCTATAGCGCCCAGACGGTTGGGGTGATCCACGGCATCATCGAGGTTTACCGCAACTACCAGAGCCTGTTGGATTACAGCGAACGTGATGCGCTGACCGGCCTGTTCAACCGCAAGACCTTTGACGAGCAGTTCGCGCGCGCCGCCCGCAGCAGCGTACCGCCCGGTGAGCGGCGCGGTGCCGACACCCAGTGGCTGGCGGTCGTGGACATCGACCATTTCAAGCAGGTCAACGACCGCTTCGGCCATGTGTATGGCGACGAGGTGCTGATCCTGGTGGCCAATCTGCTGCGTTCGTCTTTTCGCGCCAACGACCGCATCTTCCGATTCGGTGGCGAGGAGTTCGTGGTGCTGCTGCGGTCGGCCGAGCTGGAGCGGGCCCGCAGCATCTTCAGCCGGTTCCGTAAAAACATCGAAGCGTACGAATTCCCCCAGGTCGGTCGCGTCACCGTCAGCGTGGGCTTTACCGGCACCAGCCAGGGTGCGCCGGTGGAGATCCTTGGCCATGCCGACCAGGCCCTGTACTACGCCAAGGAGCATGGCCGTAACCAGGTGTGCTTCTACGAAGAGTTGATGTCCAGTGGCGCCCTGCAAGTGGCCGACGTGGCGCACATGGACGTCGAGCTGTTCTAACGGCGCGACCGGGTGCTGGCAGCGCTGTCAGCCTGACCAGCTCTGGGTTGGCACTTCCAGCCGTTTGTGTGCATGGCTGAGGATGAGCCGTTGGGCGCTGACCTTCAGCACCCAGGTGGCTTGCGCGTGCGCATCCGCCACGTCCAGGGCCAGCGGGTCGAACACGGCGGCGCAATAGGCGTCCGGGCTGCGCGCAGAGGGGTAGCGTATCCATTGCACCGACTCGGCCTGCGCCCGCCCGGCCAGCGCCAGGCAGGCCCGGTTGTCGCTGGGGTGGCTCCACACGGCGGCATGGTCGCTCCAGGGCAGGCTGTCCAGGTTCAGGCAGTGGCCGGTCACCACGGCGCGGAACACGGTCAGGGTGCCCACCAGATGGCCGCCGCGCAGGCCCTCGCTGTCCATCAAAAAACGCCAGCGCCAGTAGCCGACTTCGGCGCAGGCCGCCTCGGGGGAATCCGCCCCATACCAGATGCCGGTGGCCTGGGCCGGGCGGAATCGCGAGGGGTGCAAGCCGGTGTGGCGAAACGGCGTACCCAGCCAGGGGTCCAGATGCGCGGCTTCGGGCGGCAAGGGGGGCAGGCTGTCGGCCAGGATTTGCTCCAGCACCTGCAGCTCGGCCAGGGTATCGACCAAACGCAGCGTGGCCATGCCCTCCAGGCCGTCCACGGCGCGCCAGACGTCGCTTTCCAGGCCATGCTCGTACTCCGCCAGCGACTGGGTGATCCAGCCGGGGTCGATCTCCAGCAGGCTCATATTTTGGCCCGCATGCTGTCCAGGTAACTGGTCACCTGCACCAGGCCCTGCACGGTTTGCATCAGTTCCTTGGGTGTGCCGTTCAAGGCCTTGTTGTGGCTGGTGAGCCAGGCCAGACGCCGCTGCGGATCGCCGTCCACCATCCCATCCAGCGCGGCGAAGGCCCGCACCAGCAGCGCCGCCAGTTCGCCTTCCTTGGTACTGGGCTGCAGCGGTCGCTCCCCCGTGCCGATGCGCGAAATCGAGGCTTCGCTCAGGCCGATCACCTTGCCCAAGACCGTGCCGGTAAACCCCAGCAGGGTCGCCGTCTGCAGCGTGGCTTTGGCCAGTACCATGCCGGGGTCGGAAGGGGTGGGTGGGACAGACGCAGCAGCAGGCATGGGTTTCCTTGAATTTCAAGTGAAAGAATAACAACAAATTTTGCAATTTGCAATCGATATTCCCGCTGCGCTGCCTCGCCTTCAATTGCTATATTTAGAGTAGCTGCTTGTGCTGATCAGATAAGCGCAAGCGGCCAATTTTGCCTTCTGTTTCCGAATGCCTACTCGGCAAACACCGTACAGTTGCGCCCTGCCACTTTGGCCTGGTAGACGGCGATGTCGGACTGCTGCACCAGCCGCTGCAACAGCGCCGGGTCGTGGGCCAGGGTGGCGGTGGCCACACCGATGCTGACGGTCAGGGGCTGGCCACCGACCCGCAGGCTGCGCACGTGCTCGTGCACCCGCAGGGCGGTGTGGGCGGCACCCGGGCGGTCGGCGTTGGGCAGCCAGAGGGTGAATTCCTCGCCGCCGTAGCGCACCGCCAGGTCGCTGCTGCGGATGCTGGCCTGCAGCTGGCGGGCCAGGGTGGCCAGCACGCGGTCGCCCTCGTCGTGGCCATGCCGGTCGTTGACGGCCTTGAAGTGGTCTACGTCCACCATCAGCACCGAGGCGCAGGCTCCGGGCTCGGCCAGGGCCTGCCAGTGGGCCACGGCCTGGGCCAGGGCGCGGCGGTTGCCCAGGCCGGTCAGGGGGTCGGTCTGGCTGAGTTCGGCGAGTTCGCGGTTTTCGGATTCGACCACGTGGGTGTGCTGGGTGAGCTGCAGGTGCACGGCCCGCAGCTCGGCGTTCGCCAGGGCCAGGTCGGCGGCCAGGCTTTGGGCCCGGGCGCGGGCCTGCACAAGCTCGGCCTCGAACCGGCTGCGCTCCAACGCCACAAAAAACACCCAGTAGCAGCTCTCGGTGTCCTCTTGGCCATACAGGCCACGCCGCCCATTGACCATGACCGGCACGCGCTGCCCCTGCGCGCCCCGCAGATGCAGGTAGATTTCGTGCACGCCGCCCTGGTTCAGCAGCATGGGCCAGACATGGGTTTGTAAAAAAATGCGGCTGGCCGGGGGCAGCAACACGTCCAGGGTCTGGTGCAGCCACTGGGCTTCGGTGCCACCCACCACGGCCAGCAGATCGGCGTTGGCGGCCAGGACCCGGCCATGCAGATCCGTCACCAGCACCGCGCAGGGCAACTGGTTCAGCAGGGCCGCGCACGCCGGGGTCTCAGGCGGCAGCAGGCTCTGCATGGGGCAGGTAATTGCGGATCGCAGCGACGACCTCGGCCGGGTGGCTCATGTGGCCACAATGGCCGGTGATGTCCAGCACCTCCAGCACACTGTCTTGCAGATGCTGGTGCACGTATTCGCCCACCGACTGCGGTGCCAGCGCATCCACCCGGTGCTGCAAGACCAGGCAGGGCCGCGTCACCTTGGGCAGATCGGCCCGGTGGTCGGCAAAAAAGGTGGTCTGGGCAAACGCGCGGGCGACGACCGGGTCGGTCGAGCAAAAGCTGTCGCTGAGCTCGACGGTGGGTACGCTGGCCGCCGCACCCGCGGCTTCGCCCGATGCCACAGGCGCCAGGTACTGGGCCCAGCCGATGTAGTTTTGGTCCATCAGCTCCAGCAGGCCTTCCAGGTCTTCGCGCTCAAAGCCGCCCAGGTAGTCGGGCGGGTGGTTCAGAAAGCAGGGCGAGGGGCCCAGCAGCACCAGGCGTTCAAACAGATGGGGCCGGGCAATCGAGGCCAGCATGCCGATGTTGCAGCTCACCGAATGGCCGATCAAGGTCACGCCGCTGTGCAGGCCCAGCGCATCGCAGACCTCCAACAGGTCCTGGGTGTAGCCCTGCAGGTTGCTGTAGCGCTGGCTGTCGAAAGCCGCCAGTTCCGACTTGCCGCTGCCCACGTAGTCGAACAGCACCTGCCGGTAGCCGTCGGCAAACGCCGGGGTGATGCGGCTCCACATGGTCTGCTGGCAGCCAAAGCCGTGGGCGTACAGCAGCACCGGGCCGCTGTCGCCCAAGACACGCACATTGTTGCGTCGCAAGATGTCCAAAATGCACTCCGAATGCCCCGTGGATAAGTTTGTATCCTAACGTAACGGGTTCGATTGTTGCGATTATTGGAGTACTTGTAGCGGGGTATTTGTATGCTGTTCGGACAAACTTGAAAAAGGCATGAATGCTACATAAAAAGTAGCTGCTCATACCCACGCCATCAGCATAGGAGGCCTGAAAGATCCCAATCTCGGGCCTCTGTGCTGCGGGCCTCAGCTACGTACAGCCGCCGGGTAGTCGGTGTAGCCCTCAACGCCCTGGCTGTACCAGGTGGCGGGCACGTCGGGGTTCAGGGGCAGACCGTGGGCGAAGCGGTAGGGCAGGTCGGGGTTGGCCAGGAAGGGGCGGCCAAAGGCTACGCCGTCGGCCTCACCCGCGTCCAGTGCGGCCTGGGCGCGGGCCTGGCTGTAGTCGGAGTTGAGGAACAGCGGGCCATGGAAAGCCTTGCGGATCACCGGGTGCACGGGGGCGCGGTCGGCCTTGCCGAAGGTGCCGTTCAGCGGCGGCTCGCGCAGCTCCAGGTAGGCCACGTCCACGTTGTCCAGCGCACGGGCGGCGGCGCTGAACAGGGCTTCGGGGTCGCTGTCGTTCACGCCCTGCGAGTCGCCGTTGGGCGACAGGCGCACGCCGGTGCGCCCGGCCCCGACGGTGTCGGCCACGCGCTGGGCCACTTCGGTCAGCAGGCGGATGCGGTTTTCCACCGGGCCACCGTAGGCATCGTCGCGCAGGTTGCTGTTGTCGCGCAAAAACTGGTCGATCAGGTAGCCGTTGGCGGCGTGCACCTGCACCCCGTCAAAACCTGCCGCCATGGCGTTGCGGGCAGCGTGGGCGTAGTCGTCCAGCAGGCGCTTGATTTCGTCGATGGCCAGGGGCCGGGCCTGGGCATAGCGCTGCTTGCCGCTGTAGGTGTGGGCATCGCCCGGGGCGGTGGTGGCCGAGGACGACACCGGCTGCGCGCCGCCCAGAAAGCTGGGGTGCACGATGCGGCCCATGTGCCAGAGCTGCATGTGGATGCGCCCGCCCGCGGCATGCACTGCGTCGGTCACCGGCTTCCAGGCCTCGACCTGTGGGGCCGTCCAGATGCCGGGGCCATAGGGCCAGCCCATGCCTTCGCGGCTGATGCCGGTGGCCTCGGTGATGATCAGCCCCGCCGTTGCCCGCTGCGCGTAGTAGGTGGCCATCATGGGTGTGGGCACGTGCTCGCGCGTCGCCCGCCCGCGCGTTAGCGGGGCCAGCAGGATGCGGTTGGGGGCGGTGAAGTTGCCGATCTGGATGGGGTCGAATAAAGAGGGCATAGGGGCCATTTCAAAAAAGGGTTGCACCGGGTAGGCAGGCCGCACGCGGGTGGACCTGTGCACTTCAGGTGGGGTGCTACGCGGGCATCGGTAGGGCCTGGAAATGAACCGCTGTGTTGGCGGATTGGAAACAATCCTGTGGCCCCACTTTGGCGGCCCTTGCGCCACTGCGGGTTGCAGGGTTTCCCGTGCAGGCTCAAACGCTACAAATCCAGTAGCTGCTTGTGCTAGTCCCACCAGCACAAGAGCCACTTTTTCCTTGGAACTTTTCCGCCGCCGATCAGGCCAGTTGCTGGTCGGTCGAAGGGCGCTTCCACAGGTTGATGCCGCCGTCTACCGCGTGCTGGTCGATGCGGGCCAGCTCTTCGGCGCTGAAGTCCAGCTTCTGCAGGGCACCCACCAGTTCCACGATCTGCTCGGGGCGGCTGGCACCGATCAGGGCCGAGGTCATGCGCGGGTCGCGCAGCACCCAGGCGATGGCCATCTGCGCCAGGCTCTGGCCGCGCGCCAGGGCCATGTCGTTCAGGGCGGCGACGTGGGCCAGGTTTTTCGGGCTCAGGTGTTCGCTCTTGAACGAGCCGCCACCGGGCTGGTTGATGCGGGCGTTGGCAGGAATGCCGTTGAGGTACTTGTTGGTCAGCAGGCCCTGGGCCAGCGCGCTGAAGGCGATGCAGCCCATGCCATTTTCGGCCAAGGCGTTGAGCAGGTCTTCTTCGATCCAGCGGTTCATCAGGCTGTACGAGGGCTGGTGGATCAGGCAGGGCACGCCCATCTGCTTGAGCAGCGCGGCGGCTTCGCGGGTCTTGCCCGCGGAATAGCTGGACACACCCACGTACAACGCCTTGCCCTGCTGTACGGCAGTGGCCAGTGCGCCCATGGTTTCTTCCAGCGGGGTGTCGGGGTCGAAACGGTGCGAGTAGAAGATGTCCACATACTCCAGGCCCATGCGCTTCAAGCTCTGGTCCAGGCTGGACAGCACGTACTTGCGGCCGCCGCCGCCCTGGCCGTAGGGGCCTGGCCACATGTCGTAACCGGCCTTGCTGGAGATCACCAGCTCGTCGCGGTAGGGGCGGAAGTCGCGGCGCATGTGCTCGCCAAAGTTGCTTTCGGCGCTGCCGTAGGGCGGGCCGTAGTTGTTGGCCAGGTCGAAGTGGGTGATGCCCAGGTCAAAGGCGGTGGTCAGCATGGCGCGCTGGGTGGCCATCGGCGTGGTGTCACCAAAGTTGTGCCACAGGCCCAGGGTGATGGCGGGCAGCTTCAGGCCGCTGCGCCCGGTGCGGCGGTACTGCATTTTGTCGGCGTAGCGGTCGGCTGCGGCGTGGTAGCTCATGGGGTTTGTCTCCGGCGTGTTGTGAGAAGGGATGGGGCATTCTAGGGAGTCGCGCGGGAGTTGGTGCACTGCTCGTACTAAACACCCCCACGTTGTCGCAGCCATTGCCCCACCAGCGGCCAGATCTCCTTGTGGGCGCTGCGCGAGAGGATGAGGCGGTTGTGCGTGTAGTCCTCCAGAAAGCCCTGGGCTTTGCCACACACTTCGAAGCGGCGGTCGGGGCTGCCAAAGGCCTGCAGCAGTGTGTGGCAGCCCGGTGGTGGGGCGATACGCCGGTCGCCCGCGCCTGCCAGGGCCAGCACCGGCAGCGTAAGTTGCGCCAGCGCCCCCAGGTAGTCAAAACCGTCCTGCCCGTGGAACGCCCGGCGCAGGTTCCAGCGGCACCACTGGCGCATCATGGCGGCATCTTCGTTTTCCGGGCCCATGCGCAGGCGGGGACCGCGTGCCGTGGGCGTGCAGCGCAGGTAGGTGTCAAACAGCCGCAGTACCGCCTGGGCGCGCCATGTACGTGCCGCCTCGGTGGCCTGGCTGGCCAGCATGGCCAGGCCCGCGATCTTTTGCCGGGCCTGCTGCGGATGGCGGGCCATCCACATCGCGGCCACCAGCCCACCCCCGGAATGGCCCACCCAGAACAGCCGCTCGTGCCCGCTGTGGGCCAGCACCGCGTCCACCACGCAGGGCACGTCCCAGCGGGCCACGGCATCAAAGCAGGCTGCCGTGCCGGCCGTGGCACTGTCGCCGCGCCCGCGCCAGTCAAACACCCAGGCCGTCCAGCCCCGGGTCTCCAGGTACATGGCCAGCCCCAGGCAGGTGCCATGGTTGGAAAACGAGCCATGTGACAGCAGTACCGGCCTGCCATTTGGCGGGCCGATGCGGCGCAAGGCCAGGCGGACACCGTCTGCGGTGGTGGCGAAACAGCTTGCGGGGGTGGGGTCCATCGCCGCCCTCAGCAGGGCAGCTCAATCACAAAGCAGGCACCGCCGCCTTCGCGGCCTTCGCAGCGCACCGTGCCGCCGTGGCGCTCGGCGATGGACTTGACCAGGGCCAGGCCCAGGCCGACACCGCCGTTGGTTTCGCTGGCACCGGGCAGGCGGTAAAACGGCTCGAAGATGCGGTCGCGCAGCGCGGCGGGCACGCCGGGGCCGCGGTCGAATACGCGCAGCACGGCGTGTGTGCCATGCTGCTGCAGGCTGACATTGACTGCGCCGGTGGTGTAGCGGCGGGCGTTTTCCAGCAGGTTGCGGATGGCGCGGCGCAGCAGTTTGGCCACGCCCTGGACCACAAAGGTCTGCTCTTGGTCGTCGTCCGTGCCGGTTTCGTTCGTTTCGCCCACCTCGAAAGCCGCATCCAGCCGGGCGCATTCTTCGGCTACCAGGCCGATCAGGTCCACCTCTTCGACGGTGCCCATGTCGGCCTCTTTGGCATCCAGGCGGCTGGCCAGCAGGATTTCTTCGACCAGCTGGTCCAGCTCGGCGATGTTGCGGTTGATCTCGTTTTTGAAGGTGGGCGAGGGCGTGGAGCCCAGCAGCTCGATGCCCATGCGGATGCGGGTGAGCGGGCTGCGCAGCTCGTGTGAGGCATTGGCCAGCAGCGACTTTTGCGACTGCAGCAGGCTTTTGTGCGAGGCCACCAGGGTCTCGATGCGCTCGGCTGCGGTGTTGAAGCGCTGTGCCAGCAGACCGGCTTCGTCCTGCCCATGGATGGGCACGCGCACCGACAGATCGCCCGCACCCCATTGCTCCACGCTGCGCTGCAGCGATTCGAGCCGCCGGGTCAGGCGGCGGATGATGGGGTACATGGCCAGCGCCATGGCCAGGCCCACCAGGCCCAGCGTCCAGAAAAAGCCGAACGGCGGGCGCAGCCAGGCGGCGCGGGTGGGGCGGGGCAGGTGCACCAGCAGCTTCTGGCCGTCTTGCATCAGCACCACAAACTCGGGGCCGCGGCCCTGGGGCGCATCGGCGACGGGCGGGGTGGTACCGGACTCTTCGGCATCGTCCGGCTCGTCGGGCGCGCTGGCGGCGAGGTGGGGATAGCGTTCGCCGTCGGGTCCGCGGGTGATGCTGCGCAGCCCGCGCGAGGTGCCCTTGCCAATGATCTCGCCGGATTTGTTGCGCACTTCCAGGTCGCGCAGCGGCGGGTCGGTGGCCATGCGCCAGGCCCAGCCGACCAGCAGCGTCAGCACCGCCACGGCCAGCAGCACGGCCAGCCAGATACGGACGTACAGCCGCTGCAGCATATTCGGGAGGGTGGGTTGCATGGAGGGGATGCTAAAGGATCAGAACGACACCCGACGTACCGGCATGGCCGCAGCGCGGCAGCCGGGGCACTAGTCTTGCTGCTTGGCGAATACGTAGCCCGCACCGCGCACCGTGACGATGCGGCGGGGGGTTTTGGGGTCGGCTTCGATGGCGGCGCGGATGCGGCCCATGTGCACGTCGATGCTGCGGTCAAAGGCTTCGAGCTCGCGGCCCCGCACGGCTTCCATGATCTGGTCGCGGGTCAGCACCCGGCCGGCGCGTTCGGCCAGGGTCACCAGCAGGTCGAACTGGTAGGCGGTCAGGTCGCAGGCCTTGCCGCCCACCGTCACCGAGCGCGCATCGCGGTCGATCTCCAGCGTGCCGAACTGCAGCACCTTGTGCGGCGTGGCCGTGCCGTCCATGCGCCGGCGCAGGATGGCGCGGATGCGGGCCAGCAGCTCGCGCGGCTCGAAGGGCTTGGGCAGGTAGTCGTCGGCACCCAGCTCCAGGCCGATGATGCGGTCCAGCGGGTCGCCCTTGGCGGTGAGCATCAGGATCGGGATCTGCGAGATATCGCCCGAGGTGGTACGGATGCGGCGGCACACCTCCAGGCCGTCCATGTCGGGCAGCATCAGGTCCAGGATCACCAGCTCGGGCCGGGTGGTGCTGGACGGGCCGTTCAACATGCCCAGGCCGCCGTTGGCCGTGGGCGAATGCGCCACCGTGAAGCCAGACTGGCCCAGGTACTCTCCCACCATGCCGGCCAGGCGGGTGTCGTCTTCAATCATTAGCAGGTGTGCGCTCATGGGGGTGTCCATCGTGAATCGGGAAGGAAAGGAGAAATCGCTTTGTAAAGTGATGGTGCACCTTCGCTGCCAATCCCGGTTGTAGCCTCTGTAAAGTTGGGTAAAAACTTTACACAGGTTTTGCTCCTGAAATAAGAGCTGCTTGCGCTTATTTCATCAGCGCAGACCGTGGTTTTTTCATGGAAACCTGGCGCGCGGTCTTCCACAGAGAATATGGTTTAGCGCCCGCGTCCTTGCATGCGCCACAGCAGCAGCAGCAGCAGCATGGGCGGGATGGCGGTCAGGCCGGTGGCCACGAACGCTGTGGCGTAGGCACCCAGGAGCCCGTACGTGGGGGTGAGCGTTTCGACGGCAATCCCGGAAAATCCTTTCAGGAACTTGCCTAGCAGGGCATAGGTGGAGGACAGCATCGCGTACTGGGTGGCGGTGTAGCCCAGGCTGGTCAGACTCGACATGTAGGTCACCAGCGCCACGCCCGCAAAGGCCTGTGCAAAAGCGTCGAGTGCCATCACCGACGCGAAAATCGCTGTACCCGTGTGGAAGCTCAGCAACGCAAATGCCGCTGTGCCGAAGCCTTCGAGCACCAGCCCTACGACCAGCGTCGGCAACAAGCCGAGCCGGATGGCACTGATGCCCGCCGCCGCGATGCCGACGAAGGTGGCGACCAGGCCAAAGGAGCCGCGCACCCAGGCCACCGTGTCCTTGGACAGCCCCAGGTCATGGTAGAACGGGTTGTACATCGGCCCCATCACGAAATCTGGCAGGCGGTACAGCGCCACCATGAGCAGCATGACCAGTCCGGCGACCTTGTGCTTGGCAAAGAAGTCGACAAACGGGCCGACGATCGCATCGACGAGGCCGCGCAGGGTCCAGAGCGAGGGCTTCTGGTGCAGTACTGCATCGGCGCGCGTCGGCTCGGAGGCGAACAAGGTGGCGGTCGTGCACAGCAACATCAGCACCGCCATGCCCACGTACGACACCGTCCACCCCACACGTGCCGCTGCAGCGATGATCAAGGCATCGGTGATGAGCAGGGCGACGCGGTAGCCGACCTGCGCCGCCGAGGTCATCAGGCCCACCTCGTCGGCATCGGTTGCCGACTCGATGCGCCAGGCATCGATCGCAATGTCCTGTGTGGCTGAGGCGAAAGCCGTCAACAATGCAAAGGCACCGATGGCCACGAGGCCGCCCGCCGTTCCGACAGCCGCCATGCCCAGCAAGCCGATGGTTACGAGAATCTGGCACAGCAGCATCCAGCCGCGACGGCGGCCCAGGCGGCCCAGCAGTGGTACGTCGATGCGGTCTACCAGCGGCGACCAGTACACCTTGAATGCATAGGCGAATCCGACCCAGGAGATGAACCCGATAGCGACCAGACTGGTGCCGTCGTCCCTCAGCCAGTAGCCAAAGGTGTTCGCGGTCAGCAAAAAGGGCAGGCCCGAGGCAAAGCCCAGGGCCAGCATGACCGCCACCTTGGGTTGCCGAAGCTCCCGCAGCACCTCCAGCGCAGAGCGTTTGCGGCGCGGAACTGTATCCGCCGGTGGCTGTGGGGTCATCGATGGGTTGGCAGAGGGGGAGGGTGTCATCCGGGAATAATACTTGCAGCGTTATGCATGGCTTGGATACAGACATGGAAGGTGGTGTGGAATGCAGATGAACCCTGGCTGGCGGTCGGTTTGCCTGGGCCTGGCCCTGGTGCTTGCACCCCCGGCGTGGGCGCGTGACGGGGTGGAGGTGGGTGGCAACTCGGTGTTTTCCAAGCTGGCATCGGCCGAGTCGGTGGAGCAAACCGCCCGCGCCCAGTACCAGCAGACCCTGCAGCAGGCCAACCAGCAGCAGGCACTGGCCCCGGCCAACCACCCGCAACTGCTGCGCCTGCGCCGCATTGCCGCGCGCATCATTCCATTTGCCGCCGACTGGAACCCGCGCGCCAAAGACTGGCAGTGGCAGGTCAACCTGATCGGCAGCAACCAGATCAATGCCTGGTGCATGCCCGGCGGCAAAATCGCTTTCTACACCGGCATTCTGGACACGCTCAAGCTCACCGACGACGAAGTGGCCGCCGTGATGGGCCATGAAATCGCCCACGCCCTGCGCGAACACGCCCGCGAACGCATGGGCAAATCCCTGGCCACGAACCTGGGGGCTAATTTGCTGAGCCAGTGGCTGGGTGCCGGGCAACTGGGCAACACGGTGATTGGCGGTGGGGCGCAGTTGCTCAGCCTGCAGTTCAGCCGCTCCGACGAGACCGAGGCCGACCTGGTCGGCCTGGAGCTGGCCGCCCGCGCCGGTTTCGACCCGCGCGCGGGCATCACCTTGTGGCAAAAAATGGCCGCCCAGAACAAGGGCGCACCACCCCAGTGGCTCAGCACCCACCCGGCGGGCAGCACCCGCATTGCCGAGATGCAGAAGAACCTGCCCCGGGTGTTGCCGTTGTACGAGCAGGCTAAAAAGAGCTAAAAAAGTGCCTCTGGCGCTTATTCCATCGGCGTAAGAAGCTACTTAATTTGTAGCAAACGGGTTTCAGGTCACTGGCGCCGGGTTGAACAGCACCAGGGCGTTGTGCAGCTTCCAGTGCTCGGCCCAGGTTTTCTTGCGGCCACTGGCCACTTCCAGCATCAGCTGGAACAGTTCCCAGCCCACGTCTTCGATGGTCGCTGCGCCGTCGGCGATGGTGCCTGCGTTCACGTCCATCAGGTCGTGCCAGCGGCGGGCCAGGTCGCTGCGCGTGGCCACCTTGATCACCGGTACCGGGGCCAGGCCGTAGGGCGTGCCGCGGCCGGTGGTGAACACGTGCAGGTTCATACCCGCGGCCAGTTGCAGCGTGCCGCAGATGAAGTCGCTGGCCGGGGTGGCGGCGTACGTCAAACCCTTTTGCTTGAGCTTTTCGCCGGGTGACAGCACGCCGGTGATGGCCACTGAGCCGCTCTTGACGATGGAGCCCATGGCTTTTTCGACAATGTTGGACAGGCCGCCTTTTTTGTTGCCGGGCGTGGTGTTGGCGCTGCGGTCCACCTTGCCACGCTGCAGGTACGCGTCGTACCAGGCCATCTCTTTGACCATCGCTTCGGCCACTGCGGGGGTGCTGGCGCGGGAGGTGAGCTGGTCGATGCCGTCGCGTACCTCGGTGGTTTCCGAGAACATCACGCTGGCCCCGGCGCGCACCAGCAGGTCGGTGCAGTAACCGACGGCCGGGTTGGCCGTGACGCCGCTGAATGCATCGCTGCCGCCGCACTGCACACCCACCACCAATTCGCTGGCGGGCACGGTGACGCGGCGGCGGGCGTTCAGGCGCTCCAGGTGCACTTCGGCCTGGCGCACGATGGATTCGACCATCGACATGAAGCCCACGTGCGCGTCGTCTTGGAGGCACACCACGTCGAGTGGGGTGTCGGCGCTGGTGCCCACATCGGCCACGCTGCGTTCGTCAATCAGCGGAATGGTGCCCGGCGGCATCAGGCGCTCGGGTTGCAGCTTTTCGCAGCCCAGGCTGACCACCATCACCTCGCCGCCAAAGTTGGGGTTCAGGCTGATGTTGCGCAGGGTGCGGATGGGAATCTCGGCGCCCGGCGCGTCGATGGCCACACCGCAGCCGTAGCTGTGTTCCAGCGCCACCACGTCATCCACATGGGGAAAGCGGGGCAGCAGCTCGGCCTTGATGCGCTGTACCGCGAAGTCGGTAACCCCGGCCACGCACTGCACGGTCTGGGTAATGGCCAAAATATTGCGGGTGCCCACCGAGCCGTCGGCATTGCGGTAGCCCTCGAAGGTGTAGCCCTCCAGCGGGGGCTGGGCTTCGGGCTGGACGGTGGCCATGGGCAAGTCGGTCAGCCCGCGTGCGTCGGGCATTTGCAGCAGGCGCTCGTGCACCCAGCTGCCCGCGGGAATCTCCTTTAAAGCGTAGCCGATGGGGATGCCATAGCGCAGCACCGGGCCACCCGCGGGCAGATCGAACAGCGCTACCTTGTGGCCCTGGGGCACTTTGTCGATCAGCACCAGACCGCTGGGCAGCACCGTGCCCGCGGCCAGGCCGCCGTCGTTGGCCACGATGGCGACGTTGTCGCGCAGGTGCATGCGGATGGTGTGGGGCGTAGCTGCTGGCATCAAAATCTCCAATGTGGGCACGATTATCTGACAACTTTAAAAGTTGTCAAGCAAACTAAGGCAAGGGCGTGCTCTCAAAGATGCGCCGTTTGGCGTTCAGGATATGGATGCGGATGGCCTCGGCCGCCTCGGCAGGCGCGCGGCGCGCGATGGCATCCACGATGGCCTGGTGCTCGGCCTGGGTGGCGCGCACGCGGGTGGGGCTTTTCTTGTCGGTCACGTTGCGGGCCAGCTCGATGAACTGCCGGATCGGGGCCACGCTGGTGGCAATGGTGGTCACGAAGAATGGGTTGTGCGAGGCACTGGCGATGGCCAGGTGGAAGCGCACGTCTTCCTCGGCCCCGGACTGGCCGCCTTCCATGGCGGCGTTCAGCGCCTCGAAGGCCTGCTGCAGGGCCTGCAGGTCGTCGTCGTCGCGGAACTCGGCGGCCCCGGCGGCGGCGCCCATTTCAATGCAGCTGCGAAACGCGTAATAGCGCTCGATGTCGGCCAGGCTTTTGATGGGCGTGGCCACCACGGGCACACCCGGCGTACCGGGTGCGCGGATCACTGTGCTGCCCGCGCCGCGACGCGAGTCGATGATGCCGTCCGAGCGCAGCCGCGCCAGCGCCTCACGCACTGTGGGCCGCGACACGCCAAACTGGGTACTCAAAGCGCCCTCGGTGGGCAGCTTGTTGTGGGGTGCGAAATCTCCGCGCAGGATGGCCTCGACCACGCGGGCGTAGATGCGGTCGGGCAGGGAGCCGACACCGTCGGTTTGCAGCAGGGGTTCGTTCATGGAAACTTTGATAGGACTGACGCAGCGCCCCTGTATCGCCCTTCTGGCTTATAGGGGGAACTTGCGTAAGTCCTGTTTGAAAGAGGTGCACAGATTCTGACAGGCTCTGACAACTTCTCTCAAATTCTCTAAAGTTGTTTGACAAGTTGGCGCAAATTCATAGAATGCCTGACAACCACTTTGTTTGGAGACAATGATGAAAAAAGCCCTATCCCTGGTGTCCCTGGCCCTGGCCCTGTCTACCAGCGCCTACGCCTGGCCCGACAAAACCGTCACCCTGGTGGTGCCGTTCCCGCCCGGGGGTGCCACCGACCTGCTGGCCCGCACGCTCAGCCCCAAGTTGCAGGCCACGTTCAAGCAAACCGTGATTGTCGACAACAAGGCCGGGGCCACTGGCACCATCGGGGCCGGTTTTGTGAAACGCGCCCCGGCCGACGGCTACACCCTGCTGGTCACCTCGCTGGGCCCGCTGGTGATCGCGCCGCACCTGATCAAAGCGCCGTATGACGCCGCCAAAGACTTCGACTACCTGACGGTCGCCGTGCAAGCCCCCAACGTGCTGGTGGTGCCCACCGCCTCGCCCCTGAAAACCGTGGCCGAGCTGATTGCCGCCGAAAAAGCCAAGCCTGGCGCCATGACTTTCGCCTCGGCGGGCAACGGCACCTCCGACCACCTCAGCGCCGAACTGTTCTGGCTGCAGTCGGGCACCACCGGCCTGCATGTGCCGTACAAGGGCGCGGCCCCGGCCATCACCGATCTGCTGGGCGGCCAGGTGGACGCGGCGTTCCAGAACATCAACAACGTGCTGCCCCACATCAACGCGGGCAAATTGCGCGTGCTGGCCGTGGCCGCCCCCAAGCGCTCGCCCCTGCTGCCCAACGTGCCCACCCTGGCCGAGTCGGGTGTGAAAGATGCCGAGGCGACCTCCTGGCAAGGCGTGGTCGCTCCCAAGGGCCTGCCGCCCGAGGTCAAGGCCCAGATCACCGCCGCCTTGGTGGAAGCCCTGGCCGACCCGGTGGTGAAGCAGAAATTCATCGACGTAGGCTTTGAGCTGGTGGTCAACACCCCCGAGCAGTTCACCGCCTACCAGGCCAGCGAATCCGCCCGCTGGAAGAAGCTGATCGAGACCCGCAAAATCGCGGCGGACTGATCGCCCACCGCTCCTACCCCGCCGTAGCCGTGTGGGGTAGCGCCTTTGCCAGGCCGTACCCCACGCCCCGCGTTTACCCTTATCTGCCAAGGCTGGTTGAATCTTGCTTTGTACCCTTGGTAGCGTTACCATTTGCATAAGGTAGCGCTACCATTGTTCAGCCTGGAGTGCACATGGGTACTCCAGCCGCCCAAGGCACTGGTTTCGCACCCCGTCGCTAACCCAACACCACCACCGAGAGACCGTATGCAAAATACCCACATTGCCTTCTCCGTTTGCCTGTCCAGGGCGAGTCGCCATTCGCTGTGCGCGCTGTACGCCGAAGCCCACGGTGCGGTGTAACACCATGGCGATCACCACACGCCTGGCTAAGGCTGCATTTTTGGCCACTTCCATTGCCACTTTCACCGCCCTGTCGGCCAGCCTGGCGCTGGCGCAGGGCGCGTTCCCTGGCCGCCCGGTCACTTTGGTCGTGCCGTTTGCCCCCGGTGGTGGCACCGACACCGGGGCGCGCCTGGTGGCGCAGAAGCTGTCCCTGAAATGGGGCCAACCCGTGGTGGTGGACAACAAAGGTGGGGCCGCCGGGATGATCGGGGCCGAATTTGTGTCCAAGGCCAAGCCCGACGGCTACACCCTGCTGATGGGCAACATCGGCACCCAGGCCATCAACCCGGCGCTGTACAAAAAAATGCCCTACGACCCGGACCGCGCTTTCGAGCCCGTCTCGCTGGTGGCCGAATTGCCGCTGGTGATGCTGCTCAATCCCCAGGTGCCGGCCAAGAGCGCCCAGGAATTCATCGCCTACGCCAAGGCACAGCCGGGCAAGCTGAGCTACAGCAGCTCGGGCGCGGGCGGCTCCATGCACCTGGCCGCCGAGATGTTCAAAAGCGGCACCGGCACCTTTGTGCTGCACGTGCCCTACCGGGGCGGTGGCCCGGCCATTGCCGACCTGATCGCGGGCCACGTGCAACTCACGTTTGCCACCGTGCTGGAGAGCAGCGGCCACATCAAGTCGGGCACCCTGCGGGCCCTCGCCGTCACCGGTGACAAACGCGTTCCTGCCCTGCCCGACGTGCCCACGTTGGCCGAAGCCGCACTGCCGGGCTTCAACTCCATCTCCTGGATCGGCATCCTGGCCCCCGGCGGCACGCCCAAGGACGTGGTGGACAAGATCTCTGCCGATGTGCGCGAGGTGCTGGCCGCCGACGACACCCAGCGCAAGCTGACCGACCTGGGCGCGCTGCCCAAGGGCACCACCCCCGCCCAGTTCCAGCAGCTCATCGCCAACGACCGCAAGCGCTACGCCCAGATCATCCAGGACAAGAAAATCGGCCTCGACTGAGCCAGAAAGCACACCATGACCACCCGCCCCACCATTTTGCAAAACGGCCCCCTGGCCCCCGCCCTGGAGGCCGCGCTGGCCACCGAATTCGAGGTGCAGCGCCTGGCCGACCAGGCCGACCCCCAGTCCTTTCTGGCCCAGCACGGCGCGCGCTTCACCGGCCTGGCTACCTCGGCCCCGGCCGGTGCGTCGGCGGCGCTGCTGGCGGCCTTGCCCGCCTTGCGCGTCATCTCCAGCCACGGCGTGGGGCTGGACAAGATCGACCTGGCGGTGGCCGCCCAGCGCGGCATCCAGGTAGGCTACACGCCCGAGGTACTCAACGACTGCGTGGCCGATCTGGCCATGGCCTTGCTGCTGGACGTGGCCCGTGGCACCAGCGCTGCCGACCGCTTTGTGCGCCGGGGCGAGTGGCCAAAGGCCAAGTTCCGCCTGGCGCGCAAGGTCAGCGGCCAGCGCCTGGGCATCCTGGGCCTGGGCCGCATTGGCCGCGCCGTGGCCCAGCGGGCGACGGGCTTTGACATGCAGATCCGCTACACCAACCGCAAGCCGGTGGCCGGTGTGCCCTGGCAGTTCGAGCCCGCGCTGGTGGAGCTGGCGCGCTGGGCCGACACCCTGGTGGTGGTGGCCGCCGGGGGCGCGTCCACCCACCATCTGGTCAACGCCGAGGTGCTGGCCGCGTTGGGGCCGGATGGCTTTTTGGTCAACGTGGCGCGCGGCTCGGTAGTGGACCAGGCGGCGCTGGTGCAGGCCCTGCAAACCGGTGCCATCGCCGGGGCCGGGCTGGACGTGTACGTGGATGAGCCCCATGTGCCGCCGGAGCTGATGGCTCTGGACAACGTGGTGCTGTTGCCGCACATCGCCAGCGCCACCCGCGAAACCCGCCAGGCCATGGAGGCGCTGACGGTGGCGAACCTGCAGGCTTTCTACACCACCGGCAAGGTGCAGGCCTCGGCCTTGGCATGAAATAGGCATCTGGCGCTTATTCCATGAGCGTGACAAGCTAGATTTTTAATAGCAATCAAGGTGCCCGCCGGGCCAACCCGAAGCTGGCTGCCAGCTGCTGGTAGTCGGCGGTTTGGCGCTCCAGCAGGGCTTGCAGCGCGGGGCCGGTGGCCCAGCCGGGTTGCAGGCCAACCTGGGCCAGTTGCCCTGGCAGGGCCGGGTGGGCGGCGGCGCGGGCCAGGGCTTCGGTCCAGGCGCGCACCTGGGGCTCGGGCACCTGCGGGCCCAGGTACACGCCGCGCACGATGGGCCACTGGATGTCAAAACCCTGCTCCTTGGCGGTGGCCACCTGCGCCCAGCGGCCGGGCAGGCGCTGGGCGGCCAGCACGGCCAGCACCCGCACCGAAGCGCCCTGGTCGATCTGGCGGGCCACCTCGGCGGCATCGCCTGCCAGCACCTGCACATGGTCGCCGCGCAGGGCGGTCAGCGCCTCGCCGCCGCCTTCAAAGGCCACAAAACGCATGGCCTTGTGGCTGACCCCGGCGGCCCGGGCCAGCAGCGCGGCCTTCATCCAGTCCTGGCTGCCGATGGAGCCGCCCGCGCCAAAAATCAGCCGGTTCGGGTCTGTGCGCAGCGCCGCCAGCAGCTGCGCCAGGGTGCGCCACGGCGCGTCCTGGCGCACCACCACCACGCCGTAGTCGGTGCCCAGCGCGGCCAGCCAGCGCACGTCGCCCGCGCCGTACGGGCCAAACCGGCCCTGCACCAGGTTGAGCCAGGTGCCGCTGGAGAAGGCCACCACTGTCTGCGCCTCGGCTGGCCGCTGGGCCACGGTGCTGTGCAAAGCCATCGCGCCGATGCCGCCGGGCTGGTAGTCGATGGCGATGGGCGTGCGGGTTTGGCCCGCGGCCTGCAGCATGTCGCGCAGCAACTGGCAAGTCAGATCGAAACCGCCGCCGCCCTTGGCCGGGGCGATGCAGCGCGCGCCTTCGGGCAGGCCTGCGTGGGCCAGGTTGGCACACAGGGTTGCCAGTAAGAGCCAGCGGCGCTTCATGGTGCAGGCCACTCCAGCACAGCGCAGACACCCGGCGCGGTGGCCTCCAGCCGCAATTGCCCGCCATGCCGCTCCAGCACCGAGCGCGCAATCGCCAGGCCCAAACCCGAGCCCCGGCTGCCCCGGCTTTTGGTAAAGCGCTGGCCCAGCCGGGGGGCCACGGCGGGGTCTATGCCGGGGCCGTCGTCGCGTACGCGCAGTTGGTACGTGTGCGGGTACGTGGTGTCCACGGCCTGCGCCTCCAGCGTCACCACGCCGTGGGCACGGCCATGCTGCAAGGCGTTGTGGGCGATGTTCAGCAGCGCCTGGTGCAGCAGTGCGCGGTCGCCCTGGGCGGGCAGGGGTTCTGTGAGCACCTCCACGCCCAGGTCGATGCCGCGTGTGCGGGCCAGCGGCAGCAGCTCCAGCGCCACGGCGCGGGCCAGCTCGGCGAGGTCGAACGGCTCCCAGTGCGGCTGGGCGGCATCGCTGCGGGCCAGGGTGAGCAGCTGGTGGGTGGCGCGCACGGCGTGGTCCAGCGCGTCGGACAGGGCTTGCAGCGCCAGTTGGCGCTGCGCCGGGTCGGGTTCGCGCAGCAGGTAATCGAGCTGGGCGCGCAGCACCGCCAGCGGGGTGCGCAGCTGGTGCGAGGCATCGTCGATAAAGCCCCTGCGCTGCTCCACCAGGGCTTCGGTGCGGGCGATTTGCTGGTTCACCGCGTCCACCAGCGGCAGCAGGTCGCGCGGCAGGTCGGCGGTGGGCAGGGGGCGCAGGTCGTCGGGGGCGCGGGCCTGGGTTTGCCGCGCCAGCCGGGCCATGGGGCGCAGGGCCAGGTACAGGCCCAGCACCACCAGCGCGCCCACCGCCAGCAAAAACCCGGCATCGCGCAGCACGGCGTGGCGCACAAAGCGGCTGGTAAATTGCTCACGCGAGGTGGTGCTTTCGGCCACCTGGATGACCAGGAGCGTTTGGTCCGCCGCCGGTTGCAGCGGCTCCAGCGTGCGCTGGTAAGCGCCCACGCGCACGGTCTCGCCAAAGTAGCTGGCATCAAAGAACTGCGGCACGCCGGTGCGCAGCGGCTGGGGCGGTGCGGGCAGGTCGGTGTGGCCGATCTCCACCCGGCCATCGGCGGTGGCCACGCGAAAGTACACGTTGCCGGTGGCGGTGAGCTGGAAGAACTCGAACAGCCGGTACGGCAGCTCCACCGCCAGGCCGCCGGAGGCGGTGGACACGTTCAGGTCCAGCGCCTTGATGGCTCCGAGCAGGGAGCGGTCGTATGCGGCATTGGCCGAGGCCACCGCATCCACGCGGGTCAGCCACAGACTGGTGGCAATGGCCACGGCCAGGGTGGGCAGCAGCAGGGCCAGCAGGCGTAATTTAAGGCTGGCCTGGCGCATCAGATTCCAGGATGTAACCCAGGCCCCGCACCGTGTGGATGCCCACGCCGCTGTGCTCCAGCCGCTTGCGCAGGCGGTGCAGCAGCACGTCGATGGCGCTGGCCTGCACCTCGTCCTCATCGCTAAACACGCGGTGGATGGCCTGCTGGCGCGTCAGCGGCTCGCCACTGCGCTGCACCAGGGCCAGCAGCAGGGCGTGCTCGCGGGGCGACAGCTGCAGGCTGTCGGTACCCAGGGTGAACTGGCGCGTTACCGTGTCGAAGCCTAAGGGGCCGCAGGCCAGGCGCGGGTGCTCGCTGCCCCGGGCGCGGCGCACCAGGGCGGTGAGGCGGGCCTCCAGCTCGGCCAGGGCAAAGGGTTTGGCCAGAAAGTCGTCGGCCCCCTGGTTCAGGGCGTTGACGCGTTCGGCCAGCGCGTCGCGGGCGGTGAGTATCAGCACCGGCAGGCGGTTGTCTTGCGTGCGCAGGCGGCGCAATATGTCGCCGCCGCTGCGTCCCGGCAGGCCCAGGTCGAGCACCAGTACGTCGTAGTCGCACTCGGCCAGCGCGGCTTCCACCAGCCGCCCGTCGTCGCGCCAGTCCACCCGGTGACCGCTTTGCGCCAGCGCCTTGGCCAGCCATTCGCCCAGGGCGTGTTCGTCTTCTGCCAACAGGATGTGCATGGCAATGATTATGGTGGCCGGGGGGCTGCGGTGTTGATAGGTGTTTGATAGGTTGGCGGGTGCAAGATGGCGGCTCCATAACAAACGCGACGAGACACGCCATGCCCTCCTTGAACCTTTCCCGCCGCGGTGTGCTGCTGGCCGCCAGTGCCGCCGCCTCCAGCCTGGTACTGCCTTCTGCCCGCGCCCAATCCACCTGGCCCAGCAAGCCGCTGCGCCTGGTCGTGCCCTTCGCCCCTGGCGGCAGCTCCGAGATCGTGGCCCGCGCCGTGGCGGGTGAGATGGCCAAAACCATAGGCCAGAACGTGTTTGTGGACAACAAGCCCGGCGCGGCGGGCAATATCGCCATGCAGGAGGTGGCCAACAGCACCGACGACCACACCCTGGTGCTCGGCCACATCGGCACGCTGGCCGTCAACCCCTATATCTTTGCCAAGCTGCCGTACGACGCGGCCCGCGACTTTGCGCCCATCACCCTGGTCAGCAAAGTGCCCAGCCTGTACGTGGTGCACCCCGACCTGCCGGTGAAGAACCTCACCGAATTCATCGCCTACGCCAAGACCAAGCCCGGCCAGCTGAACTACGGCTCGGCCGGCAACGGCAGCGCCGGGCACCTGGCGTTCGAGTATTTGAAGATGGTCAGCAACACCTTCATGCTGCACGTACCCTACCGCGGCACCGGCCCCATGCTGACCGATCTGATGGCCGGGCGGCTGCAGGCCGCGTCGGTGGGCGCGCCTGCGCTGCTGGCCTTCATCAAGGCGGGCAAGCTGCGCTGCATCGCCACCGGCACGGCCCAGCGCCTGCCGCAATTGCCCGACGTGCCTACGGTGGCCGAGCAGGGTTTCAAGGGCTTCGAGATGACCCAGTGGTACGGCCTGATGGTGCCCAGCAAATGGCCCAAGGCCAACCAGGCGAAGCTGGAGGCCGAGGCCATCAAGGCCACCCGTAGCCCGGTGGTGGTGGAAAAGCTGTCGCACGAAACCGCCCTGGCCGTGGGCAGCACCAGTGCCGAGTTCGATGCCTTCATCAAGTCCGAGCAGGCCCGCTGGAAGCCGGTGATCGCGCGGGCGCAGATCAAGCCGGAAGGCCAGGGTTGACTAGGATTTAAGCCAAATCGGCCCCCTGTGCTTATGGAATGGGCGGGAGTAGCTATTTATTCAATAGCATCCAGCTGTGCCAGCGTATCGGCATCCAGCCGGAGCTGCGCCGCTGCCAGGTTCTCCCGCAGGTGGGCCACCGACGAGGTGCCGGGGATCAGCAGGATGTTGGGCGCGCGCTGCAGCAGCCAGGCCAGCGCCACCTGCATGGGCGTAGCACCCAGCTGCTGCGCCACCGCCGACAGCCCCGCCGACTGCAAGGGCGAGAACCCCCCCAGCGGAAAGAAGGGCACGTAGGCAATGCCCTGGCGGGCCAGGTCGTCGATCAGCGCGTCGTCGCCCCGGTGCGCCAGGTTGTACTGGTTTTGCACGCACACGATGGGGCAGATCTTGCGGCCATCGGCCACCTGCGTGGCGGTGACGTTGCTCAGGCCGATGTGGCGCACCAGGCCCTGCTGTTGCAGCTCGGCCAGCACGGTGAGCGGCTCTTCCAGCGAGCCCTCTACGGGACGGTGCACGTCCAGCATGCTGCGCAGGTTGACGACATCCAGCACGTCCAGGCCCAGGTTGCGCAGGTTGTCGTGCACCGCCTGGATGAGCTCCGGGCGCGACATGGCGGTGATCCACGACCCATCGGCACCGCGGCGGGCGCTGATTTTGGTCACGATAGTGAGGTCGTCTGCGTAGGGGTGCAGTGCCTCGCGGATCAGCTGGTTGGTGATGTGCGGGCCGTAGAAGTCCGAGGTGTCGATGTGGTTGACCCCGCTGGCCACCGCCTCGCGCAGCACCGCCAGGGCGGCGGCGGGGTCTTTGGGTGGGCCGAACACGCCGGGGCCCGCGAGCTGCATCGCGCCGTAGCCGAGGCGGTTTACGCTGTGGTCGCCGAGTGGGTAAGTGGTCATGGTCAAAAGTCCTGTGGGGTGAAAGTGTGCGAATGGTAGGCAGCCCATCTCCGTTCGACAATCCATCACAATCCGCACGGCCTGTACCAAATTACGCACAATGAACGCCAATCTTTCCGACCTGAACGCCTTTTTAGCCGTGGCCCGCGCCAAGGGCTTCCGCGAAGCCGCACGGACCAGCGGCGGCAGTGCCTCGGCTTTGAGCGAAGCGGTGCGGCGGCTGGAAACCCAGCTCGGCGTGCGTCTGCTGCACCGCACCACGCGCAGCGTCTCCATCACCGAAGCCGGGCAGCGCCTGCTGGAGCGGCTGACCCCGGCGCTGACCGAGGTGCAGGCCGCGCTGGATGTGGTCAACGGGTTTCGTGACCGGCCTGCGGGCACTTTGCGGCTGAACGTGGCCGTCAGCGCGGCCCGCCTGGTGTTGCCCGCCATCGTGCCAGGCTTTTTGGCGGCCTACCCCGACATCGCATTGGAGGTGTTTGCCGACGACAGCTTTGTGGACGTGCTGGCGGTGGGCTGCGACGCCGGTATCCGCTACGAGGAGCGGCTGGAAAAAGACATGATCGCTGTGCCCATCGGCCCGCGCCAGCAGCGCTTTGCCCTGGCCGCGTCGCCCGCCTACC
Source organism: Comamonadaceae bacterium OS-1 (assembly GCA_027923965.1). Taxonomy (NCBI): domain Bacteria; kingdom Pseudomonadati; phylum Pseudomonadota; class Betaproteobacteria; order Burkholderiales; family Comamonadaceae; species Comamonadaceae bacterium OS-1. The sequence goes on from AP026969.1 coordinate 4,729,832, forward strand.
TGGCCCGCTGCGGCACACCCCAGCACCCCCGCGACCTGCTGCAGCACGCCTGCCTGCAAGGCCGGTTCAGCAGCGGGGCCCTGCCTGCCTGGGAGTTTGCGCAGGGCAGTGAAACCGTGCGCATCGACCCCCGTGGCCCGCTCATCGTGCAGATCGGCACCGGCATTGATCTGGTAGTGGATGCGGCGGTGGCGGGCACGGGCCTGGTGTATTTGTTTGAAGACTGGCTGCGCCCGCACCTGGCCAGCGGGGCCCTGCAGCCCGTGCTGGAACCCTGGTGGCCGCGTTTCTCGGGCCCGTTTCTCTACTACTCCGGCAGGCGGCTGCCGCCTGCGCCCTTGCGGGCCTTCATTGATTTTGTGCGGGCCCAGGCCGGGCCAGCCTGAAGGTCCGGTCTGGTGGGATTTTGTGAAGAATCAGGCTCTTATGCCCATTGAATAAGCGTGAGTAGCTATTAATTAAATAGCATGCGCACATTCGATAACCGGGTGTTGGATCACGGGTGGGCCCTGTTGTCAGTCGCCGTCTTCGTCAAAGAAACTGATGGTGAATTGCAGGGCGGGGCCCAGGTCTTTTTCGGTGCAGTGCTGCAGGGCCTTCAAGGCCGTGACCAGCTGGTGCAGCGGCACGCTGGCGGCGGTGGGGTCGCGGCTGGCCAGCAGGCGGTCCATGGCCTGGTCCACGTTGGCCACGGCTTGCTGCAGCAGCACGGCCTGGGGCGCGTGGTTGTGCGCCAGCAAATAGCCGTGCACGCTGGGTGCGTCGGTGGCGGACGCAGAGCCGATGGCCAGGCTGCGCAAGGCCTGCCAGTGGATGGCCCAGGCCTGGACCGCGTGGCCGCTGGCGCTCCGGTTGAAGGTGGCAAAACGCCCGGCGTTGAGTTTTTGCAACGTCCGGTCAATGTCTTCGCGCCACAGCTTTTGCAAGGCACCGTTCCACAGGTTCAGAAACTCGTACATCGCGTACTCGGCCTCCGGGTCGTCCCAACCGGCTTGCAGGGCGGCGGCATAGGCGCTTTGCAAGGCCCGGGCTTCGGCCAGGATGTCGCTGGCCAACTGCTCTGCGTAGTGGCAAGCGGGCGTGTGTGCGCGCAGCTTGCCGGGCCACAGCAGCCACTCCAGCGCGGGCAGGCCTTTGGCCGGGGCGCTGATGGATTCCAGGGTGGTTGCGTCGGGGGCCACGGTGCGTACCGCCTCGGCAATGGCTTCGGGCCGGGCGGGCATGAAGTCCAGGCTGCGCGGCGAGCGGCGCGCCAGCAGCGCCCCGCCCCGCACGGCCGAAAAATGCTCCCAGGCCGACACCGTGCGCAGCCACTGGTGCCGGGCACGGGCCAATGCCTCGGGTTCGGTGGCCGCGTCGGCGGCGCACAGCTGTTGCAGCGGGCCGACCAGGGCCTGGCTTTGCGTAGCAAAGTCGTCGGCCCCCGGCACATACCACTGGGCGTAGATACCCCGCACGAAGCGGGCGTAGGCCTCGAACGGCTGGTCGGCGGGGGCCGCCCAGGCCGGGGCGGTGCAGCCTACGGTGATCCACAGCAACAGGGTGCGCAGCATGGGGCTTGCTTTGCCTAGAACTTGTGGCGCAGGGCCACTTCGTAGCCGGTGCCATTGCGGGCGCTGGCTTCGGCACCGTTCTTGGCAAAGGTCTTCATGCGCTCCTGGGCCAGGGAGACGGCCACCAGCGTGCGTTTGCTGAAGTCGTACTGGTAGCCCAGGCCCAGGCGCACGCTGTCCTTGTCGCTGGAGTGGTCACCGGTGGTCTTGATCTGGTCGCCATCGATCCAGCGCAGCGAAGCCAGCAGCCGGTGTTGGCCCAGCGGCACGATGGTGCCCAGGGTCAGCACCCGCTCGGCCCCGGTGTCGGCCAGGTTCAGTTGGGACGAGCGCGCGTACAGGCCGAGCAGCTTGAAGCGCGTGAAGTCGTACGAGCCCGCCAGGGTGACGGTGGTGCGGGCATCGTCACCGGCTTTGTCGGGCGAGCCTTCGATAAAGCTCTCGCGCTGGTACGAGCTGCTGAGCGACAGCGGGCCCTGGTCGTACAGCGCCACCAGGCCGTAGGCGCGGGTGTGCACGCCTTCGCCGGGGGCGGCACCCACACCCAGCTTCACACCGCTCCAGCGCGGGGTGGCGTAGTAAATGGCGTTGTTCCATTTCTGGAACACGCGGGCGGTGCGGCTGCCGTTGGCGGCCAGGCTGTCGCCGTCAAAGGCTTCAAAGCGGCTGGCATTGGCCTCGTCGGCCGGGCTGGACTGTTTGCCCAGGGTGACGCTGCCCAGCTTCTGGCTTTGCAGGCCGACGTAGGCGTATTGCTTGAAGAGCTGGCCGGTGGCGTTCTTGTCGGTCTGCACCACGCCGGTGTCGGCATCGAAGCGCGACTCCAGTCGGAACACGGCGGCCAGGCCGTCGCCCAGGTCTTCCTTGCCGACGAAGCCAAAGCGCCCGGCCGAGCTGTTACCCACGCTCCATTGGCGGTCGTCGTTTTTCGACAGGTCGGTGGGTGCGTTGCGCAGGCCCACATCGACCCGGCCGTAGAGGGTGATGCCGGATTTCTCGCCGGAGGTTTGGCTGTGGGCCGCAGTGCCCAGCAAGACCAGGCCGATGGCGGCCAGGGTATGTAGTGTGAAGTGGTTGGAATGTTGCAAGCGTGTCTCCTCGTTGTGGTTGGAAAGTCAGGGCCAGGGAAATCAGAACTTCAAGGCCCGGGCCAGGCTGGTGGCCTTGGCATCGCGCGTGCCCAGCGGGGCCAGGCCAAAACGGTCTTCGATCAGCTTCAGGATGGAGACGGTCTCGTACTGGGTGTGGTCGATGTGGCCGCCTTCGCTGAACGGCGACACTACGATGGCGGGAATGCGCGAGCCGGGGCCCCAGCGGTCGCCCTTGGGTGGTGCAACGTGGTCCCAGAAGCCGCCGTTTTCGTCGGTGGTGACGATGACCACGGTGTTCTTCCATTGCGGTCCGGCCATGATGGCGTTGACGATCTCGGTGGCTTCGGCATCGCCTGCGGCCACGCTGCCGCGACCGGGGTGCATGTTCATGCCGCCCGTGGGTTTGTAGAACGCCACCGGGGGCAGGGTGCCGTCGCGCACACCGGCCATGAAGTCTTCGCGGTCCTTCAGGTGGGCTTTGCGCTCGGTGGCGCTGTCGATAAAGCGCTTGAAGGCGATGAGCGGCTGGTGGTGGTATGAAAAGCTGGCCACGCCTTTGCCCGCCTGGGTGGCGGCGACGGCGCGGTTGAAGTCCTGGCCGTAGTAGGCCCAGGGGATGCCCTTGTCGCTCAGGCGGTCGCCAATGGTGGGGGCGGTTTGCGGTGGCAGCAGGGCCTGTTTTTTGGTGGGATCAAACAGCCAGGTGCTTTGCATGGTGTTGACGGCATAGCCGTCTTGCGTCACATAGGCTTCGGGCTCATCGGGCTCGGATGAGCGGCCTTGAGCGTCCAGCGCCACGATGTGGTGGGGCGCGTTGGTGTACACCGGGGTGCAGGCGCAGACCAGCCAGAAATGGTTCAGGAACGAGCCGCCAAAGGCCGACTGGAAGAAGTTGTCGGCCAGGGTGAAGCGCTGCGCCAGTTTCCACAGGCCCAGCGAGCTGCCGTCGTAGGTGCCCATCAGCAGGCCGCCGCTGTTGCCGTCGGCCACGAAGCGGTCGTTGCGCCCGCCATTGATCTGGCGCTGGTTGGCCCAGAAGGCGTGGATGGGGCTGAATAGGGTGTCGTTCAGGCCGACCTTGGGGTCGAGGCGGAACGGGCCGTTCGGAATGGGGGCGCTCAGGCGCGCATCGGGCTTGCCGGTTTTGTCCGCCAGTGGCGGGGGCAGCACGGCGTAGGGCTGGTTGTTGGCATCCACCTGAACGACACCTTGGCCCAGCGCCCGGGCATTGGCCACGCCGTTGGCACCGGGGTACAGGCCGAACAGGTGGTCGAAGCTGCGGTTTTCCAGGTAGACCACCACGATCTGGCCGATTTTGGCCAGTTGGGGGTCGGGCGCAGACGCTTGTTGGGCGGGCTGGTAGGTGCTGCAAGCCGACAACAGCAGCGCAGCGGCAAGGGCAACGGGTTTGAGAGGCAGGCGCATCAAAGTCTCCTGGGGTGTAAGGATAAAAACGTAACGCACACGTGTGCAATACAGTGCAAAAAAAGGGGCGTGGTGGCCCCTCGTGGGCTCTCTTACAGGCTGGTGTGCCCGTAGCAGGTCTTCAACTTGGTGTAGTCGTAGTAGTGGCTACCCGTCGCAAAACGTGCGCTGTCGCACGCGGCCTTGAAGTCGGTTTCTTTCTCGTTGTAGAGCATCTTGACCAGCACCGTGCCGCTGCTGTTCTTCACCACGTCCCACTGCATATTGGCTGCCATGGGGGCTACGTAGTCACCGCGCCAGGGGTTGTTGGCGTAGCTGTACAGGCTGGCCAGGGGCTGTTGCTGCAACACGTTTTTCAGCCCCATCTTGGAGGCGAAGGGGATAACGATTTCGGCATGCGCAAAACGCAGCTTGGCGACGTGGCCGAGGTTGCCTTTGGCGATGGCATCGACTTCGGTGAAGAAGTCGTCTTCCAGGATTTGCGCCATCTTCCAGGTGACGCTGCCTTTTTCCAGAATGCCGGGGCCCATCTTGTAGAAGTCGGCGGCATCCTGGGTAAAGGCAAAGTACTGGGCCTGCGCCAGTGGCATGTAGCCGGAGAAATCGACCTTGGCCTCGCTCTTCATGGCCGGGGCAATCACGTACAGCTCGTACAGCAGGGAGGCGGCTTCGCCCAGGTTGGTGATGCCGGTTTTGCCATCGCCCGCCAGGGTGCTGGTGAACTTGCCGTCGTCGCTGGTGTAGGTGAAGCTGCCGGTGTTGGCAAAGCTGTAGGTGCCGGCTTCGATCTTGTCCACAAAGGCTTTGGTGAACAGCCGCTCCAGCACCACGCGCCCGGCGGTTTTGGCTGCGGGGTCGGCCAGGATGGCGGCTTGCTTGGAGGCCAGGTCGCTGTCTTTCAGCCAGTTCTGGAAGGCCTGGCTGTCCTGGTAAGTTTGGTACAGCGGGTCGGCAGGGCTGGTGACCAGGTCGGTGGCGGCCACCAGTTTGTGGAAGTAGAGCAGGAAATGGTTGGTGCCAGCCGGTTGGGCTACAGGGGCTGCCGCCGGGTAAGGCGCGGGTGCAGCCGGGTAGTTCACCAGGCTGGTCAGGTTGGTTTGCGCGGCCAGCAGCGACTTGACGAAGAAGGCCCCGCTGTCTACCGCGCGGTCCACACCCGAAGTGACCACCACGATCTGGCGGGGGCTGCTGCTGGCGGCGGCACCGGCCTGGGTGAACAGGGCCGCGTTGCGGCCCAGCATGCGTTGGGCGAGTTGGGTGTGCTCGGTGATGCCGACCTGGGTTTCATTGCCGTAGCCCGGCTTGCTGATGCCCGCCACGTTGTAGCCGAGCAGAAAGTTGGCCTTCATGATCTTCAGCACATCGGGGCCCAGCTGGGCACCGAGGGTGGTCAGGGCACCGTCGTCTGAGGCTTTCTTCCACATGTTGTAGACGGCCAGGTCGTACTTCAGGCTGGACAGGCCGCGCGAGCCGTGGCGCGCCATGAGCTGGGTGTAGACCGTGCCGTAGCCGCTGGGGGGGGCTTCGTAGGTGGCAGCATTTTGCTGCGGGCTGTACGGTGTCTTGGTTTGGTAGTAGAGATTGGGGCTGGGTGCGTCATCGCCACCGCCGCAACCGGCCAGGGTGAGGGCGACGCTGCCCAGGACGCAGGCGAGTGGGCGTTGCAATGCGGGTATGTGAACCATGGAGTTTTGTTTTCTGGAAGGGTGGGTAAATTTGGCGATGGGGCGTTACAGCGCGGTGACCGGCTCCACCAGCGCCAGCAGCGGCGCATACAGGTGGGGACCGGCGGCGATGATGGGGTTGCCGTCGTGCAGGCCGTTGTGGGCCAGGAAGTCGTTCACCTGGCCCCCGGCCTCCATTACCAGCACGATGGCGGCCAGGCAATCCCAGGCGTTGATGTGCGGTTCGTAGTAGCCGATGAGCCGGCCTGCGGCCACATACGACAGCATCAGCGCGCCAGAGCCGTTGCGGATGAACATGCCGCCACCCGCCAGCACCCGGTCCAGGAACGGCACAAAGGCACTCACCGGCACCCGGTGCGAGAAGCCCACGCCCAGCACGCCTTCGGTGATGCTGCGGGCGCTGTGGGCCTGCATGGGCAGCTGGTTCACAAATGCGCCCTGGCCTGCGCAGGCGTGGAACATCTCGTCGCTGTTCGGGTCAAACACCACGCCAATCACGGGCTTGCCGGCATGCATCACCGCGATGGACAGGCACCAGGCGTGCATGCCGTTGACGAAGCAGGCCGTGCCGTCGATCGGGTCGATGACCCACAGGTAGTCGGCATCGGCATGGTCGAGCCCACCCTCTTCGCCCAGAAAACCGTCGTCGGCAAAGCGTGCCAGCACCTGGGCGCGGATGTACAGCTCGGTGTCTTTGTCGGCCGCGCTGACCATGTCCTGCAAGCCCTTGGATTCGATCACCAATTGGTCGCGCTTGCGAAACCATTCCAGGGCCTGCAGCCCCGCCTGGCGGGCAATGCTTTGGGCCAGCGCGTAGCGCGCATCGATGGCAGCGGAGCTCATACCCGGCCTCCCACAATGCACACACCGTGGTCGGCAAAGCCGATGCCGACCGACGAACCCACGGCCAGCGGCTGCTGCACATCGGTTTGGCGTACAAACAATTCACCCAGTGGCGACTCCACCGCGTACTGCATTTCGGTGCCCAGAAAGGCCGCGTGGCGCACTTGGCCCACCAGGATGTGCTGGTGGGTGGCAGGGGCCAGATGCACTGCGTCGGGTCGCACCGCAATGCGGATCTCGCCACGGTAGGCGCGGGGGTTCGCCAGCTGTACCGCCAGGCCACCGACCAGGCAGTCGGCGTGGCCTGCGGACACCTGGCCCAGGATTTCGCCGGTGACGCGGTTGGCATCGCAGATGAAGTCGGCCACAAACTCGTCGGCGGGCGTGTCGAACAGTTCGCGCGGCGTGCCCTGCTGGGCAATGCGCTGGTTGTTCATGACGATGATCTGGTCGGACACGGCCAGGGCCTCTTCCTGATCGTGGGTGACGTACACGGCGGTGAGCTGCAGGCGCTGCTGGATTTCGCGGATTTCTTCGCGCACCCGGCGGCGCAGCTTGGTGTCCAGGTTCGACAGCGGCTCATCCAGCAGCAGCACCTGCGGCTTGAGCACCAGGGCCCGGGCCACGGCCACACGCTGTTGCTGGCCGCCCGAGAGTTCGCTGGGCAGGCGCGGGCCGTAGTCGTTCAGGCCGACCAGGCGCAGGCCTTCCAGGGCCTGCTCACGCGCATCGGCCTTGCGGGCACCGCCGACCTCCAGACCGTAGGCCACGTTTTCCAACACCGTCATGTGCGGGAACAGCGCGTACGACTGGAACACCATGCTCACATTGCGCTCGATGGCCGACTGCTGGGTGACATCCTGGCCGCCGATGAAAATGCGGCCCTGGCTCACATGCTCCAGTCCGGCAATCAGCCGCAGCGTAGAGGTCTTGCCGCAGCCGCTGGGGCCGAGCAGGGTGACCAGCGTGCCTTGCGGAATGCTGAAGGACACGTCGTTGACAGCAACGACCTTGCCGTATTGTTTGGTGACGCGCTCGAAGACCAGCGCGCCCTGCGTGGGGGCAGTACTCATGATTCAACCTTTAAGGAAAATACGGGGGCGGGAGTGGTCCCTTCGACGCGTTCGACCCGGCGCAACTGCCGTTTGCCGACCAGACTCTGTGCGGCCAGCACGATGACCAGCATGATGGCGATCAAGGCGCTGGAGTAGGCGATGGCAATGCCGTAGGAGCCGTTCTCCACCAGACCGACGATGTAGGCCGTGGCCATGTTGTATTTGGCGCTGACCAAAAACACCACGGCGCTGATCGAGGTGATGGAGCGCACAAAGCTGTACACCAGGGCCGCGCTCAAGGCCGGGCGCATCAGGGGCAAGATCACCCGCCGTGCGGTGGTGAAGCTGTTGGCACCCAGCATGGTGGAGGCTTCGTCCAGGCTGCGGTCGAGCTGGCTCATGGCCGCCATGCCGCCGCGCAGACCCACCGGCATGTTGCGGAACACAAAGCACAGCACCAGGATGGCGGCGGTGCCGGTGAGCTCGATCGGCGGCATGTTGAAGGCCAGGATGTAGCTGATGCCGATCACCGTGCCGGGGATGGCAAAACTCAGCATGGTGGCGAACTCAAACGCCGCCTTGCCCGCGAAGCGCTGGCGCACCAGCAGCCAGGCGGCTGTGAGGCCCAGGGCGGCGGTCAGCGGAGCCGAGACACCGGCAATCATCAGGCTGGTGAATAGCGAATCCCAGGCGGTGCCCACCCAGCGCAGGCCATGCTCGCCGGATTCGATGCCGAAGGCGCTGGCGTAGTGGCGCAGGGTGAAGCTGTTGTCGCGGCCCCACTGGTTGACAAAGCCACCGCCCAAAATCATGCCGTACAGCACCAGGGTAAAGCCGGTCCACAGCGTGGCAACCACTGCCAGCACGGCGGACAGGCGGCGGTCCAGCCCGGCGTGCTGGCCGTTGTCGGCCTTGCCCGTCACCGTGGTGTAGGACTTGTTGCCCAGCCAGTGGCGCTGCGCCAGGAAAGCACTGACGGCGAACAGCAGCAGGATCAGGCCCAGCCCGGCGGCACGGCCACCGTCGTTCTGCGCACCGACGATGGCGAAGTAGATTTCGGTGGACAACACCCCGTAGTTGCCGCCCAGCACCATGGGGTTGCCGAAGTCGGCCATGCTCTCGATGAAGGCCACCAGGAAGGCATTGGCCAGGCCGGGCCGCATCAGCGGCAGCGAAACGCGCCAGAAGGTGGTCCAGCGCGTGCCGCCCAGGGTTTGCGAGGCTTCTTCCACCGACGGGCTCACGCCTTCGACCACGCCGATCAGCACCATGAAGGCGATGGGGGTGAACGACAGCAGCTGTGCCAGCCACACACCGTAAAAGCCGTACAGGCCTCGCCCTGCGGGCACGTCAAAGGCCTGCGAGACCCAGGCGGATACCACGCCGCTGCGGCCAAACAGCAGGATCAGCGCCAGGCCGATCACGAAGGGCGGGGTGATGATGGGCAGTACCGTCAGTGCCCGCAGCAGGCGCTTGAAGCGAAAGCCGGTGCGTGTCACCACCAGTGCGAAAGTCAGGCCCAGCAGGGTGGAACCGGCGGCGGTGCAGACCGCCAGGAACAAGGTGTTCCAGGCCACGCCGCAACGCCGGGTACCGCTGACGCAGCCCAGGGACCAGATGCGGCTGTCGGCCACCCGCGACCAGGCGGCCTGTAGGCTGAAGCCCGTGCCTTGCTCAAAAGCGCTGGCCAGCACCCGCAGTACCGGGAACATTACAAACAGCCCGACCAAGGCGACCAGCATGCCGATCACGCCGCAGACGAAAACATCCCCCCGGCAGGCACCCATCCAGGCGGCACCGGTGGTCAGCACAAACACCGCACTGGCGCTGAACAGCAGCGCACCCCAGCCCAGCCCGGGCAGGCCGCTGCCCGCAGGGCCCCAGCCCAGCCAGGCCAGCCAGCCCAGGGCCGCCAGAGCCAGCGCGCACAGGGCGGCACCCTGGGTACGGCGCGGCAGTGGTGCCAGGCTCACCAGGCCGATGGCGACCGGCCAGAGCAGCAGCGGCAGCAGGACGAAGCGCTGCAGGCCCAGTACCTGCCATAGCGCGGCGGCGGTGGTGTCGTTGCCGGGCCAGCCGGCATGCAACCATTCGCCGCCCCAGAAGCCCGCTTCCTGGGCGTGCCAGGGCAGCAGCACGCTGGCGGTCAGGGCCAGCATGAGCCAGCCACGTAAAGACTTATTCACAAGCCATATCTCTCTGTTGGGTGGTGGGAAGACTTAGCGGGGCAGCGAGAAGATCTCGTCGTCCCAGCGTTTGAGCAGGCGCTTGCGCACCTCGTCACTGCCGTACTTGGCAAAGTCGTAGCTGATGGTTTTCACGCTCTCCAGCCGCGGCGCTTTGGCCGGGATGGTGGCGGTCTTGTTCGACGGCACCTGGAAGGCGCTGGCTTTGGCGGCCAGGGACTGCACATCGGCGCGCAGCGCGAACTCGTAGAAGCGCTTGGCCACCGCCATGTTCTTCGCGCCCTTGACCAGGCTCATGGAGCCGATCTCGTAGCCCGTGCCTTCGCAGGGCGACACCACTTCCACCGGAAAGCCCGCCACGGTTTCCTTCAGCAGATCGTGCTGGAAGGTGATGCCCACGGCGGTCTCGCCGCGCGCCAGCGCCTTGGCCGGGGCCGAGCCGCTCTTGGTGTACTGGCTCACGTTGTCGTTCATCTTCTTCATGAACGCGAAGGCTTCGTTCTCACCCTGCAGCTGCACCAGGGTGGCGATGGTGGCATAGGCCGTGCCCGAGGAGTTGGGGTTGGCGATCTGCACCTCACCCTTCAGGGCCGGGTTCAGCAGGTCTTTCCAGCACTGGGGTGGCGCAATCTTCTTTTGCTTCAGCACTTCGGGGTTGTAGCCAATGCCGAGCAGCCCGGCGTAAATGCCGACGGTGCGGTAGCCGGAAATTTCGGCCTGCTTCTGGGCCCAGGGGTGCAGCTTGTCGAGCTGGGGCGATTTGTAGACCTCGGTAAAGCCGTCGGCCGCGGCCTGCAGATGCGGGTCGCCGGTGCCCGCCCACCAGATGTCGGTCTTGGGGTTGCTGGCTTCGGCGCGGATCTGGGCAAAGATTTCACCGGCGCTTTTGCGCACCATGGAAACCTCCACCTGGGTCTCTTTTTCAAACGCGTTGCGCATCAGTTCGCACCAGTCGTTGTCGGCGGCGCAGAGCACGTTGAGGCGGTCGGCCGCCTGGCTGGCCAGGGGCAGGAGCAGCAGGGAAGATAAGACGAGTTGTCGGGCCAGTTGGCGTTGCATGGTTTGTCTCCAGAAGTAGTGGCGCATTTTTGGCAGCGCTTTGCACACGTGTGCAATGTACGGCGAATAGTGGAATCCGTGATCTAGGGTCTACCCTGAGACGGTGTGGGAGAGTTCTTAAGCGCGCAAGGTGGAGCGCGCGACCAGCGCCACGGGGAGTTGCAGCACGCGGCTGGGCATGTCGGGTTCCTGCATGCGTTCTGCCAGGCAGGTGACGGCGGCTTCGGCCAGGGCGTTCACGTCCTGGCGCAGGGTGGACAGCGCATAGGCGGACAAGCCTGCCATGGGAATGTCATCGAAGCCGACGACCTGGAAATCCTCGGGCACATGCAGGCCAAAATGCCGACGTGCACCGTCCACCAAGCCGCAGGCCAGCACGTCGTTGACGCAAAACACACCGTCTGGCCGGGTCTGCGCATCGGCCAGCAGGGCATGGGCGGCGTCGAACCCCCCCGCGTAGGTGGCCGCTGCGGCTTCCACGCGGCGCAACACCACCTCACCGCGCTGGACAGCGGCGGCCAGTGTCTGTACGAATCCTTCGCCGCGCACGCTGGCGCTGTAGGTCGTTGTGGCCGAGCTGAGGAACACCAGTCTGCGGGCCCCCTTGGCCAGCAGGGCCCGCGCCGCCATGGCTCCCCCTTCAAAATGGTCGCTGTTGACCACGTCCACACCCACTAAATCGGGCGCGCGGTTGATCATGGCCACCGGAACCCGCAGGCGCAAATACTCTTTGGCCAGCTGGATGGGTGGTGTGCCCGAGGTCAGGATCACCCCCGCAATCCGGTACTGCAACAGATGCCGCAAGGACTTGGCCAGCTGGGCCGGCTCGCTGGCATCCATCAGCAAGGGCGCCAGCGAACGCAGCGCCAGATGGTGGGTGATGGGCCCGAGCAGGCTTTGCAGAAACGGGTCGTCAAAGCCCTTGACCACCACCCCCACCAGATTGCTTTGGCGCTGGATCATGCTGCGCGCCAGCATGTTCACCTGGTAACCTAGGGCCTCTGCCGCCCGCTGCACTTTCTCGCGGGTTTCCGGCGACACGCTGGCACCTTCGGTGAAGGTGCGAGATACCGCCGAGCGGGATACCCCCGCTTTGCGCGCGACATCGGCAGCGGTAATCCAACCGGAGGGGTTCTCTGTGGTCATGGCGGATGGGGGCGTTTAGAGCGTCAGTTCGTAGTCCACCGTGATGGGGGCGTGGTCGCTGAACTTCACGTCCTTGTAGATATGCTCGCTGCGCGCCAGGGCTGCCAGGGCGGGCGTAGCCAGGTGGTAATCGAGCCGCCACCCGACGTTGTTGGCATAGGCCTGGCCACGGTTGCTCCACCAGGTGTAGGCCGTGTCGGTGGCGGTGGGCTGCAGCATGCGGTACACGTCGACCAGGCCCAGACCAGCGGCTTCGGCGGCCTCAGGGTGGGCCAACGCATAGGTCATCCAGGCGCGTTCTTCGGGCAGGAAGCCGCTGTTCTTTTGGTTGCTGCGCCAGTTTTTCAGGTCGATCTGCTGGTGGGCAATGTTCACGTCGCCGCACAGAATGAACTCGCGGGTTTTGCGCAGGCTGGCCAGGTAAGGGCCCATCTCGGCCAGAAAGCGGAACTTGGCCTGTTGCCGGTCTTCGCCCGACGAGCCGCTGGGGAAGTAGCAGCTGATGATGGACAGCTTGCGCGCCGGGGTGTCAAAGCGCAGCTCGACGTAGCGGCCCTCGGCATCGAACTCGTGGGAGCCATAGCCGGTGACCACCTCGCTGGGCACATGGCGCGAGTACACCCCCACGCCGGAGTAGCCCTTTTTTTGGGCAAAGTGGAAATAGCCTTGCAGCCCGGCCAACTGCTCGAACTTGCCCTGCACATCGGCGGCCTGGGCCTTGACTTCCTGGACACAAATACAATCCGGAGCGGTCGCGGCGATCCAGGCTTCCACGCCCTTGCTGGTGGCTGAGCGGATGCCGTTGAGATTCAGGCTGGTTAATTTGAACAAGGATTTTCCCCATGGTGGACATTAAAGCGCCCGCTAGCTTAGCGCAGGATTTCGTACAGTTTGCGGTGGAGTCCGGGGTGCTGCGCTTTGGCGAGTTCAAAACCAAGGCCGGGCGCATGAGCCCCTACTTTTTCAATGCCGGGCTGTTTGACGATGGTGCCCGTATGCAGCGTCTGGCCGAGTTCTATGCCCAGGCCTTGCTCCACAGCGGCATCGAGTTTGACATGATTTTTGGCCCGGCCTACAAAGGCATTCCACTGGCGGCCACGGTGGCGGTGGAGCTGGCGCGGCAGGGTCGCAATCTGCCGTTTGCCTACAACCGCAAGGAAGCCAAGGACCATGGCGAAGGGGGCTCCCTGGTGGGCGCGCCACTCAAGGGCCGGGTGCTGATCGTGGACGACGTGATGTCGGCTGGCACCGCCGCCCGCGAGTCGATTGCGCTGATCCAGGCCGCCGGTGCCACGCCCCACGCGGTGGTGATTGCGCTGGACCGCCAGGAGATGGCCACCGAGGGCGGGCGTGATGTTCCGCACAGTGCCGTGCAATTTGTCCGCAACCAGTTGGGAATGCAAGTCTGCGCTATTGCCAAGCTCGCCGACTTACTACAATACTTGCAACAAAATGATACAAATGAGCTGCGGGCTCACTATCCACGGGTGCTAGCCTACCGGCAGCGCTACGGAGTTGACGAAGGAACCATGTGAGATGTTGGGCCAGGGTTTGCAGTGTAGGCGTGCTGTGCAGTAGTTTGCTCGGCATTGCGTCTGCGCAGGGCATATTTACCTGCACCGATAGCCGGGGCAAAAAGATCACCTCCGACCGGCCTATCCCCGAATGCCTGGACCGCGAGCAAAAAGAGCTCAATGCCAGCGGTACCGTCAAGCGCAGCCTGGGCCCCACCCTCACTGCCCAGGAAATCAGTGCCCGGGAAGCCCGCGACAAAAAAGAAGCCGAAGACCGTACCCGCGTCAACGAAGAACGCCGCCGCAACCGCGCCTTGCTCACCCGTTACCAGAACCAGGCCGCGCACGATGCCGAGCGCGCCAGCGCGCTGACCCAGGTGGATGCCGTCATCCAGACCGCCAACAAGCGCATGGCCGAGCTGGCGGTACAACGCAAAGCGCTGGACAGCGAGCTGGAGTTCTACAAGGCCGACCCCAGCAAAGCCCCGGCCTACCTCCAGCGCCGCGTCACCGAATTCCAGGACAACCTGGTCGCCCAGCAGCGATTCATCGCCAACCAGCAGCTGGAAAAAAAGCGCGTCAACGACCGTTTCGACGAAGAACTGGCCCGGCTCAAGCCGCTGTGGGCGGGCACGGCAAACTGAAAACGCTATGCATTGAGTAGCTGCTCATGCTTATTCCATAAGCACGGGCAGCCCAAAAAGCATATAAAAATTTACCCCGCCAGTTTGGCCTTCAAGAGCGCGTTGACCTGGCCGGGATTGGCCTTGCCCGCGCTGGCTTTCATGATCTGGCCGACCAGCGCATTCAGCGCCTTCTCATTGCCCGCCTTGAACTCGGCCACGTTCTTGGCATTGGCGGCAATCACCGTGTCCACTATGGTCTCCAGTGCGCCGGTGTCGTTCATCTGCTTCAGGCCCTTGGCCTCGATGACCGCGTCCACCTGGGCATCCGCATCGGTCCACAGCACATCAAACACCTGCTTGGCGGCGTTGTTGGAGATGGTGCCGTCGGCAATGCGGTCCAGTAGCTTGGCCAGCTTGTCGGCGGCTACGGGAGCCTGGGCGATGTCCAGGTCTTGGGCGTTCAGGCGGCGGGCCACCTCGCCCATCACCCAGTTGGCGGCCAGCTTGGGCTGCGCGGGCTGGCCTGCGGCAATTGCGGCCTCGAAGTAGCGGGCAATGCCCTTGCTCTGCGTCAGCGCCGTGGCATCGTATTCCGACAACCCATAGTCCGCGCCAAACCGGGCCGCCATCACCCGCGGCAGCTCGGCCATCTCGGAACGCACGCGCTCCACCCACTCCGGGGCCACCACCAGCGGCGGCAGGTCGGGGTCGGGGAAGTAGCGGTAGTCGGCGGCATCTTCCTTGGTGCGCATGGCGCGGGTCTCGCCCGTGTCGGGGTTGAACAGCACGGTGGCCTGCTGGATCGCATGGCCGTCTTCGAGCTGCTCGATCTGCCACCGTACCTCGTAGTCGATGGCCTGCTGCATGAACTTGAAGCTGTTCAGGTTCTTGATTTCGCGGCGTGTGCCCAGCGCGGCCCCGGGCTTGCGCACCGAGACGTTGGCGTCGCAGCGGAAGCTGCCTTCTTGCATGTTGCCGTCGCAGATGCCGATCCAGGTGACGATCTTGTGCAGTTCCTTGGCGTAGGCCACGGCCTCGGCGCTGGAGCGCATGTCGGGCTCGGTCACGATCTCCAGCAGCGGCGTACCGGCGCGGTTCAGGTCGATGCCGGTCTGGCCAATGAAGTCCTCGTGCAGTGATTTGCCTGCGTCTTCTTCCAGGTGCGCGCGCACCAGGCGCACGGTCTTTTTCTCGTCACCCAAAAAGAACTCCACCGAGCCGCCTTGCACCACGGGAATTTCAAACTGGCTGATCTGGTAGCCCTTGGGCAGATCCGGGTAGAAGTAGTTCTTGCGCGCAAACACACTGCGCGGCGCGATGGTGGAACCCAGCGCCAGCCCGAGCTGGATGGCGCGTTCGACCGCGCCCTTGTTCATCACCGGCAGCGTGCCGGGCAAAGCCAGGTCCACCGCACAGGCCTGGGTGTTGGGTTCGGCCCCGAAGGCGGTGGAGGCGCGGCTGAAAATCTTGCTGGCGGTAGAGAGCTGGGTGTGGGTTTCAAAGCCGATGACGACTTCGTAGCCCTGGACCAGCAGGGAAGGGGGTGCTTTGCTCATATTCAGAAACCGGCGGGTTGTTGGCGGTGGAAATCGGTAGCCTGTTGGAACCGGTGCGCGATGTTCAGCAACCTGGCTTCCTGCAGGTAGTTGCCAATCAGCTGCAGGCCTACCGGCATGCCGGCTTCGCCCAGGCCTGCGGGGATGCTCATGCCGGGCAAACCGGCCAGGGACGAGGGCAGGGTAAAGATATCGGCCAGGTAGGCGGCGACCGGGTCGGCCGACTTGTTGCCCAGCTTCCAGGCCACGGTGGGCGCGACCGGCCCGGCAATCACGTCGCACTGGGCAAACGCCTGCTGGAAATCGTCGGCGATCATGCGGCGGATTTTTTGCGCCTGCAGGTAGTAGGCGTCGTAGTAGCCGTGGCTCAGTACGTAGGTGCCGATCATGATGCGGCGCTTGACCTCGTCGCCAAAGCCTTCGGCGCGGGTCTTTTTGTACATGTCGATCAGGTCGGTGTATTTGTCGGCGCGGTGGCCAAACTTCACACCGTCGAAGCGGCTCAGGTTGCTGGAGGCCTCGGCCGGGGCGATCACGTAGTACACGGGAATGGCCATCTCGGTGCGCGGCAGGGCGATGGGCACCAGCTTGGCACCCAGCTTTACATACTGCTGCAAGGCGGCATCGACGGCGGCGCGCACGTCGGGTGCCAGGCCGTCGCCGAAGAACTCGGCGGGAATGCCGATGCGCAGGCCGTCGATCGAGTCGTTCAGGCTGCGGCTGTAGTCTTCGGCGGGGAGGTCCAGCGAGGTGGAGTCGCGGTCCAGGTCGGGGCCGCACAGGGCCGACAGCAGCAGGGCGCAGTCTTCCGCGCTGCGGGCCATCGGGCCGGCCTGGTCCAGGCTGGAGGCAAACGCCACCATGCCATAGCGCGAGGCGCGGCCATAGGTGGGCTTGATGCCGGTGATGCCGCAAAACGAGGCGGGTTGGCGGATCGAGCCGCCGGTGTCGGTGCCGGTGGCGGCGGGCACCAGGCGCGCCGCCACGGCCGCCGCGCTGCCGCCGGACGAGCCGCCCGGAATGCGCGTGGTGTCCCAGGGGTTCAGCACTGGCTTGAAGGCCGAGTTCTCGTTGGCCGAGCCCATGGCGAACTCGTCGCAGTTCAGCTTGCCCAGCGTCACAACACCCTGCTGCCCGAGTTGCTTGACTACCGTGCTATCGAAAGAAGAGCGATAGCCCTCCAGCATTTTGGAGCCCGCGGTGGTGGGGAAGTCTTGGGTGACAAAGATGTCCTTGTGCGCCATGGGCACGCCTTCCAGCGGACCTGCGGTGCCGTTGGCCAAGCGTGCATCGGCGGCGGCGGCCTGGCGCAGGCTGACGGCTTCGTCCATGGCCAGGTAGGCACCCAGCGGTGCGTAGGTTTCGGCGCGGGCCAGAAAGTGCCGGGTGGTTTCCACGGCGGATACCTTGCGGGCGCGCAGCAGTGCGGCCAGTTCGACCACGCTCAGGTCGTGTAGCTGTGTAGGGAGGCTCATGGCGCTTTATTCGATGACTTTGGGAACGAGGAACAGGCCGCGCTCGACGGCGGGCGCGGTTTGCTGGTTGGCTTCGCGCCGATTGGGCTCGCTGACCACGTCGTCGCGCAGGCGCAGCACGATGTCATGCATGACCGCCACCGGGTGGGCCAGGGGCTCCAGACCGGTGGTGTCCACGGCGCGCATGGTTTCGACGATGCCAAAGAAGCCATTGAGCTGGTTCAGCAGGCGGTCGCGTTCATCGGGTTGGAGTTCCAGGCGGGCCAAGTTGGCGATGCGGTCAAGTTCTGGGAGGGTCAGGGCCATGTCTTAAACAGGGTTGCAAACGGTCAGTAAAGTGGTGTTTCCACGCAGTTGGCGCAGGTTAGCCACAGGAGATGCGGTATTATCCCGCCTTTGGTCGCGCGGTCGCTTCGTGACATTGTTTTGCACCAAGAAACCTATCTAAGACTTTTGCAGAACCCGGGTGGCGGGCCTATTGACCACAATATTGCCCACAACCTGGGCACTGCAAGAGTCATGACTATCTAGAACCGTATTACACGGCGATGGCGTGCCGATGCGCAGGCCATGCCCGAGAGGATTTTGCATGTTTGGGACTTTCCGTCGGTACTTTTCTACCGACCTGGCCATCGATCTTGGCACCGCCAACACCCTGATTTACGTACGCGGCAAAGGCATTGTGCTGGACGAACCGTCCGTGGTCGCCATCCGCCACGAGGGTGGGCCGCAAGGCAAAAAAACCATCCAGGCCGTGGGCAAGGAAGCCAAGGCCATGCTGGGCAAGGTGCCGGGCAACATCGAGGCCATCCGCCCGATGAAAGACGGCGTGATTGCCGACTTCACCGTCACCGAGCAGATGCTCAAGCAGTTCATCAAGATGGTGCACCCCCGTGGCGTGTTCCGCCCCAGCCCGCGCATCATCATCTGCGTACCCTGCGGCTCCACCCAGGTCGAGCGCCGCGCCATCCGTGAATCGGCCCTGGGCGCGGGTGCTTCCGAGGTGTATTTGATCGAAGAACCCATGGCCGCGGCCATCGGTGCCGGTTTGCCGGTGTCGGAAGCCAGCGGCTCCATGGTGGTGGACATTGGCGGTGGTACCACCGAAGTCGGCGTGATCTCGCTGGGCGGCATGGTCTACAAGGGCAGTGTGCGCGTGGGCGGCGACCGTTTCGACGATGCCATCATCAACTACATCCGCCGCAACTACGGCATGCTGATCGGCGAGCCCACCGCCGAAGCCATCAAGAAAAACATCGGCTCGGCCTTCCCCGGCTCCGAAGTCAAAGAGATGGAAGTCAAGGGCCGCAACCTGTCTGAGGGCGTGCCGCGCAGCTTCACCATCTCCAGCAACGAGATTCTGGAAGCCCTGACCGACCCGCTGAACAACATCGTCGCCTCGGTGAAGAACGCGCTGGAACAAACCCCGCCCGAGCTCGGTGCCGACATTGCCGACCGCGGCATGATGCTGACCGGCGGTGGCGCCTTGCTGCGCGATCTGGACCGTCTGCTGGCCGAAGAAACCGGCCTGCCGGTGCTGGTGGCCGAAGAGCCGCTGACCTGCGTGGTGCGTGGCTGCGGCATCGCCCTGGAACGCATGGAACGCCTGGGCTCGATTTTCACCAGCGAATAATTTTCGCGGAACACGCCAACCAGAGGTAGGGCGATGCCACTTGGTACGCTGGACAGGACCCCGCCCCCGTTCTTCAACCAGGGCCCCTCGGCCCTGAGCAAACTTATTTTCTTTAGCGCGCTGGCCCTGTTTTTGATGGTGGCCGATGCGCGCTTTGCGCTGATGCGCCCGCTGCGCGCCGGTCTGGCCACGGCCTTGTACCCGGTGCAGTGGGCGGTGATCGAACCGATCCGCCTGGTGCTGGGCGGCAGTGCCTACTTCTCCAGCCAGGCGAGCTTGCAAGCCAAGGCCGATGCGGCCCAGCGCCTGCTGGTCACCCAGTCGGTACGCGCCGGGCAGGTGGAGCAACTCACCCTGGAAAACACCCGCCTGCGCCAGTTGCTGGAGCTGCGTTCGCACACCACCACCCCGGCCCAAAGCGCCGAAGTGCTGTACGACGCGGCCGACCCCTATACCCACAAGGTCGTGATCGACAAAGGCACCACCCACGGCGTGGTGGCGGGCTCGCCGGTGCTCGACGGCCTGGGCGTGCTGGGCCAGGTCACCCGCGCCTACCCCATGGTCAGCGAGGTCACCCTGCTGATCGACCGCGACCAGGCCATCCCCGTGCTCAACACCCGCACAGGAGCGCGCAGCGTGGCCTATGGCGACCCGGCCTCGTACGGCGGCCAGCTGGAGCTGCGCTTCATGGCGGGCAACTCCGACGTGCAGATCGGCGACGTGCTGACCACCAGCGGCGTGGACGGCGTCTACCCGCTGGGCCTGCAGGTGGCCAAGATCGCCAAGATCGAGCGCCGTGCCGACTCGGCCTTTGCCCGCATCTACTGCACGCCGGTGGCCCAGGTGGCCGGTCCGCAGCATGTGCTGGTGCTGCAGCCGGTGGCCGCGCAGATCCCCGCCATGCCGCCCGAGCCCGCACCCGTGGTTGCTCCTAAAAAAGGAGCTAAAAAATGATGCTGCATCAGCACGAGGGCCTCTTATGATCATGCGCCCTGGCCAGCAGTTGCTGCTGCCTGCCAACCCGGTCTTCATCGCCGTCAGCCTGGTGCTGGCCCTGCTGTTCAACATGGCCGAGAACATCGGCCTGTGGGGCCGCGCACCCTGGGTGCCCGACCTGCTGGCGGTGCTGCTGGTGTTCTGGAGCGTGCACCAGCCCCAGCGCGTGGCCATCGGCACCGCCTTTGTGTTTGGTCTGTTCATGGACGTGCACCAGGTCAGCCTGCTGGGCCTGCACGCGCTGGCCTACAGCGTGATGAGCTTTCTGGCCATCGCCATGCACCGCCGCCTGCTGTGGTTTACCGTGCCCTCGCAGGCCATGCAGGTGCTGCCGCTGTTTGTGGTGGCGCACCTGGTGGCCTTTGTGCTGCGCATGCTGGGCGGCGGCACCTTTCCTGGCTGGTCCATTCTGCTGGCTCCGGTGATCGAAGCCGTGCTGTGGCCGCTGGTCAGCATTCTGCTGCTGGCACCGCAACGCATGGCCCCCGATCCCGACAAGACCCGCCCGCTGTGACCGAACTCAAGGATGTCGGTGCCGAGATCTACCGCTTTCGGCTGCGGCTGGTGGCCGCCGGGGTGGTGGTGGTGCTGGCATTTGGCGGGCTGGTGGCGCGGCTGTCGTACCTGCAGATCACCCGCCACGACGACCTGCTGGAGCAGGCCGAAAACAACCGCACGGCCATCGTGCCGGTGGTGCCCAACCGGGGCCTGATCCTGGACCGCAACGGCGTGGTGCTGGCCAGCAACTACTCGGCCTACACGCTGGAGATCACGCCCTCCAAGGTGGCGGATCTGGAGCAGACCATCGACGAACTGGCCCAGGTGGTGGACATCCAGCTGCGCGACCGCAAACGCTTCAAGAAGCTGGCCGAAGAGTCGCGCAATTTCGAGTCGCTGCCCATCCGCACCCGGCTAACCGACGTGGAAGTCGCCCGTTTTGCCGCCCAGCGCTTTCGCTTCCCTGGCGTGGACATCAAGGCCCGGCTGTTCCGCAACTACCCGTTTGGCGAACTGGCCAGCCACGTGATCGGCTACATCGGCCGCATCAACCAGGCCGAAAAGACCCGCATCGACGACTCGGACGACGAAGACAACTACAAGGGCACCGAGTACATCGGCAAGCTGGGCATCGAGCAAAGCTACGAGACGCAGCTGCACGGCCTGACGGGGGTGGAAGAGATCGAAACCTCGGCCGGGGGCCGCGCCGTGCGCCGCTTGGCCAGCAACCCTGCCACGCCCGGCAACACGGTGGTCATGTCGCTCGATATCAAGCTGCAAAAGCTGGTCGAAGACCTGTACGGCGACCGCCGCGGCGCGCTGGTGGCGCTGGACCCGAAAACCGGCGAGGTGCTGGCCTTTGTGAGCAAGCCCACCTTCGACCCGAATCTGTTTGTCGAAGGCATCGATTCGGAGAGCTGGGCCGCGCTGAACGGCTCGCTCGACAAGCCGCTGCTCAACCGCGCGCTGCGCGGCACCTACCCGCCGGGCTCCACCTACAAGCCCTTCATGGCCCTGGCGGCACTGGAAACCGGCAAGCGCACGCCGCAGCAAAGCATCATGGACCCCGGCTTCTTCATGCTGGCGGGCCACCGCTTCCGCGACGACAAAGAAGGCGGCCATGGCACGGTGGACATGTACCGCTCCATCGTCCAGTCGTGCGACACCTACTACTACATGCTGGCCAACGACATGGGCGTGGACCTGATCCACGACGAAGTGGGCAAGTTTGGCTTTGGCGGGCTCACCGGCATCGACATCCAGGGCGAAGTGCGCGGCATCCTGCCGTCCACCGCCTGGAAGCGGCGCGCCTACAAGCGGCCCGAGCAACAGAAGTGGTACGCCGGGGAAACCATTTCGCTGGGCATCGGCCAGGGCTACAACAACTTCACCATGCTCCAGCTGGCCACCGCCACCGGCGTGCTGGCCAACGACGGCATCAAGATGAAGCCGCACCTGGTCAAGGAAGTGGTGGACGTGGTGACCCGCAACGCCCAGCAAACGCTGCGCGAGATCAAGGCCGAAATCAGCGCCAAACCCGCCAACATCGAGGTCATCAAACGCGCCCTGGTGGGCGTGAACATCGAAGGCACGGGGGCCACCGCATTCCGCGGCGCGGGTTACGTGGCGGCGGGCAAGACCGGCACCGCCCAGGTGGTGTCGATCGGCAAAAACGAAAAATACAACGCCGCCAACACGGCAGAGCGCTTCCGCGACCACGCGCTGTACATGGCTTTTGCCCCGGCCGAGAACCCGCAAATCGCCCTGGCCATGGTGGTGGAAAACGCCGGTTTTGGCGGCGTGGCCGCGGCGCCGATTGCGCGCCGGGTGTTCGACTACTGGCTGCTGCAAAAGTACCCCAGCGTGCAGGATCTGGCCGCTGTGCGCATGGGCCAGGCCCCGGTACCCATCGGCACGCCGCGCGCCATTGCCGAAGTGGCCGAGCTGCCGGGTTATGTGGCCCCGGCGGCCTCTGCGGCATCCGCCCCGGCCTCGGCCGCCAGCGCGGTGGCACCGGTAAAAACTGCGAATAAAAAGTGATGCTAGCGCTTGTGCAGTAAGCACAAGCAGCTATTTATTTTGTAGTGTGGTGCGGGCTACTGGAAAAACGCGCTGTAGCCGGTCTTCAAGATCAGCGCGCTCACCACCACGATGAACACGGTGCGCACAAAGCCCGTGCCGTGCTTCAGCGCCATGCGCGAGCCCAGCACGCTGCCCAGCACGTTGGCCATCGCCATGGGCAGCACAAAGTGCCACCAGATGTGGCCGGTGGAGACAAACAGGATCAGCGCCGCCAGGTTGGTGGCGGTGTTGAGCAGCTTGGCCGAGGCCGAGGCGTGCAAAAAGTCGTAGCCCAGCCAGCGCACCATCAAAAACACAAAAAAGCTGCCTGTGCCCGGGCCAAAAAAGCCGTCGTAAAAGCCGATGGTCAGGCCGATGGCGCTGGCGATCAGTGCCTCTTGCAGGCCGGAAAAGCGCGGCGCGTGCACGGCACCCAGTTGCTTCTTGGCCAGCGTGTAAATCAGCACTGCCAGCAGGATGAGCGGCAACAGCTTGCGCAAAAAGTCGCTGGGCACCACCGTCACCAGCCAGGCCCCGAGCATCGCCCCGGCAAAGCCTGCCACGGCCGCAGGCAGCAGGCTTTGCCAGCGCAACTGCACCCTTTTGCTGTACTGCCAGGTGGCAAAGCCCGTGCCCCAGATGGAAGCCCCCTTGTTGACCCCAAACAGCGTGGCCGGGTGGGCCGTGGGAAAGGTGGCAAACAGCGCCGGTACCAGAATCAGGCCGCCGCCGCCCACAATCGCATCCACAAAACCGGCCAGCAGCGAGGCCAGCGAGACAAAAATGAGTTCCATGCGCAGATTGTCGCATCCCAAAATGCTATGGATTCAGGAGCTGCTTACGCCCATCCTATAAGCACAAGCGGCCTAAAACGTATAAAGCTTGGGGGGTGGACCACAAAGAAAAAAAGCGCCGGGGTGAAGCGGCGCTTTTCAAAAACATCTCGTAGCGGATGTCTAAATGGATTTGTTGATCATTCTGCTGGGTGTCTCCCCGGACCCTCGCTGGGAGAAGCGCTGGGCCCCTCTGCAAGTTGACGAGACTGTATACGGATGTGTCGCCAAAAGTATTAGGACTTACCCTTTCTGGTGCACCAATATTCAGTGGGCCACCTGGCGGTGCGCCAGCATCTGCTCTTCGGCCATGAAGTCGCTGTAGGTGAAATCGGTGTGGCCCATACCGGCTTCGTCGTCTTCGTCTTTCAGCACCTGGGTCAGCAGCTTGCGCAGAACCATCAGGCTGCCGGGGTCCAGGGCCTTTTCGGTCTCGGCCAGGGCTTGCTGCAGGTCGGTGCTGCCCATGTGGGCCTTGCGCGGGTTCAGTGTTTCGATGCCGCGCGTGAGCCTCTGGGCCAGTTGCCGGGTGGCGATGAAGCGGCTGGCGGCAAACGCGGGGTGCACCCGGCTCAGCACCAGTTGCAGGCCGCCGAGCAGGATTTGCAGCTCCAGCAGCTTGGGGTTGTCGGTCACCCGGGGCAGCATCAGCTCGGCGTTCCAGGGAGATTCTTGGCGCAGGTCGGGTGTGTTCATAGCGCCAAAGTTTATAGACTGCTATGGTTTTGAATCACCGCAAAGCGGCATAAACGCCCGGTAATTGCGGGCTTCGCTAACTTGCACGGACTTGGGTGCAGAGCACCCCGAGCCATGCGAGTTATTTCACGTCAAGCCGCTTTGAGTTCTTTCGGGTGCTCCAGCCGACGCACTACTTCCTTCACCACCGCCAGCATCACCGCGCGGTCGGGGCTGGGGTGGTCGGCCAGGTGCTGGGTGGTGCTGCCCGCCTGCACCCAGGCCCCGGCGGCGTCCGACCCAAAGTGCAGCGGGATGCGGTGGGCGATGAGCAGCGGGCCGCAGGCGCTCCATTGGCGGCTCCACTGCGGCAGCTTGGTGCGCCCCTCCCACAGCGTGCCTGCGGTCTCGTAGCATTCTTCGATCTGGTGGTGGCCCAGCAGATGGGCCAGTTGCCGCTCTTTGGCAACGCAACTGCGGAAGTACTCTTCGTCGGTCATGCGCATGGGGGGCTCCTGCTGTGTGTCAAAACACTATAGGCCTATGGATGCGGGTTGTCAGGTGGGGCATCCAGTACCTGGACGGCATGCGCATAGCCGCGCTGCACGATGTTTTCCAGCCGCCGCCATTGCAGCATGCCGACGCGGTTCAGCGGCGGGTTGAAGTACAGGTCGCACTGCTGCTGGGCGCTGCTCTGGCGCGACATGCTGTACAGAATGGTCACCGTCATCAGGTACGAGGGCAGCGACGGCAGGCGGTAACGGCGCAGCGCCAGCGGGCGCAGGCGGTCGCGCAGCAGGGCCCAGCTGCCAGGCATGTCTTCATGGTCCACCCGCACGGGGGTGCGGATGTTCAGGTCCACGCCGATGACCCGGCCCACGCCGCGCATGCTGCGCACCACGTCCACCGGGAAGTTGTTGAAGCTGCCACCATCGCACAGCAGGTCGCCGCCGTGCGCCACCGGGGGCAGTGCGCCGGGGATGGAGGTGCTGGCCAGCAGCGCGTGGGCCAGGTTGCCGTGCTGCAGGCGCTGCTCGCTGGCGGTCGAGAAATTGGTGGCCACGCAGAAGAAGTTTTTCCACAGGTCTTCGATGTCGGCATCAAAGCCCACCAGCTCTTCCACCGCGGTGCGCAGAATGCGTTTGAGCCGCAGGCCCTTGATCAGCGACAGCACCGGAAACAGGTTGAAGTCGCCGGTGGGGTTGGTGGCAAAGGCGCGGCGGGCGTTGGCCATCACTTTGTCCAGCGGCTGGTCGGAGGCGGCGTAGGTGGCCATCACCGCGCCGATACTGGTGCCGCCCACCCAGTCCACCTCGATGCCGCGCTCGTGCAGGGCGCGCAGCACGCCCAGGTGGGCCAGTCCGCGCGCGCCACCGCCGGCCAGCACCAGGCCCACGGCGGTGCGGCTCTGGATGCGGGCCAGCCGGGCCATGTCGCGGTTGAGTGCGGGGCGGATGTGGATATGCCCGGCCACCGGGCGGCGGGCCAACCAGCGGGCGGTGTCGCGCGGCGAGGTCTGGTCTGCCGGGTGCAGCAGCACCAGGATGTCGGCAATCACCGTCAGCGGCGGGCGGTTGCTTAAAAACTGCACCTCGCTGGGGTGCAACACCGGCGGCTGGGTGGCATCGGCCAGCAGCAGCAGCTCGTCGCAGTGGCGGCAACAGCGCTGCGTCCAGGGCGTGGGCGTGGCATCGGCCAGCAGCAGCATGAAGTCGTGCTCGGCCTCGATCTGGTCCAGCAACATGGCGATGTGGCGCTGGGTTTCCTTGTCGGTGTTATCGCTGGGGCCCAGACCGAGTTGCGCCAGCCGCTGGTCGATGTCGTGGCGGCTGACCACGCCCACCCGGCCCAGAGTGCTTAGCTGCGCGGCCAGGCGGGCGGCAAAGTCGGGGATGTCAATGCCCGTGGTGACGGGCAGCAAGCCCATGGTGACCAGCTTGTCGGCGGGGGCTACCCGTTTGCGGTCTTTGAGCTGGCGGATGATTTGCGTGGTGAACGCCAGCGACACCTGGGTGCTGCAGGCCAGCAGCCGCTGGAAGGCCGGGCGGTCCAGCCGGGCCAGCACCGCATCGCGCACGGCCACCACGGTGGCGGCCCGCGGCTCGCCGGTGTACAGGCTCATTTCGCCCACCACCTGGCCGCGCACGATGTCGCCCACCCGCTGCTGGGTTGCGCCCTCGGCCTGCACGAAGGCGCGCAGCCTGCCGCTCACCACCAGGTACATCGCATCGCCCGCGTCGCCCTGGGTCAGCAGGGTGTCGCCGCCGCTCACCTCCACCCATTCCAGGCTGTGCCGCAGCAGCTCCATGGCCTCGGGCTCCAGCGTACCGAAGAAGGCGGTGAGGTGGCGCACCAGCAGGGCGTCCTGGGACTGCTGGGGGGTGTGGGGCGTACGCATGGCAGTATTTTTATGAATTAAATCGGCACTTTGTGCTTATTTGGTAGGCGTAAGCAGCTATATTTTTAATAGTAAAGACTTACGCAAGTTCCCCCTGTAAGCCCGAAGGGCGATACAGGGGCGCTGCGTAAGTCCTCCTTGTGACGAGACTTGTACCATCGTCCCCCATGAGCTCTACCGCCTCCCCCTCCACACCCGTTCCGCCACGTTTTGTTACAGGCCCATTGTTCCGGCATGTGGCGGTGATGTCCACCACCTCGGCCATCGGGCTGGTGGCGGTGTTCATCGTGGATTTGATCAACCTGTTCTACATCTCCCAGCTCGGCCAGCAGTCGATTGCGGCGGCGGTGGGCTTTGCGGGCGTGGTGGGCTTCTTCCATGCCTCGCTGTGCATCGGGCTGACCATCGGCATCACCGCGGTGGTGGCACGCACCGTGGGCGCGGGTAGGGCGGCGGATGCCAAGCGCCTGGCCACCTCCAGCCTGCTGCTGATGGTGCTGCTGGCGGCGATCATCGGCAGCGGCACCGCGCCGTTTCTGCATCCGCTGCTGGAGGCCCTGGGTGCCACCGGCGAAACCGAGCGCCTGGCCGTGCGCTACCTTAGCGTCACCGTGCATTCGCTGCCGTTGCTGGGGATCGGCATGGCCTGCTCGGCGCTGATGCGCTCGGTGGGCGACGCGCGCGGGGCCATGGCGGTGACGCTGGGGGCTGCGGTGGTCACCGCCGTGCTGGACCCGATCTTGATCTTTGGCCTGCACATGGGGCTGGACGGCGCAGCCGCCACCGCGGTGGTGTCGCGCAGCATTTTGGCGGCGGTGGGCCTGCGCGGCGTGCTGCGCCATGGCCTGCTGGGGCGCTGGAACCGGGCGGCTTTGGGTGGCGATGCCAGGCTGCTGGCGGGCGTGGCCGGCCCGGCGGTACTGACCAACCTGGCCACCCCCATCAGCGCCGCGTTCGTGACCCATTCCATCGCCCAGTTTGGCGCGTCCGCCGTGGCCGGGCAGGCCATCATCGACCGCGTGACCCCGGTGGCGTTCGGGCTGATCTACGCGCTCAGCGGAGCGGTCGGCCCCATCCTGGCGCAAAACCTGGGCGCGGGCCAGTTCGACCGGGTGCGCCAGGGCCTGCGCGACAGCCTGCTGTTCATGGTGATCGCCGTGGGCAGCGCCTGGCTGCTGCTGGCGCTGGGACAGAACGCGCTGGTCTGGGCCTTCAGCGCACACGGCGAAGCGGCGCACCTGATCCACATGTTCTGCTCCTGGCTGGCGGCCAGCTTCTTCTTTGCCGGGGCGCTGTTTGTGGCCAATGCCGCCTTCAACAACCTGGGCAAGCCGCTGTGGTCCACCGGCTTCAACTGGGCCCGCGCCACCCTGGGCACGATTCCGTTTGCCTGGTGGGGCGCGCAGTTCGGCCCGGTGGGCGTGCTGGCCGGGGCGGCGATTGGCACGGCGATTTTTGGCTCGCTGGCGATGGTGGTGGCGTTTCGGTTGGTGGGGCGGATGGGGGTCAAATAGGGCGCTGGCCCATCAGAACCCGACTTCCTTTTGGTGGCGTACCGCAAGGATGGTGACGGTATCCGCGTCGATGCGGTAGCGTGCCACATAGCCACTGTCGCCAAAGTCGATCAACCATTCCCGGAAATCCTCGGGCATCTCTTCGATAGGACGGCCTATGCCGGGTTGGAGTTCTAGCGCCTTCACCCCTTGCCGCATGGTTTTGACCGCACGCCGGGCGGCATTCAGATTCTTTACGGCCAGAAAGCGGTACAGGCGCTGCACATCCAGCAGCGCTGGCCGTGACCAAATCAGACGTGGCATGCAGGCGGCTCGGCGTCGTTGCCCAGTTCCAATTGGGCCAACCAGGCATCGGCTTCGTCGGCAGTTACATGCAGTCCGGTGGCACGGAAATCGTCCCAGGCTTTGAGCGTGTCCTGCCGAAAGGCCTCGCGCTTTTCTTCGCGTTCGACGTATTGGGTGATCGCCTCGCGCATGAGCCAGTGGGCGCTGCGGTGGCGTGCTTGCGCCAGGCGTTGCACGCGTGCTTTGGTGTCGTCGTCGATCTTGATCGCCACAGGGCGAATGGGATTGGTAGGGCTTGCAATAGCGGCAGTCATGGTGGCCTCCAATAAGGTATTGCTTGTGAATACCTAACAATACCATTTAATACCGTTTGCGAACAGGCTCCTAGTTGTCGCTGCGGCTCTGGTCCACCCACACCAGCTGGTCCACCGCAATGCCCAGCGCCTGCGCCTTGGCCAGCAACTGCGCGCGGATGTTGGCGGGCAGTTGCTTGTCACGCGCCAGGATCCACACGTAGCTGCGGTCGGCCCCCACCACCATCGCCCAGCGGTAGGCCGGGTCCAGCGCCACCACGTGGTAGCCGCCGTAGAACGGGCCGAAGAACGACACCTTGAGCGAGGCGGTGCGCGGGTCGCCGGTGAACCTGGCCACGCCTTCGGCTTCCTTCCAGGCGTTCTTTTCCCGGCTGAAGCCCCGGTTGATCACCTGCACGCTGCCATCCGGCTGCAGCGTGTAGCGGGCGCTCACATTGTCCAGCCCGCGCTCGAAGGAATGGTCGAGCCGGGCGATCTCAAACCACTGGCCCGCATAGCGCGTGGCATCGAACCCCGTGACCGCGGTAATGCCCTCGGGCACGGTGGTGGAGCAGCCGCCCAGGGCCAGGGAGCAGGCCAGCAGCAAGGGGGCAAAGCGGCGCAAAGTGTGTGTCATGGTATGTATGGAAAAAAAGGGCTCCAGCGCCCATCGAACCGGCACAAGCAGCTACAAAAACCGCAGCATCACCCGCCCAGCACCGGAAACAGCTTGTGCAACCCGTCGGCCATCACTTCCACCGCCAGCGCGGCCAGGATCAGGCCCATCAGGCGGGTCATCACGTTGATGCCGGTTTTGCCCAGTACGCGGGCAATCGGGGCGGCCAGGGCGAAGCACAGGGCGGTGGCCAGGCCGATCACCACGCCGTAGCCCACCAAGGCGGCCAGTTGCCAGAAGGTCTTGGCCTTGTCGGCGTAGATCACCACGGTGGACATGCTGGCCGGGCCGGTGAGCAGGGGAATGGCCAGCGGCACCACGGCGATGCTGGCGCCCACGGCGGCGCGCTCGGACGCATCCTGCAACTCGGTGGCGTTGGACTTGGCCTCGGCGGGCTGGGCGTTGAGCATGTTCAGCGACGAGCTCAGCAGCAGCAGGCCGCCGCCCACCTGGAAGCTGGCCAGCGAGATGTTGAAGAACTCCAGAATCTGCAGGCCCAGCAGGGCGCTGACGGCAATCACCACAAACACGCTGAACGACGACACCCAGATGGTGCGGCGGCGCTGCGCCTCTGAAAAGCTCTGCGTGTAGTGGATGAAAAACGGCACGATGGCCAGCGGGTTGACGATGGCCAACAGGGTGATGAGGGGTTTGAAGTCCATAGCCATTGAGCTTAACGCCCCCCGCTGACATCCACCAGCGCCCCCGTGGTGTAACTCGCCTCGGGGCTGAGCAGCCAGACGATCGCCTGCGCCACCTCCAGCGCCGTGCCGCCGCGCTGCAGGGGTACGGTGGCCGACAGGTCGCGCACCCGGTCGGGCAGGCCGCCAGAGGCGTGGATGTCGGTTTCGATCAGGCCGGGGCGCACGGCGTTGACGCGGATGCCGTCTGCCGCAACCTCCTTGGACAGGCCGATGGTCATGCTGTCGATGGCCCCCTTGGCGGCGGCGTAGTCCACATACTGGCCGGGCGAGCCCAGGCGCGATGCGGCACTGGAGACGTTGACTATGGCGCCGCCCTGGCCGTAGCCGGGGCCGAAAAGCTGTTCACCCTGGCGGCCCATGCGGCGCACGGCCTCGCGGGCGCACAGGAATGGGCCGACCACGTTGATGCTAAACATGCGCTGCAGCCGGGCCGCACCCATGCTGTCCACGCGGGCGGGCACGTCCACCACCCCGGCGTTGTTGACCAGGGCACGCAGCGGGCCGAGCTGTGCGTCTACCGCGGCAAACAGGCGCAGCACCTGGGCTTCATCGGCCACGTCGGCCTGCAAGGCGATGGCCTGGCCGCCCTGGGCCCGGATATCGGCCACCAGTGCTTCGGCGGCGCTGGCGTTGTGCGCGTAGTTGACGGCCACGGCATAGCCGCGCTGGGCGGCCAGCCGGGCGGTGGCGGCACCAATGCCGCGCCCGCCGCCGGTGACCAGCAGTACGGGAAGGTCGGGAATGGGGGTCATTGGCGGGTCCTGGGGTGGATCCAGAACGATACCAGTACCATGGCCCCCCTTTCAGTCTCAGGAGCTTCCCCCATGTCCAATTTCATCGACCTGACCGCCGCCGACGGCTTTGTGCTGCCCGCCTACGTGGCCCAACCCAGCGGCACGCCCAAGGGCGCGGTGGTGGTGATCCAGGAGATTTTTGGCATCAACAGCCACATCCGCTCGGTGGCCGATGGCTATGCGGCGGCAGGCTATCTGGCCGTGGCCCCGGCCATGTTCCACCGTGTGCAGCCGGGGGTGGACCTGGGCTATAGCCCGGAAGACATACAGGCCGGTATTGCCCTGAAGGCTGCCGCCGAGGCGCTGGGCGTGCCCACGCTGATGCTGGACGTGCAAGCCGCTGTGGCCTATGCCGCGGCCCAGGCGGGCAAGGTTGGCACGGTGGGCTACTGCTGGGGTGGCTTGCTGAGCTGGCGCGCGGCCTGCCTGGTGCAGGGCCTGGAAGCCGCGGTGACCTATTACGGGGGCGGCATGACGGCAGCGGCCGAGGTGGCCCGCACCCCCCGCGTGCCGGTGCTGTCGCATTTTGGCGAACGCGACCACGGCATTGCGCTGGACACGGTGCGGGCCTTTGCCCAGGCCCACCTGGCGGTGGATGTGCGCCTGTACCCGGCCGACCACGGCTTCAACTGCGACCAGCGCGGGGCCTATGACGCACCAGCGGCATCGCTGGCACGCGAACGCTCGCTGGCGTTCTTTGCCGAGCACCTGGTCTGATGCTATCGTTTTAAAGTCATTTTTTGATAGCTTCTAACGCTTATTCAGTAAGCACAGGCTGCCAATTTAATGCCTGAAAATGGCCTGAAAACCTCAATCCTGCTTCCAGCGGGCTTCCATGAAGTCCAGCAGTGCCTTTAACGCCGCGCTGTTGTGGCGGCGCTGGGTGTAGGCGGCGTACAGCCACAGGTCGTGGGCCTGGAAGTCGTCCAGCACCGGCACCAGGGCCCCGCTGTCCAGGTGGGTTTGCACCAGCATGCGCGGCAAACGGGCCACGCCCAGGCTGTGCAGGGCCAGGTGCACCAGCGGCATCGGGTCGGTTGCGTCCATGCGGCTGCGCATGGCCACGTTGTGCGCCTTGCCGTTCACCTTGAAGCGCCACTGCGGATGGTTGCCGTGCATGGCCAGCGTCACCGCATCGTGCCCGGCCAGTTCGTCCGGGTGGGTGGGCAGGCCGCGCTTTTTCCAGTAGGTGGGGGTGGCGCATACCACCACGTCGATGCGGCGCAGTTTGCGCATGATCAGGTTGTCGTTGGGTGCGGTGCCCACGCGCAGCGCCAGGTCCATGCCTTCTTCCACCAGGTCCACCACCCGGTTGCCCAGGTCCAGGCTGATGTGCACCTCGGGGTAGCGGTGCATGAAGTCGGCCAGCAGGGCGGGCAGTTCCACGCTGCCAATGCCTTGCGGCGCGGTCATGCGCAGGCGGCCGCTGGGCTCGTGCGCGCGGTGCTGCAGCTCTTCGCGGGTCAGCGCCATCATCTCCAGCAGGGGCTTGCTGCGCTCCAGCAGCAGGCCGCCCGCGTCGGTCAGGCTGACGGTGCGGGTGCTGCGGTTCAGCAGCCGCGTGCCCAGCCGGCTCTCCAGCTCGGCCACGTGCTTGCTCACATTGGCCTTGGACACATCCAGGGTTTTGGCGGCCAGTGAAAAACCGCCGCGGGCGGCAACTTCGCGGAAGGTGCGGATGAGTTCGAGGGTGTCCATTGTTTCCAAGACCGAAACAGCCTGGTTCCGTTTAGGGTGTCATAAAGCTGAAACTTAGTTACAGCCCGGCATTCTGAATCAAGGCAAGGTAAGAACACGTTCTGCACCCTGTGAACCTGTCCTCCGGCGCCTCAACCACCCTGCAAGAGTGGCTGGCCCCGCCAGAGGTTCCTGGTCCAAACGCACTTTTTAACTTTTAGGAATGACCATGAACACGACCAAACTCTTAGCTGCTTCCCTGATCGCCCTGGCCTCGGTGGCCACCACCAGCGCCTTTGCCGATGCGTACGACCGCGATTACCCCGTGGTCACCAGCACCCACAGCACCGTGACCCGCGCCCAGGTGCAGGCCGAACTGCGGGCCGCCCAGCAGGACGGCAGTCTGGCTGCATCCACCGACAACAACTACCCCGTCATCGTCACCACCGGCACGCCGTTGACCCGCGCCGAAGTCCGCGCTGACCTCATCAAGGCCGAAAAAGACGGCAGCTTGCCGCAGTTCCACGGCTAAAGCGGTAGCCACCGCAGTGCCATATCCTTGGAGCACAATGTTACAAATCGGGTGGCGCTACCGCCCGGTTTTCAGAGGCTCTGGGGATGCAGCATGGCGTTGGACATTGGCAAGATTGAATGGGCCCCCTGGGGCCTTTGCGCAGCCACGCTAGGTGCCAGCTGGGTGCTGCATCCGCCCGGCCTATGGCAGGCTGCGGGCGGGGTGGTGGTGGCTGCGCTGCTGTCCTGGGCTGGTACGCGGGTGCTGCGCAAGGCGGCAAAGCCTGCTGCCGATGCCCTGGCCGCCCTGGAGCGGCAGTGCCAGCAGCACCGCACGGTGATCGACAGCCTGCCGTTCCAGGTGTGGCTCAAAGACCC
Organism: Comamonadaceae bacterium OS-1; assembly: GCA_027923965.1. Taxonomy (NCBI): domain Bacteria; kingdom Pseudomonadati; phylum Pseudomonadota; class Betaproteobacteria; order Burkholderiales; family Comamonadaceae; species Comamonadaceae bacterium OS-1. The sequence goes on from AP026969.1 coordinate 4,762,974, forward strand.
GCAGGGCACACACCTGCTCGTCAACCAGGCATATGCCCAACGGCTGCACCTGCCCCAGCCCGATGCGGCGGTGGGCAAAACAGACTTTGCCCTGTGGCCCTTGCCGCTGGCCCAGCGGTTTCGCGACGACGACGCGCAGGTGATGGCCAGCGGCAAGCCACTGCGCGTCGAGGAGCAGCAAGGCACCGCACCCGACGCCCGGTGGTTCGATATCGTCAAGACACCGGTGCACTATGGCCCGGGACAGGGCGGTACGGTAGGGGTGGCCATCGACATTTCCGAACGCAAGGCCCTGGAAAAGCGTCTAACCGACAGCGAGCAGCAGTTCCGCGGCCTGGCCGAAAACATCACCGATTTGATCCTGTGCCTGGACAAGCAAGGCCAACGCGTCTACATGAACCCGGCCATGCAGCGCCTGTACCGGCGCATTCTGGGCGAGCATGTGGATGTGATGGACAGCGAGGTCACCCTGCTCAACAGCCACTACCGCCGACAGCACGAGGCCTTGGTGGCCCAGGTGCTGACCACGGGCCGAGAAGGCCTGCTGGAGCTGGCATCGCCTGCGCGCGGGCCGGTGCCGCAGATTTTTTCCACCTCGCGCTACATGCCCCAGCGCAATGCCCAGGGCGAGGTCGAGGGGGTCATCATCCTCTCGCGCGACACCACGGTGCGCAAGCAGGCCGAGGCCCACCTGCAAAGCCTGAACCGCGCCCTCACCCTCACCAGTGCCACCAACCTGGCCGTGGCCAAGGCCACCGGGCTGCAGGAACTGCTGGACGCGGTGTGCCGCCAGATGGTCGACATCGGCGGCTACCTCACCGTATGCATTGGCCGCGCCGAGTCGGATGCGCGCAAAACCGTCACCCTGGTGGCGGGCCACGGCAGCCTGGCCGCAGGCATGTTCGACCTCAGCCACAGCTGGGACCCGGCCGCCCCCGACTTCGGCGCCATGGGCCGCTGCATTGCCGAGGGCGCACCGGTGCTGGTGCCCGATGTGCAAAACGATCCGCGCGTGCTCAACAGCCCCGGCACCGCCCGCGCCCTGGGTGTGCGCTCCATGCTGTGCCTGCCGCTGCACGGCACCGAGCAGGTCTGGGGCTCGATCTACGCCTACTCCATGGACCCCGACAGCTTCTCCGAGGACGAAGTGCGCCTGCTGGACGAGGCGGCCAACAACATCGCCTACGGCATCCGCGCCCTGCTGGCCCAGGGCGGCATGCGGGCGGCCGAGCAGGCGCTGTACGAGTCGTCGCTGGCTCGGCAGATCGCCGAAGAGGCCAGCAAGGCCAAAAGCGACTTTCTGGCCACCATGAGCCACGAAATCCGCACCCCCATGAACGGCGTGCTGGGCATGACCAGCCTGCTGCTGGACACACCGCTCAACGACGAGCAGCGCGAATTCGCCGAAACCGTGCGCAACAGCGGCGAGGCCCTGCTGCGCATCATCAACGACATCCTCGACTACTCCAAGATCGAAGCCGGCAAGCTGGAGCTGGAGGTGCTGGACTTCAACCTGCGCACCCTGATGGACGAGGTGACCGACGTGGTGGCCCTGCGCATCGGTAGCCAGCCGGTGGAATGCGCCTGGGTGGCGCAGCCGCAGGTGCCGTCGCGCGTGCGCGGTGACCCCGGCCGCCTGCGCCAGGTGCTGCTGAACCTGGCAGGCAACGCCACCAAGTTCACCCGGCAGGGCGAGGTCACCATCGACCTGGGCCTGGTGGCCGACCAGGGCAGCGAGGTGGTGCTGCACTTTGAGGTGCGCGACACCGGCATCGGCATCGCCCCCGACAAGCTGGCCCAGCTGTTCACCCCGTTTACCCAGGCCGACGCATCCACTACCCGCCAGTACGGTGGTACCGGGCTGGGCCTGGCCATCGCCAAGCAACTGGTCGAGCGCATGGGTGGCGTGATCGGGGCCCGCAGCGTACCGGGGCAGGGCTCGGTGTTCTGGTTTGAACTGCCGTTGGGCACGCCGCTGGCACCCCGGGTGGAAGTGGTGGAGCGCTCCACCCAGGCGGTCGCCGGCCTGCGCGCCCTGGTGGTGGACGACAACGCCACCAACCGCCGCCTGCTGGAGCTGCTGCTGCACAACTGGGGCCTGCAGACCGTGGCCGCCGAAGACGGCCTGCAGGCCCAGCGCGTGCTGGCCGCCGAGCAGGCGGCGGGCCGCAAGCTGCACCTGGCGATCCTGGACATGCGCATGCCCGGCATGGACGGCGAAGCCCTGGGCCGCTGGATGCAGGCCCACCCGCTGTGGGCCGAGGTACCGCTGGTCATGCTCACCTCGGTGGCCCGGCGTGGCGACGCAACCCGCCTCACCGCGGCCGGATTTGCCGCCTTCCTCACCAAACCCATCAAGGGCCCGCAGCTGCTGCGTTGCATGCAAACCCTGCTGTCCGTGGACACCGCGCCGCCGCCCGCCCCCCTGGCTGCGCCGGTGCAACCCACCCACCGCGGCCTGGAGGCGGCCCTGCCCGGTGCCCGCGTGCTGGTGGTCGAAGACAACCCCACCAACCAGCGCCTGGTGCTGGCCCTGCTGGGCCAATGGGGCCACCAGGTGCACACCGCTGCGCACGGTGGCGAGGCTCTGGAGTTGCTGCTGCAGCACCCGTTCGACCTCGTGCTGATGGACTGCCAGATGCCCGGGATGGACGGCTACGAAGCCACTCGCCGCATCCGTGCAGGCGAGGCCGGGGCGCGCCACGTGGATGTACCCATCATCGCCCTGACCGCCAACGCCATGGTGGGCGACCGCGCCACCGCCATCGCCGCGGGCATGGACGACCACATCAGCAAACCCATCGACGTCCCGACCCTGCGCGCGGCGGTGCAGCGCTGGAGCCGCCTGCGCGCGGGTGGGGTGGTGCCCTTCCAGCCGCCGCTGGAAGATTTCAGTCTGGCGCTGTTGGGCCGATACTATGGGCACGACCTGCCGCTGGTGGGCCCCTTGCTACCCGGTGTGTGGGACGACCTGCAACAGCAACTGCCCGCCCTGCGCAAGGCCATGGCCCTGCCCCAGGGGGCCGAAGCCCGGCTCCGGCTGGACGCACTGGCCCGCATGGCCGACGCACTGGGCGGTGCCGCCCTGGCCCGGCTGGCGCGGACGCAGGAGCCAGGGCTGGCGGCCCTGGAAAATGTGGTGGAGCGATTGGGCGCGGCCATCCTGGCCCAAACAACTGGGAGTGCCGCATGGACGTAGTGATCGTCGACGACGTAGACATCAACCTGATGCTGCTCAACCGCCTGATGGACCAGGTCGGCGGCTGCCGCGTGCACAGCTTCCTGCGGCCGGTGGAGGCGCTGGCGTTCTGCCAGACCCACCTGCCCGACCTGCTGCTGGTGGACTACCTGATGCCCGAGCTGGACGGCATCAGCCTGGTGCGCCAGTTCCGCGCCATCGCAGGGCGCGAAGACATCCCGGTGCTGATGGTCACCGCCAGCGACGAGCGTGCCGTGCGGGTGCAGGCCCTGGAAGCCGGGGCCAACGACTTTTTGTCTAAACCTCTTGACCGCACCGAATTCTTTGCCCGCACCCGCAACATGCTGGCCCTGCGCCGCAGCCAGACCCGGCTGGCCAACCGCGCCCTGTGGCTGCAGGAAGAAGTCGCCAAAGCCACCGCCGAAATGCGTCTGCGCGACAGCGAAACCATTGCCTGCATCTCGCGCATCGCCGAATACCGCGACCCCGAAACCGGCCTGCACACCCAGCGCATGGCCCACTACTCGCTGCTCATTGCCCAGCACCTGGGCCTGCCCGCCGACACACAGCAGCTGCTGTTCGATGCCGCGCCCCTGCACGATGTGGGCAAGGTTGGCATCCCCGACAGCATCCTGCTCAAGCCCGGCAAACTCACGCCCGAAGAGTTCGAGACCATGAAAACCCACAGCAGCATCGGCCACCAGGCGCTGGTGGTGGGCCACTCCCAGCTGATGCAAATGGCCGCCACCATCGCCATCTCGCACCATGAAAAGTTCGACGGCAGCGGCTACCCCGCCGGGCTGGTGGGCGAGGCCATCCCCCTGGCGGGCCGCATCGTGGCCGTGGCCGATGTGTTCGATGCCCTCACCAGCGCCCGCCCCTACAAACCCGCCTGGCCGGTCGAGCGCGCCCTGCAACTGCTGCGCGACGGCGCGGGCAGCCACTTCGACCCTGTTTGTGTCGATGCCTTCATGGCCCAGCTCGATGCCGTGCTGGCCACCAAAGCCCGGCTGGACGACCCCGCCCACACGGCATGAAGATCCTGCTGGTCGGCACCCGCACCACGCCTGGCCAGGATGCCCTGTTGCGCGCCCTGCTGCAGGCCTGGGGCCACCAGGTGCGGGAGACCGATGGTCCGGCCGATGTGGCACTGCTGGACCTGGATGGCGGTGTCGACACCGTGCTGGCCCACCCCACGCGCCCGGCACTGGGCCTGGCCACTTTCGACCACCCCGGCACCGCCGAGCGCTGCCAAGCCGCCGGTGTGCACACGCTGCTGTTCAAACCCGTGCAACCCGCCGAGCTGCGTGCCGCCCTGGACGCACAGGCCTTCGACTACGCCCAGGGCCTGGCCCTGGCCGACCCCTGGATCGTCGGCGTGGTCGCCCCGCAGTTCATGCAAGACTGGCCCCAGCAGCTCGCTGCCCTGGAAGCCGCCACCCACGCCCATGATGCCGCCACCGCCCACCGCATGGCCCACACCCTCAAAGGCCTGGTCGCCAACTTCCACGCCTCCCCCCTGGTCCGCCGCGCCCAGGCCCTGGAAGCGGATAGCGCTGCCTGTGCCACCCCCGCCTACCAAGCCCAGGTAGCCGCCCTGCGCGCGGATCTGGGGCGGCTGGATACGGCGCTGGAGGCGTTTTGTCTGGCGCATCCGGATGCTATGTAAATGAGAGCTTCTCGTGCTTGTGCGATGGGCGGAGGAGGGGTTTTTTGTTGAGGTTTTTATTGCCTTTGGCATGGTCGGCCGGGATGTGCGCCCGGCGGCGCAGTCCCTTTTCTTTTGGTGACTTTTCTTTTGCGCAAAAGAAAAGTGACTGCGCCGCCGGGCGCACCACCCGGCCGACGATCGCCGTGGCACCCCAAACGCTATGCAATTAGTAGCTTTTAATGCCCGCCAAATAAGCACAAACTGCCGATTTACCCCTCAACTCAACTACCGCTACGTTTCAAATACCGCTTGCGCCAGAACAGCAGCCCCATGCCGATGGCGATCACGCCCATCGCGCCCATGGCCCACCAGAAGCCGCCTTGGCGGTGCAGCAGGGGGATCACTTCGAAGTTCATGCCGAAGATGCCGGCGATCAGGTTCAGCGGCAGGAAGATGGCGGTCAGGACCGTCAGGGTCAGCATGATGTCGTTGGCGCGGTTGCCTTGCACGCTGAAATGCATTTGCACGGCGGTTTCCACGCTTTGCTCCAGGCGGCGCACGTGGTGCACCACGCGCTCGATGTGCTCCAGCACGTCGCGGCTGCGCACCTGCAGCAGCTCGCGCTCGCGGGCGGCGGCGGGGCTGTTGGTGTCGGGCCAGGTTTTCACCGCCTCGATCCAGTCCTGGATGGCCGAGCGCTGCTCTTCGCACACGTCGTCCAGCTGGTGCAGCGTCAGCCGGGCATCCAGCAGCGCAGCCCAGTTGCTGAAGCGGGCACCGGGCTGCAGCAGGGCGGTTTGCCAGTGGTCGAGCTGGCGGGTGAGTTCGCGGCGCAGGTCCAGGTAGCCGTCGACCATCAGGTTGACGATGCGCAACATCACGTCGGCCGGGCTGGTGGGCACGCGCGCGCCGCTGGCCCGCAGCTCGCTGGAGGCTGCGGCCAGCAGCTTGTCGGCATAGCCGTCGCGCACCGCGCAGTCGCTGGGGTGCACGGTGAGCAGTACCTGGTCGAACACCGCAAAACCCACCGGGCTGGTGTCGATGCGGCGCAGGATGGGCGGGCCGGAGCGCTTGGCTGCCGGGCCGGGTTCGGCTTCGGGGTGCCCCGCCGCCAGCCGCCGGAACACCAGCAGGTCGTACTGCGAGGTGTAGTCGTAGTGCGAGGGCAGCTGTGGGTTCAGCAGGTCGGACACGTGCAGGTCTACCAGGGTGTGGCCGCAGAGCTGCTGCAGCGTGGACTGGATCTGCGCCAGCTGCGCCTCGAACTCGCCGCGCGCGCAGGCCAGCCAGACAAAGCCGCCCGGCACGGGGGCCGTGGGCAGGGTGCTGGCTTCCACCACGCTGGTGCCGACGATGGTAAAAATGCGCATGGGCTGAATTTGTAAGAAATAGGCCGCTAGCGCTTATTCAATAAGCGTGAGCAGCTATTATTTTAGGACTGCAACAGCCGGGCCGCGTCCAGCGCGAAGTAGGTCAGGATGCCGTCGGCCCCGGCGCGCTTGAAGGCCATCAGGCTCTCCAGCACCACGCGGTCGCGGTCCAGCCAGCCATTCAGGGCGGCGGCTTGGAGCATGGCGTATTCGCCGCTGACCTGGTAGGCGAAGGTGGGCACGCGGAATTCGTCTTTTACCCGGCGCACGATGTCCAGGTAGGGCATGCCGGGCTTGACCATCACCATGTCGGCACCTTCGGCGATGTCCATGGCCACCTCGCGCAGCGCCTCGTCGCTGTTGGCCGGGTCCATCTGGTAGGTTTTTTTGTCGCTCTTGCCCAGGTTGGCAGCGGAACCCACCGCGTCGCGAAACGGGCCGTAGAAGGCGCTGGCGTACTTGGCGCTGTAGGCCATGATCTGGGTGTGGATGTGGCCGTGGGCTTCGAGCGCGGCGCGGATGGCACCGATGCGCCCGTCCATCATGTCGCTGGGGGCCACGATGTCCACGCCCGCGGCGGCCTGGGCCAGGGCCTGCTGCACCAGGGCCTCAATGGTTTTTTCGTTGACGATGTAGCCGTTTTCGTCCGGCAGGCCGTCCTGGCCGTGGCTGGTGTAGGGGTCGAGCGCTACGTCGGTCATCACGCCGAGTTCGGGGTAATGAAGTTTGAGCGCGCGCACCACGCGGGGGATCAGCCCGTCGGGGTTGAAGGCCTCTTCGCCGCCGTAGGTTTTCAGCGACGGGTCGACCACCGGGAACAGCGCCATCACCGGGATCTGCAGCCGCACGCACTCGGCCGCCACCGGCAGCAGCAGGTCCAGGCTGAGCCGCTCCACGCCGGGCATGGAGGCCACGGCCTCGCGGCGGTTCTCGCCGTCGAGCACAAACACCGGGTAGATCAGGTCGTGGGCGGTGAGGGTGTTTTCGCGCACCAGGTTGCGGCTGAAGGCGGTGCGGCGCAGGCGGCGCGGACGGCCAGCGGGGTAGGGGGCAAAAGTGGTCATGTCCAAAATTGTGCACCATCCACATAAGCCCTCTTGAATCGCATCTTTACCTTTGCTAAATTGCCCGTGGGGTGGCTTTGGCCGTCCTCCCGCTTTACCTCCCTGAGCGGGGCCCCAAGGTGGCAACACCGGCGGGCTTACCGCCCCGGCCTGATGGTCGGGGTATTTTTTTGGGCGGCGGGTTATCAAAGCCATTTTTATAAATTTTTTGACGAACCGTGCCGCAGACTGTTTGGTTGCGTTCTTAGACACTTCTTTGGACCTCAGCATCCCGCTGCGGCAAACTTCAAAGGTAACGCAATGTCCAAAACCTCCTCGGCACCCAAGCCCACGTCCCGCACACCCATGGCACCGATTGCTGCCGCGCGTATCCAGTCTGCTAGTGCCCGTGCAACTGTTGGTCAGGTTGCCAAAGGCAGCTTCGCCGCTCGTGCCCAGAGCGCGGCGGCGAAAGGCGGCAAGTAAGCTCTAATGAAAACGGATCTGCCGCCCTTTCCGCGTTTGGGAGAGTTGTACCGCGTGCTCGCCAATGCCTTGGACACCCGATCCAGTGCGGACGCGCAGCACGCCAGAAACGTGGACAGGTTGGCACGCGATGCCGATTTCGACTATGCCTTGTTGCAACTGGCTGCCGAGCAGTTACTGGGCCAAGCTTTGCGCAAATATGCCGGTGCCGAGCTGGCCAACGCAGTGGTTAACTCTGTAAGAAGCCTGACGGAGGACTATGCTGGCTTGGTAGCGGCTGTGCCACTGGACGGCCTGGGCCGCGAGCAGGCCCTGCCGATCCTGGTCGAGCACTGGTTTGTAGGTGCGGGCGCGGCCTTCTTGTTGAATGCCCGCAAATCCTGGGATGGTCCCGATCTGAGGTGCTTGCTGGCCCCCGCAATCGAACCCATCGCTGTGGTGTTGGACTGGCTGGACTCAGATCTAAATGGCTTGGGAAGCCAGTGGGTAAAAGCGCTTTACCCTGGCAGTACGGGTGCAAACCGGTATATGCAAAACCAACTTTCACGGTGGCGACGTGGCGAACACTTGCCCACTCTGCAAAGCGTGAATCTGGTTGCCAAGGACATGGCTGCACGGTGGCCGGGCAAGCAAAAGCAGGTGATGAATTTCAAGCGGTGGTGTGTGCTGGCCCTCGCCTTGCGCTGGTTTGAGCGGGAAGCTGCGGCATGGATGCCCAAGGGGCAGACGGTGCGTGCCTGGATAGACAGGGAGATTTTGATGAATGTGCCTGCGCGGGATGTGGGCGCTACATTGATGGCAAAGGTGCGTGAGGCGGCCCAGTCGCAACAAGCGCTCTCCAAGGCAGGCTTGGCGTTGATTGAAAGCCTGAAACGCAGCACGCCGAAAGCAGCGGATGCCCAGGCCCAAACCCAACAGGCATTGGTGGCGTTCAAGCAGTTGCTCATCGCCTGCGACCCGCAGGGCCGTTGCAGCTACCTGCTGCCCTGGATGCAGGCCCGCTGGCATGTGCTGTGCGGAAATGTGGTGGATGCATTGCCGCATTACGAAGCGGCATACGACGCTGCCCTGTATCGTGCAGGACCAAACCAAAAGCAGATTTTCGAGGAACTGCTGGTGGTGGCCGCGCAATGTGGCAGCAGCAAACCGGTGTTGAAGCGTACCAAGCACCAGGCGATTGCGTTGGGTTTTTTCAAAGCGCCAGACGGGTCCGTGGTGGAAGACTGGGAGGTGGTGTATTTCAAAAATCAGTTTGCCAATATGTTTCCGTTCCAGGGGCGGTTTGCAGGTGCAGCGGAGGTGGAGGGGGATGGGCAGCTTCCTTTCCGTTGGCTGAACGTCGACGATGTGACTGCGCTTCAGCCAGACTTGATCAAAATGGACCGGGTAGTGGGTCTGAAAACTGTCGATGAACAGAAACTGCGCCGACCCCAGCTCAATCTGTTCGCGAATACTGGGCAAGCAGACAAAGTCCGCCAGTTGCTTACAGCAGGGGCTTCTTTGGACCAGCTTGATGTGACGGGCGGATCGGCGCTACTGGCCGCCATCCAGTGTTTTGAGGCGACCGGAGATCGGTCCACGATGGATATTTTGTTGGCCCAGCCCCACCGCAAAGAAACCTTGGACGGTGTGACCGCCAAGAAGAAGCTGACCCCGTTGCTGTGCGCCATCGAGTGTGGTGCGTCCGATGTGGTGGCCCGGCTGCTGGAAATGGGGGCCTCACCCCACCGGCGGGGCATGACAGACGGTGTGTCGCCGCTGTACCGCTGTATGAACTTTGTTGGTTGGGTATGGAACCCGCACCGGATGGAGCTGCTGTCCCGGGAAAAGTTGCAACAAGCGCCCGATGCGCACATGGCGGATGCGAATCGCCGCTACGGGGTTCTGGTGACCGGGGTGTATGGCGACAGCCCGCAGCTATCGGAGATGGCCAACCGCAGCCCGGAGAACCGGGCCGCCTTCGATGCTGTGACATTCGCCGCCTTCAATAAATTAAAAACCACTCACACCCGCCAGAGTCTGCTGACCTCCATCGACGCGCTATTGAAGGCGGGGGCTCGCCCGAACGACGCGCACAACCATCCTATTGCCGGTTACACGCCGCTCATGCTGGCGGCGGAAGGGGATGCGGTGGAGGTGGTGGACTTGATGCTGCAGTTTGGTGGTCAACCCCTTCAGCCGGATGCCGCTGGCCGTAACAGCTTGCACATTGCCCAGTATTGGCAGTCGGAAAAAGTGTTGCATCTATTTCAACAGCGCGGAATAACCTGAGGCCTTTATTGCCCCTCAAATCAAACACAAGGCCCGGGCCCCGCCTTTCACTGCATCCACCACCAGCTTGCGGTCCAGGGTGGCGAGTTGTCCGCCGTGGGCGCAGGCCAGGGCCAGCAGGTAGCTGTCGGTGATTTGGGCCGAGCTCAGCAAACGGCTGGCATCAATGCGCTGGGTGTCCATCAGGCTGACATCATCCGGCCAAAACTGGTGCCCCGGCAAGGCGCACAGGCTGGCGAGGGTGGCCACCACGGCGGCCGGGGTGCCGGGTGAGCTGGGATAGCGGGGGTGGCCGACGATACGCAGCAGCCCGTTTTGGGTCATGGGGCAGCTGGCCCAGGATAGCTGCCCGTGCTGGGCAAACCAGCCGTGCGCGGTGTCGTGCGCCACGTGGGCCGGGTCGGCCAGCGCGATCAACACGTTCACGTCCAGCAGGTAGGTGGTCATGCCAGTTCGTCCCGCAACTGGTTGACGATGTCGAGCGTGACCGGCGTTGCCTGGGGCGCGGTGGGTAGCAGTTGGATGCCGTTGCGGTGTGCGCTGGGGGATGCATCGCGGCGTAGCCCCTGGCGCACCAGCTCGGACAGCACGGCCCCTATGGTGCTGTGTTGCCGTTCGGCCAGGCTTTTGGCCAGCAAAAAGACATCGTCGTCAATCGACAGGGTGGTGCGCATGGGAGGGGCTCCGTAGGGTTTTTGCATCGGACATTTTGCATCAAACATCAAATAGCAGGAACCCTTTCGGCGCTCAAAGTAACAGGCCCGGTCTACACTGCCCGCATGCTCTGGATCAAATCTCTCCACATCGTTTTCATCGCCAGCTGGTTCGCCGGGCTGTTCTACCTGCCGCGCATTTTTGTGAACCTGGCGATGGTGTCGCCGGGCTCTTTGGCCGAGCGGGAGCGGCTGCTGTTGATGGCGGGCAAGCTGCTGCGTTTCACCACCATCCTGGCCGTGCCCGCGCTGGCGTTCGGGGCCTGGCTGTGGCTGGGCTACGGCATCGGGCGCGGGCCGGGCAATGCCTGGATGCACGCCAAGCTGGCCCTGGTGCTGCTGGTGATCGGCTACCACCACGGCTGCGGTGTACTGCTGCGCAAGATGCGCGCCGGGGGGCCCATGCGCAGCCACCAGTGGTACCGCTGGTTCAACGAGGTGCCGGTGCTGCTGCTGTTGGGCATCGTGGTGCTGGTGGTGGTCAAACCCTTCTGAGTACCGGGGCGGCGCTGTGCACAAGACTTCCGCCTGGCCCCTCGCGCTGCTGTATGTAGGGCTGGTGCTGTATGCCAGCCTGTACCCGTTTGACGGCTGGCGCGACCAGGGGATTTCGCCCTGGTTTTTCGTCACCGCGCCGCTGCCCAAGTACTGGACCGGGGTGGACGTGGGTATCAACATCGCGGGCTACGCACCGTTGGGCTTTTTGTTCGCCCTGAGCGCTCTGCGCACCCGGCGTGACCGGGCACCGGTGCTGGCCGCTACGCTGGCCGCCTGTCTGCTGTCGCTGGGCATGGAAACCCTGCAGAGTTTTTTGCCGGTGCGGGTGCCGTCGAACGTGGATTGGGGGCTGAATACCGCCGGGGCCTTGTTGGGCGCGGTGACCGCCTCGCTGCTGGAGCGGTTTGGGGCGATTGACCGCTGGAGCCAGTTCCGCGACCGCTGGTTTGTGGCCGATGCGCGCGGCGAACTGGTGCTGCTGGCGCTGTGGCCGGTGGCCTTGCTGTTCCCGGCTGCCGTGCCGCTGGGCTTGGGCCAGGTGCTGGAGCGGCTGGAGGCGGCCCTGGCCGACGCGCTGGAGGACACGCCGTTTCTCGACTGGCTGCCGGTGCGCGATGTCGAACTGCAGCCGCTGGTGCCCAGTGCCGAGCTGCTGTGCGTGCTGCTGGGGGTACTGATTCCTTGCCTGCTGGGCTACTGCGTGGTGCGCAATGTGTGGCGGCGTGCGGTGTTGGCCCCGCTGGTGGCGGCGCTGGGCCTGGGCGCGGCGGCCTTGTCGGCCGGGCTGACCTATGGCCCGGCCCATGCGCTGGACTGGCTGAGCCTGCCAGTGCACGTGGGCCTGTGGGCCGGGCTGCTGTTGGCGGGTGCGCTGGTGTGGCTGCCGCGCCGCGTGTGCGCGCCGCTGGTGCTGCTGGCCCTGGCGGTGCACGTCAGCGTGCTCAACCAGGCCCCCACCAGCGCCTACTTTGCGCAAACTTTGCACACTTGGGAGCAGGGCAAATTCATCCGCTTCCAGGGCATCGTGCAGTGGCTGGGCTGGCTGTGGCCGTATGCGGCCATGGTGGTGGTGGTGGGCCGCATCGCCCGGCGCGTGCCCGGGAAAACTAAAATACCCGTATGACTGACACCACCCAAGCGGATGCACCCGCCGCGTCCTACTATGGCCGCCACATCTTCTTCTGCCTGAACGACCGCACCAACGGCGAAGACAGCTGCGCCCACCACAACGCCCAGGCCGGTTTCGACCGCTGCAAGTCGCTGGTGAAGAAGGCGGGCCTGTCCGGCCCCGGCCAGGTGCGCGTCAACAAGGCCGGTTGCCTGGACCGCTGCGCCGCCGGACCGGTGGCCGTGGTCTACCCCGAGGCGGTCTGGTACAGCTTTGTGGACGAGAGCGATATCGACGAGATCGTCGAGTCGCACCTCAAGAACGGCCAGGTGGTCGAGCGTCTGTTGACACCCCCGAACCTGGGCCGTTGAATTTAAGCTTTTTAGGTTGCTTGTGCTTATACAGTAAGCGTGAGCAGCTATTTATTTGGTAGTAACTCCGTGAACGCATCCACCCAACGTTTGGTTTTGGCCGGTGCCGCAGGCGCGATCGAAGGCGTCATCGACCACCCCCAGGGCACGCCGCGCGGTGTGGCCGTCATTGCCCACCCGCACCCGCTGTTTGGCGGCACCATGGACAACAAGGTGGTGCAAACCATCGCCCGTGCCTTTGTGCAGTCGGGCTGGAGCGCGGTGCGCTTCAACTTCCGGGGCGTCGGCGGCAGCGCGGGCGTGCACGACGAAGGCCGGGGCGAGCTGGACGACCTGCTGGCCGTGGTGGCCCAGGCCGCACCCGCCGACCATCCCCTGGCGCTGGCGGGGTTTTCGTTCGGTGCCTTTGTGACCAGCCACGCCGTGGCCGCGCTGTGGGCGGAGCGCCCGGTGGAGAAACTGGTGCTGGTGGGCACGGCCACTTCGCGCTGGACCGTGGCCACCCTGCCGCCCGAGGTGCACGACCGTACTTTGACCGTACACGGCGAGCTCGACGACACCGTGCCGCTGGCCTCGGTGATGGACTGGGCGCGGCCCCAGGTACTGCCGGTAACAGTGGTGCCCGCGGGCGGCCATTTCTTTCACGGACAATTGCCGCTGTTGAAAAACCTGGTGCTGCGCCACCTGCGGTCCTGAACACGGCCTGAACTCAACCTGAACTTTCCAGCCCGTGTGCCCCTCGTACACGGGTTTTCCCTTTGCTCTGGTGATTGCATCACCCTAATTTGACCCCCCTCCCATGAAATATTTTTTACAGGCTGTTGCCGCGCCCGTGCTGGCGTCCATGTCCCTGATCGCTGCCGCCCAGTCGGTGGCGGGCCCCGAAATCGCCGCCAAGTCCTACATGGTGCTCGACGTGACGGCCAACCAGGTCTTGCTGGAAAAAGACATCGACATGGCCGTCGAACCCGCTTCGCTGACCAAGCTGATGACCGCCTACCTGGTGTTTGACGCACTGCGCAGCAAGAAGATCACCCTGACGCAGACCCTGCCGGTGAGCATCAAGGCCTGGAAGATGCCCGGCTCGCGCATGTTCATCGACCCCAAGATGCAGGTGCCGGTGGAAGACCTGATCAAGGGCATGATCGTCCAGTCGGGCAACGATGCCACCATCGCGCTAGCCGAAGGCGTGGGCGGCACCTCTGAGCGCTTTGTCGAGATGATGAACGCGCAGGCCAAGGTGCTGGGCATGAAAGCCACCGGCTACCGCAACCCCGAGGGCCTGACCGAAGCCGGCCACACCACCACCGCCCGCGACCTGAGCATTCTGGCCACCCGTTTGATGCACGACTTCCCCGAGTACGCGCACTACGACGGCATGAAGAAGTACCACTACCCCGGCACCCCGGTCAGCAACGAAAACAACCGCAACGGCCTGCTGTTCCGCGACCCCACCGTCGATGGCCTGAAAACCGGCCACACCGACGCGGCAGGCTACTGCCTGATCGCCACCGCCAAGCGCGAATTCCCCAACCTCGGCAGCCGCCGCCTGCTGACCATCGTGCTGGGCACGGCCAGCGACAACGCCCGCCTGAACGAATCGCAAAAGCTGCTGAACTGGGGCTACACCGCCTATGAAGGCGTGAAGCTGTTCGATGCAGGGCAGGCCGTGGCCACCCCCAATGTGTGGAAGGGCAAGACGGCCACCATGAAGCTGGGCCGCCCGGATGCCATCGTGGTGGCCGTGCCGTCGGGCAATGCGGCCAAGGTGAAGACCGAGATCCAGCGCCCCGATCCGCTGGTGGCACCGTTCACCAAAGGCCAGGCCGTGGGCTCGCTGAAGGTCACTTTGGGCGAACAAACCCTGCTGACCGTGCCCCTGGTGGCGCTGGACGGCGTGGAACAGGCCGGACTTTTGGGCCGCGCCTGGGACTCGATCCGTTTGTGGATCAAGTAATTTCGGTAAGTGAGCGCCAGCAAACATCATCAATCCGCATAGTGTTTGCACGCACGCTGCCAAAAAGCTATACTTGAAGGCTTTTCGGAAGATTCCGAAGGGATTCACGTTGTCTGTTAGTTTTAAACGTTTAGGGACGTTTTCTTTGTCAAGGAGGCTTTAGTGCCAACCATTAACCAGCTAGTACGTCAGGGGCGCGAGGTCGAAACGATCAAGTCCAAGAGCCCTGCGATGCAAAATTCTCCGCAACGCCGTGGCGTTTGCACCCGCGTCTACACCACGACGCCTAAAAAGCCCAATTCCGCTCTGCGTAAGGTTGCCAAAGTGCGCCTGACCAACGGTTTTGAGGTCATTTCCTACATCGGCGGCGAAGGCCACAACCTGCAAGAGCACAGCGTTGTGCTGGTGCGCGGCGGCCGGGTCAAGGATTTGCCCGGTGTGCGTTACCACATCGTGCGCGGTTCGCTCGATTTGCAAGGCGTGAAAGACCGCAAGCAGTCGCGTTCCAAGTACGGCGCTAAAAAGCCAAAAGCCAAGTAAGCCATTCGCCTGTTCGCAGGTGCGTAGAAATCGGTGTTGTTTCCCGCGTGGCGCGGAGATTCAACGAAGTGACCCGCTGTGGGTCGAGTAAGTAAAAACCAAAATGGTTTTTGCGGTGTCTGCCAAGACGCCAACTGAAGCAATCAAGAGGTGAAAAAATGCCACGTCGTCGCGAAGTCCCTAAACGTGAAATCCTGCCGGATCCTAAGTTCGGCAATGTTGAGCTGTCCAAATTCATGAACGTGATCATGGAAGGCGGCAAAAAAGCGGTCGCAGAGCGCATCATTTATGGTGCCCTGGAGTTCATCGAAAAGAAGAACCCCGGCAAAGACCCCGTTGAAGCCTTCACCCTGGCGATCAACAACGTCAAGCCCATGGTGGAAGTGAAATCCCGCCGCGTGGGTGGTGCCAACTACCAGGTTCCGGTCGAAGTGCGCCCTGTGCGTCGCTTGGCACTAAGCATGCGTTGGTTGAAAGAAGCTGCTCGCAAGCGTGGCGAAAAGTCCATGTCCCTGCGTTTGGCTAACGAGTTGATGGAAGCCACCGAAGGCCGTGGCGGTGCCATGAAGAAGCGTGACGAAGTCCACCGTATGGCTGAAGCCAACAAGGCTTTCTCGCACTTCCGTTTCTAAGAAACGTCCTCAACTTAGCTCCTCAAGCTAACAAGCCCGCTCCACCCTTTTGGCGGATGGCGGGCTTGTGGCTTTAACGAAAGAGAAAAATGGCTCGCCATACCCCTATTGAGCGCTATCGCAACATTGGTATCTCCGCGCACATCGACGCGGGCAAGACCACCACCACCGAGCGCGTGCTTTTCTACACCGGTGTGAACCACAAGATTGGTGAAGTGCATGATGGCGCTGCCACCATGGACTGGATGGAGCAAGAGCAAGAGCGTGGCATCACGATCACCTCGGCGGCCACCACCTGCTTCTGGAAAGGCATGGACAAGTCCCTGCCCGAGCACCGCATCAACATCATTGACACCCCCGGCCACGTGGACTTCACGATTGAAGTCGAGCGCTCGATGCGCGTGCTGGACGGTGCCTGCATGGTGTACTGCGCTGTGGGCGGCGTGCAGCCCCAGTCCGAAACCGTGTGGCGCCAGGCCAACAAGTACAAAGTGCCACGTCTGGCCTTTGTGAACAAGATGGACCGTACCGGTGCCAACTTCTTCAAGGTCGTGGACCAGATGAAACTGCGCCTGAAGGCCAGCCCTGTGCCCATGGTGATCCCCATCGGTGCCGAAGAAAACTTCACCGGTGTGGTCGATCTGATCAAGATGAAAGCCATCATCTGGGACGAAGCTTCGCAAGGCATGAAGTTCGACTACCGTGAAATCCCCGCTGAACTGGTCGAATTGGCCAAGGAATGGCGCGAGAAGATGGTCGAAGCGGCTGCAGAAGCATCCGAAGAGTTCATGAACAAGTACCTTGAAGAAGGTGACTTGACCGAAGAGGAAATCAAGCTGGGCATCCGCACGCGTACCATCGCCAGCGAAATCCAGCCGATGTACTGCGGCTCCGCGTTCAAGAACAAGGGCGTACAGCGCATGCTGGATGCCGTGATTGAATTCATGCCATCGCCTGTGGACATTCCACCGGTCAAGGGCATCGACGAAGACGAACAGCCCGTCGTGCGTAAAGCCGACGACAGCGAAAAGTTCTCGGCCCTGGCATTCAAGCTGATGACCGACCCGTTTGTGGGCCAGTTGACCTTTGTGCGCGTCTATTCCGGCGTGCTGCAAAAGGGCGACAGCGTCTACAACCCGATCCGCGGCAAGAAAGAGCGTATCGGTCGTATCGTGCAAATGCACGCCAACAACCGCGAAGAAGTCAGCGAAATCCGCGCTGGCGACATCGCCGCTTGCGTGGGCTTGAAAGACGTGACCACGGGCGAAACCCTGTGCGATCCATCGGCCATCGTGATGCTGGAGCGCATGGTGTTCCCTGAGCCTGTGATTACCCAGGCTGTGGAACCCAAGACCAAGGTCGACCAGGAAAAAATGGGCATCGCCTTGCAGCGTCTGGCCCAGGAAGATCCTTCGTTCCGCGTCAAGACCGACGAAGAGTCAGGCCAGACCCTGATCGCCGGTATGGGCGAGTTGCATCTGGAAATTATTGTGGACCGCATGAAGCGCGAGTTCGGCGTGGAAGCCAACGTGGGCAAGCCCCAGGTTGCCTACCGCGAAACCATCCGCAAGACCGTCGAAGATGCCGAAGGCAAGTTCGTACGCCAGTCCGGCGGTAAGGGCCAGTACGGCCACGTAGTGCTGAAGATCGAACCCAATGAACCCGGCAAGGGCATCGAGTTCGTCGATGCGATCAAGGGTGGTGTGGTTCCTCGCGAATACATCCCTGCGGTCGAAAAGGGCATTAACGAAGCCGTGACCCAGGGCGTGATGGCGGGCTACCCCGTGGTCGACGTGAAGGTCACGCTGCACTTCGGTTCGTACCACGACGTTGACTCGAACGAATTGGCGTTCAAGATGGCTGCGATCTTTGGTTTCAAGGAAGGCTGCCGCAAGGCCAGCCCCGTGATTCTGGAGCCGATGATGGCTGTGGAAGTCGAAACGCCTGAAGACTACGCCGGTAACGTGATGGGCGACTTGTCCTCACGCCGCGGCATGGTCCAGGGTATGGAAGACATGGTCGGTGGCGGCAAGGCCATCAAGGCCGAAGTGCCTCTGTCGGAAATGTTTGGTTATTCCACCACGCTGCGTTCCATGTCCCAAGGACGTGCCACGTACACGATGGAATTCAAGCACTACTCGGAAGCACCACGTAACGTGTCCGAAGCCATCATGGCTTCCCGCGCCAAGTAAAAAGTTTGTAGAGCGGGCCTGGTTGCGCAAGCAGCCTGGTCCGTTTCTCACGATCCCCCTGTCTGCGATGGTGTGCCGCCTTGTTCCCGTGCGAGGCGATCCAGCAACACTGTGCAGACGTTAAACCTGACACGGGAATTAGCTCTTTGGAGAATTGAAAAATGGGAAAAGAAAAGTTCACACGTACCAAGCCCCACGTCAATGTGGGCACGATCGGCCACGTTGACCATGGCAAAACCACGCTGACCGCCGCCATCACCACCGTGCTGGCAGCCAAGTTCGGTGGCCAGGCCAAGGCCTACGACCAGATCGACGCAGCGCCCGAAGAAAAAGCGCGCGGTATTACCATCAATACCGCCCACGTCGAATACGAAACTGCCAACCGCCACTACGCGCACGTTGACTGCCCAGGCCACGCTGACTATGTGAAGAACATGATCACGGGTGCTGCCCAGATGGACGGCGCGATTTTGGTGTGCTCGGCTGCTGACGGCCCCATGCCCCAGACCCGCGAACACATCCTGTTGGCCCGCCAGGTCGGCGTGCCTTACATCATCGTGTTCCTGAACAAGTGCGACATGGTCGACGACGCCGAACTGCTCGAACTCGTTGAAATGGAAGTGCGCGAGCTGCTCGACAAATACGATTTCCCTGGCGACACCACCCCTATCATCCACGGCTCGGCGAAGCTGGCTATGGAAGGCGACAAGGGTCCTCTGGGCGAAGAAGCCATCATCAAGCTGGCCGAAGCACTCGACACCTACATTCCCATGCCTGAGCGTGCGGTTGACGGCGCATTCCTGATGCCCGTGGAAGACGTGTTCTCGATCTCTGGCCGCGGCACCGTGGTGACCGGTCGTGTGGAGCGCGGTATCGTCAAGGTCGGTGAAGAAATCGAAATCGTCGGTATCACCGTGACCCAGAAGACCACCTGCACCGGCGTGGAAATGTTCCGCAAGCTGCTGGACCAAGGCCAGGCTGGCGACAACGTCGGCATCTTGCTGCGCGGCACCAAGCGTGAAGACGTGCAGCGCGGCCAAGTGCTGTGCAAGCCCAACTCGATCAAGCCCCACACGCATTTCACTTCTGAGATCTACGTGCTGAGCAAAGACGAAGGCGGCCGCCACACACCTTTCTTCAACAACTACCGTCCCCAGTTCTACTTCCGTACCACGGACGTGACCGGTGCGATCGAGTTGCCAGAAGGCAAGGAAATGGTCATGCCTGGCGATAACGTGTCGATCACCGTCAAGCTGATCAACCCCATCGCCATGGAAGAAGGCCTGCGCTTCGCTATCCGCGAAGGCGGCAAGACCGTCGGCGCCGGTGTGGTTGCCAAGATCATTGCTTAAAACGACAAGGAAAACACCATGTCTACCAAGCAAAAAATCCGCATCCGCCTGAAGGCTTTTGACTACAAACTCATCGACCAATCGGCCGCTGAAATTGTGGATACCGCCAAGCGCACCGGCGCGATTGTCAAGGGCCCCGTGCCTTTGCCAACCCGCATGAAGCGTTTCGACATCCTGCGTTCGCCGCACGTCAACAAGACCAGCCGTGACCAGTTCGAAATCCGTACGCACCAGCGTCTGATGGACATCGTTGACCCGACAGACAAAACTGTTGACGCGTTGATGAAGCTCGATCTGCCCGCTGGCGTGGACGTCGAAATCAAGCTGCAATAAAACAGCGATAAGGCAATCGGTGTGGTTTTCGCGCAAGCGGGAGCCACCCAACCCCCAAGGAAATAGCCCGCACTTGCCGAAAATGCAAGTGCGGGCTATACTCCAAGGCTGCGCTGAAATTCGCAAGGGTTTCAGCGCAGTTTTATTAACAGTCTTTCACGCAAAAACCGTGTAGCCAATTGCAGTTACACGGGTGGAAGTTACGGAGAAAACAATGAGTCAAAGCAACTCCCTAGGGTTGCTGGGCCGCAAGGTAGGCATGATGCGCCTATTCACCGATGACGGGGACGCAGTTCCTGTGACGGTGGTAGACGTGTCTAACAACCGTGTCACCCAGATCAAAACCCAAGAGAACGACGGTTATGTGGCCCTGCAGGTCACATTCGGCGCACGCAAAGCTTCGCGTGTGACCAAGCCGGCGGCCGGTCACCTTGCGAAAGCAGGTGTTGAAGCTGGTGAAATCATCCAGGAATTCCGCGTCACGTCCGATGCAGCTGCCCAGTACAAGCCGGGTTCTGTTGTCGCCGCTGGTGCTGTGTTTGCCGTGGGTCAAAAAGTCGACGTGCAAGGCACCACGATTGGTAAAGGCTTTGCCGGCACCATCAAGCGCCACCACATGAGCTCGCAGCGTGCTTCGCACGGTAACAGCCGCTCGCACAATGTTCCTGGCTCCATCGGTATGGCCCAGGATCCAGGTCGCGTGTTCCCTGGTAAGCGCATGACGGGTCATTTGGGTGTGGACACAGTCACCACCCAGAACCTCGACGTGATCCGCATCGACGAAGCCCGTCAACTGCTTTTGATCCGGGGCGCAGTTCCTGGTTCCAAGGGCGGTTTTGTGACGGTGCGCCACGCCATCAAGGCCAAAGTAACGCAAGGAGCGAACTAATGCAGCTCGAACTCCTGAATGACCAAGGCCAGGCCGCATCCAAGTTTGATGCGTCTGAAGCTGTATTCGGTCGTGCTTACAACGAAGATCTGGTGCACCAGGTTGTAGTCGCTTTCCAAGCCAACGCGCGTCAAGGCACCCGTGCCCAAAAAGACCGTGAGCAGGTTCGCCACTCGACCAAGAAGCCGTTCAAGCAAAAGGGAACTGGCCGCGCTCGCGCCGGTATGACCTCCTCGCCCCTGTGGCGCGGCGGCGGTCGTATTTTCCCGAATATGCCTGACGAAAACTTCACGCAAAAAATCAACAAGAAGATGTACCGCGCTGGTATGGCTGCGATCCTGTCGCAGCTGGCCCGTGAAGGTCGTCTGGCCGTCGTTGACTCGCTGACTGTCGATTCGCCCAAGACCAAGCCCCTGGCGGCTAAGTTCAAGGCCATGAATCTGGCGTCGGTGCTGGTCATCGCTGACCAAATCGATGAAAACCTGTATTTGGCTTCCCGCAATCTGGTCAACATTCTCGTGGTTGAGCCCCGTTACGCCGATCCGGTGTCGCTGGTCCACTACAAGAAGGTTTTGGTGACCAAGGCTGCCATGGACAAACTCCAGGAGATGTTCGCATGAGCCGCATGAACTCGACGAAGCGTCAATTTGACGAAGGCCGTCTGATGCAAGTGCTGATCGCTCCCATCGTGTCTGAAAAGGCAACCATGGTGGCTGAGAAGTCCAACGCAGTGACGTTCAAGGTACTCCAGGACGCGACCAAGCACGAGATCATGGCTGCAGTGCAGCTGATGTTCAAGGTGGAAGTCAAGGGCGTTTCTGTGGTCAATACCAAAGGCAAAACCAAGCGTTTTGGCAAATCCATCGGTCGCCGCGATAACATTCGCAAGGCCTATGTGACGCTGAAGCCTGGTCAAGAGCTGAACCTGACCGGGGAGGCCGCGTAATCATGGCTGTCATTAAAATGAAACCCACTTCGCCAGGCCAACGCGGCATGGTGAAGGTCTCGCGTGACCACCTGTACAAGGGTGCTCCTCACGCGGCGCTGCTGGAACCCCAGTTCCAAAAAGCGGGCCGTAACAACAATGGTCATATCACCATCCGCCACCGTGGCGGCGGTCATAAGCACCATTACCGCGTTGTGGACTTTGTTCGCAACAAGGATGGCATCCCCGCAAAGGTTGAGCGTATTGAATACGATCCAAACCGTACGGCCCACATCGCTCTGGTGTGCTATGCCGACGGCGAGCGTCGCTACATCATTGCTCCCCGTGGCCTGGAAGCCGGTGCAAGCCTGATGAGCGGTGCAGAAGCACCGATCCGCGCAGGTAACACCTTGCCTATCCGTAACATCCCTGTGGGTTCGACCATCCACTGCATCGAGCTCAAGCCCGGTGCTGGTGCACAGATCGCCCGTTCGGCTGGTACGTCGGCTACGCTGCTGGCACGTGAAGGCATCTACGCCCAGGTGCGTATGCGCTCCGGTGAAGTTCGCAAGATCCACATCGAATGCCGCGCCACCATTGGTGAAGTCGCCAACGAAGAACACAGCCTGCGCCGTTTGGGCAAGGCCGGTGCGAAGCGCTGGAAGGGTATCCGCCCAACCGTTCGCGGTGTGGTGATGAATCCTGTCGATCACCCACACGGCGGTGGTGAAGGTAAGACCGGCGAAGGCCGTCATCCAGTCGATCCTTGGGGCAATCTGACCAAGGGTTACCGTACCCGTAACAACAAGCGCACCCAAGTGATGGTGGTGTCGCGTCGCAAGAAGTAAGGGGTAGCTAGATGACTCGCTCACTTAAAAAAGGTCCCTTCGTAGACCACCATTTGCTGGCCAAGGCTGAAAAAGCCGTCGCCATCAAAGACAAAAAGCCAATTAAGACCTGGTCGCGTCGTTCCATGATCTTGCCCGATTTCATCGGCCTGACCATTGCTGTGCACAACGGCAAACAGCACGTCCCTGTCTATATTACCGACCAAATGGTGGGCCATAAGTTGGGAGAGTTCGCACTCACCCGTACTTTCAAGGGTCACCCTGCCGACAAAAAAGTCGTGCGGAAATAAGGAATAGACCATGGAAACACGTGCAGTCCTTCGCGGCGTGCGTTTGTCAGTAGACAAAGGCCGTCTGGTCGCAGATTTGATCCGCGGCAAAAAGGTAGACCAAGCCCTGAACGTCTTGGAGTTCACGCAGAAAAAAGCTGCTGTGATCATCAAGAAGGTTCTGGAGTCGGCTATCGCCAACGCTGAGCACAACGACGGTGCCGACATCGACGAGTTGAAGGTCAAGACCATCTTCGTCGAACAAGGTGCCACTCTCAAGCGTTTCACAGCCCGTGCAAAGGGCCGTGGTAACAGCATCAGCAAGCCCACGTGCCATGTGTACGTGACGGTCGGTAACTAAAAGGTCGGAAGATATGGGACAAAAAATCCACCCTACCGGCTTTCGTTTGTCGGTCAGCCGTAACTGGTCCAGCCGTTGGTACGCAAGCAACAACGACTTCGCCGGCATGCTGGCCGAAGACATCAAGGTACGCGAGTACCTGAAAGCCAAACTGAAGAACGCTTCGGTTTCGCGCATCCTGATCGAGCGTCCTGCCAAGAACGCCCGTATCACGATTTTCTCGGCGCGTCCGGGTGTCGTGATCGGCAAAAAAGGCGAAGACATCGAGAACCTCAAGCGTGACCTGGCCAAGCAATTGGGCGTGCCCGTCGCAGTCAACATCGAAGAAGTGCGCAAGCCTGAAATCGATGCCAAGCTGATTGCCGACAGCATCACCCAGCAGCTCGAAAAGCGCATCATGTTCCGCCGTGCGATGAAGCGCGCCATGCAAAACGCGATGCGTCTGGGTGCCCTGGGCATCAAGATCATGTCGTCTGGCCGTCTGAATGGCATTGAAATCGCACGTTGCGAGTGGTACCGCGAAGGTCGCGTGCCACTGCACACCTTGCGTGCGGACATCGACTACGGCACCTCGGAAGCCAAAACCACTTACGGCATTATTGGCGTGAAGGTTTGGGTCTACAAGGGTGATACCTTGGGTCGTAACGATCTGCCTGCTGTGCAAGAGCCGCGCAATGATGAAGAACGTCGTCCCCGTGGACCCCGTCGCGATGACCGCGGCGGCCGTCCTGGTGGCAATGACCGTCCTCCAGCTCGTGGTCCCCGCCGTCCTGTAGGTGCCAATGCGGCTCCTGCAGACGGTAGCGACAAACCTGTTGAAGCCACAGGTGCTACCGCACCGAAATCTACCGTTCAGCGCGTCCGTAAAGTAGCCGCGCCTGCTGCACCTGCTGCAGCTGACGGTAAAGGAGAATAAACATGTTGCAACCCGCGCGTCGCAAGTACCGCAAAGAGCAAAAGGGCCGTAACACCGGCATCGCAACCCGGGGTAGCTCGGTTGCGTTCGGTGATTTCGGTCTGAAGTGCACGGACCGTGGCCGTCTGACGGCCCGCCAGATTGAAGCCGCACGCCGTGCGATTTCCCGCCACGTCAAACGTGGTGGTCGTATCTGGATCCGTGTGTTCCCCGACAAGCCAATCTCCCAAAAGCCTGCTGAAGTGCGGATGGGTAACGGCAAGGGTAACCCCGAGTATTACGTGGCTGAAATCCAGCCCGGCAAGATCGTGTTTGAAATCGTCGGTGTTCCCGAAGAGCTGGCCCGTGAAGCGTTCCGTTTGGCAGCTGCCAAACTGCCTTTGCGTACCACCTTCGTGGCCCGCATGATTGGTCAGTGATCAGGAGATTGAGATGACGAAAGCTACTGAATTACGTACCAAAGACGTTGCCGGCCTGCAAACCGAAGTGAAAGCGCTGCAACGCGCCCATTTCGGTCTGCGTATGCAAAAAGCCACGCAACAACTCAACAACACAGCTACGCTGCGCACTGCGCGCCGTGACATTGCCCGCGCCAAGACCATTCTTGTCGAGAAGCAATCGGCTGACAAATCTGCTAAGTAAGGAGCAACAACATGACGGAAGCTAAAACATCCCTCAAGCGCACCTTGGTTGGCAAGGTGGTCAGCGACAAGCGTACCAAGACTGTGACCGTGCTGATCGAGCGCCGTGTGAAGCACGAGCTCTACGGCAAGATCGTTGGCAAGTCGAGCAAGTACCACGCCCATGACGAAAAGGGCGAGTACAAGCTGGGCGACACCATCGAGATTACCGAAAGCCGTCCGATCTCTAAAACCAAGAACTGGGTTGCGACCCGTCTGGTGCAAAAGGCTATTGCGGTTTAACACTGCAAACTAGTTGAAAAACGGCTCACAATGTGGGCCGTTTTTGTTTTTGGGCTCGAAGAACATGTTCTCACGAGCCCATTTCCATTTTTAACCTACAAAGGAGCACACCATGATCAAAGTCGGCGACACCCTGCCATCCACCACTCTGATGGAATTCATTGAAGTCGAAGGCGAAGGCTGCAGCATTGGCCCCAACCCGGTCGATGTCAGCAAGGCCACCGCAGGCAAGACGATTGCCCTGTTCGCCCTGCCAGGCGCATTTACGCCCACCTGCTCGGCCCAGCACGTGCCCGGCTACCTGCAGCACTTTGAAGCCTTCAAGGCCGCGGGCGTGGACGAAATCTGGTGTATCAGCGTGAACGATGCCTTCGTCATGGGTGCCTGGGGCCGCGACCAAAAGACCGCTGGCAAGGTGCGCATGCTGGGCGACGGCAGCGCCGCCTTCACCACCGCTGCTGGCCTGGTGCTGGACCTGACGGCCAAGGGCCTGGGCATCCGCAGCCACCGCTATTCCATGCTGGTGAAAAACGGCGTGGTGCAGACCCTGAACCTGGAAGACGGCGGCAAGCTCGAAGTCAGCGGCGCAGAAACCCTGCTGGCCCAGGCCAAGGCTGCTTAAACTTTTTGCTATTTAAATGAGAGCTGCCTGTGCTTATTCCATAAGCACAGGCAGCTCTTTTTATTTAAATTCTGGAAAAGGCGTTCAGAGCATCGCCTTTTTCAGCCAGTCGGCAAACGCCGCGCATTCCCAGCGGTCCATCGCGCCGGTGTGCCAGCACAGGTAGTGCGCATGCGGGCTGGGCACGTTGCGGGTGAACAGGCGCACCAGCGAGCCGTTTTCCAGCCACGCGGCCCCCAGGCGCAGGCGCACCAGGCCGATGCCCATGCCGGCGGCAGCGGCATCGCACATCAATCCAATATCGTTGAATTGCGAACCTTCCACTGGTTCTGGCCAGTCTTGCTGGTGGGCGGCAAACCAGGTGCGCCAGGGTTCCAGCGGGCTGCGCAGCAGGCGGGCACCCTCCAGGTCGGCCACGCTCTCAAACGGGCCGTGCTCGCGCACAAAGGCAGGCGAGGCCAGGGGGGTGACCTCGTCGCGGGTCAGGCAGACATGCTCTACATCGGCATAGCGGCCGGTGCCAAAGCGCACCATCAGGTCGGCATCTTCGGCCACCACGTCGAGTAGCGGAATCGACACCTGCAGCGTCAGGTCGATCTCGGGGTAGGCCTCGGTGAACTGGCGCAGGCGCGGGATCAGGATGGCGCGGGCGAAGGTAGGGGTCACGGCCAGGCGCAGCTTGCGCTTGCCGGGGGCCGACTGGGCGCTGGGAAAGCGCTCCAGGATCGCCAGCCCTTCGCGCACATGGGCCAGGTACTCGCTGCCCTCGGTGGTGAGGGAAAAGTCGGCCCGGCCAAACAGCTTGGTGCCCAGGATCTGCTCCAGCTGCTTGACCCGGTGGCTGACGGCGCTGGGCGTGACGCACAGCTCCTCGGCCGCCTGCGTCACGCTGCGCAACCGGGCCAGCGCCTCGAAGGTCAACAGGCACTGGATCGGGGGTATACGTGTAACGCTCATACCCGGATTGTGACCCTTCCCACGCGGGCCGCTGACTACAATGGCCCCCTTTTGGCCTAGGGGATTGTGCGTGTCTGACCGTTTCAAAGTGTGGCTGCAGTACCTGCTGCCCAAACACGCCATCACCGCTTTTGGCTGGCACGTCGCCACGGCGCGCGGGGGCCGCATCACCACCGGCATCATCCGCTGGTTCGTGGGCAAGTACGGGGTGAACATGGCCGAGGCCGCCAATCCGGACATCACCAGCTACGCCAGCTTCAACGACTTTTTCACCCGGGCCCTGAAGCCCGGTGCGCGTCCGCTGGCAGCCGCCGATCTGGTGTGCCCGGTGGACGGCGCGATCAGCCAGTTTGGCCGTATCGAGCGCGACCAGATCTTCCAGGCCAAGGGCCATACCTTTTCGACCACCGCGCTGGTGGGCGGCGACGCGGCGCTGGGCGCGCTGTTCGAGAACGGCCACTTTGCCAACATCTACCTCAGCCCCAAGGACTACCACCGCATCCACATGCCCTGCGACGGGCGGCTGACGCGCATGGTCTATGTGCCGGGCGATCTGTTCTCGGTTAATCCGGTCACCGCGCAGGGCGTGCCGGGCCTGTTTGCACGCAACGAGCGGGTGGTGTGTGTGTTTGACTCGGCACGCGGACCCTTCGTGCTGGTGCTGGTGGGTGCCGCCATCGTCGGCAGCATGGCCACCGTCTGGCAAGGCATCATCAACCCGCCGCGCGGCCCGGTACGCGAATGGCGCTACTCCGGCCAGCAGGTGGTGTTGAAGCAGGGCGATGAGATGGGCCGCTTCCTGCTGGGCTCTACCGTGGTGATGCTGTTCCCCAAAGGGCCGCTCACTTTCAACCCCGCCTGGGCACCCGCGGGCAGCGTGCGCCTGGGCGAGGTGATGGCCAACGCTATTTGAAAATAACGGTCTTGTGGCCGTTGAGCAGCACGCGGTGCTCGCTGTGCCACTTGACGGCGCGGGCCAGCACCTGGCTTTCGGTGTCGCGGCCCTGGGCGGTGAAGTGCTCCACCGTGCGGCTGTGGTCCACGCGGGCCACGTCCTGCTCGATGATCGGGCCTTCGTCCAGGTCGGCCGTCACGTAGTGGGCGGTGGCCCCGATCAGCTTCACGCCCCGGTCGTGGGCTTGGTAGTAGGGCTTGGCGCCCTTGAAGCTGGGCAGAAAGCTGTGGTGGATGTTGATGGCCCGCCCGGCCAGCTTGCGGCACAGGTCGTCGCTCAAGATCTGCATGTAGCGCGCCAACACCACCAGCTCGGCCCCTTCGCCCTCGATCACCTCATAGATGCGGCCCTCGGCCTGGGCCTTGGTGGCGGCCGTCACAGGGATGTGGTGGAAGGGCACGTTGTAGCTGGCCGCCAGCTGGTAGAAGTCGCGGTGGTTGCTGACGATGGCGCGGATGTCCAGCGGCAGCAGGCCGCTTTTCCAGCGGAACAGCAGGTCGTTCAGGCAGTGGCCTTCCTTGCTGACCATCAGCACGGTGCGCACCGGCTCGGCCGTGTCGTGCAAGCTCCAGCGCATGGCAAAGCCTTCGGCGAACGGGGTCAGCTGGCTGCGTAGTTCCGCCGTGCTGTGGTCCGCGCTGGCGAACTGCACGCGCATGAAGAACAAACCCGTGTCGGGGTCGTTGTACTGGCCGGCTTCTTCGATGTTGCAGCCGCGCTCCAGCAAAAAGCCGGACACGGCATGCACGATGCCCGGACGGTCGGGGCAGGACAGGGTAAGGATGTGGGCGTGTGTCATTGGGGCTGGATTGTCGCGCAGGTTGGCACCGGGGCGCTGGTGGGCGCATCAGCCCGGCATCTGGCTTTGCAGGTCGGCGCAGTAGTCGGTGGCCGGGATGCTGGGTGTGACCCAGGTGCTATCAAAATTTACTATGCTTTTAGGAGCTGCTTGTGCTGATTGGACGAGCAGCAGCACCGTTTTTGCATGGAAGTTTGGGGCCAGATATTGCGGAATACCCAGGCTGCCGTCCACATGGCCTGCCCCGGCCAGCAGCAGCACCGTCTTGCCGGGTACGGCGGCCGCCTGCAGGGTCTGCGCCATGGCCTGGTCGCGGGCGATCTGGATGCGGGTCATGGGGCCGATCTGGCTCTCGGGCAGCAGGCCGCAGTGGCCCAGGCGGATGGCCTGCTGCTGGGCCTTGAGCGCCGGGCCAGGCAGTTCTGCATCGAGCCGGGTGTTGGCCATGGCCGCGCGCATCTGGGCGCGTGGCAGGTTGGCACCGAGTACCGGCACGCCTGCCTGCACCGCAGCCATCACCGCCGGACCGTAGGCCGCCCAGGGCCAGCCTGCTTCATCCCAGGCCAGGGCGGTCTGGACTTCGGTGGGGCTGGCGGAGGCGGGCAGGGCGGCGGTGCTGTGGCCTTGCTCGGCCATTTCCAGCAGCAGGGCAGCAAGCTGGCCGTGGACCGCCAGGGCTTCAACCGTCTCGCGATGGATGCGTTGGTGGTCGGGTGCGTCGTGCTGCTCCCCCAGCAGGATGGCATCGGCGGGCAGCAGCGCCAGGGTGCGGCTGGGTGGGACGCTGGCGCAGCCGACCAACAAGGCCGTGGCCAGCAGGGCAGCGCGCAGCAGCATCTGGTTTAGTGAACGACGACCGGGTTCTGGGCCAGCCCGGCGTACTGCTCCAGCGTGTCTTCCACTTCTTCTTGCGTGGGCGTGTTGAGCTGCCAGGCGGCGATGTGGCGCTGGAACAACTCGGCCCAGGACCCATCCAGATACACCTCTTTGCCCGAGCGCTTGTCCACGATCTCGAAGCCGTGGCGTTCCAGCGTGGGGGCGCGAGGCGTGTCTTCGACCGGCAGCAGGGCTTCCAGGGCGGCAACGGGCTGCATGTGGACCACCACAAAGGATTCGGAGTCGTAGAGCGTGTTCATGGCGGGGGTCCTTGTTTCAAAGCTACAAACCAGTTGGAGTCAATTGCTTTGGTTTCAAGCTTAGGGCTTTTCCACGCCGCGCAGTTGCTGGTCTACGTAATCCCCGTTGGCGTTCGTGATTTTCAGCCGCACCGGCAGGTAGCCCATGGCGGGGGCCAGCCAGATCTCCACCTTCTGGTCGAACTCCTTGCGGGGCTTACGGATGAGTTTGAGCGTGTCGAGGCTGTCGTAGGGGAGGTAGATTTTCTCAGGCCCTTCCACGCTGAAGATCCACAGATCACCCTCCTTGGGGCCGATGGTCTGGACGGCGATGCTGGCCGCGGGCGGGTAGGCAGCGGGGTCGGCGGCCAGAATGCCCGCCAGTTGCAGCACCACGCTGAGCTGGTCTTGCGCGGCGGTTTGCAGCACCACGTCGGGGGTGTTGGCGCTGAAGCTGGCGCGGTGGTTGGCCTGGTCGAAGTGGGCTGCCACCTCGGTACGCCATTTGTCGGAAAAGCGCTGCGGGGCCAGGCCCTCGGGCGTGATGCTGCCCACGCTGGTGCGGGTGCGCGAGCCCAAAAACAGCATGCTGGCCTGCAGCGTGGCCTCGTAAGCGTGGCCGTCGTGCTTCCACAGCAGCTCGCCACGGGCGCTGTAGTGCAGCTTTTTGGACTCGCCGGTCAGCGCGTACAGCAGGCGTACCGGGTCGGGAAAGGCGAATTGGGTGGCGTGGGTCAGCGGCACGGCGGGTGGCGCAGGGGCCGATGCGGCAGATGCCGGTGGTTCGGGCGGCGGTGGCGCTTCCACGGGCACCGGCGCAGAGGCGGGCGGCTCGGGCGGCACCGGCTCAGTCGGCGCAGGCTCCACAGGTTCTGCCGCCGCGACGGTGGTGCTGGGCGTTTCTTCGGTCGGTGGTGGCGGTGCGGGCTTGCGCACCGCCTTCTGGGGGGCGGGCCGGGGCGCTGCAGGCACGGGGGTCGCGGGCGGTGGCGGCGCGGCGATGCTGCGGGTGCTCAGCGTCTGCACCACCAGGGGAGCCTGCACCTGCAGCATCGCAGGCAGGCGCTGCAGCACGGCCAGATGGGCCGCCAGCACGGCCGTGGCCACGGCCAGCAGGGGTAGGAAGGGCTTCGTTAAACTCATTGGGCTATGCAACGCTTGACTATCCCCACCCGGCTGACCTCTCTATGAAACTGGCTACCTACCAAGACGGTTCCCGCGACGGCCAGCTCGTGGTGGTGTCGCGCGATCTGGCCACGGCCCATTATGCGACCGGCATCGCCAGCCGCCTGCAGCAGGTGCTGGACGACTGGGGCTTCCTCAGCCCGCAGCTGCAGGACCTGTATGACGCGCTGAACCAGGGCCGTGCCCGCCACAGCTTTGCCTTTGACCCCCGCCAGTGCCTGGCCCCGCTGCCGCGCGCCTACCAGGTGGTGGAGGGCCAGGCCTATCCCAGCCTGCTGCAGCCCCGCGAGGCCGGGAGCAGCCCGGTGCTGGCACCCGGCACGGGCGACCACTTTGCCGGTGCTTGCGACCTGCTGCGTTGCAGCTCCGAGGCGCTGGGCGTGGATTTTGGTGCCGGTCTGGCTGCCATCACCGCCGATGTGCCGCAGGGTGTGAGCCCGCCGCAGGCGCTGGACGGCGTGCGCCTGATGGTGTTGACCAACAGCGTGCGCCTGCGCAGCCTGGAGGCGACCGAGCGGGCCTTGGGCGCGGGCTGGGTGCAGAGCGCGCCCACCCTGGCGTTCAGCCCGGTGGCGGTGACGCTGGACGAACTGGGGGAATCCTGGGACAAGGGCCGCGTCCACCTGCCGCTGCACACCAGCTGGAATGGCCGCAAGGTGGGCATGTGCGATGCCGGGGCCGAAATGCAGTTCCACTTCGGCCAGCTCATCGCCCACCTGTGCGCCACCCGGGCGGTGCGGGCGGGCAGCGTTGTCGGCACCGGCCCGGTGGCCAACGCAGGCACTGGCACCAAAGGCAAAGCCCAGTGGCCCAACGGCTACCACAGCATTGCCGAAAAGCGGGCCATGGAAACTCTGCTCAGCGGCCAGCCCAGCACCGGCTACCTGCAGTTTGGCGACACCGTGCGCATCGAGATGCAGGGCCAGGACGGCCTGAGCCTGTTTGGCGCCATCGACCAAGAACTGGCCCCACGCTAATATTTTTGAGGAATTGCCATGCGAAGTTTTGTAGTCCGTGGATTGATAGCCGCTGCCGTGGCGGTGCTGGTAGGCTGTGCCTCGGCCCCGCCCGAAGCCGAATGGCCCGAGCAGCAGGTCAGCATCGACGATATGCGCACCACCAGCCCCTGGGTGGCCAAAATTCCGCTGCCCGCCGTGGACATGGTGCGGGACCGCTCGCGCAACAGCACGGTGGTGCTGCAGGTGGAAGTAGCCACCGACGGCACGGTGCAGCGCGCCCGGGTGGCGCAAACCAGCTACAACCCCCTTCTCGACGAAGCCGCGTTGCTGTCCCTGCGGGAGCTGCGCTTTGTGCCCTACCGCGAAAATGGTGTGGCGCTGCCGGTCACCGTGGTAGCCCCCATGACCTTCAAGTTCTACGACCGGCCCCGGTAAGCATTGCTATGTAAATAGTAGCTGCTTGTGCTTGTCCCATCAGCGCAAGCAGCCTGAAACTCATGCAACCCGGGTGATCGTCAGCCGCACGCTGCCATGGTTGTTGCCGTACAGCGCCCATACGTCGTTGGCAAAGCAAAACAGGTAGCCGGGCCGGGTGACCTGGAACGGCACTTGGGTGTGGGCGGGCAGGTTCAGGTACTCGTGGGGGTCGGGGCTGCCGTCGTTGGGCACGATGGAGTCGTCGCCCGAATCATTGGCAATCGCCCCCACCAGGCTGAACCAGGGGTAGGACTCGACCCGCTTGGTGAACCAGAAGTCGCTGGAGGCGTTGCCGGTGATGCGTTTCACCAGATCCTCCAGGTGGCCCCCCAGCGAGCCGACGGCACGGGCCAGGTCGCCAAAGGTGAAGTCGCCGTTCTCGGTGCCCCGCCAGTCGCAGGCGTCTTTGCTGTCTTGCCATTCGCCGGTGGCGGCAAAGGTGTAGCGCTGGCCCGCGGCCAGGTACACGCCGGTAGTGTTCCAGACGGTGTCGGCGTGGATGTCCACGGTGTGGCTGCCGTTCACTGCCAACTCCACGGTGCGGTGGTAGGCCGGGTAGGCGATGGGTGACGCGGCCTGCCGGGTGCGGGCGCTGTCGTGGAAGCGCGCTTGCTGGTCGGGCACCATGGCTTCGATCTTGCGGGGCCGCGAGCGCATCTTGGCAAACGCACCCTTGTACGAGTTGTGCAGCACGCCCAGCGGGTTGGGGTGCAGGGTGTTTTCGATGCCGGGGCGGAACACCAGCCCGGCATCTTTGGCCTGCTCCAGCATCCACAGCAGCGCGCCGTCGGACAGGTCGGTGTTGGCATAGCCGCCGCCCACGTTGCTGTGCACGCCGGGGAACCAGACCTCTTGCGCGTCGGGGTGCTGGTCCGGCGACCCGGCGGCGTTGCTCCAGCGGGTCACGGTGAAGCTGGCGCGGATTTCGTCCAGCGCCATGGCGTGGCGGGCGGTGCGGACGTGCTTGCCCAAGGCGGTGTTATGAAAGCGCCATTTTTTGCCGTTGTCAAACAGGTTCAGCAGCTCGAAGTCGTCGGGCACGCCCAATGCGCCTACCGTGTCCCAGACCCCGATGAAGCGCACCGGGGTGGCCTCCTCGCCGTGGAAGAACCGCCAGGTGGGCACGCCGTCAAAGTCCGCATCGCGGGCCCAGACGCGCTTGTCTTCCTCGCGCGCGGTGTACTGCTGGTAGGCGAGGTAGGCCGCATCCACACGCTGCCAGGCGGCTTTGGACGGCACCTCGCGCAGGTCCAGCAGGCCGCGCCCCAGCCAGCCGCCCAGGCTGCGGGCGGTAAACGCGCCCCGGCTGAAGCCAAAAATGTAGATGGCATCGCCCGGCGTGTAGTGCGTGGCCAGCCACTGGTAGGCGCTGCGCAGGTGCTTGCTGATGCCCGTGCCCACGGCCCCGCCGGTGATCCGGTCCAGCGCATGCCCCTCGGCCCCCACGCCGGGGTGGTAGTAGCTGGTTTGCATGTGGCCCTCGCGGTCTTCCTCGGCCAGCGCGTGGTAGAGCTTGACCACATTGGTCGGGGCCAGGATGCCGTTGTCCTCCTGGGTGGGGGAGTTCCAGGTGCCGTCGTTGCACAAAATGAGGCGTTTCATAGGGTCTTCTCCGTATGCGATAGGGCATTGTGTGCAACAAGTCCTTGCGCGGTCATCCTCCAAATGGGGGAGTGATAATCAGCGCCATGCCCAGCCCACACCACCCCCACACCCTGGCCCGCCGCCTGGCGCGCTGGGTGCTGCTGTGTTTTGCGCTGTCGCTGGGCGTGGCGATTGCGTCGCCACTGACGCATCCGCAGGCCATGGAGCTGGTGTGCTCCAGCGCGGGCAGCGTCAAGCTGCTGGTCACCGCCCCCGACGGCAGCACGCAGGTGGTCAGCCAGATGGGCGACTGCCCGCTGTGCATTACCGCCGGTGCACCGCCGCCCACGGCGGCCAACCCCCGGCTGGAGCCGCCTCTCGCCCTGTCCCACGTGCTGCGCAGCCTGCCTGCGGTGCACGCCGCCCACGCCGCCGCCGCGCCGCTGCCCGCGCGCGGGCCACCCCTTCGCCATTACTCCTGAATATGTAGCTGTTAGTGCTGGCCCCGCCTGCACTAACGGCGTATTTTTTATGGTTTTTTGGTCGGAGTTTCCATGTCTTTTTTGTTTGCTATTAAATTTGCAGCTGCTTGTGCTGTCTGCGTGAGCGCCAGCACCTCTTTTGCCCATATTGTTCTGGCCGATCCTGCGGCCTTGGCCAACACCGGTTACAGCGCTGCCCTGCGCGTGGGCCACGGCTGCGACGGCGCAGCCACCACCGCCATCCGCGTCACCGTACCGGCGGGCTTCCAAGGGGCCAAGCCCATGCCCAAGGCGGGCTGGGTGCTGTCCACCACCGTGGGCAAGCTCGCCACCCCGTTTGACGACCACGGCAAGCAGGTCACCGAAGGCGTGACCCACATCACCTGGACCGCCACCCCCGGCAACGCCTTGCCCGATGCCTACTTTGACGAATTCGTGCTGCGCGGCAACCTGCCCGCCGAGGCCGGTGCCATGGGCTTCCAGGTGCTGCAGACCTGCGAAAAGGGCAGCATCAACTGGTCCGACCTGCCCGCCGCGGGCCAATCTGCGCACAGCCTGAAATCGCCCGCCGCCATGCTGGAGATCATCCCGTCCGACCACGCTGGCCACCAGCATTGAAAGCCAAAATACTATGAAATTTATAGCTGCTATCGCCCTGCTGGTCAGCACAGGCGGTCTTTTTGTTCAAAATGCGCATGCCCAGAACGTCGAGGTGAAAGATGCCTGGGTGCGCACCAGCGTGCAGGGCCAGAAGGCCTCGGGGGCCTTCATGACCCTGACCGCCAAGGCCGACACCCGGCTGGTCTCCCTGTCCACCCCGGTGGCCGGTGTGGCCGAGGTGCACGAGATGAAGCTGGACGGCGACGTGATGCGCATGCGCGCCGTGCCCGGTGGCCTGGCGCTACCCGCGGGCAAGGCGGTGGCCCTGACCCCCGGCGGCTACCACATCATGCTGATGGACCTGAAGGCTGCCCTGCCCAAGGACAGCACCATCCCCCTGACCCTGGTGTTCCAGGATGCCAAGGGCGTGGAAAGCCAGCTGGAGGTGAAGCTGCCGGTGGCTTCCACCGCGCCCCAGGGCACGGCGGCGCACAAGCACTGACGCATTTCTGACACATTGGGGTAAGCTGTACCGGCTGCGCAATGTGACTGCAGCCACCCCAAAAAAACAGGAGACACCATGAGCGACACCCCCGCCTTTGATTTCAGCAAATTTGTACCCGGTTTTGACTTTTTGCAGAGCCTGGGCAAAGGCGCGTCCACCGCGGCCCCGGCCATGGGCGGCTGGGTGGCGCCCACCCTCAGCGTGGAAGAGCTGGACAAGCGCATCACCGAACTCAAAGCCGTGCAGTTCTGGCTGGACCAGAACGCCGTAGCCCTGAAAGCCACCATCCAGGCGCTGGAAGTGCAAAAAATGACCCTGGCCACCCTCAAGGGCATGAACCTGAGCATGACCGAGCTGGCCAGCGCCTTCAAGCTCAAACCCGAAGCCGCCAGCGCCCCCAAAGCAGCCGAAAAGCCGGTGGAAAAGCCCGCTGAAAAAGCCGAAGAACCGGCTGCTGCCGACGCCCCCGCCGCGCCCGGCATTGTGGACCCGCTCAAATGGTGGGGTTCGCTGACCGAGCAGTTCCAGCAGATCGCCGGTGCCGCGCTGAAAGATGCCAACACCCAGGCAGCGCTGGAAAAGAGCAAAAACCTGGCCACCAACTTTGCCGCCGAGGCCATCAAGAGCGTGGGCGATATCGCCAATGCCGCGCGCAAAACCGTGGTGCCGCCCGCCGCCCCCAAGGCCGAGGCCACCAAAGCCGCGGCCAAAAAGACCCCGGCCAAAAAAGCCCCAGCCAAGAAGGCTGCAGCCAAAAAGCACCCGGGATAACATCCCTAAACCAGTTCTACCCTCGGAGGCCGCCATGCAACTTTTCCCCCACGGCCATGCCACGCACCCCGACTGGCGCATGGCCGCCGGGCTGGTGCTGGCGCAACTGCGCGCCCAGATGGCGCTGCCCGACTACGCCAGCACCCCCAGCCTGGGCCTGCTCTACATCACCGACCACTACGTGGCCCAGGCGCAGGACATCCTGGACCACCTCAGCGGCGAGCTGCCCGAGGTGACCGACTGGTCGGGTACGGTGGGCATCGGCATCTCGGCCAACAACGTTGAATACTTTGACGAACCGGCCCTGAGCGTGATGCTCTGCGACCTGCCTGCCGACCAGTACCGCGTGTTCTCCGGCGTGGCCCCGCTGGGCCTGGGCTTCGAGGCCCACACCGCCCTGGTCCACGCCGATGCGGGCACCCCCGACCTGACCGAGCTGGTCGCCGAAATGGCCGCCCGCACCGACACCGGCTACCTGTTTGGCGGCCTGGCCTCCAGCCGCTCGCGCTCGGTGCAGTTTGCGGTGGGTGGCAACGGCAACATCAAGGGCCACGGCGCAGCGCGCGGCGTGTTCAGCGGCGGCCTCAGCGGCGTGGCCTTTGGCCCCGCGGTGTCGCTGGTGTCGCGCGTCACCCAGGGCTGCCAGCCCATCACCGCCAACCGCGTGGTCACCGCGTCCGATGCCAATCTGGTGCTGGAGCTGGACGGCCAACCCGCGCTGGCCGTGCTGCTGGACGACCTGGGGGTGGACCTGGAGCACCCGCAAGAGGCACTGGGCCGGGTGCGCGCCACCCTGGTCGGCCTGACTCGCGCCACGGTGGGCGACGCGCCGGTGCGCACCGCCCATTTCGGTAGCGACGTGGTGGTGCGCCACATCATCGGCCTGGACCCGACCCGCAAGGGCGTGGCGATTGGCGACCACGTGGCGGTGGGCACCCGGCTGGCGTTTTGCCAGCGCAATGTGGCCGCTGCCAAGGCCGACCTGGTGCGCGTCTGCGCCGAAATCCGCGAAGAGCTGGAGCCCGAGGAGCTGTCGGTCGAGCTGGCCACCGCACTGGCCGCCCCTGAGGCAGAATCCGCCCCGCACCCGGCGCGGCGCATTGCCGGTGCCATCTATGTGAGCTGTACGGGCCGCGGTGGCAACCACTTTGGTGGCCCCAGTGCCGAGCTGCAAATCGTGCGCCGCGCCCTGGGCGACGTGCCCCTGGTGGGCTTCTTCGCCGCCGGAGAAATCGCCCGGCAAAACCTGTATGGCTACACCGGGGTGTTGACGGTGTTTACCGGCGGCTAGTGTGGCCACCTAGCTTCCAATCAGTCGCCCCAAATTACTTAGCCTCATGAGGCTATTGGGCGAGCATCCATTGGTATTTCACTAAAAATCTAACTACTGCCCCGATAGACATCTCTTGTGTGCAGTGGGCGCATTGTTGCGCGTCATTTGCTTCATTGCCTGATGTCTCTTGATTAGGCGGAGTGTGTTCTATGACTGTATTACAGAACACGCTGCATTGTTACTATCTCTGCCTTGAGGCGGTTCGTTCCCACTAACAATTGAGGTTCATCATCATGGCCATAGCATCAGAAAGCACCTCCCAGACAATCAAAACTGTCGCTGTAGCGACGGCAGTTGAAGTATCGGACGTTATTGCAAAAATTGTCACCCTATACAACCATAAAGGTGGTGTTTCTAAAACTACTACTACTTTTAATCTTGCTCACGCAATTGCAGAGAAGTATGGAACGAAAGTATTAATAGTAGATGCGGACCCGCAATGCAATTTGACTGAACTGGCTCTATCTCCGCTGATAGAAAAACTGGACATATTAGCGGTCAATCAAGGGATTGAAAATCAGTTGCCTGGTACAACAATTTTAGATGCACTAAAGCCAAGATTTATAGGGGATAGTTCTTCTGTGGATATTGATGCAATTGAACTTCTGCCACTCGATAATTCCAATGACAGGGTCTTCCTCTTGCGCGGTGATATTTCGTTAAGTGAATCCGAAGATACTTTGTCTCAGGCGCATAGCATGCGCACAACTACAGATTTGCATCAGAAGCGTAATTATGTGGCTATTCATGATATGTTGAGGAGGCTTGGGAAAAAATATGAATTTCATCATATCTTGATTGATGTTGGTCCAAGTGCCGGTGCTTTAACGCGAACTTGTTTTCTTGCTTCTGATATTTTTATGGTTCCAGTTTTTCCGGATCGATTTAATTATCAGGCGATCGGTTCTTTGTCGCAAATAATATCGAAATGGATTCGGGAACATGATGGTATTGTTGAAGATTTTAAGCAGCTTGGATTAAATGTATCAAGAGGAAAGCCAGAGTTTCGTGGAATTATTATGCAGCGATTTCAAAAATATGGAGATGTGGCCAAGCCAGCATTTAGTCACTGGATGAAAAAAAATTCCAGAGCGAGTAATCCAAAAATTAATACCGAATATGATTGCAACTGCAAAAACTCCGGATGTTGTTCCCGTCGCTTATCGGGTAAATCCAATAGTATGTGAGATTGGTGAGTTTTCAAGTTTGGCTCCAATGATGCTTACCTTTGGAAAGCCAGTATGGAAACTAACAGCCGCTGATACCAACTGGACCGGAAACGTATGGGATCAAAGGTCGATTGCCATGGCATCATTTCGCACATTATTTTATTCGCTCGCCGATAACGTTCAGTGATATGGGAAAACTCCAGTATTCCATTGTTGCATTTCTTGATGTTCTCGGTTTTTCTGCGATGGTAAAACATGATTCCGAAGCTGAAGAAGAGAAATTTCTTCCTCGCATTATTTCAATTTTTGAGAAATTGGCTGATACACCAAAGCCAGCGCAGATGAGTATTCGAATGTTTTCCGACTCAATAACAATCACCGCGCCGCTATCACCGGAAAACATTCTGCGCACAATAGAGGTGTGTGCGGAATTGCAGATTCTATGCTTAAAGCAAAAAATACTTTTACGTGGCGGAATTTCGTTTGGGAAGCATTTTAGTAATGAAAGTTTGATATTTTCAGATGCTCTGGTTAAAGCATATTCTATTGAGAGTAAAATTGCACGATTTCCCAGGATTGTTATTGATCCAAATACTTTAAATTATGCTTGGCACGATCAATATACAAATGATGAATTGAAGGAAGGATTTCGAAAATTGGTTGTTATTGATCGTGACGGAGCTAATTTTGTTCATTATCTTAATAGTCTTGGGGAAGTAAGAATACCTCTGCAAGAGCTTTTGGAAGAAAAAATACCTCAGACTGAAACAGTCATGGAAAAATTGAGATGGCTCTACGACTATCACAATCACTATGCGCTTGCTGAAGATAAGCCTCTCCTTCGGATAGAAACACTTGTTAATGGATTTTCTCAATTGACTGAAATTCCTTAATTCTCGACAAGATATTTCTGCAACTGGCACAAGTGGGCTCACCGTCATCTAGCATGTGACATCGGTATCGCCCGAAATTGACTTCCTCAGCATGACACCACGAATTCCGCCTTCGACATCAATCCCATGCGAGCAAATACTTCAATTGAGAACCTTTGGAGCTAGCTCCGCCATACCTCTGAGTTCACCACCTGTAGGAAGTAGAAACGCGTAGCGTGAAGCCCTGGGGGCAGTTCACCGTCTCAGCGCGGTAAACGCCGCAAACTCCCAGCGCCGCATGCCCAGCACCAGGGTGTAGCCCTCGCGGGCGGCTTCGGGCAGCTTTTGGTCGGCTAGGTGCTGCTGGGCAAAGTCTTGCGCCACCCGCTGCAGGCGCTCTAAAAAGGCCGGTGCCAGGCTGCGGCTGACCGAGCCGTGCACCAGCAGCAGGCCCTCGCCGGGGCCATCGAAGCCGCCGCTGTAGTAGTCCAGCACCACGTCCTCGCGAAAGAACTGCATCACCGGCCCGTGGGGCCGCCAGCGAAACGCCTTGGCCAGCTTCAGGCGGTAACGGTTCAGAGGGCGCAGCTCGATGATGCCAATGCGGTCCAGCTGCGCCAGGCAGGTGATGCATTCGGCCTCGCTGAGCCGGTAGGCGGCGGTGATCTGCTCCAGCGTCCACTGGCTGAGCACGCAGATGGCCACCAGCAGCAGTTTCTTGTCTGCCACCACCGCCTGCTCCTGCTGCAGGCTTAGCGCGGCCAGCAGCGGCTGGGCATCGGCCACGCGGCGGGCCAGTTCGGCAAAATCCAGCTTCAGGGCGCGGCAGATGGCATCCACGCGCGACAGCGGCATGTCGCCCTTGGCCAGCATGCGCTTTACGCTGGACTCGGCCACGCCCAGCTGCACGGCCAGGTCGGCATAGGTCATCTGCGCGGCCTTGAGTTCTTTTTTGAGGGCGGTAACGAGGTCTGCGGTGGTGCTCATGGGTATCGATTATGGATACTTTGCGTATAAATATCTGGATAAAGTCTGAAATTATCTGCTTCACCACGCCCGTGTGCAGACACTCGCGCCATCCCATTTTTTGAAGGAATGCACCGTGAACCGATTGGAAACCACTCTGCTGTGGACCGTGGCCATCGCCGCCGTGGCCGCAGCCTGCGGCCCGGCTGTCGCCCAGCAGGCGCACTACCACGGGTTTGCCGACCAGCGCGCCTGGGCGGGCCTGCCGAATGCGCTGGACGTGCTTAGCAACCTGCCGTTTGCCGTGGGCGGGCTGTGGGGGCTGTTGGTTTTAAAACACCAGCCACCCGGCGTGCAGCGCGGGCTGGCGGCCTTGTTTTTTGCAGGTTTGCTGGTGGCCGCGCTGTGCTCCAGCATCTACCACTGGCAGCCCGACGATACCCGGCTGGCCCTGGACCGCTGCGGCATGGTGGCGGTGTTCGCCGGCCTGCTAGGCCTGGCCGTGGCCGACCGCAGCAGTGACCGGGCGGGGCTGTGGACGGCAGGCGCGGTGCTGCTGTGGGGCCCGCTGTCGGTGGCGGTCTGGTCGGCCACGGGCAACCTGTTGCCCTGGGCGGTGCTGCAAGGCGGCGGCATGGTGTTGGTGCTGTGCCTGGCCCTGTACCCGCCACGGCCCGGTGCCTGGGGCATCCGCCTGGGCGGCGTGATTGCTGCGTACGCCCTGGCCAAGCTGCTGGAGCAGGGCGACCACAGCGTGTTCGCCTGGACTGGCGGCTGGGTCTCCGGCCACAGCCTGAAGCACGCCGTGGCTGCATTGGCGGCCTGGCCGGTGCTGGCGGCGATGGCACCGCGCACGGTGGGACACATCGCTGTGGCAGACTAATCCCTGATTGCTCTATTTTTTATAGCTGCTTGCGCTCATAGAATAAGCACAAGCGCCTTATTTGGTTCATAAAAATGCAAGCCCAACACCCTGATACCTCTGTCCACCCCAACCAGTTCGCCCTGCTCAAGCAGCGCCGGTTTGCGCCGTTTTTCTGGACACAGTTTTCGGGCGCGGCGAATGACAACCTGTTCAAGTTCTCGTTCACCGTGATGGTGACCTACCAGCTCAGCGTGAGTTGGTTGCCGCCTGCGCTGGCGGGGCTGGTGATCGGGGCGCTGTTCATCCTGCCGTTTCTGCTGTTTTCGGCCACCAGTGGGCAGCTGACCGACAAGTACCCCAAGACCTCGATGATCCGCGCGGTGAAGAACCTGGAGATCGCCATCATGCTGCTGGCGGGCTACGGCTTTTTCACCCGCAACGTGGACGTGCAGGTGCCGGTGCTGCTGGCTTGCGTGTTTTTGATGGGCTTGCATTCCACGCTGTTTGGCCCGGTCAAGTTTGCCTATCTGCCACAGGTGTTGAACGATGCCGAGCTGACCGGTGGCAACGGCATGGTGGAGATGGGCACTTTTGTGGCCATCTTGCTGGGCGATATCGTCGGCGGGCTGCTGGTGGCGATCCCTGAAGTGGGCCACACCGCCGTGGCCATTGGCTGCGTTGGCCTGGCCTTGGCAGGCCGCTGGGTGGCCCAGGCGATTCCGCAGCTGCCCGCTACCGACCCCGGTTTAAAGATCAATTGGAACCCTTTTACCGAGACTTGGCGCAATTTGAAGCTGGCGCATGGCAATCCCGTGGTGTTCCGCTCGCTGCTGGGTATCAGCTGGATGTGGTTTTTTGGTGCGGTGTTTTTGAGCCAGTTCCCCAGCTTTGCCAAAGAGGTGCTGCACGGCGACGAACAGGTAGCCACGCTGCTGCTGGTGGTGTTCTCCATCGGCATCGGCACCGGTTCGCTGCTGTGCGAGGTGCTGAGCCGCCGCCATGTGGAGATCGGCCTGGTGCCGCTGGGGGCCATCGGCATGAGCGTGTTTGCCATTGATTTGTACTTTGCAGCGCGCGGCCTTCCACCCAGCGAAGTGATGGGCCTGGCGGCCTTTACCGCCACGGCCGCCCACTGGCGGGTGATGGCCGATCTGGCGCTGCTCAGCCTGTTTGCCGGGCTGTACAGCGTGCCCATGTATGCGCTGATCCAGCTGCGCAGCCAGCCCACGCACCGCGCCCGCATCATCGCAGCCAACAACATCCTGAACGCGCTGTTTATGATCGCCAGCTCGGTGATTGCCGGGGCGCTGCTGACCAGCGGCTTCACCATTCCGCAGATCTTTTTGTTCACCGGTATCGCCAACGCGGTGGTGGCTTTCTATATCTTCATGCTGGTGCCCGAGTACCTGCTGCGTTTTGTGGCCTGGATGCTGTCGCACTGCGTGTACCGCTTCAAGGTCACGGGCGACGAGCACATCCCCATTGCGGGCCCGGCCATCCTGGCCTGCAACCACGTCAGCTTTGTCGATGCCGTGCTGCTGATGGCCGCCAGCCCGCGCCCCATCGTGTTTCTGATGGACCACCGCATC
Source organism: Comamonadaceae bacterium OS-1 (assembly GCA_027923965.1). NCBI lineage: Bacteria > Pseudomonadati > Pseudomonadota > Betaproteobacteria > Burkholderiales > Comamonadaceae > Comamonadaceae bacterium OS-1. The sequence continues at coordinate 4,805,626 of AP026969.1, forward strand.
TTCCAGGTGCCGGTGCTGGGCTGGCTGTTCCGCCTGGCCAAGGCCATCCCTATCGCGCCCCGCGCCGAGGACCCCGCCGCCTACGAAGCCGCGTTTGCCGCCGCCGCCAAGGTGCTGCAAGACGGCGATTTGCTGGGCATCTTCCCCGAAGGCGGCATCACCAAGGACGGCACGCTGCAGGAGTTCAAGGGCGGCATCATGAAGATCCTGGAAACCGCGCCGGTACCGGTTATCCCCATGGCGTTGACGAATCTGTGGGGTTCGTACTTCAGCCGGGCCGAGGGCGGCACGGCCATGGCCAAGCCGTTTCGCCGCGGGGTGTTGAACCGGGTGGGCCTGAATGTGGGGGCGGCAATGGCGGCGGATGCGGTGCAGCCGGAGGCGCTGCGGGTGCGGGTGGCGGGTTTGTTAACCCGCCATCCGTAGCCTACGCGCCGCATCTTCCGCCTTCGCGTCGTCAATCTCACGCATCACGCTGCCCATGTCTACCGCGCCGCGCTGCGGCTGGTAGTGGCCGGTGAGTACCACCTCGGTGGAAAGCAGGCCGCGCTGGTACAGCTCCCACATCTCGGGACCAAACTGGGTGTGCAGCAGTTCGGGGGCAAACTGGCCGAAGAAGTCGCGCAGGTTCACCACGTCGCGCAGCAGCATGCGCTGGGCGTGGTTGTTGCCAGCCGCGTCCACCGCCTGGGGCAGGTCGATGATGACCGGGCCGTCGGCGGCCAGCAGGATGTTGAACTCCGACAAATCGCCGTGCACCGTGCCCGCGCACAGCATGCGCACCACCTCGGCCAGCAGGGTGGCGTGGTGGCGGCGGGCATCTTCGGGGCTGAAGGCCACGTCGTTCAGGCGCGGGGCGGCATCGCCGTGGGCGTCGGTCACCAGCTCCATCAGCAGCACGCCTTCGAAGAAGTTGTAAGGCTTGGGCACGCGCACCCCGGCATCGGCCAGCTTGTACAGCGCGTCCACCTCGGCGCTTTGCCAGGCGGCTTCTTGGGATTCGCGGCCAAACTTGCTGCCTTTGGCCATGGCGCGGGCCTGGCGGCTGTTTTTGACCTTGCGGTTCTCGGTGTAGTCCACGGCCTGGCGGAAGCTGCGGTTCGTGGCTTCTTTGTAGATCTTGGCGCACAGGGTGTGGTCGCCGCTGCGCACCACGTAGACCATGGCTTCCTTGCCGCTCATGAGCTGGCGGACCACGGTGTCGATCAGGCCTTCTTCGACCAAGGCTTGCAGTCTGGGGGGAGCTTTCATGCGGCCCATTGTGCACCGGGCTGTTGGGGGCATAAAAGTATCGAAATTTAATACTTGCTGGATTGTTTCATACCACTGGTCCAAATATTCATACTGGCCGGGAGGGTGCGCTGGACACAATCGCGGCCATGTTCAACCACTCCGCGGAGTCCACCATGCAAGCCTCTAACTCTGTTTCCACCCACCGCGATTCCAAAGCCTGGTCGCTGCAGGTCTGGCTGTCGTTTGGCATTGCCATCTTTGTGTGTGCCGTGGGCCTGGCTTATCTGCCGGGCCAGGACCTGGACCGTGCCTTCATGGTGATGGGCTACTTCTTTTGCCTGTCGGCGGCCTTTGTGCTGGCCAAGTTCGTGCGCGACAACGAACGCGCCCAGGCAGATGCCAGCACGGCCCGCACGACGGACACCCCGATGTTCAAGTTCGTGGTGTGGGGTGGCTTTTTTCTGGCCATGGGCCTGACCGGCTGGGGTCTGGCGCGCATGGAAGTGAACGAAACCTACAAGGCCTTTCTGGGTGTGAGCTGGCTGTACCTGATCACCTGCACCTTCACCCTGGCCAAGACGCTGCGCGACAAGCACGAAGCCGATGTGCGCGATGCCACTGAGGCATGAACCACCCCTCCACAGACTCCACAGAGAAAACCATGAAAAACAGATTTGCTACTGTATTGATAGCTGCTTGCGCTTTCACCACGAGCGCAGGAGCCTCTTTTGATGCCCAAGCGCAAAGCGAGGCATCGGCCTTGAGTGCCGTCTCGGCTCTGCCGTTGGCATCGGTGGTGGTGGGGGCCAGTGCGGCGGTGGCCGTACCGGTCGTGCTCATGACTGCCGGGGCGGTGCTGGTGGTGAAAACCGTGGAGTCCACCGCACGCGGCACCGTGTATGTGCTGGAGCGGGCCTCGGACGGTGCGCAGGCCAGCGTGGAGGTGCTTGGCCGTGGTGTGGCCGGGGCTTCGCTGGTGGCGGGGGCGGCGGTCACGGTCAGCGCGATCGGTGCCGGGGTGGTGCTGTCGGCGGCGGGCGAGGCGATTGCCTTTATTCCCAACGCCCTGGGCCGCGCCTTGCTGCACAACGAACGTGTGACGAACTGAAAGGGGCTGCCATGCTGCGCAAGATTTATGCGGTGCTTCTGCTGTGCGCTAGCCTGTGGTGGGCGCAACCCGCGCTGGCCGGGCGCTCCTGCGATACCGAGCAGCCGCCCAAGCCCGCCACCATCGAGCGTGGCCTGACCCTGGCCGAGCGCACCCTGGCGGCGCTGGATGCCAGCGGCGCGCAGGTGGTGGTGCTGGCCCGCGCCGGGCAAGACCTGGGCACATACGGCCTGCGCTACTCGCACCTGGGCTTTGCCTACCAGCAGCCCGACGGGCAGGGCGGCCACGTGTGGCGGGTGCTGCACAAGCTCAACCAGTGCGGCACGCCCGATGCGTTTGTCTACCGCCAGGGCTTGGGCGAGTTTTTCCTGGACGACCTGTGGCGCTATGAAGCCGCCTGGGCCGTGCCCACGCCCGAGGTGCAAACACGGCTGCTGGCGCTATTGCAAGACACGCCGCGTGCCGTGCGCCTCAACAGCAAGCTCTACAGCCTGGTCAGCTACGCCTGGGCCACCAAATACCAGCAGTCCAACCAGTGGGCGTTGGAAACCCTGGCTGCCGCCATGGGGCCCGGCGTGGACTCGCGCGCACAGGCCCAGGCCTGGTTGAAGTTCAAAGGCTACACGCCCACCACCCTCAAAATCGGGCCGCTGACCCGGCTGGGCGCACGGGTGACCAAGGCCAATGTGGCGTTTGACGACCACCCCGTTGAAAAGCGCTTTAGCGACCGTATCGAGACGATCACGGTAGATTCTGTATTTAGCTGGCTAAAAAAGGCGCAATTGGCGGGCGAGCCCGTACAGTTGGCGCTGCAATAAGGAGTTGAAATGAGCAAAGCATTGCGATTGTCTGAAAAGTGGTTCCAGCGTGGCCTGTGGCTGGTGGCGTTTGTCTTTGCCGGGTTCCTGATTGGCCTGGGCGGCAGTGTGGTGGGTGATCTGCCGCAGGTGGAGCAGACCCTGGGCCTGGAGGATTTCATCGACAAGCCCGCGGCCGCCCAGGTGCGGGCCACCATCGCCAGTGGCCACAAGGCCGAAGAAGCCGCCGATACCGCACTGGAGCAGGCCCAGCTCAAGCACCAGACGGCCCGCGCCAACAGCAGCGCCGCCCGCGAAACCTTCGACAACTGGCTGGCCACCCGCGGTGCCACGGGCCGCTCCGACCAGGACCCCGAGCTGATCCGCCGCACCCAGGCCCTGGATGCCCTGGCTGCCGCCGAGCGCAAGGCCCAAAGCGCCATCGAGCAGCAAGAGCAGGTGGCCCTGGATGCCCGCCAGTCGGTGCAGGCCGCGCAAACCGAGCTCAACGCCCTGGAGCGTGCGGCGGATGTCGGCTGGCAACAGGCTCGGCGGGCCCAGGAGCTGCGCGTATTCGGCTACCGCCTGGCGCTGACCCTGCCGCTGCTGGCCATCGCCGGTTGGTTGTTTGCCAAAAAGCGCAAAAGCACCTACTGGCCGTTTGTGTGGGGCTTCATCTACTTTGCGTTATTTGCCTTCTTTGTCGAACTGGTGCCTTATCTGCCGAGTTACGGCGGCTACGTGCGCTATGTAGTGGGTATCGTGCTGACCGTGCTGGTGGGGCGGCAGGCCATTGTGGCGCTGAACCGCTATCTGGAAAAGCAAAAGCTGGCCGAGGCCCTGCCCGATGCCCAGCGCCGCGAAGAACTCAGCTACGACGTGGCCCTCGCCCGCCTGGCCAAAGGCGTGTGCCCCGGCTGCGAGCGCCCGGTGGACCTGAAAAACGACAGCATCGACTTCTGCCCGCACTGCGGTATCGGCCTGTTTGACCGCTGCGTACCCTGCCATACCCGCAAGAGCGCCTTCGCCAAGTTTTGCCACGCCTGTGGGACATCGGCCACAGTGTTGCCCCCGGTAGGTGTGGTTTCGCCGCCGGTTTAGGCGTATTTAGGGGGACTTGCCGGAAATTGTGTAACGGGCGCACATAGTTTGGCGCATGCATTTAAGATGCGGGTAAACCCGAATGTCTGTGCTTTGCCCACCCAAGGTCACCCCGCCATGAGCCTGCTTACCCATCTGCGCCAGCGCATCCCCCTGTTAGCCCTGACCGTGGGCGCTTTCGGCATCGGTTCCACCGAGTTCGTCATCATGGGCCTGCTGCCCGAGGTGGCGGCGGACCTGGATGTGTCCATCCCCTCGGCGGGCATGCTGGTCACCGGCTACGCCATGGGTGTGGTGGTGGGCGCGCCCCTGATGGCCGCCGCCCTGTCACGCGCACCGCGCAAGGGCAGCCTGCTGGCGTTGATGGCCATCTTCATGCTGGGCAACCTGCTCTGCGCCGTGGCCCCCAGCTTTGGGCTGATGATGGCGGCGCGGGTGTTTACCGCCTTTGCCCACGCCGCCTTCTTTGGCATGGGCGCGGTGGTGGCCGCCGACCTGGTGCCACGCGACCAGCGGGCCAAAGCCATGGCGCTGATGTTTGCGGGCCTGACGCTGGCCAATGTGCTGGGCGTGCCCGGCGGTACGGCCTTGGGCCAGGTGCTAGGCTGGCGTTACACCTTCGCGGTGGTGGCCGCCATTGGCCTGGTGGCGCTGGTCGGCATTGCCGCCGTGCTGCCCCGCATGCCCGCCTTGCCCAGCCCCGGCCTGGCGCAAGAATTTCGGGTGCTGCGCGACCCGCGTGTGCTGCTGGGGATGGCCATGAGCGCTCTGTCGGCAGCCAGCCTGTTTGCGGTGTTCACCTACATCCGCCCCATCCTCAGCAATGTGACGATGGTGACCGATAGCGGCGTGAGCGCATTTTTGCTGCTGTTTGGCGTGGGTTTGACGATTGGCAACATCGCTGGCGGCCAGCTGGCCAACCGCCGCCCGCTGCGGCTGATCCGCATTGTTTTCTTCTTGGTGGTGCTGGTAATGGCCGCCTTTACTTTCACCAGCCACAGCTACTGGCCCGCCATGCTGACCCTGCCGCTGTGGGGCGCACTGGTGTTTGCGGTGGTGCCACCCCTGCAGATGCGGGTGATCGACGCAGCGCACAACGCACCCAACCTGGCCTCTACCCTGAACCAGGGCGGCTTCAACATCGGCTGCGCCAGCGGCGCCTACCTGGGCGGCCTGGCCATCCAGTCCGGCGTGCCCTACAGCCAGTTGCCCTGGGTGGGCGCGGTGCTGGCGCTGGCAGGCTTTGCCCTGAGCTTCGTCGCCCGCGCCCAAGACCGCAAACATGGCCGCACGCGGGGGCTGCCAGACGCGGTGGCGTTCGGGCACTGATCTTTCAAGCCAAATAGGCTTCTCGTGCTTTATATATGGGCACAAGCAGCTATGAAAAATATAGTAAATGAAGTTGTGTTCAACGCAATGGGCACTGCGCACCAAGTGGTGATCGTCACTAAGCGAGTGCTGCGAGGTGTTTTTTGATCTGAGCTTCCAGCTGTTGGAAGGATTTAAGTTTGCGCAGAGGTTCTAAATCTTCTGTGAGCTCACTGACCCGGTGTCTGAATTGATGGGGGTTGAACTGTCTTTTTCGAGTTGCATTTAACCCAGAGGCTGCCTTCAGGGCAGAAAAAAGAATCTCCTTGGGATCTGGCGAAGATTCAATATCTTTGGATTTCGGCAATCCTAGTGGTGCAGACCCATTCGGATTTCCTACGGCTTGCCGGATGGGTTGCTCGTGGGTGATAAGCCAAGCCTCTGTCATGCGTACGGGGACTATGCAGACCAGTGTCGCCACGTTCTCATTGTCTGGCCAGCTTGTTTGGATTTCTTTGTATCTGTCCGATGCGTCGATACCTTCTGCATCGCGATGTACGAACAAGAAGTCACAGGGAAACAAGTCTAGTGCCGAGCGAATTCTCGCGGCTAGACCACTGGACACGGGGGTATTCCCTCTGCACATTTGATTTGATACGCAAGTTCCGTATGGACGTTAAAAAGTAATTCAACCAATGGAACCAAAAGCTTGTCCGAACTGCCGTCCGTTACCAGTGTTGCCGTGATTCTTTGCATCATTGTGCTTGCTGAAAAATGTCAAGGGTTGCCGATTTGGCTCCAACCTCTCGTGCTTCAGCCAGTCGCCCCACACGGGTGGAGTCTCCCACTGATCGAGCTGCGTGCTTATTACCACTCAAATAGAACTGAATTTCTCCTCGCGAGATCAATTCCGAAGCCTTCATTCCTGATATGGCTTGGCGCCAAGTGCTCGGCAGAGGTTTGAAATTAACGAAAGACTTTCCCTTCATCTTCAATATTTCAGCAAACAGTAACTCCCCGTCGTGCAGTTCAGCCGCGACCAATGGCGAATGGGTATTGATAATGAGTTGACGAATGGACGGCGCCGATATCCCATCCATATCCGCATCCATTTCTTGCGACAAACTACGTACTAATCTGAGCATTAATGGAATTCTTGAAGGATGGATTCCATTTTCTGGCTCTTCCATGCACAGCAAGCCACCAAATTCGGGATCCAATGCCAGAACCGCTAAAGCGAGAAAGCGCAATGTGCCATCGGAAAGCGAGCTCGCTGTATAGGTTTCCTTGTCTTTCATGGTCAGAAGCAAGGTCATGACTTGCCGCTTTTCATCCGCATCCACACTGACGGAAACAATGTCTGGCAACAATTCCGACAAACGCTGAGAAACCTCAGCATGGTTGTTGAGTCTCATCAGTGCACTGGGTAAATGTTCTCCCGTTGAGGTGACGTGCGGATCTTCTCCAAAGTTGTCGAATTGCCTCAATGCGGAGGGTTCAAGTTGCAACAATCGCCATGAGCGTAATTCACTACGGGCCGCGAGCGCTGTGGGATGGGTGGTGGAGTTAGCCCCTGAAACGATAGTTTGGGGTGATTTTCGGGCTGGTACTAGAAAAGGAGGCCCTCCTTTTTTGGTTTGCTCGCTAAAAAGTCGGATGGCGGGCTGGCTGGGATGGCCTGACATTGCCGTACTAATGAATGGCGTACGTCTTGACCCAGGTCCGAAGATATGTTTCTTGATCCACCCCTGGTTGACGACAATTACCTTGGCCGGTTAACGACAACTATGTTGGCCGGTTAGCGGCCTACACCGGGCGGGTCCGGGAGGCGGGGCTACCGTTGAACCTTCGAACATGAATCGAAGGTAGACGGCATGCCCGGCAAGAGAATCACGGACCACCAAGTGCACAAGTACAAGCAACACCGCAACCAGCTTAGCCAGGTCGCGTCTGCCGCCAAGGCCGGCATCAGTGAACGCAGCGCCCGTCGCATTGAAGACGCCAACCATCTGCCCTCACAGCGCCCCGAACGGAACTGGCGCACCCGCCCCGACCCATTGGAGGCGGTCTGGGACAGTGAAGTCGTGCCACTGTTGCAAACGGATGCCCGGCTCAATGCCGTTACCCTGCTCGAAGAGCTGCAACGCCGCTATCCGGGTCAGTGGGACAGCAGCGTGCTGCGCACCCTGCAGCGCCGTGTCCGTCAGTGGCGTGCCAAGTACGGCGCCGAACGCGAGGTCTACTTCGCCCAGGAGCACCCGCCCGGACGCCAGTGCCTGTCGGACTTCACCGTGCTCGATGAGCTCTGCGTCAAGATTGACGGGGTTGTGTTTGCCCATCGTCTGTACCAGTTTGCATTGGCCTATTCCGGTTGGCGCCACGCCACGGTCATCGACTCCGGCGAGAGCTTCATGGCGCTATCCACCGGACTGCAAGCGGCCCTCTGGGCCTTGGGCGGCGTGCCGGAAGAACACCGCACCGACAGTCTGTCGGCGGCGTTCAACAACGTGGCCGAGCAAGAAGAGCTGACGCGCCGCTATGCCGGCTTGTGCAGCCACTACGGTCTGCGGGCTACACGCTGCAACCCGGGCCAGTCCAACGAGAACGGCTCCATCGAATCGCGCCACGATTCCCTCAAGACGGCGCTCGACCAGGCCTTGCGGCTGCGCGGCAGCCGCAGCTTTGGGCTGCGCCGAGAATACGAGGCGTTTGTCGACACCATCGTGCAGCGCATGAATGCACGCACCACCAAGTTGCTGGCCATCGAGCGCACCATGCTCAAGGCCTTGCCGGTGCGGCGCACCGCCGAGTTCGAAGAGATTCCGGTACGGGTCAGCAAGTACGCCATCTTCACCGTCAAGGGTGCGCAGTACAGCACGCCAAGCCAGTTGATTGGGCACCGGTTGATGGTGCGTCAGTACGCCGAGCACATTGAATGCTGGCTAGGTGGCCAGTGTGTGTTGAGCCTTGCGCGTGCCAGGCCGGGCGACGGCCAGCGCCATGGACGCTCGATTGATTACCGCCATTTAGTTGGCGCATTGAAACGCAAGCCCGGCGCCTTTGCGCGTTGGGTGCTGCGCGATGCCGCCTTCCCGCGTGCGGTGTACCGCCAGACCTGGGAGCGTCTGGCTGGCAGCAAGCCCGAGCGCGAAGCCTGCAAGACCATGGTGGGCCTGCTGGTCCTGGCCGCCGATGGGCACGAGGCGCAGTTGGCGCAGGAGCTGGAGCAACTCATCGAACTCGACCAGTTGCCCGACCTGCATGCGCTGACGCTATTGCTGGCACCCCCGCGTGCAGAGATACCGCAGGTGATGGTGACGCTGCCGGCCTTGGCCAGTTACGACGCGCTGTTTGAGGTGGCCCCATGAGCGCGGCGCCAATTAGCACGTCAATTACCGCCACATCGGCACGTCTGGGCGTGATGCTCACAGACCTGCGCCTGCCCACCATCAAGCGCCTGGCGGGCGACCTGTGCGCACTGTCGGACCTTGAGGGTTGGCCCGCACACCGCCTGCTCGAAGCGTTACTGGAGCACGAAATCAATGAACGAGAGTCTCGCCGCATTGACCGCCACCGCGTGGAGTCCGGGCTCAGCCCGGATAAACGCCTCTCCAGCTTTGACTTCACGGCCGTTCCCACCGTGTCCAAGGCCCAGGTGATGGCACTGGCCGAAGGTACGCAGTGGCTGGACCGGGGCGCCAACGTACTGCTGTTCGGGCCACCCGGCGTGGGCAAGAGCCATTTGGTATGTGCTCTGGGCCATGCCCTGATTGATGCCGGGCGGCGGGTGCTGTTTACGCGCTGTTCGGACCTGGTGCAGCGCTTGCAGGCGGCCCGGCGGGACTTGCGACTGCCGCAGGAATTGGCCAAGCTGGACCGGTTTGACTTGCTGATTCTGGATGACCTGAGCTATGTACGGCGAGACCAGTCAGAAACCTCTGTGCTGTTCGAGCTCATATCGGAGCGTTATGAACGCAAGAGCCTGGCCCTCACTGCCAACACGCCGTTCTCCCAATGGGGCGAGGTGTTTGTGGAACCGGCTATGACGCTGGCGGCCGTTGACCGCCTGGTACACCACTCGACGATTCTGGAAATGAATGTGGAGAGTTACCGCCGACGAGCAGCTCAGCAGCAAGCCCCAGCAGTACGCAAGGCACGTTCAACGACATAAAGATTCAAAATCATTCCCCGCTTTCCACCGGCCAGGATAGTTGTCGCCGAGCGGTCAAGATAGTTGACACCGACCACACCCCGGTGTTGGGTTAAAGCCAAGGCGCTTAGCAGCCTCACTTGAGTTGATGGCAACTAGCCCTTCTTGCTCAATGTAGATAGGATCCGCGGGGGATGGGTCGGCATGCGTTTCGCTCAGGCGTAGTTCTAGTGTGTATTCAAGAAATGTTGCGGTTGGAGTGGCAGTACGGTCAAAGTCGTCAATAACCGTACTCGGTACGATCATTTCCGCTACAAAAAGCATTGGGAGAAAGTCACCTTTGGCATTCTTGAAAAATAGGCTATGGAAGTCCGAAATTCGGCCATTTGTGCCTCTGGCCCGGCTTGCCGCTTTCATGATGGGCATGGAAGCTAAATCACCTAAAAACGTAATGGCATCGAACAAGTTGGATTTACCCGCTCCATTGGGTCCGGCAATGCAGGTGAATGGACCAAATCGAACATCTACATCGACTAAGTTTTTGAACCCTTGAACCCTTGAACCCTAAGCCGAGTGAGCATTTTTCCTCTCCATATTTAACCGAACGTTTACCATGTTCGAAATTTCGTGCGTTAGGTGAATGTGGTGAGCTGATTGCATAGCATTGTCAGCGGTATCGCTTGCACATCATGGCCCAAGGGGAAGGCTTCCTGCCCCGGATACACCACAAACTTGCGCACCGGTGCCAAGTCGTCGCAGGCGGTGTGGAAGCCGCGTTCAACCTTGGGGGTTAGGCTGCGTTTGATCTCGATGGCCCAGAGGTCGCCACCGGGCCAGGCCAGCAGTAGGTCGATTTCTGCGCCGCCGCTGGTGCGGTAGAAGTAGGCTTGCACCTGGGTGGGGGTGCAGGACAGCAGGTTTTCCACCACAAAACCCTCCCAGCTCGCGCCGACGACGGGGTGCGAAAGCAGGGTTTCCTTGTTCTCAATGTCCAGCAGTGCATGCACCAGACCGCTGTCGCGTACATAGACTTTGGGCGATTTGATCAGCCGCTTGCCGACGTTGGCATGCCAAGGCGGCAGGCGGCGCACCAGCAGAAGATCGCAAAGCAGGTCGATATAGCTCTGCGCGGTTTTGGCATCCACGCCCAGGTTGCGGGCCAGTTGGGCTACGTTGAGCAGGCCGCTTTGGTGGTGTGCCAGCATGGTCCAGAAGCGGCGCAGTGTTTCTGCTGCGATGCGCGGGCCGAACTGGGGAATGTCGCGCTCCAAGTAGGTGCGGATGAAATTGTGCCGCCAGCGCAGGCTGCGGGCGCTGCCATTGGCGGCCATGCTTTCGGGAAAACCGCCACGCAGCCAAAGCATGTCTATGGATTCCGCGCCGGTTTCCAGTGCGACCAAAGGGCTGAGTTCAAGGTAGGCGATGCGGCCCGCCAAGGTCTCGCCTGACTGCTGCAGCAAGTCGAGCGAAGCGGATCCCAGCAACAGGTACTGGCCTGCACGCTTGCCGTTGCGCCGTGCCTGGTCAATCAGTCCGCGCAACACGGGGAACAGGCCTGGAGCACGGTGCACTTCGTCCAGGATGACCAGCTTGTCCAGGTGGTCGGCCAGGTACAGCTCTGGCTGCGTCAGCTTGGCGCGGTCGCGTTCAGATTCCAGGTCGAGGTAGATGCTGGGAATTGTTTGGGCTGCTTCCAGCGCCAGCGTGGTTTTGCCGACTTGGCGCGGGCCGAGCAGGGCTACTGCAGGTGAATGCAGGATTTCTTCTGCCAGAAAAGGTAATAAATGGCGCTGAAACATCCTTGCAATTATGGAGTTTCATTCCGTTATTTGCAAGGATGGACACTTGTTGAAATCAGACCCCGCGCGCCCGATCCGTCTTGAACTGCGCCCGGAACGCGCCAAACGCGCCCACATCCAGCGCTTCGCGTACTTCCCGCATCAGGTTCAGAAAGTAATGGAGGTTGTGGATGCTGGCCAGCATGGGGCCGAGCATTTCGGCGCAGCGGTCCAGATGGTGCAGGTAGGCGCGGCTGAAGCCGTCGCGGCCGCCGTCGGCGTAGGCCACGCCGCTGGTGCCTGCGCAGGCGTGGCAGGTGCAGGTGACATCCAGCGGCTGCTCGTCGGTTTTATGGCGGGCGTTGCGGATTTTTAAGTCGCCAAAGCGGGTAAATAGCGTGCCGTTGCGTGCATTGCGGGTGGGCATGACGCAGTCGAACATGTCCACGCCGTCGGCCACGCCCTGCACCAGGTCTTCGGGGGTGCCCACGCCCATCAGGTAGCGCGGCTTGTGGGCGGGCAGGCGGTGCGGGGTGTGGGCCATGATGCGCAGCATCTCGTCCTTGGGCTCGCCCACGCTGACACCGCCCACGGCGTAGCCGGGGAAGTCCATCTCCACCAGTTGCTCTAGTGATTCCTGGCGCAGGTTTTCGAACATGCCGCCCTGGACGATGCCGAACAGGGCGTTGGGGTTCTGCAGCTTGGCAAATTCGGCCTGGCAGCGCTGGGCCCAGCGCAGGCTGAGCTCCATGGAGTTGCGGGCTTCGCGTTCGGTAGTGATGTGGCCCTTGGTGTCGTAGGGCGTGCATTCGTCGAACTGCATCACGATGTCGGAGTTCAGTGTGGTCTGGATTTGCATGCTGATCTCGGGCGTAAGAAACAGTTTGTCGCCGTTGACGGGCGATGAGAACTTCACGCCTTCTTCGCTGATCTTGCGCATCTCGCCCAGGCTCCACACCTGGAAGCCGCCGCTGTCGGTCAGGATGGGCTTGTTCCACTTCTCGAACTGGTGCAGGCCGCCAAACTGCGCCATCACATCCAGGCCGGGGCGCATCCACAAATGGAAGGTGTTGCCCAGGATGATCTGCGCGCCCATTTCTTCCAGGCTGCGCGGCATCACGCCCTTGACCGTGCCGTAGGTGCCCACGGGCATGAAGATGGGGGTTTGCACCACACCGTGGTTCAGCGTCAGCGTGCCGCGGCGGGCGTGGCTGCCCGCGTAGTCGCCGCGGGGCTGGTCGGTGGCGAGAAGGTCAAATTGCAACATGGTCAGGGCTCGTTTTGGAGAGCAGCATGGCATCGCCATAGCTGAAAAAGCGGTACTGCTCGCGAATAGCGTGCTGGTACAAAGCCATGATTTTCCCGTATCCGGCAAACGCACTCACCAACATCATCAAGGTGGACTTGGGCAGGTGGAAGTTGGTCACCAGCAAATCCACATGCTGGAACACAAATCCCGGCGTGATGAAGATGCGGGTATCGCCCGTGGCCAAGCCCGACTGGGCCCAGGACTCCAGCGTGCGCACGGTGGTGGTGCCCACGGCAACGATCCGACCGCCGCGCGCTTTGCAGGCGGCAATGGCGCGCTGGGTGGCCTCGGGAATTTCATACCACTCGCTGTGCATCTGGTGTTCGGCCAGGTTTTCGGTCTTCACCGGCTGGAACGTGCCCGCACCTACGTGCAGGGTCACGCTGGCGCGCTGCACGCCTTGGGCTTCCAGTTGGGCCAGCAGCGCATCGTCAAAGTGCAGGGCGGCGGTGGGCGCGGCGATGGCACCCGGGGCGCGGGCAAACACCGTCTGGTAGCGCACCGCGTCTTCTTCTGAATCGGTATGCGTGATGTAGGGCGGCAGGGGGATGTGGCCGTGGCGTTCCATCAAGGTGTAGGGGTCGTCGCCTGCGTCATTGCTCAGCACAAAGCGGAACAACGTGCCATTGGCATCGGGCCAGCGGCCCAGCATGGTGGCGCAAAACCCTCCGCCTCCGGCCAGGGTGATGGTGGTGCCCGGTTCCGGCTTTTTGCTGACCCGCATGTGGGCCGCCACCTGGTTGCCGGTAAGCACCCGTTCGACCAGTAGCTCGACTTTGCCACCACTGGGTTTTTCGCCAAACAGGCGGGCTTTGAGCACCTTGGTGTCGTTGAACACCAGCAAGTCCCCGGCTTTGAGCAGGCTGGGCAGGGTGTGGAAGATGCGGTCGGCGGGCGCTTCGCCGGTGCCGTCGAGCAGGCGCGAGCTGCTGCGTTCGACCGCGGGATGTTGGGCGATCAGCTCGGGAGGTAGCACAAAGTCGAAGTCAGAGAGCGTGTGGTTCATCATGGTATTTTTTTGCGGTTTTGAGGCTCGCGTGTTGATGTCTATAGGCTCATAAAAAAGCAGTTTGAGACTGCTTTTCACTATTGCTAAGACCTAGGGAAAAATCTATAAAAGATCATTTTTTGTAGCCGTAGACGAAAAAATTGCCATATTTCATAGAAATAAGTAAAAATTACGGCTTATTTGTAATGAATTGCACTAGATCACAAAATAATCGTGAAATTATGTCGATTTGTTTTACATAAAAACAATATACATTTTGTTTCATTTATATAAGTCCTTATTGCCATTTGTAAATTTGCAAATGGCATTTTTTGTGCATCTTGGTACCGTCAACCTGGCAGTCAAGTTGACGAAAAGCAACACCATGGCGCAGCAAGCATTCTTGCCATACGCCTAACCTTGAGGGTAAACAACCAATGAAGAAACTTCTATTAGCCGCCATTCTTGGCACCACGGGCTTGATGTCCGCGCACGCAACCGTCGTCACGCAGTCCGACTCGTACGGCTATTCGAGCACCAACTGGAACTACCAACTGGGTGCGTTGAACCTGTTTGACACCACCCTGGGAACCTTGAACAAAGTGGTTGTCACCTTGAGTGGCGCTATCCAACAGCATCTGTTCGCAGAAAACTTGGGTGCCAGCAGTGATACGTTGATCCCCATTTCGGGCGGCACCATTTACTTCCAGAAGGGTACGACGACCACGCTGGCCCAGGTGCTCCCCACTACCACGGGTTCGGGCTTTGCCGCCACTGCGTATGACGGAGTGACCGACAACGCCGGTACCTCTGGCGTGGATTTCGGCATTCTCAGCTCTGCTGACATGACGACCATCACCTTCACCTCGGCAGCAGCCCTGGCGGATTTTATGGGCACGGGCACGATGGCCGGCTTTCGCTTGAGGGCGGTGGGTGCGGGTTCGATCGGTTCCGACAACGGCAATATCACCTACACCACCCTGACCCAAGCTTTCGGCAAGCTGGACCTGGCGTATGACTACACCGCCGCTACTCCCAGCAACAATGTGCCAGAACCCGGTTCCATGGCCTTGATGGCCATCGGATTGGTGGGTATGGCAGCTGCGCGCCGCAAGAAGGCTTAACTTGTAGGGATGTGGGTTCAACCCATCCTGCGCCCTGCAAGCGACCCAAAAAGGCTATCTTTGGATAGCCTTTTTTAGTGGGCATGTCCCATCAACCGACTAAGGCATCTGCACCATGCCCGACCAGAGCTCATTCAGGTCCTTGAAACGCCAGAATTCGGGGTCTTCGCGGCCGGTGATTTTCTCCTTGCAGCCCGGCTCCGACAGGTCCACCACTTCGGGCGGGATGCGGATATCGGACTTGGTGGAAAAGAAAACCTTGACCACCGGTTTCAGCAGCGAACTGGGGCTTTGCTCCATCACCACGCCCAGGCGGCCCGAGCCCAGCCGCACCAGCGAGCCCGTGGGGTAAATGCCCAGACTTTTGACGAAGGCCTGGAAGATTTGCGGATCCAGGTGGCCGTTGGTCCATTCGGCCATCTTTTTCAGCGACTCGGCCGGGTCCCAGCCTTTTTTGTAGGGGCGGTTGGAGGTGATGGCATCGTACACATCGCAGATGGCGCCCATTTTGGCGTACAGGCTGATACCGTCGCCCTTGAGCCGGTCGGGGTAGCCCGAGCCGTCGAGCTTTTCATGGTGGTGTAGCACCACATCCAGCACCACGTCGCTCACCACTTGCCGCTCTGCCAACATGCTGTGGCCTTGTATCGGATGGGATTTGATAATGTGGAATTCGGCATCGGTGAGCTTGCCCGGCTTGTTCAGCACCTCCATCGGCATCATCGCCTTGCCCAGGTCGTGCAGCAGGCCGGCCAAACCCATGGAGCGGGTTTGTTCCTCATTCAGCTTGAGTTGGCGCGACAGGGCGATCATCAGCGCGCATACCGCCACCGAATGCATGTAGGTGTAGTCGTCGGCGTTTTTCAGCCGGGCCAGGCTGATCATGGCCCCCGGGTTGCGGATGACCGAGTCGGACACCTCGTGCACCAGGTTGTGGGCCAACTCGGTATCGATGGCGTTGCCCATGCGCGCCTCCTGGAACATCGCCATCACCGCCTGTTTGGACTTGGCGCAGATTTGCGCTGCCCGGGCGTATTCGGCTGCGGTCGAGGTGGGGCTGGTGTCCCGCGTGGGGGCATCGGTATGCAAGATTTCCTGCACCACGGCCTGGATGGTTTCGGCCTGCATCACCGTTTCGGTACCGGGGGGGACATCCAGGCCTTTGTTGGTGTCAATCCACACGTCCCGGATGCTGCTGGCCAGTACCCGGTCAATATCCAGGGGGTCCGTCAGCACAAAGTGGTTGCGCCAGAAAGGATGGTCCATCCACGGGCCGCAGAATCCGTCGATGTGCATCCCCAGAGTCAGTTCTTGGACGTTGATTCGTTTGAGCATAAAACGCTGCGGGGGTGAATGACAGGCAAAAAAGGGGAAAAAACCCGAGACTAGTTGTACGCACCAGAAACTAGGTGCAACAAGATGATACGTTCACTTTACGTGTGCGTGCGATGTTTACCCGGGCTTGCGCCCCCCCATGTCGACACCACCCAGCGGTTCAAGGGATGCAACAGGGCAAAATCCGCCCCCATGGCCGCCCCTCCTCCGAAGCTGAACCCCGCGCAAAAAGCCCTGCTCAAAATGGGCCTGCGCCGCGACATCGACCTGGCCCTGCACCTGCCCCTGCGCTACGAGGACGAAACCCGCATTACCCGTCTGGCCGACGCGCGCGAGGGCGACACCGTGCAAATCGAGGCCACCGTCACCCACAGCGAAGTCAGCCTGCAGTCGCGCCGCCAACTGCTGGTGACGGTGGATGACGGCAGCGACACCTGCACCCTGCGCTTCTTCAGCTTCTACCCCTCGCACCAGAAAACCCTGGCCGTGGGTGCGCGGCTGCGGGTGCGCGGCGAGGTCAAGGGCGGCTTTCTGGGCAAACAGATGCTGCACCCGGCGTTCAAGCTGGCCAGCGGCGACCTGCCCACCGCGCTCACCCCGGTCTACCCCAGCGTGGCCGGACTGCCGCAGGCCTACCTGCGCCGCGCCGTGCTGGGCGGCTTGAAGCGCGCCAACCTGTCCGAAACCCTGCCGCCGGGCTGCCCACACTACAACCCAGAGTATTTAAGCCAAACAGGTCTCTCACGCAATTGCAGCCTGCGTGAGGCGCTCCTGTTTTTGCACCACCCTGCGCCCGACGTATCGCTGGCCGCGCTGGAAGACCGCAGCCACCCCGCCTGGCAGCGCCTGAAGGCCGAGGAGCTGCTGGCCCAGCAGCTTTCGCAGCTCCAGGCCAAGCGCGCCCGCGACCTGCTGCAAGCCCCCCCACTGGCCGCACTGGAGGGCGGCCTGCTCGATGGCCTGCGCGCCGCGCTGCCCTTTGCCCTCACCGCCGCCCAGCAGCGCGTGGGTGCCGAGATTGCCGCCGACCTGGCCCTGCCCATCCCCATGAACCGCCTGCTCCAGGGCGACGTGGGCTCGGGCAAAACCGTGGTCGCCGCGCTGGCCGCCTGCACCGCGATGGACGCGGGCTGGCAGTGCGCGCTGATGGCCCCCACCGAAATCCTGGCCGACCAGCACTTCCGCAAACTCGTCGCCTGGCTGGAGCCGCTGCTCAGCCCCCGGGGTAAATGCGTGGCCTGGCTCACCGGCAGCCAAAAGACCAAGCAGCGCCGCGAAATGCTGGAAAAAATCGCCAGCGGCGAAGCCGCCCTGGTGGTGGGCACCCACGCCGTGATCCAGGAAAAGGTGCTCTTCAAAAACCTGGCCTTGGCGCTGATCGACGAGCAGCACCGCTTCGGCGTGGCCCAGCGCCTGGCCCTGCGCAGCAAGATGGTCGATGGCGCGCTGGAGCCCCACCTGCTGATGATGACGGCCACCCCCATCCCGCGCACCCTGGCCATGAGCTACTACGCCGACCTGGACGTGTCCACCATCGACGAGTTGCCGCCGGGTCGCACGCCCATCGTCACCAAGGTCATCCACGATGCACGCCGCGACGAGGTGATAGAGCGCATCCGCGGCCAGATCGCCCAGGGCCGCCAGATCTACTGGGTCTGCCCGCTGATCGAAGAAAGCGAAGCCCTGGACCTGCGCAACGCCACCGAAACCCACGCAGCCCTCAGCGAAGCCCTGACCGGCGTGTTGATCGGCCTGCTGCACTCGCGCATGCCCGTGGCCGAGAAAAAAGCCGTGATGGCGCTGTTCACCGAAGGCCACATGGGCCTGCTGGTCAGCACCACCGTGATCGAGGTCGGCGTGGACGTGCCCAATGCCTCGCTGATGGTCATAGAGCACGCCGAGCGCTTTGGCCTGAGCCAGTTGCACCAGCTGCGGGGCCGGGTGGGGCGGGGCGCGGCGGCATCGGCCTGCGTGCTGCTGTACTCCACCGGCGACGCGCCTCGCCTGGGCCAGATCGCCCGCGCCCGCCTGCAGGCCATGAGTGATACCAACGACGGCTTCGAGATCGCCCGCCGCGACCTGGAAATCCGCGGCCCCGGTGAATTCCTGGGTGCCCGCCAGTCGGGTGCGCCGCTCTTGCGCTTTGCCGACCTGGAAACCGATGCCGACCTCCTGGAATGGGCCCGCGCCCTGGCCCCGCAGATGCTGGACCGCCACCCCCACCTGGCCGAGCAGCACGTGTTGCGCTGGCTGGGCGGCAAGGCGGAGTATTTGAAGGCTTAGCTCAGCGGCCCCAGCCCCGACCACAGCTGGTTCAGGTCCTGGAAGCGCCAGTACGCCGGGTCTTCGCGCCCGGCGATTTTTTCCGTGCAGTCGGGGGCCGACAGGTCGATCACCACCGGCGGGATGCGCATGTCGGACTTGGTGGAAAAAAACACTTTCACGATGGGTTTGAGCAGGCTGCTGGCGCTTTGCCCGGTGACCACGGCGATGCGCCCGCTGGTCAGCCGCACCAGCGAACCCGTGGGGTAGATACCCAGGCTTTTGACGAAGGCATGGAACACCTGGGTGTCGAGGTGGCCGTTCGTCCATTCGGCCATTTTTTTCAGCGACTCGGACGGGTCCCAGCCTTTCTTGTAGGGCCGGTCGGAGGTGATCGCGTCGTACACGTCGCAGACCGCGCCCATCTTCGCCAGCTGGCTGATGGCGTCGCCCCGGTGCCCGTTGGGGTAGCCGCTGCCATCCACCTTTTCGTGGTGGTGCAGCACGATGTCGAGCACCGCCGGGTCGTCCGTCAGACATTCGACCAGCAGTTTGTGGCCCTGGGTAGGGTGGGCCTGGATGACGGCGAACTCGGCCGGCGTGAGCTTGCCGGGCTTGTTCAGCACCTCCAGCGGCACCAGCGCCTTGCCCAGGTCGTGCAGCAGCCCGCCCATGCCGGCCGATCGGATCTGGGCCGCGTCCAGCTTGAGCTGCAGCGCCAGCCCCACCATCAGCGCGCACACCGCCACCGAATGCATGTAGGTGTAGTCGTCCACCGTCTTGATGCGCGCCAGACTGACGAGCGCGCTGGGGTTGCGCATCACCGAGTCGCTGATCTCCTGCACCAGGTGCTCGGCCAGTTCGGTCTGCACCATCTGGCCCAGCCGCGCCTCCTGGAACATGGCGGTGACGGCCAGCTTGGCTTTGGCGCAGATACGGGCGGCCCGTGCGTACTCCTGGGCTGCGGTGGTGGGTGCGGTGTCGCGCACGGGTGCGGCTGGTTCGGGGGGCGCTTCGGGAACGGCTTGTTGCGCGGCAACGGTCGCTACGTCCAGCCCCTTGCCGGGGTCGATCCACACCTCTTGCACGCTGCTGGCGCGCACCCGGGCGATGTCTTGCGGGTCGGTCAGCACAAAGTGGTTGCGCCAGAACGGGTGCTCCATCCACGGCGCACAAAACCCGTCGATATGCATACCGAGGGTCAGGTGGTGAACGCTGATACGTTTGAGCATGGTGCGCAGCGGTAGTCCGTGCTACCAGTATGGACCAGTATGCAGTTTTTTATGCACGAATAGTCGGCACGGCATCCCCACTATTGGGTATAAAAATGACAGCTCGTGCTTATTGTGTAATGCTTTATAGCTACTTTTTTGGGAGCTGCAGGCAGGCCATGGCTGGCGGCTAAGATGCTGCCCTGTTTGTCAGAAAGAGGGTGGGCTATGCGTGGTTGGATAGGGGGAATGTGTGTGGCGCTGGCCTGCAGCGGCTGCGCCGTGGTTGCGGTGGCCGATGCGGTGGTGACCACGGCCGCCGTGGTGGTGAAAACCGGGGTCAAGGCCACCGGGGCCGTCATCAACGCGGTGATTCCCGACGGCGATAGCAAGAAAGACTAAGCCCTGGCGCTTGCACCCGCAACCAGCGGGAGGACAATACCCCTCCATGACCCTCACCGAACTCAAATACATCGTGGCGGTCGCCCGCGAGCGGCACTTTGGCAAGGCGGCCGAAGCCTGCTTCGTGTCGCAGCCCACGTTGTCGGTGGCGATCAAGAAGCTCGAGGAAGAGCTGGACGTGAAGCTCTTTGAGCGCAGCGCCAACGAGGTCACCATCACCCCGCTGGGCGAAGAAATCGTGCGCCAGGCGCAAAGCGTGCTGGAGCAGGCCGCCGCCATCAAGGAGATTGCCCAGCGCGGCAAAGACCCGCTGGGCGGTGCGCTGCGCCTGGGCATCATCTACACCATCGCGCCCTACCTGCTGCCCGACCTGGTACGCCAGGTGATCCAGCGCACGCCGCAGATGCCGCTGATGCTGCAGGAGAACTTCACCGTCAAGCTGCTGGAAATGCTGCGCATGGGCGAGATCGACTGCGCCATCATGGCCGAGCCCTTCCCCGACACCGGCCTGGCCGTGGCCGCCCTGTACGACGAGCCCTTCATGGTCGCCGTACCCACGAACCACGCCCTGGCCGCGCAGACCAGCGTCACTTCGGAACAGCTGAAGAACGAGACCCTGCTGCTGCTGGGCAACGGCCACTGCTTCCGCGACCACGTGCTGGAGGTGTGCCCCGAGTTCGCCCGCTTCTCCAGCGGGGCTGAGGGCATCCGCAAGAGCTTTGAAGGCTCGTCGCTGGAAACCATCAAGCACATGGTGGCCGCCGGCATGGGCATCACCCTGGTGCCGCGCCTGAGCGTGCCCAAATCTGCCCTGGTGGCCAAGCCCAAGCGTGCCCGCGAGGATGACCCCTACGTGCGCTACCTGCCGTTCGATGGCGACCCGCCCATGCGCCGCGTGGTGCTGGCCTGGCGGCGCAGCTTTACCCGCTACGAGGCGATTGCTGCCCTGCGCAACGCCATCTACGCCTGCGAACTGCCCGGCGTGAAACGTTTGTCTTGAATCTTGAATCGTTGAAACTGTGGAGACCCCTGTGAAGTTTGCGCAACCCGGCATTTTGGAATCCGCACCCGCCCACGGGCGTTACCTGTTTTTATCGCCCACGGCTGGGGCCACTCCCGCTGCCCTGGGTGCCGCCTTGCAGCAATTGGCGGCCCTGGCCGATGGCCCATCCGTCGTCGTCGGCATCGGTGCCAAGCTGGCCCACGCGCTGGGGGCCGAGGTGCCCGGCCTGCGTGCCATGCCCGACTTCTCGGGCCACGGCGTGCAGGTGCCCAGCACCCCGGTCGCCCTGTGGTGCTGGGTGCGCGGCGCGGCCCAGGGCGAGGTGGTGCTACACGCCCGCCGCGTGGAGAAAGCCTTGGCCCCGGCCTTCCACCTCGACCGCGTGCTCGACGGCTTCCGCCACGGCGATTCGGCATCCAACGACCGCGACCTGACCGGCTTTGAAGACGGCACCGAAAACCCCGAGGGCGAGGCCGCCGAGGCCGCTGCCCTGGTACAAGACGCGCCGGACGGCATGGCCGGCTCCAGCTTCGCCGCCATCCAGCAGTGGGTGCACAACCTGGATGCCTTCGACGCGCTGGGCACCGACGGCCAAAATAACGCCATGGGCCGCCGCATGAGCGACAACGAAGAGCTGGACGACGCACCCGCGTCCGCCCACGTGAAACGCACCGCCCAGGAAAGCTTCAGCCCCGAAGCCTTTGTGCTGCGCCGCTCCATGCCCTGGGCCGTGGGCCACCAGTGCGGCCTGTTCTTCGTGGCCTTTGGAGCCAGCCTGTACGCCTTCGAGGCCCAGATGCGCCGCATGGCGGGGCAGGAAGACGGCATCGTCGATGCCACCTTCAGTTACTCCAAACCCGTCACCGGGGCCTACCTGTGGTGCCCGCCCGTACGCGACGGCAGGCTGGACCTGCGCCAGTTGGGCCTGTAAACCATTTGCTCCAAAAATAGTAGCTGCTTGCGCTTATGGAATAAGCGCAAGCAGCCAATTTGACCATGAACTCTCCCCGTCTCTACCTCCAGCTGATCCGCTGGGACCGCCCCGCCGGTTGGCTGCTCTTGCTGTGGCCCACGCTCAGCGCGCTGTGGATTGCGTCCGGGGGCTTCCCCGGTTGGCACCTGCTGCTGGTCTTCACCCTGGGCACCATCCTGATGCGCAGCGCGGGCTGCTGCCTGAACGACGTGGCCGACCGCGAGTTCGACAAGCACGTCAAACGCACGGCCCAGCGCCCGGTGACCAGCGGCGCGCTGTCGGTGGGTGCCGCTCTGCGCTTCGGCGCGCTGCTGGCCCTGGCCGCGTTTGCACTGGTGCTGACCACCAATGCGGTCACCGTGGTCTGGTCCTTCGCCGCGCTGGCCGTGGCCGTGGTCTACCCCTACGCCAAGCGCTATGTGTCCATGCCGCAGGCCGTGCTGGGCGTGGCCTTCAGCTTCGGCATCCCCATGGCCTTTTCTGCCGTGCAGGGTGGGCCGCCATGGCAGGTGCTGTTTGCCGCCGGGTGGGCGGACTTTTCGCTGGCTAAATTGACGGCCAGCGTGCCGCCGGTGGCCTGGGTGCTGCTGCTGGGCAACCTGTTCTGGGTGCTGGCCTACGACACTGAATACGCCATGGTGGACCGCGACGACGACCTCAAGATCGGCATGAAAACCTCGGCCATCACCCTGGGCCGTTTCGACGTGGCCGGCGTCATGGCCTTCTACGGCATCTATTTGCTGATTTGGGTGTTGGCGCTTATTCCATATGCGCTAGGCGCTACTTTTTACATAGCAATCGCCGTAGCGGCCCTGCAAGCCCTGTGGCACTGGACCCTGATCCGCCACCGCACCCGCGACGGCTGCTTCAAGGCCTTCCGGCTGAACCATTGGGTGGGGTGTGCGGTGTTTGTGGGCGTGGCCGGGAGCTACGCCTTGGGCTGAGCCTTGGGCTTGCGGGGCGTTTTGGGCTTGGGCTCGGGCAGCGCCCCCGCCGTGGCCTGCACCAGTTGGCACAGCCAGGCGGCATCTTCCCACTGGTCGGCGGTGATGCACCAGTGGGGCCGGGCTCCGGGGAAGGGGAAGCCTTCCACGGGCTGGGGCATGAGAACCTGGCCTGCGTCGGTGGGCTTTAAAAACAACTGGTTGTCGCACACCAAACCCACCGGCTTGCCCGCCAGGTACAGGCAGTACTCGCCAAACATGCGGCGCACCGACGCGCTGCCGGTGGCGGCCAATTGGTCGAGCAAAAATTCTGCGGTGCTGGGGTGGGTGGACATGGGGGCTCCTAAGAGGGTGCAGTGTCGCCCAGTTCCATGCGCCGTTTGGCCCGCCACTGCTGCGGCGTGGCACCGAACTGCTGGCGGAAGGTCTGGATGAAGTAGCTGGGGGTGGTGAAGCCGCAGGCCCAGGCCACCTCTTTGCCCGCCAGGTCGGTCTCGGCCAGCAGATGGGCGGCGCGGTCCATGCGCTGGCGGTTGATGTGCGCGATCAGGTGGCCGCCGGTGGTCTGGCTGAACACGTGCGACAAATATTCGGGCGTGCACCCGGCCTGCGCGGCCAGGGCGGTGACGTTCAGGGCGTGGTCGCCCAGCTGGTTGTTGACCCACATACGCACGCGGGCCACCAGGGGCGGCTCGGGCTGGGTGCGCGGCGCGGCATCGTCCAGCACCCGCAGCACGCCTGCGCAGGCGCTGGCCAGCAGGGCGCGCACCTGCAGCCGGGCATCTGCATCTTCTGCATCGCCACCCAGCGCGGCGGCATCGGCCAGCCAGTCGTGGATGCGGGCGGCGTGCGCGTGCTGGCGCGACTCCAGGTGGTCGATGCCGGGGCGGCCGGGCGAGGTTTCGGTGGCGAGGTGGCAGGTGAGGGCGGTGCCGTCGGCGTAGACCACGATGTTGCTGAAATCGCCGCCCACGGTGGTTTCGGCATGCAGCATGCGCGGCGGCATCAGCAGGGCCTCGCCCGCGTGCAACTCCAGCGGGCCGTGGGGCAGGGTGAAGCAGGTGCGGCCACCGGTTTGCAAAAACAATTCGGGCACCAGGTGGAAGTGGCCTTCGCCGCGCAGGTCGGCCACCCGCTGCCCGCCGCAGGGGCGCACGGGCAGGCTGTCGGCCAGCAGGCAGGCCATGCTGTGGCGCAGTTGCTGGCGCATCCACAGGGCTTTTTCGGCGCTGTTGCGGGCGTTTTCGGCCTCCAGGGATTTGAGGCCGCGGCGCTCTGGTTTTTGTTGCATAGGTCTGCCATTAAAACCAGGGTTGCGGTGCAGCGCCAGAGGCAAGACTCCGTATTTACCCTCAGATACGGCTTGTTACCTATCCAGGTTTTGTAGCATTGCTTGCAGTTTTCTGACAGTGGATTCGCTGGCGGCGGATGGCTCTGGATCCTAAACTTTTCCCCACACAACAAGGAGTTTCAATGGCCCAGCCGTGGTGGAAAAGCAGCGTCGCGTACCAGATTTACCCGCGTAGTTTTTGCGACAGCAATGGCGATGGCGTGGGCGACTTGCCCGGCATCACCTCCAAGCTGGACTACCTGCATACGCTGGGTATCGATGTGGTGTGGCTGTCGCCCATCTACCCCTCGCCCAACGACGACGGCGGCTACGACATCAGCGACTACCGCGCCATTGCACCCGAGTACGGCAGCATGGCCGACTTTGACGCGATGCTGGCGCAGATGCACCAGCGCGGCATCCGGCTGATGATGGACCTGGTGGTGAACCACACCTCGGACGAGCACGCCTGGTTCACCGAAGCCTGCAAATCCAGAGACAACCCTTACCGCAACTACTACATCTGGCGCGACCCGGCGGCCGACGGCGGCCCGCCCAACAACTGGGAGGCCGCTTTTTCCGGTTCGGCCTGGGAGTTCCATGCGCCCACCGGTCAGTACTACCTGCACATGTTTTCCAAAAAGCAGCCCGAACTGCATTGGGAGAACGCGCTGGTGCGCGCCGAGGTGCATGGTCTGATGCGCTTCTGGCTGGACAAGGGCGTGGACGGCTTTCGCATGGACGTGATCAACATGGTGTCCAAAACCTACGCGGCGGACGGCAGCCTGCAAGATGCCCCGGTGGTGCGGCCCGGCTTTTTGCAGCCCGCCTTCACCCTGGTCACCAACGGCCCGCGCCTGGTCGAATATTTGCAGGAAATGCGGCGCGAGGTGCTGGACCATTACGACACCATCACCGTGGGCGAAGCGCCCAACGCCACGCTGCGCCAGGGCGTGGACATCACCCACCCCGAGACCGGTGCCTTGGGCATGCTGTTCCAGTTCGAGCACATGGATCTGGACTCTGTGCCCGGCCACGGCGAAGGCAAATGGGCGCTGCGCAAGCTGCAACTCTCGGATCTCAAAACCAGCCTGTCGCGCTGGCAGGACGGCCTGGCGGGCCGCGGTTGGAACAGTCTGTACCTGAGCAACCACGACCAGCCCCGGCCCGTGTCCCGCTTCGGCGACGACGGCGCGTACCGCGTGCAATCCGCCAAGATGCTGGCCACGCTGCTGCACGGCATGCAGGGCACGCCCTACGTGTACCAGGGCGAAGAGCTGGGCATGACCAACAAGCCTTATGCGTCGGTGGACGACTGCTACGACCTGGAGTCGCGCAACATGTTCCGCACCGCCACGCAAGAGCGCGGCATAGACCCCGCGGTGGCCCTGCAGGCCATCCGCACCAAGGGCCGCGACAACGCCCGCACGCCCATGCAGTGGAGTGCGGCAGCCCATGCCGGTTTCACCACCGGCACACCGTGGCAGCCGGTCAACCCCAATTTCACCGCCATCCATAGCGAGGCTGCGCTGGCCGATGTGGACTCGGTCTTCCACTACTACCGCACCCTGATCGCCCTGCGCAAGACGCATCCGGTGCTGGTCGAGGGGCGCTACGAATTGCTGCTGGCCGAACACCCGGAGATCTACGCCTACCTGCGCATCCTGGGCAGAAAACGCTGGTTGGTGGCGTGCAATTTCTACGGCGGCACGCCGGTGCTGGCCCTGCCGTACCGCGCGGCGCGGCGCGTGATCGGCAACTACCCCGCGGCGGGCGGCGATCTGCAGAGCATGGTGTTGCGGCCTTTCGAGGCGGTGATTTTTCAGTTGGTGTGAGTGTTTTTTCAATAACCTTTAGGAGACAAACATGAAGATGCAAAAAATGGTGTGGATGGGGGCTTTGGCACTGGGCGCGGCCAGCGCGCAGGCGGCGGGTGTGACGCTCACCATGTCGTGCAGTTCCAGCGAGCAGGACGTGCAGTACTGCAAAAAGATCGCGGCCGAGTGGGGTGCCAAAACCGGCAACACACTGGAGTTGCTGAGCATTCCGCAGTCGTCCAGCGACATCCTGGGCCTGTTTCGCCAGCTGTTTGCCGCCAAGTCCGACAAGCTGGACGTGGTGCAGATCGACGTGGTCTGGCCCGGCATCCTGAAAGACCAGTTGCTGGATTTGAAGCCCTACACCAAGGGCATTGAAAAGAACTACTTCCCCGCCATGGTGGCCAACAACACCGTGGGCGGCAAGCTGCTGGCCATGCCCTGGGTGACGGACGCGGGCGTGATGTTCTACCGCAAGGACCTGCTGGCCAAGTACGGCGAAAAGCCGCCCACCACCTGGGCCGAGCTCACCGCCACCGCCAAAAAGGTGATGGACGGCGAGCGCAAGGCGGGCAATGCCGCCATGCAGGGCTTTGTGTTCCAGGCCCGGGCCTACGAGGGCCTGACCTGCACCGGGCTGGAATGGGTGGCCAGCTTTGGCGGCGGCACCATCATCGACCCTGCAGGCAAAACCACCATCAACAACCCCCAGGCCGCCAAGGCGCTGGACATGGCGGCGGGCTGGATCGGCACCATCGCCCCCACCGGCGTGCTCAACTACGCCGAAGAAGAGGCCCGGGGCGTGTTCCAGAACGGCAACGCCGTTTTCATGCGCAACTGGCCCTATGCCTGGGCACTGGGCAACGGGTCGGACAGCAGCATCAAGGGCAAGATTGGTGTGATGGTGGGCATGCCCAAAGGCGACGGCCCCAACAGCACCGGCGCTGCCGCGCTGGGCGGCTGGCAAATGGCGGTCAGCAAATACTCCAAGCACCCCAAGGAAGCCGCCGATCTGGTGCTCTACATGACCAGTGAAGCGGTGCAAAAAGAGCGCTCCATCACCCTGGCCTCCAACCCCACCATCCCCGCGCTGTACCAGGACAAAGACATCCTGGCCGCCAACCCCTTCTACGGCGATTTGTTCGAGACACTGAAGGTCGCCGTGCCGCGCCCGGCCACCGTCACCGGCCTGAAATACAACGAAGTGTCCGCCGCTTTCTGGAACGCCACCCACGAGGTGCTGTCCGGCAAGGCCACCGGGGCCGAGAGCGTGAAAAAGCTCGAAGGCAAGATCGCCGGCATCCGCCGCGGGCCGAGCTGGTAAGCGATAGTGCTATGGTTTTAACCTGATTTTTCAGGCATAAAAAAAGCTGCCTGTGCTGATTCAACAAGCACGGGAAGCTATCAAAAAGTAAGCGATTTTTACCGGTTTTGGATCGCCAGCGGCGGTGGCTCAGGCTACACCGCCCGGTAGATCCGGTAGTGTGCATGCGCCTGCACCAGCCGCAAAAAGGGGGCCTGGTCCAGCGGGCCGTGGGCGTAGGGGTGGGTGTAGCAGACCCACAGGTCGCGCGGCTGGTCGGCCAGCGAGGCCTGGATGTGTTGCAGGATGGCCGCCAGCACCACCTCGCTGAAGGGGTTGTAGAAGTACGCCACGCAGGGGGTGTTGGGCAGCACAAACTGGGTGGCGTCCTGGTGCACGGATTGCAGATGGCGGCAGCGCTGGCCGGGGTGGCGAAAGCTGGCGATGTTGCGCAGCGCCACGGCGTGCAGCGCCTGCGCAAACTCCACGCCCCACACCGCCTGGAACGGCCACAGCGAGGCCAGCAGCATCGCCTTGCCCTTGCCGGAGCCGTAGTCGATGAAGCTGTACTGCGCGTGGTCTATGGGTAGCTGCTCCATCTGGCGCTGGAACACCTGCGGGTCGGTGCCATGGTAGTAGTGCCCCAGGTCGCGGTGCTGGCCCACCACGGCCAGGTCGCTGAGCTGCGTGATGCCTGCGGTGTCGACCTGGTAGTCGCGGTCAAACTGCTGCTGCACGCGCAGGGCATCGGCCTCCCAGCGCCTGCGCTGCGGGTCCATGCGGCGCACCAGAGTGCGGGCGAACTCGGGCACATAGGCCAGCGTGCCCCACAGGCCCCGGTGGGCAAAGGAGCGCCGAACTTTGGCGCGGAAACTGCGAAGGCTGGAGGCGAATCCCATGGTGTTGAAAGCTACGGGGCATGGCTGAAAATGCGTGCCTTGCCCGTCCAGCCAGTATAGGGTGCTAGCAAAATTGCACCCCATACTTTTCGCCCTTTGGGTCCTTACAGCCCGATCACACCGCCGTCGTTCTTGGTGATCATCACCGTGGCCGAGCGGGGGCGGGCGCTGCTGCCGCCGGGGCCGTAGGCGGCCACACCGGCACCGTTGCCGGGCCAGTGGCTCTCGTACTTGGTCGGGTCGCCGATGTTGGCGGCCGCGGTGTTCTCGCCCGGGTGCTGGATGTTGACGAACAGAGCTTTACCGTTGGGCGACTCGGCTACGCCAGTCACCTCGGCGCCCAGCGGCGCGGTCAGGAAGCGGCGGAAGATGGTGTCGTTCATCTTCTTGCCGGCATAGGTGTCCACCACCACTGGCGCGGTGCCTGCGGTGCCGGGCTTGCCGTTGGCCTGGTTGGTTACGGTGATCTTGCCGCCGTCGCCGTAGCTGCCGGGCACCGCTGCCAGCAGCATGCAGTTGGTCACGTCGGTGTAGGCGTTGTCGTCGGTCTCGATCCACAGGATGCCGCTGGCCTTGGAGAACCAGCAGCCGTCGGGCTTGGACAGGTCGTTCACCGAAGTCAGGCCCGACAGGTTCACATTGTTCTGGTAGTTGACGTTGTCCAGCCCGATGTCGGCCGCGGCCTGGCTGGCGAACAGGTAAATGTCCCAGTTAAACGTGGTGGCCGATGCCAGGTTGCCGGTTTCGCGCATGCGCATCACCTGGCCGTTGACGTTGCCCTTGCTGACCGACGCGGTGGCGTTTTGGGTGGACACGCCCTTGTTGTCCAGCCAGTAGCGGGGGAAGGCCGGGTCCACATCGGGATTCGGCACGTTGTTGCCGCTGGTGCTGCCGACGTTGCCGCGGTCGGGGTTCTCGGTCATGGTGATGTAGATCTCGCCATTGCGCGGGTTCACCGCCGTCCACTCGGGGCGGTCGCACTTGGTGGCCCCGGCGGCATCGGCGGCCAGGCGGGCGTTGACCAGCAGGTCGGCAAGGTCGGCAAAGGCGTAGGCGCTGTTGCCGCTGATGGCGGGGTTGCTCAGGTCCAGCTTGAGCCAGGTGCCGGTGCCGTCGGCGTTGTACTTGGCGGCATACAGCGTGCCGTTGTCCAGGTACTTGGCGCCGGTGGCCAGGCGGTCGGCGGGGTTGGCGTCGGCGGCGCTCCACACGGCGTTGGACACGTATTTGTAGACGTATTCGCTGCGCGAGTCGTCACCCATGTAGAAGGCCAGCGGCTGGCCGACCACCGGGTTGCTGGGCCAGGCACCTTCGTGCGCAAAGCGGCCCAGGGCGGTGTGCTTGACCGGGGTGGAAGTCGGGTTGTACGGGTCGATCTCGACCACCCAGCCGAAGGTGTTGTGGGTGTTGCGGAAGTCGTCGGTGCCGTCGGTGGATGCACCCAGCTTGCTGGCATCCCAGCGGGCGTATTCGGTGCTGGTGCTGTCGGCGGGCACCACGGTGGCCCAGCGTTGGCCGCCGCCTGCGCCCTGGGCCAGGCCGATGCGTTTGAAGGCGGTGCGTTCCTTGGCGCTGCGCAGTGCGTCGTCGGCGCTGCCGCGGCGGAAGAAGCCGGCAAAGTTTTCTTCGCAGGTCAGGTAGGTGCCCCAGGGCGTGTAGCCGCTGGCGCAGTTGCCGATCATGCCGCGGGTGGCGGTGCCGTCGGGCGAGTACTTGGTTTTCAAAAGGGCCGAGCCCTTGGCCGGGCCGCCAAACACCATGGGCGTGCGCGGTGTGATGCGGCGGTTGAAGCTGGAGGCCTTGACCACGCCAAACACCCCGGCGCTCTTGCTGATTTCGATGACCGACGCGCCGTGCGCTTCGACTTCTTTCAGCGCTTCGGCTTCGGGGCGCGGGCCGGCGCTGGAAGCGATGTTGGTCTGGCCGTTGGGGTGCATGAAGGGCACCGTGCCGTTGATGGCTTCGTGGTTGATGGCCATCAACGCGCGGCTGTTGCTGGTCTGCGAAGGCTTGCCGTCGGTGGTCAGACCAAAGTAGTGCATGCCGTCGTGGTGGTCGCCGCTACGGCGGGCGAAGTTGCTGTCGGTGCCGTTGTTCTGGTAGTCGCCCACGCTGGGGTCGATGGAGTCGCCGGTGGCGTAGACCACGGTGGCGGTGTAGCCCGCAGGCACGGTGACGCGGTCTACCAGGTCTTTGGGCACGGCGGTAAAGCCCAGCACGGGCGGCAGCAGCGGGGCGGCCGGGGCATCGTCGCCACCGCCGCAGGCCGCCAGGCCCAAACCGCCCAGGCTGGCCGTGGCCAGTGCGCCCACGCCGGAACGCAGCACCTGGCGGCGGCCCACGGGGGCGGCCATCACGTCCTGCAAATGGAGGTTGGCGCTGGGGTTGTTGTCGAGGTCGTCGGGGTCGGTGAAGGCGGTGGTGGGGGCGTGGGCAGGTGTGTTCATCGTGGAGTTGCTGTGTGAAGAATGCGTAAAGTTGTAGCGTATCCACGGGGTATGACAGGTCTGTGAAACACCGGTCCGGGTGCCGCAGGGCTGTCATCGCCCTGACACACAGCCACCCTAGAGTGCGGGCTTTTGTCCAAGGGTGTGTCCATGTTTGTCCGAAGTCTTGCGTCCGTGCTGGCCGCGCTCAGTCTGGTGTCGTGTGCGTCGGTGGGGCCGCAGGCCACCCCGGGTTTTGCGTTTGGTCTGTGGGGCGACATGCCCTACCAAAAAGCGGGCGACGGCAGCAAGCTCCCGGCGGTATTACGCAGCATCAACCAATCGGACATCGCCTTTTCGCTGTACGACGGCGACATCAAGGACGGCAGCTCCCAGTGCACCGACAGCATCTACCAGGATGCTTTGGCGATGTTTGGCAGCATGGCCAAACCCGTGGTCTATGTGCCCGGCGACAACGAGTGGACCGACTGCCACCGCCTGAATAACGGCGGCTATGACACGCTGGAGCGCCTGGCCCATCTGCGCCGCGTGATGTACCCCACCTTGAACAGCCTGGGCCAAACCCAGATGCCGCTGGAGCACCAGGGCAAGCTGGGCGAAAAGTATGTGGAAAACACCCGCTTCAGCCATGGCGGCGTGGTGTTTGTGGGCCTGAATGTGCCCGGCAGCAACAACAACCTGGTGCTCAGCGCCAAGGAATGCAGCGCCAAGAGCGCGCGCAAGACCGCGCAGTGCGATGCCGCCAGCGCCGAATACCTGGAGCGCGACAGTGCCAACGTGGCCTGGCTGGCCGCCTCGTTTGCGCAGGCCAAGGCGCAAAAGGCGCGCGGCATCGTGCTGGTGCTGCAGGCCGACCCCGGCTTCGACCTGCCGGAAACCGAAGACGTGGACGAGAGTACCGCAGCGGGCTACGTGGGCTACCGCAACTTCATGGACGCGGTGGTCAAGGAGACCGAGCAGTACCCGGGCCAGGTGCTGTTCGTGCACGGCGACACGCACTTCTTCAAGCTCGACAAGCCCCTGTACAGCCCCACCAAGATGCTGCCCAACCTGACCCGCCTGCAAACCTTTGGCAGCCCCTCGCTGCATTGGGTGCGGGTGACGGTGGATGTGGCTTCGGACAACGTATTCACCGTGCATCCCGTGGTGGTGCGCCAGCCATAAAAAAAGCCTCTGACGCATCAGGAAATATGCGACAGAGGCCTTAACCCAAAACCGGGGGGCCAGCGCTTGGGGCACCGGCCCGTGGGTTCGGGACACAGGACATGGAATTACGCAGCGTCCGACCGGAGGGCCGCAAACCTGCCAGCCAGGCGCTGCGCAATTCCCGGGAAATCCTTGCTACCCCGCGACAAGTTGCGCGTGGCTGGCAAGGCTTGCATGTTCCCAAGCCGCGGGGTCGGCTGTGTGTCGGAACCGGGGCGTTGTGTTGCATTTGTCATCTGCAGCCCACCCCACGCAAAAAAGCCTGCGGGGCCGGAATTGCTTCCTGCCCCGCGGGCTGTGTGCCTAGCGGCTTGGTGGCTTAGTCGTTGGTGTCGGTCGAGAAGGTACGCACGTTGCTGTACGCATTGGCCACGCCGGGCACGGTGCTGGCCACATAGCGGGCCTTGGATTCTTCTTGCGGGCCTTGTGCCCAGCCGTGCAGGGTCACGGTACCGTTGCTGGCGGTGACGGTGACATCCTTGGCATCAGAGCCCAGTTGGGTGCTGATGGCGGATTGCACGGAGCTGGCCAGATCGGCATCGTTGGCGGCAGCGTGGGCGGGCAGGAAAGCGCCAGCAGCCAGGGCGAACAAAGCGGAAGCGGCGATACGGTTGAAAGAGCGGGTCATGGTGAGGTCCTTTGGGGTTGTTGCAATGTTTTTGCGATGGGGTGATCTTCCCAAGCCGCAGCGGCTTTTGTGTGTCGGGCGCACGCAGGCTGTGTTGCAACTGCAATCTAGGGTGAAACCCTAGGGCTTGGATGTG
Organism: Comamonadaceae bacterium OS-1; assembly: GCA_027923965.1. NCBI lineage: Bacteria > Pseudomonadati > Pseudomonadota > Betaproteobacteria > Burkholderiales > Comamonadaceae > Comamonadaceae bacterium OS-1. The sequence goes on from AP026969.1 coordinate 4,838,418, forward strand.
TGGGCCTATTTTTGGGAATGAAAATGGCAGCTTGCGCTGATCTGGTAAGCATGAGTAGCTCCTATTTTTTACTCTCAAAAGAGAAGCGATCTGTGCGGGCCGCATGGGTGCTAGCCAATGGGGTCGGATCCCAATTGCGCGCTGGCTGCTGGCGGGTCGAGACGGCTGTACCCCGCATTTGGGCTCCGATCCCTATGGGCGGGGTGGCGGTGACGGCTTCTGGGTGCCTGTGCTGGTCAAGTTTTTTCGGACACCGCGATAGGTTGTTTGATTGCCGATTGCTGCTCGAAAGCATTGGGTGGCAAGTTGCCCAGTTTGGAGTGCAGCCGTACGCTGTTGTAGAAGCCAACGATGTAGTCGGCGATGTCGGTCATGGCCTCAGCGTGGTTGGCGTAATCGCGCTGCCAAGCCCGCTCCGTCTTGAGGCTCAGGAAGAAGCGCTCCATGACCGCGTTGTCCCAACAGTTGCCCTTGCGGCTCATGCTGCCGACCAAGCCGTGGCGCACCAGCAATGCCTGGTGCAACGCGCTGGCGTATTGGCTTCCACGGTCGGAATGAATAATCAGCCCTGGCGCGGGGCGGCGCTGCGCGATGGCCAACTGCAGCGCCGCGCACACCAACTCGGCATGCATGGTCGGCGCCATCGCCCAGCCCACGACTTTGCGCGCGTACAGGTCCAGCACCACCGCCAGGTACAGCCAGCCGCTGCGCGTGCGGATGTAGGTGATGTCGCTCACCCAGGCCTGATTAGGGAGGTTCGGATTGAAGCGCCGTGCCAGCAGGTTGTCTGAGACCGGCAGCGCATGACCGCTGTCGGTGGTGTGGACGAACTTGCGCCGCCACAGGGCCCGCAGCCTGTTCTCGCGCATCAAACGCCGTACGCGGTAACGCCCGATGTGCAGCCCCTGAGCACGCAGCACCGCGCCAAGGCGACGGCTGCCATAGACGCGGCCGCTGGCGGCAAACTCGGCCTTCAATTGCGTGCTGAGCAAGCAGGCCTTGGGCGCGAGCTTGGTGCGCTGACGGGCACCGTAGTAGCCTGAACGGCTGACGCCCAGCACCCGGCATAGCCGCTCAACGGTGACGGCCTTCTTGTGCAACTGCTCGACGAACTGGTAGCTCATCGAAGCTCGCGGGCAAAGAAGGCCGATGCTTTTTTTAGGATATCTACGTCGCCGCGCAGTTGCTTGTTCTCGGCCTCCAACTGGCGGATGCGTTGCTGCTCGGCGGTGAGCGGTTTGCCGATACCGGGTCGGCCTGCAGCCTCTTCATCGGCTTGCGCCAGCCAGCGCCTTACGGCCGTCTCGCCGAGCTTTAGGTCGCGGCAAACCTCAGTCACGCTCAAGCCCTGCTCGCGAATCATCTGCACGACTTGCAGCTTGAACTCCGCGTTGAATGTCCGTCTTTGCTTCTTGGTCATATTTCTCGTCCAGGTGGATTCCACCTATCGAGGTGTCCGGGGGAATTAGACCAGCACAGCCTGCCAGCATCCTCGGCCGGGATGTGCGCCCGGCGGCGCAGTCACCTTTCTTTGAACGCCAAAAAAAGGTAACCCAAAGAAAGGCGCCCCAACTGTCTGCGCCCCTGCGCTGGCGCTTCGGGGAACCTGCGGTGCGCGCTTTGGGCGGGGTCTGGCTAAACTCGCTGGCGCTCAAACAACGCCAGCCCTTTTCCGCCCAAAGCTGTGCTCCTCGGCGCACACAGATGGGGACCCCGGGAGCGGGATCGGCCCGGCGGTGCCGGGCATCGCGCCTAGGGCGCGAGTTGGAGGGTGTTTGGCGTGGGGTGGACTATTTTGCCCATTTCGAATATTTAGACTAATTTCCGGATGCAAAATTGACATCTTGTGCTTACCAGATAAGCATGAGCAGCTATCAAAAAGAAAGCGTATTCCGCTTGGGCACCGACTTCGTCGACAAGGAAGTCGATGCCGTCAAAATTATTGCCGCCAGCCTGCAACTCGCCACGGCAGCACAGCTCAATGCGTTGCTGCACACCGAAGTGTTAAAGGAAATTTGCCATGTCTAAAACCCAGTCCTCTGCCCCTAACCGCGTCCTGAACGAGATGATGGAAATGGCCCAGGCCCTGCAAGGCCACGCCCTGATCTCCAAGCAAGACATGGCCAAGATGCAACTCATCTGCCAAAAGCCTCCCGAATACACCTCAGAGAACGTCACCTACATCCGGGTGGAACGTGCCAAGGTCAGCCAGTCGGTGCTGGCCTCCATCCTGAACGTCAGCCTGTCCGCCGTACAAAAGTGGGAGTCGCCCGGCTCGGGTCGCCACCCCAGCGGTGCCGCGGCCAAGTTGCTGCAATTGATCGAGGCACGGGGGCTGGAGGCGATTGTTGCGTGATGGAGATGGTGGTCCGTTACCACGGTAGTTGTTTGGCGAATCCCGTTTTTGCGATTTCAGGTTTTTAGGCCATTTTTTAGATGCCAAAACGGCGCTCTGTCCTTATCAGACGGGCGCAAGCAGCTCTTATTTTTACTACTAGAAATGTAGCACTCCACGCTGAGTACAAAGGCATTGCTGTCTTCTGTAGGTTGACGTGCCAAGCTTGTTCGTTCGGATGCGACGGACCTCTGACTCTCTCATTTCGTGCCCTAGGCACGATGGGGCGCTGCGCGCCCCCGATTCCGCTCCCCGGGGTCCCCATCTGTGTGCGCCGAGGAGCACAGCTTTGGGCGGATCAGGGCTGGCGTCTGTCTGAGCCGAAGGCGAGTTTAGCCAGACCCCGCCCAAAGCGCGCACCGCAGGTTCCCGCAGCGCCAGCGGAGGGCGCAGACAGTTGGGGCGCCTTTCTTTTGGTGACTTTTCTTTTGCGCAAAAGAAAAGTTACTGCGCCGCCGGGCGCAAGCAGTATTTGAAACGTAGCGGTAGTTGAGCTGAGGATTAAATCGGCAGTTTGTGCCCATTCAGTAAGCGTAGGAAGCTACTAATTGCATAGTATTGATATCCCACGGCGATCCCCGACCGGGTGATGCACCTGGCGGCACAGCCACTTGTTCTTTTGTGCAAAAAAAGTAACCCAAAGAAAAGCGGCCCGGCGGTGCCGGGTATCGGCACGATATATTGCAACGTACAGGGAGTTGCACCGCATTTGGTGGCCTTTGCCAAGGCGACGAATGTCCATTTTGGAGTACTTACTACATGCGATATCTGTTGTCTTTTTTAGTGGCTTCAGTGTGTGCAGGGTGCGCAACGGTTGAGGTGCCCGAGGGCGTGTATGAGGTGGTCGCCTATGACGCTTCGGGCAAGGTACTTCGCAGTACCAAGGTCATCACCAACAGAAGTACGCCGCTCTATTCCACACGCAACGCGTTGTGCATCAACCATCCCAAATCGCGTGTAGCCATCACCGCACCGAACGGCAGCCCATTTGGCGACAGCTACCAGTGCCCCTGACACCCCAAGCTCTGACCTCCAAGCAAGGCATGGCCGAGTTGCTGCAACTGATCGAGGCACGGGGGCTGGAGGCGATTGTTGCGTGAGGTCCACCTCACCCCAAATGCCCCAGCGGCAACACCCCGCTGCCCTTCACCTCGCCCAGTGAAAAGCTGGTGTGCAGGTCCTTCACATTCGGCAAATTCATCAGCACCTGGCGGGCAAACTGGCTGAAGGTATTCAGGTCGCGCGACACCACCTGCAATTCAAACGTGCCGGTGCCACTGATGTAGTGGCAGGAGACGACCTCGGGGATGTTGCGGATGGCATCTTCCAGGCCTTGCAGGGCGGGGCCGCTGTTTTGCACGGCGTCGATGCGCACAAAGGCCAATACGTCCAGGCCGATCTTGTGCCGGTCGATTTCGGCGCGGTAGCCCCGTATGTAGCCGGCTTCTTCCAGCGCCCGGACGCGCCGCCAGCAGGGGGCGGCGGACAGGCCGACGCGCTGGGCCAGTTCGGCGTTGGTCAGGCGGGCATTGGCTTGCAGCGCATCGAGTATCAAAAGATCAAATTTATCGAGCATGGTGATTTTTAAGCAAGGTTCTTTCGCATAGTAGGCGAATGCGGGCAAAGAACGCAAAGACTTTTCAGGGGTACAGGCATACACTTTTCCCACAAAGCGTAGCCCACTGCGCAGGAGACAACAACGATGAATGCCCCTCTTCCCGAACAACTGCGCAAAGCCCTCGAAGCCGCGTCGCTGGACGACAAATACAGCCTGGACTTTGGCCCGGCTTTCATGAGCGGGGTGCAGGCCCTGGTCAAGCTGCCCATGCTGCAGCGCCAGCGCGATGCGCGGCAGGGGCGCAACACGGCGGGCTTTATCAGCGGTTACCGGGGTTCGCCGCTGGGCACCTACGACCAGGCGCTGTGGAAGGCCGGCAAATACCTCAAGGCGCAGCACATCGTGTTCCAGCCGGGCGTGAACGAGGAGCTGGCCGCCACCGCGGTGTGGGGCACGCAGCAACTGGGCTTTTCGCCACCGGGCACCAACAAGTTTGATGGCGTGTTCGGCATCTGGTACGGCAAGGGGCCGGGGGTGGACCGCTGCTCGGATGTGTTCAAGCACGCCAACATGGCGGGCACGACCGAGTTTGGCGGCGTGATTGCGGTGGCGGGCGACGACCACATCAGCAAAAGCTCTACCGCCGCGCACCAGAGCGACCATATCTTCAAGGCCTGCGGGTTGCCGGTGTTCTTTCCGGCCAATGTGCAGGAGATTCTGGACCTGGGGCTGCACGCCTTTGCCATGAGCCGCTTCTCGGGTGTCTGGGCGGGCATGAAGACCATCCAGGAAATCGTGGAGTCCAGCGCCACGGTGATGGTGGACCCGGAGCGGGTGGCCATCAAAATCCCCACCGACTTTGTCATGCCGCCCGGCGGCCTGCACATCCGCTGGCCCGATCACGCGCTGGAGCAAGAGGCGCGCCTCATGCACTACAAGTGGTATGCCGCGTTGGCCTACATCCGCGCGAATCGGCTGAACTACAACGCCATCGAGGGGCCGAATGACCGCTTTGGCGTGATCGCCAGTGGCAAGGCCTACAACGACACCCGCCAGGCGCTGCTGGACCTGGGGCTGGACGATGCGACCTGCCGCCGCATCGGCCTGCGCCTGCACAAGGTGGGCGTGGTCTGGCCGCTGGAGGCGCAGCTCACCCGCGAATTCGCCACCGGCCTGCAAGAGATTCTGGTGGTGGAAGAAAAGCGCCAGGTCATCGAATACCAGCTCAAAGAAGAGCTGTACAACTGGCGCGCCGACGTGCGGCCCAATGTGCTGGGCAAGTTCAACGAGCCCGAGGGCGACCTCTCCGGCGGCGAATGGTCCATGGCCAACCCCACAGCCAACACCTTGCTGCGCGCCAATGCCGACCTGTCGCCCGCGCTGGTGGCCCGGGCCATCGCCCAGCGGTTGCACAAGCTGGGCGTGCCCGAGGACGTGGCCGCCCGCATCGACGCGCACATCGCTCTGCTGGATGCCACTGACCGCGCCATGGTGCTGCTGGATGCCAGCCCGGCGCAGGCCCGCCCGCCATGGTTTTGCAGCGGCTGCCCGCACAACACGTCTACCGTGGTGCCGGACGGTTCGCGCGCCATGGGCGGCATTGGCTGCCACTTCATGGCCACCTGGATGGACCGCAGCACGGTGGGCTTTACCCAGATGGGCGGCGAGGGCGTGCCCTGGGTGGGCCAACAGCCATTCACCACCGACCAGCATATTTTTGCCAACCTGGGCGATGGAACCTATTTCCACAGCGGCCTGCTGGCCATCCGCCAGGCCATTGCGGCGGGGGTCAACATCACCTACAAGATTTTGTACAACGATGCGGTGGCCATGACCGGCGGGCAGCAGATCGGCGAACGTCCCGAAGGGCACTCGGTGGTGCAGATAGCCCAATCGGTACGGGCGGAAGGCGCTATCAAAACCGTAGTAGTAACAGACGAGCCTGAGAAGTATGTGGGCGTGGCCCTGGCGGACGGCGTGGAGGTCAAACACCGCGACCTGCTGGACGACGTCCAGCGCGAGTTTCGGGCCATCAAGGGCACCACCATCATCATCTACGACCAGACCTGCGCCACCGAAAAGCGCCGCCGCCGCAAGCGCGGCACGGCGGTGGACCCGGCCACGCGGGTGGTGATCAACCCGCTGGTCTGCGAAGGCTGCGGCGACTGCGGCGAGCAAAGCAACTGCCTGAGTGTGGAACCGTTGGAAACGCCTTTTGGTCGCAAGCGCCAGATCAACCAGTCCAGCTGCAACAAGGACATGTCCTGTGTCAAAGGCTTCTGCCCCAGCTTCGTGACCGTGCAGGGCGGGCAGTTGCGCAAGAAAAAGCCCGCGCAAGCCCTGTCCCCCTTCACCGGCAGCCCGTTGCCCGAACCCACGCTGCCCCGCACCGCCGGTGTCTGGGGCATTGTGGTGGCAGGCGTGGGTGGCACCGGGGTGATCACCCTGGGCCAGCTGCTGGGCGTGGCCGCGCACCTGGAGGGCCGGGGCATCGTCACGCAAGACGCGGCAGGCCTGGCGCAAAAGGGCGGGGCCACCTGGAGCCACGTGCTGCTGGCCGACACGCAGGAGGCTATCCGCACCACCCGGGTGGGCGCGGGCGCGGCAGATTTGATTCTGGGCTGCGACCCGGTCGTCGCGGCGGGCAAGGAAACCCTGGTGCGCATGCGCCCGGGCCGCACCCACGTGGCGCTGAACACCCACACCGCGCCCACGGCGGCCTTTGTGCACAACGCCGATTGGAAGAACCCCGGCGATGCCTGCATGGCCGAGATCGTGCGCGCCACAGGGCAGGATGGCATTGCCAGCTTCGATGCCGATGCGGCCGCCAACCGCCTGATGGGCGACAGCCTGTACGCCAACCCCATGCTGCTGGGCTACGCCTGGCAAAAAGGCTGGGTGCCGCTGCGGCTGGACTCGCTGCTGCGCGCCATCGAGCTCAACAACATGGCGGTAGAGGCCAACAAGACCGCCTTCGCCTGGGGCCGCCGCGCCGCCGTCGATCCGGCCAGCGTGGCCACCCCGCCGCAGGCCATCCAGTGGCATGCCCGTGAGTCGCTCGATGCCATGCTACAGCGCCGCGTGGCGTTTTTAACCGGCTACCAGAACGCCGCTTACGCCGCCACCTACAGCGCCTTTGTGGCCCGGGTGCGCCAGGCGGAGCAACCCCTGGATGCCCACTTGCCACTCACCGAGGCCGTGGCCCGCTACCTGTTCAAGCTGATGGCCTACAAAGACGAGTACGAGGTGGCGCGGCTCCAGACCGACCCCGCGTTTCTGGCCGACATCCAGGCCCAGTTCGAGGGCGACTACCAGCTGCACTACCACTTGGCGCCGCCGCTGCTGGCGAAAAAAAACGCCCAGGGCGAGCTGCAAAAGCAAAAGTTTGGTCCCGGCGTGCGCTGGGCCTTCCAGCTGCTGGCAGGTCTGAAGGGCCTGCGTGGCACGCCGTTCGACCCGTTTGGCTACCAGGCCGAGCGGCGCACCGAGCGGGCGCTGGTGGCCGAGTACCAGGACAGCATCCGCGCTGTGCTGCCCCGACTGACGGCGGTCAACCACGCGGCCGCCATCGCCATCGCCCGCATTCCGGAGCAAATCCGCGGCTACGGCCATGTGAAGGCGCGGCACCTGGCCGCGGCGCGGCTGCAGTGGGCGGACGCCTTGGCGGCTTTTGAGTTAGGCACGAAATAGGCCTCCAGCGCTTATTCCATCAGCACAAAAAGCTATTCAAAATATAGCAACCCTGCGGGGCCCGGCCTATGGTGAGCCCCCATATCGGGCAGCGAACACGGCGGCATACAATTGGTTCTACCCCCGCCCAGCCGCATGGCACCTGATGTGCTGTGTCTGCGGGTTTATTTTTGCCATTTGTCGTTGGAGCCTTCTGTGTTTATTTCTTCTGCTTTTGCCCAAACCGCCCCTGCCGCCCCCGCTGCCGGTGGCGACCTGATGTCCTCCCTCACCGGCATGCTGCCCCTGGTGCTGATGTTCGTGGTGCTGTACTTCGTGATGATCCGCCCCCAGATGAAGAAGCAAAAAGAGCACCGCACCATGCTGGAAGCGCTGGCCAAGGGCGATGAAGTCGCCACCGCAGGCGGCCTGATCGGCAAGGTCACCAAGATCGGCGACGGCTTTCTGAGCCTGGAAATCGCCAGTGGCGTGGAAGTGCAACTGCAACGCAGCGCCGTCGTCCAGGTCATGCCTAAAGGTACTGTCAAGTAATTCCAGACCGTCAAGTAACTAGAAAGTATTAAGCGCGACCATGAATCGATACCCGGTATGGAAGTACGTGATCCTCCTGGTCGCGCTACTGGTGGGGGCCATTTACACCCTGCCCAATTTCTTTGGTGAAGCCCCGGCGGTGCAGGTCTCGGCCGCCCGCGCGTCGGTCAAGATCGACGCCACCACCCTGGCCAAAGTACAAGAGGCGCTGAAATCCGCCAGCCTCAGCCCCGACCTGATCGGTGTGGAAGGCGCTTCGGTCAAGGCCCGTTTTGGCAACACCGACGACCAGCTCAAGGCCAAGGACGTGGTGCAAAAAGCCCTGGTGCCCGATGCCAACGATGCCAGCTACGTGGTGGCGCTGAACCTGCTGTCGCGCTCGCCCTCCTGGCTGACCGCCTTGCACGCCTTCCCCATGTATTTGGGGCTGGACCTGCGCGGTGGTGTGCACTTCATGCTGCAGGTGGACATGCAGGCCGCGCTGACCAAAAAAGCCGAGTCCCTGGCCGGTGACCTGCGCACCAGCCTGCGCGACAAGAACGTGCGCCACAGCGGCATCGCCCGCAACGGCCAGACCATCGAGTTGCGCTTGCGCGACAGCGACACCCTGGCCGCGGCCAAGGCCGTGGTGCAAGACCAGTTCCCCGACCTCATCACCACCGACGCGCCCGACGGTACCGAGTACAAGCTGACCGCCAGCATCCGCCCCGAAGCCGCCCGCCGCGTGCAAGACCAGGCGCTGAAGCAAAACATCACCACCCTGCACAACCGGATCAACGAACTCGGCGTGTCCGAGCCGGTGATCCAGCAGCAGGGCCTGGACCGCATCGTGGTGCAACTGCCCGGCGTGCAGGACACCGCCAAGGCCAAGGACATCCTGGGCCGCACCGCCACGCTGGAAGTGCGCCTGGTGGACGAAAGCACCGAAGCCGGTGCCGCCGCCGCGGGCGCGGGTGCCGTGCCGTTTGGCGACGAACGCTACCTGGAACGCAGCGGCCAGCCCGTGATCGTGAAAAAGCAGGTGGTGCTGACCGGTGAAAACCTCACCGATGCCCAGCCCGGCTTCGACAGCCAGACCCAGGAGCCCACCGTCAACCTGACGCTGGATGCCAAGGGCTCGCGCATCTTCAAAGACATCACGCGCGAAAACATCGGCAAGCGCATGGCCATCATCCTGTTTGAAAAAGGCAAGGGCGAAGTCGTGACCGCACCGGTGATCCGCTCTGAAATCGCCGGGGGCCGGGTGCAGATCTCGGGCCGCATGACCACGCAAGAAGCCAACGACACCTCGCTGCTGCTGCGCGCCGGTTCGCTGGCCGCGCCGATGGAAATCATCGAAGAACGCACCATCGGCCCCAGCCTGGGTGCCGAGAACATCTCCAAGGGCTTCCACAGCGTGCTGTGGGGCTTCCTGGCCGTGGCGGCTTTCATGTGCTGCTACTACATGCTGTTTGGCGTGTTCTCCAGCATCGCGCTGGCGTTCAATCTGCTGCTGCTGGTGGCGGTGCTGTCCATGCTGCAGGCCACCTTGACCTTGCCCGGTATGGCCGCCATGGCCCTGGTGCTGGGTATGGCGATCGACTCCAACGTGCTGATCAACGAGCGGGTGCGTGAAGAGCTGCGCGCCGGGGCTTCGCCGCAGGCCGCCATCCACGCCGGTTTCGACCGCGCCTGGGCCACGATTCTGGACTCCAACATCACCAGCGCCATCGTCGGCATCGCTTTGTTGGCTTTTGGCTCGGGTCCTGTCCGCGGATTTGCCGTGGTGCACGTTCTGGGTATTGCCACCAGTATTTTTTCCAGCGTGTTCTTCTCGCGCGGCCTGGTCAACCTCTGGTATGGCCGCACCAAGAAGCTCAAATCCGTGTCCATCGGCACCGTGTGGCGGCCCGAGGCCGCTGTTGAAACCAAAGCCAAGTAAGGACGCGCCAGCATGGAGTTTTTCAAGATCCACCGCGACATTCCGTTCATGCGGAATGCGTTGGTTTTCAACATTGTTTCGTTTGTTACCTTTTTGGCTGCGGTGTTCTTTTTGTTCTCGCGCGGCCTGCATTTGTCGGTGGAATTCACCGGCGGCACCCTGATGGAGGTGAGCTATTCCCAGCCCGCCGACCTGAACCGCGTGCGCACCGTGGTGGCCGGCCTGGGCCTGCAAGACGTGCAGGTGCAGAACTTCGGCACCTCGCAAGACGTGCTGATCCGCATGCCGGTGCAAAAGGGTGTCACGTCCGCCCAGCAGAGCGACCAGGTGCTGGCCGCACTCAAAACCGCCGATGCGTCGGTGCAGCTCAAACGCACCGAGTTCGTGGGCCCGCAGGTGGGCGACGAGCTGGCGGTGGATGGCCTGAAGGCCCTGGCCTTTGTGGTGGCGGGCATCATGCTGTACCTGGCCATCCGCTTCGAATGGAAGTTTGCGGTGGCGGCCATCATCGCCAACCTGCACGATGTGGTCATCATCCTGGGCTTTTTTGCCTTCTTCCAGTGGGAATTTTCGCTGCCGGTGCTGGCGGCGGTGCTGGCGGTGCTGGGTTATTCGGTGAACGAATCGGTGGTGATCTTTGACCGGATCCGTGAGAACTTTCGCCGCTATCGCAAAATGAACCCGATGCAGGTGATCGACAACGCCATCACCTCGACCATCAGCCGCACTATCATTACGCATGGCTCCACCCAGATCATGGTTTTGTCGATGCTGGTATTTGGTGGCCCGACCTTGCATTACTTTGCGCTGGCCCTCACTATCGGTATCTGCTTCGGCATTTATTCTTCGGTGTTTGTGGCGGCTGCCATTGCCATGTGGTTGGGCATCCAACGCGAAGATCTGGTCAAAGCTTCCAACAACAAGAAAGACGAAGACCCCAACGACCCCAACGCAGGCGCAACCGTGTGACCTGCGCCTGAAATATGGCATCTAACGCCCCTATCCATCCTGGCCAGCAACTCGCCCGCACCGCGCGCGAGAGCCTGGTCACGGAGGTAGGGCAGGCGTTGGGAGATGTCAGCCGGGCGGTTGCCGGGCGCTTGACGGTGTTGCTCGAAGAAGCCCACAGCACCCGCGAAATGCACGAGCGCCAGGATGCCTGGACCGCCTTCCAGCGCCAAAGCCGCGCCTGGGAGCAGGGCACCGCAGCAGCTTGGCGCCGCGCCTTGCACCCCAGCACCCATGGCGGTGCGGTGCGCGACGCGGGCATGCAGTTCGAGCTGATGGGCGACGAGGTTGTCGAAAACAAGATTCTGGCTTCGCGCCTGGCTGTCGCCATCCTGGACAAGCTGGGCGAGGCCTATGGCAACCTGTGCGCCCGTATCCAGTTGCTAGAGTCCACCAGCGAGCTGGCCAGCCACGATCCGGTCCGCCCCGAGGTCCTGATGCTGGCCCTGGTCGAGCAGTGGACGGCGGTGGGCCTGGCGCGCAACATTTTGCCGCTGGTCAGCGATGCCTTGCAGCGCGAGCTGTCCGAGCATTTCGTGCATGCCTTCGAGACCTGCAACGAGCTGCTGCTGTCGCGCGGCGTGATCCCCACGGTCGATTTGCGTTCCCGCGTGAAGCGCAGCGACTCGGCGGGTGCCGCTACCGCGATGCCGCGTACTGCGCAAGACGCTACCACGCGGCCTGGCGGCATTGAAACGGACTGGAACGCGACCCGCTTTGAACCCTCCAACCTGTCGAACGGTCGTCCGAGCTCAGCTGGTGGTGGTGGTGGTGGCGGTAACTACAGCGGTGGTGGCGGTTTCAGCGGCGCTGGCGGCACGCAGGGCCAAGGGCATGGCGGCGGCAGCAGCACGCCCGCTGCGATCGGACCACGCCATGCGGCCGATGAAACCCGCATGATGACCGCGGTGTCGCCCCTGGCCCGGGCCCGGCGGCGCGCCCAAGGGGTCATGGGCCACCTCAAGCGCATGCTGAACGACCACGTCAGCGATTTTGACCGTACCGAGCAGCACCCGGTCTCGCCCGTCCTGGCGCAGGCGATTGCCCGCAAGCGCGATGGCGGCGACACCGACCCCATGTCCGACGGCATGGACGTACGTACCGACCGCTATGAATACGGCGTGGCCGATGTGTCCCGTGCCGCATCCGTGCTGCGCGAGCGCTCCAACGTCCTCAAGCAAAAGGCGTCCACGCAGGCGGAAAAAGCCACTATCGAGGTGGTCGCGCTGATGTTCCAGAGCATCCTGGCCGAAGAGCGCATTCCGCCATCGGTGCGGGTGTGGTTTGCCCGGCTGCAGTTGCCGGTGCTGCGCGTGGCCCTGGCCGAACCCGAATTTTTCAGCACCGTGGACCACCCGGCGCGCCAGCTGATCGACCGCATGGGCTCCTGCGTCATGGGCTTTGATGCCCGGGCCATCAACGGCAGCGCTCTGGAGACCGAGATCCGCCGCGTGGTGCAGGTTATCGAGCAGTACCCGGAAACCGGGCGGCGCGTGTTCCAGCTGGTGTTTGACGAGTTTGTGGTGTTTTTGTCGAAATTCCTGACCGAAAAAGGCAGCACCCAGCGCCTGGTCAGCCTGGCGCAACAGGTCGAGCAAAAGGAAACCCTGGCCATCCAGTACACCATCGAACTGCGCAACATGCTCAAGGACATGCCGGTGCGCGAGGAGATCCGCGCCTTCCTGTTCAAGGTCTGGGCCGAGGTGCTGGCCATGGCGGCGGTGCGCAACGGCGCGCAGCACGTGGACACCATCGCCCTGAAAAAAGCCGCCTCCGAGCTGGTCTGGTCGGCCAGTGCCAAGCCGAACCGGGCGGACCGGGCCAAGGTCATCCAGAGCCTGCCGACCCTGCTGCAGCGCCTGCGCCAGGGCATGGGCCTGCTGGGGCTGGACACGCCGGCCCAAGAGATCCACATCAAGACCATCAGTGACACGCTGGCCGATGCCTTCATGTCCAAGACCGAGGCCATCCCCCAGGCGCGCATCGACTCCATGGCCGCGCACCTGGCCAACCTGGAAGATTTCTTCAGCGACGAAGCCACCGGCGATTTGCCGCTGGACCCGGAAAGCATCGAGATGATGCTGGGTATGGATGCGTCCACCATCGACGTGATCGCCGATGGCGGCTCCAAGCCCTCTGATGCGATGCTGGCCTGGGCGCAAGAACTGCAACTGGGCCATTGGTTCATGCTGGACCACAACCGCCAGGTCAACCGGGTGCAGTTCGCCTGGCGCAGTGACCGCAGGCAACTGCATCTGTTTGCCGCCATGGATGGGCGCAGCTACCTGATCCAGGCGCGCCGACTGGCGGCCTACCTGCAAGCGGGTCTGCTGGTGCCACAGGAAGAAGAAGCCTTGACCCTGCGCGCCACCCGCGACGCGCTGGCCAAGCTGGATGCCAACCCCGAGCGGCTGCTGGCCTGATTGCTGCGGTTTTTGTAGCTGCTCACGCTGACGGGGTGAGCGTAAACGGCCTAAAAGGCTTATAAAAAGTCTTTAGTGGGCAATGCGGTCCGACGCGTCGTCGCACAGCTCGTCGAGCACCAGGGCATCGGGCTCTTCGCCAAAACTCCAGTACACCATCAGGATGATGATCTTCAGGTCGTCCAGGGTCACGGGGTGGCCGTTGGCGGCCATGGCGCGGTCCAGCACGATTTCGCGCATCACTGGTGCCAGCACCCCGGCGGTTTCCAGAAAGCTCACAAAGCCCAGACATTCGGCCCCCAGATGGTCTTGCTCGGCCACCGAGTAGACGCGCAGGCTGTCGGTGGCGGGGAAGTCCATCGCCTCGATAGGCGGCAGGGGCGGGGCCAGGTGGGGGCTGTGGGACGCGATATGCAGGCCGTCGAGCCAGCGCAGCGCCTCCGCAATTTCATCGGCTTCGAAGCCGACGGCCGTTAATTTGCGGCCAAGTTGTTGCGGCTCGGGACAGGCATCGCCGCGCCAGTAGTTTTCATAAACGAACACGAGTACTTCAAACATGGACCCAATATAGCGCAGAACCTGGGCGTGGGTGGGCCAGGTGTTTTAACTGTGGGCAATCCGCTGAAACAGGCCGCCGGGCAGGCGCGCCACCTGGTTGTCTAGCTCCAGTTCCAGCAGCTGCACCTGCAGTTGGGACGTGGCAATGCCGGTGCGGGCGACCAGCGCATCCAGGCCCACGGGGTCGTAGCCCAGGGCTGTCAGCAGCGGGTTTTCAGGATTTTTTGGGCTGCTAGCGCTTATGGCGTCAGCATGGGCAGCTATTGAATCAGGAGTGCTGGAGAGTTTCAACTCGTCCAGAACATCCTGGATGGTTTCCACCAGTTTGGCCCCCTGGCGGATCAGCGCATGGCAGCCCCGGGCCTGGGCCGAGTGGATGGAGCCGGGGATGGCAAACACCTCCTTGCCCTGCTCCACGGCCAGCCGGGCGGTGATCAGCGAGCCCGATTGCAGCGCCGCTTCGACCACCAGCGTGCCTTGGGACAGCCCGGCAATCAGGCGGTTGCGCTTGGGGAAGTTGGCGGCCAGCGGCGGCGTGCCCAGCGGGTATTCGCTCAGCAACAGGCCGTGCTGGGCGATGCGGTGGGCCAGCGCCAGGTTGCGCCGCGGGTAAACGCGGTCCAGCCCGGTGCCCACCACGGCGATGGTGGCCAGCCGGTCATCCGTCCCCGCAGCGCCTTCCAGCGCGCCCAGGTGGGCCGCGCTGTCCACCCCCAGGGCCAGGCCCGACACCACGGTCAGTCCGGCCTGGGCGCAGGCCTTGCCAAACTGGCGGGCATTCGCCTCGCCCTGCGGCGTGGGGTTGCGGCTGCCGACGATGGCGATGCTGCGGCTGCTGGCAGGCCGCCACAGGTCGGTGCGGCCCAGCGCGTACAGCAGCAGCGGCGGGTCTTCCATGGCCAGCAGGGCGTTAGGGTATCGGTCGTCGCCCAGGGTGATGAGGCTGCGCGGGGCTGCCCCGGCAGCGGCCAGCCACTGCCAGGTGGTTTCCAGATGGGACTCCAGCTCGGGCGGGAGCTGTTGCAGCGCATGGGCCTGCAGCGGGGTGGCGATATCAAGCAGGCGAGCCAGAGGCTGCGCAAACACCGCCGTGGGCAGGCCAAAGGCGGCCATCAGGCGGCGTGCGCTGGCATTGCCAACGCCGGGCGTCAGGAGCAGGCGCAGCCAGCCTGCCAGCTCGTCCCGGTCCATGCTGCTACCCCGTTCAGCGCGGCGTGGTCAGCCGGTCGCCGATCTTCACGCCGGTCTTGACATCCAGAATCAGACCGTAGGACACCCGCTCGAACGGCCGGAACACCATCAGCAGGCCGTTGCGTTCGTCGGGCAGCTTGATCATGGTCTTGTCGGGATCGGTGGAGTCGCGCAGGCGGGCACCGTCGGACAACAGCGACAGCACGTGGCCGCGCTCGATGCCGTCGCGCGTCCCCTTGTTGATCACCACGATCTGGCTTTGCGCCGCATTGGCGAGGGCGGTGCTGCCGTATACCGATACGACGCGGCCTTCGATGTCCTTGGCCGGTGCGCGGGGCACGAAGTTCAGTAACTCGCGCGCGGGTTCGGGCAGCAGGCGGTCGCCGACGCGGATTTCTTCCTTGGCCGAGACGATGTCCAGGCTGGCGGGCACGATGTCGAGGAAGGGCTTGCCATCGCGGTCCAGGTCTTTGGAGGGGCGCTGCACCTCGCTGCCGGCCAGGCTGGCCTTGCCGACGTACTGGGTTTCATAGCCCAGGATTTCGCCGGTGCCGGGGTCTTTCAGCGGGGTGGCGTTGCGCATCACGCGGAAGGTCTGCAGCTTGCCCTGGCCGTCGATCAGCGGGGCATTGACCGGACCCCGGGCGTAGGCGCGGTCGCCCTGGCTCAGCATCACATGGTCTTCCTGGGTGGCCACGATGCGCGGGGCCAGCGCCAAGGTGTTTTCGTCCACCACCAGCGGCTCGGACAAAAATGGCTCGATCAAATGGGTTTGCAGCGTGGGCAGGGCGTTGTCGGCCAGGTTCTCGATGCGGGTGCGTGGCGACAGGCGCACGGTGCGCATGCCGTCGCCCGATACCGTCTGGCCCGCCTGCAGCGTGGCCCGGCCATCTTTTTTGAACAGAAACAACTGCTGGCCCGGGTAGATGCGGTGCGGGTTGCGGATGTCTTGCTGGTTCATGCCCCACAGCTCGGGCCAGCGCCACGGGGTGGTGAGAAACAGACCGGAAATGGCCCATAGCGTATCGCCCGATTTGACGGTGTAGTGGTCGGGGGCATTCGGGGCCAGTGCGGCCAGGGGCACGCCGTTTTGGGCCACCTGGCTGGCGGTGGCCTGCTGTGCGGGGGTGATGGGATAGTCTTGCGCCTGGGCTAGCGGGCTCCACAGGCTGGCCGACAAGGCCGTCAACACCATGGCTGCTGCTGCGGCGGCCCCACGCGAATCCACTCCCGCTGTTCTATATTTCATATTTGGTAGCACCACAAATGTCCGTCGGTGCCGCAGTTGGCGTGGTCTGCAAACAGACGCAAATCCGACGGAAAACTAACGACAAATTACGCGCGATTCTGCGCCCAAGCCCCTAGCAGGGCAACGAATATTGGCACCCCCCGGTTTGCCCAGGTCCAAAAGTAGCGAAAATAGCGACACACGGCTGGCCGCCTCGCGCCCAGTTCCCGCAATTTCGGCGAGATTCCATGGCCCTACTTTCCATTCTTCAATACCCAGACCCCAGGCTACACACCTTAGCACGACCCGTGCAGGCGGTGGACGCGCGTATCCAGTCCCTCATCGCCGATATGGTCGAGACCATGTACGAGGCCAACGGCATCGGCCTGGCCGCCACCCAGGTGGATGTGCACGAGCGCCTGGTGGTGATCGATGTGTCCGACGAGCGCACCGAACCCCTGGTGCTGATCAACCCTGAAATTATCTGGGCCAGCGAGGAACGGGTGCTCAACGAAGAAGGCTGCCTGTCGGTGCCCGGCATTTACGACGGCGTGGAGCGCGCCACCCAGGTGCGGGTGCAGGCGCTGGACGGCGCAGGCCAGTCGCGCACGCTGGAAGCCGAGGGCCTGCTGGCGGTGTGCATCCAGCACGAGATGGACCACCTGCTGGGCAAGGTGTTTGTGGAATACCTGTCGCCGTTGAAACGCAACCGGATCAAAAGCAAGATGCTGAAGTCCCGCCGCGCTATGGGCCGGTCGGACGCGGCCTGATGCGCGTCGTCTTTGCGGGCACGCCGGAGTTTGCCCAGGTGGCGCTGGCCGCACTGCAGGCCGCAGGCTTTGAAGTCGTGCTGGTGCTCACCCAGCCCGACCGCCCCGCCGGGCGCGGCATGAAGCTGCAGGCATCCCCTGTTAAACAACACGCCCTCACCCACGGTATCCCCGTGGCCCAGCCGCGCAGCCTGCGGCTGGACGGCAAATACCCCGATGAAGCCGCCGCCGCCCAGGCCCTGCTGCAAGCCGCCCAGGCCGATGTGATGGTGGTGGTGGCCTACGGCCTGATCTTGCCGCAGTGGGTGCTGGACGTGCCGCGCCATGGCTGCCTGAACATCCACGCCAGCCTGCTGCCGCGCTGGCGCGGTGCCGCCCCCATCCACCGCGCCATCGAGGCGGGCGATGCACAGACCGGCGTGGCCATCATGCAGATGGATGCCGGGCTGGACACGGGCGACATGCTGCTGGTCGAATCCCTGCCTATCGCCCCTACCGACACCACTGGCAGTCTGCACGACAGGCTGGCCGATCTGGGCGGGCGCATGGTGGTGCAGGCCCTGGCGCAGCTAGGTACTTTGGTGCCCGTGCCCCAACCCAGCGAGGGCATCACCTACGCCCACAAGATCGAAAAGCGCGAGGCGGCGATAGCCTGGACGCAGAGCGCCGACACCATCGTTCGCCGCATCCGCGCCTTCAACCCCTTCCCCGGCGCGGCCACGCTGCTGGCGGGCGAGAACCTGAAAGTCTGGGCCGCCACGGTGTCGGACGCGGCCTTGCCCGCAGGCACAAAATGTGGATCGATTGTGGCTGTCACGCCCGAATCCATAGCGGTGGCAGCTATGGATTCGATAGTGAACATCACCCAGGTGCAGCGCCCGGGTGGCAAACGTCTGGCCGTGGCCGACTTCCTGCGCGGCTGCGATGTGCAGCCCGGCATGGTGTTTGAAGGCATGCCGGATGTTCCTCAAGCGCGCTAACCGCAGCCACCCCGAGTTCCGCGTCGGCGCGTCCGAAATGTGGCCGCAAGCCCCCGGTATGGTGGCCTGGGGCCTGATGACCGGCGTGGCCATGGCCAAGTCGGGCATGAGCCTGTTCGAGTCGCTGCTGATGACCCTGACCGTGTTTGCCGGCAGCTCCCAGCTGGCCGCCGCGCCCCTGCTCACCGTGGACGCACCGGCCTGGGTGATTCTGGCCACCGGCTTTTGCGTCAACCTGCGCTTCGTGGTGTTCAGCCTGCACCTGCGGCCCTACCTGATGCACCTGCCCTGGCTGGAGCGCATCAGCCACGGCTACCTGACCACCGACATGACCTATGTGATGTTCACCCGGCGCTTTGCCCACCCTGGCGACACGCCCGAGGCCCAAAACGCCCAGGAGGCCTACCTGGCGGGCAGCAACAGCGCCTGCTGGATCAGCTGGATGCCCGCCAGCGTGACCGGTGTGGTGCTGGCCAACTTCATCCCCACCACCTGGGGCCTGGGCTTTGCAGGCATTCTGTGCCTGATCGGTATCTTGTGTTCGCTGGCCAGCACCCGGCTGCGCATCGTCTCGGCGGTGGTGGCGGCCATGGTGGCCATCACCACCTACCAGCTGCCATTCAAGCTCAACATCGTGGTGGCCATCGCCATGGCGGTGTTCGCCTGCATGTCCATCGAAAAAATGCGCCGCAAGGTGGCGGCATGAACGGCAGCACCACCTGGGAGACGGTGGCCATCATCCTCGGGCTGGCGGCCATCACCGTCATCACCCGCTGCTTTTTCTTTCTCACCCGCAAATCCGCCAGCCTGCCGCACTGGGCCCAGCGCGGCCTGCAGTACGCGCCGATTGCCGCGCTGTCTGCCGTGGTGCTGCCCGAGGTGCTGATGACCCAGGGCCACCTGCTGGCCACCTGGATGGATGCGCGGCTGTTTGGTGCCGCCGCCGGGGTGCTGGTGTACTTTTGGCGGCGCGACGTGCTGCTGACCATCGTGGCGGGCATGGCCGTGTATCTGCCGCTGCATCTTGGCTTAGGTTGGTAACTCTTTGGGCGGATAGCGCTCCTAGAATGGCGGGTTTCCCCCTCTAACCTACCGAGACACCGCCATGAACGTCATCCGCTTCTCCGATCTGTGCGCCCAGGGCAAAGCCGCAGGCCAACGTGTTTTCATCCGCGCCGACCTGAACGTGCCGCAAGACGATGCCGGTGCCATCACCGAAGACACCCGCATCCGCGCTTCGGTGCCATGCATCCAGATGGCGCTGGACGCAGGCGCGGCGGTCATGGTGACCTCGCACCTGGGCCGCCCCACCGAAGGCGCGTTCAAACCCGAAGACTCGCTGGCCCCGGTGGCCCAGCGCCTGGGCGAGCTGCTAGGTCGCGATGTGCCGCTGGTGGCCAACTGGGTAGATGGCGTGACCGTAGCCCCCGGCCAGGTCGTGCTGCTGGAGAACTGCCGCGTCAACGTGGGCGAAAAGAAAAACAGCCCCGAGCTGGCCAAGAAAATGGCCGCGCTGTGCGACATCTTTGTGAACGACGCGTTCGGCACCGCCCACCGCGCCGAAGGCACCACCTACGGCATCGCCGAATACGCCAAGGTTGCCTGCGCAGGCCCCCTGCTCGCGGCCGAGATCGATGCCATCACCAAGGCCCTGGCCCATCCCCAGCGCCCGCTGTTGGCCATCGTGGCGGGCTCCAAGGTATCCACCAAGCTGACCATCCTGAAAGCCTTGTCTGAAAAGGTGGACGGGCTCATCGTGGGCGGCGGCATTGCCAACACCTTCATGCTGGCCGCCGGGTTGAAGATCGGCAAAAGCCTGGCCGAGCCCGACCTGGTGGACCAGGCCAAGGCCGTGATCGATGCCATGCAAGCCCGCGGTGCGGCCGTGCCCATCCCCACCGACGTGGTCACCGCCAAGACCTTTGCCGCCGATGCCGTGGCCACCGTCAAGGCCGCCACCGATGTGGCCGAGGACGACCTGATCCTCGACATCGGCCCGCAAACCGCCGCCGCGCTGGCGCTGCAGCTCAAGTCGGCGGGCACCATCGTCTGGAACGGCCCGGTCGGCGTGTTCGAGTTCGATGCCTTCGCCCATGGCACCGAAACGATTGCCCGCGCGATTGCCGACAGTGCTGCGTTTTCGATAGCTGGCGGTGGCGACACTCTGGCGGCGATTGCCAAATACGGCATTGAAAAACAGGTGGGTTACATCTCCACCGGCGGCGGCGCTTTCCTGGAAATCCTGGAAGGCAAGACCCTGCCCGCGTTCGAGATTCTGCAAAAACGCGCTGCCTGAGGCCCGCGGTACACACCGCAGACATGTAACGGTGTTCCACTAGCGGCCTGAGCCGCGCATCCAGCGGCAGTGTGTGTTTGCCGTGGGTTCCTCCCATCGCATTTCGGGAGGATCGCCATGTTCGAGTTGCGCAACCCGCAGGCGCGGGGCAGCCGCCCGCCGGGCAAAGCGCCCAACCGGTGGGACTTTGCCCTGCTGCCATTGGTGCTGGCCGTGTTGGTGGCCCTGGCGTTTGGCGCGGCGCAGATGGCCCGGCCGTTTGCCATGGGCGAGACGCTGGAGATATCGCTCTCGCCCGCCTATCTGCCGTATTACCTGCTGCGCACCATTCTGCGCATGTTTTTGGCGCTGGCCTGTTCGCTGCTGTTCAGCTGTGTGTTTGCAGCCATCGCCGCCAAATACCGGGCCGCCGAAAAGGCCATGGTTCCCATTCTGGACGTGCTGCAGTCGGTGCCGATCCTGGGTTTCCAGGCGATTGCCATTGCGCCCTTCATTGCGCTGTTTCCGGGCAGCCTGCTGGGTGTGGAATGCGCCGCCATTTTTGCCATCTTCACCTCGCAGGCCTGGAACATGGCCTTCAGCCTGTACCAGTCGATCCGCAACGTGCCCGATGAGCTGAACGAGGCGGCACGGGTGTTTCGCCTGTCGGGCTGGCAGCGCTTTTGGCGGCTGGAGCTGCCCTTTGCCATGCCGGGGCTGCTGTGGAACATGATGATGTCGATGTCGGGCGGCTGGTTTTTTCTGGTGGCGGCCGAAGCGATTTCGGTGGCCAACCAGGACATCAAGTTGCCGGGCATCGGCTCCTACATCGCCGTGGCCATCGAGGCCAAGGACGGCTGGGCCATCGGCTACGCGATTGCGGCCATGCTGGCGGGCATTCTGCTGTACGACCAGCTGTTCTTCCGGCCCCCGCTGGCCTGGGCCGACAAGTTCCGGTTTGAAGAGTCGCAGGGCGACACGGCGCAGCAGTCGTGGCTGCTGGACTGGATGGGCCGCAGCCGCTGGATGCGCGGGCTGACGGCGCAATTCTGGACGCTGATGCGCAGCGCCCTGGGCTGGTTCAGCGTGCAGGCCGATGCCGCCGGACGCAATGCGCCGCCGAAGCCGCACAACCCGCTGTGGGAGCGCCTGTGGGATGCCGCCCTGGTGCTGGCCGCCGTGGCAGCGCTGGCCTGGCTGGTGCTGTTTGTGCACACCGTGGTGGGCTGGGGCGAGGCCGCGCACGTAGCCTTTTTAGGCCTGATCACGCTGGCGCGGGTGCTGCTGCTGATAGCGCTGGCCTCGCTGGTGTGGGTGCCGGTGGCGGTGTGGATCGGGCTGCGGCCTGCGTACTCGCAGCGGGTGCAGGCGGTGGCGCAGTTTTTGGCCGCGTTCCCCGTCAATCTGATGTTTCCGCTGGTGGTCTACCTGCTGGTCACCTGGCGGCTCAACCCCAACCTCTGGCTCAGCCCGCTGATGGTGTTTGGCACCCAGTGGTACATCCTGTTCAACGTGGTGGCCGGGGCTGCCACCATTCCGAACGAGCTGCGCCTGGCCGCCGACAACCTGGGCGTCAAGGGCTGGCTGAAGTGGAAACGCGTCTACCTGCCTGCGGTGTTTCCCAGCTATATCACCGGGGCCATCACCGCCAGCGGTGGGTCGTGGAACGCCAGCATCGTGGCCGAGTACGTCACCTGGGGCAAAACCACCCTGGTGGCCGATGGTCTGGGCAGCTACATCAAGCAGATGACCGACGCGGGCGACTTCCACCGCATTGCGCTGGGCATTGGTGTGATGTGCATTTTTGTGATGGTGTTGAACCGCTTCTTCTGGCGCAAGCTGTATGTGCTGGCCGAGGACCGCAGTCGTTAACGGGAAGGTCGGGAGAGCTATGAATGTGATTGAACTGCAAGGCGTGGCCAAGTCTTTCCGCGCCGCCGACGGCACCGCCCGCAGTGTGCTGGAGTCGGTGGACTTTCACCTGGCCGAGGGCGAAATCGTGGCCCTGCTGGGCAAGTCGGGCTCGGGCAAGTCCACCTTGCTGCGCATCATGGCCGGGCTGATTCCGGCCGACCACGGCAAGGTGGAATACCGCCAGCAGCCCATCCACGCGCCGGTGGCGGGCATTGCCATGGTGTTCCAGTCGTTTGCCCTGTTTCCGTGGCTCACGGTGCAGCAAAACGTGGAGCTGGGCCTGGAAGCCCAGGGCGTGCCCGCCGCCGAGCGCCAGACGCGCGCCGACGCGGTGCTGGAGATGATCGGCCTGGCCGGGTTTGGCGGGGCCTTGCCGCGCGAACTGTCGGGCGGCATGAAGCAGCGGGTGGGCATTGCCCGCGCCCTGGTCACCAACCCCGACATTTTGCTGATGGACGAGGCGTTTTCGGCGCTGGACGTGCTGACCGGTGAAACCCTGCGCAACGACATGCTGGAGCTGTGGGACGGCGACCAGATCCCCACCAAGGGCATCCTGATCGTCTCGCACAACATCGAAGAGGCGGTGATGATGGCCGACCGCATCATCATCCTGGCCAGCGACCCGGGCCGCATCCGGGACGAGGTCCAGATCGATCTGCCGCGCCCGCGCGATGCGGACTCGGTGGAGGTGCGGGCGCTGATCGACGAGGTCTATGGCCTGATGACCCAGCGCCCCACACCCGAGGCCACCGCCGGTGCCCCGGTCACTGCGCACCTGGGCTACCGGCTGCCGCCCACCGATATTGGCCGCATCGAAGGCGTGCTGGAACTGCTGGCCGACACGCCGTTCGATGGGCATGCCGACCTGCCGCAACTGGCCGAAGAGTCCGAGCTGGCCGACGAAGAGCTGTTCCCCACCTACGAGGCGCTGAGCCTGATGGGCCTGGCCCACGTGGACCACGGCGATATCCACCTGACCCCGCTGGGCCAGCACTACGTGGATGCCGACCAGGCGCGTCGCCAGGAGATTTTTGGCCAACAGCTGCTGACCCACGTGCCCCTGGCCTCGCACATCCGGCGCAACCTGGAGAGCGAGCCCAGCGGTACCCTGTCCGAGAAGCGCTTCCTGGAGTTGCTGGAAGAGTTCATGGACGCGGTGGAAGCCAAACGCGTGCTGGAAGTGGCCATCGAATGGGGCCGCTATGGCGAGGTCTATGGCTACGATTACCACACCGGGCGGCTTACGCTGCCCGAGGAGTCGGGTGGCTGATGTGCTATTGAATTAAGAGCTTCTCAAGCTTATTCCATCTGCATGAAGTGCCGATTTTTTATAAATCGTTGTCCCTGGTTGTAATGGCTTAAAACTTCCAACCCAGGCCAATGCCGAACAGCACCGGGTCCACCTTGAAGGTGCCCAGCTTGGCGCCACCGGCGGCCACGTCGGTGCGGATATAAACCTTCTTCAGGTCGAAGTTCAGCACCATGTTCTTTGCCACCGGAATGTCCACGCCCACCTGCAGTGCGGGGCCATAGCTGTTGCGGTCTACCGTCACGCCTGCGGGCAGGTTCACCGAGCTCAGGCGGGTGTAGTTCAGGCCCGCGCCCACGTAGGGTGTGAAACCGGCCTGGGGCAAGTGGTATTGCAGCGTCAGGGTGGGGGGCAGGTGCTTGAAGCTGCCGATGGCGGTGCCGCCTGCGCTCAGCGTCTGCTTTTGCGGCACGGTCAGCACCAGCTCGGCGGCAATGTTGGGCGTGAAAAAGTAGCTGATGTCCAGCTCGGGCAGCCACTTGTTGTTGATGGACAGGGACAGCGGGGTGGTGTCGCCATTGGCGCTGTCCAGGTGCACGGCACGGGCGCGAACCAGCCACGGGCCAGGTGCGCTGGACTGGGCCAGGGCGGCGGTGGACAACAGGGCGCAGAGTGCGGCGGCGAATACGGTTTTTTGCATGGTCTTCTTTCAATCAGGTTGCGGGAACATCCCACCCCTTGATTACAGAAGACCCTGCCCTTGGGGACTTTGCGCCGCATCAAACCGTGTGTACACCGCATTTGCGCCAGATCAAACGTCCACGAAGTGCACCCGCTTTATGGGCGTGCCGGGCTGGTCGCCTGGCCCTGGAAGTCGGTCCAGCAGTGGCGCGTGAAGTCGTACAGCTTGCAGGCCCGTGCGGTGTCAAAGTACCAGCGCCACGAGAACGGCTGCACCACGATGCGCCCGGGCAGCAGTTCTTCCAGCTTGGCCTGTGCCACCTTGAGCTTGTAGAGTGGGATGCTCATGTCCACGTGGTGGGCGGTGTGCTCCATGATGTGGTGCACCAGTGCGCCGATCTGCAGCGGGAAGGTCAGGTGCACCGTGGTGGATACGAACGGCTGGGCCCGCAGCCACACCGCCCGGTCGTCGTGCCACGACACCTTGACGTGCGTGTGGTGGCCGTAGATCACAAAGCCCATCATGTTGAACCAGAAGAACATCGGCACTGCAAAGCCCAGCAACAGCAGCAGCGCCACCGACTGGCCGGTGGCCAGCGCGCCAGCAGCTATCGCAGCCATCCACAGCAGGGCAAAGGCGCTGACCAGAAGGCAGTCCCAGGTAAAGATGGCGCGGTGGGTATTGCCCATTTGCGACTTGGGCGGAAACATCATTTTCTTGCCCCAGATCTCTACCAGGTAGTACAGGCCCGGCCCCCAGCCGCTGCGGTAGATGTGCTGCAGCACGCGGCCCACGGGTGACAGGGCAGCGTATTCGGCCTGCGTCAGCGGGGCCCAGACAAAATCCACCCCCTTGAGGTTGGTAAAGCCGTGGTGCACCACGTTGTGGCCTACATCCCACAGGCTGTAGGCGGTAAGTGACGGTAAAAAGGCAATACGGCCCAGCCACTTGTTCAGGCGGCGGTGCGGCGTCAGGCTCTGGTGGCAACCATCGTGGCCGATGACGAACAGCCGCCCCACCACAAAACCGGCGGCCAGTCCGCACAGCAGCTTGGCCCACACGGATGCCAGCAGCACCGTGCCGGTCAGCAGGGTGCCCAGCACCGCATAGTCCAGCGCCAGCAGCAGCAGGGCCCGCCACGTGGTGCGCTGCGACAGCGGAATCAGCCAGGAGCGGATCACCTTGCGGTGCGGCAGCGGTACGCCGGGTGCCAACGGCACAGGCGGGAGAGGGGAAGTGTGGTTTTCAATCGAAGAAGACATGGCAAAACACGGTCAACGTGCGTTTCGTAGGGGTGAGTTGACTAGCGTGGCCGGTGGCCGCGCATGGGTACGCAAATCAGCTGCCGCGATGCTATGCGGGCTGCGCTACGGCAGTACTGACGTAGATCAAAGCTAAGGGAATAGGACTTACGCAGCGCCCCTGTATCGACCTTCGGGCTTACAGGGGGAACTTGCGTAAGTCCTGGCAAGGTGTAAGACACTGGTAACTTTGTACCATGGCTCTGTTTCAATGGCGCAACTAGGGTTTTCATGCTTGTTCTGTAACCTTTTTGTAACTATTTTCGTGTAAAAATGGAAACTAAATTACAACGGAGACTTTAGTCATGCCCCGCCTCGCCACCAAAATTGTTGCCACCCTGGGTCCTGCATCCAACTCGCCAGAAATTCTGGAGCAATTGATACGAGCGGGCGTCAATGTGGTGCGGCTGAACTTCAGCCACGGCAAGGCGCAAGACCATATCGATCGCGCCATGATGGTGCGCGAAGCCGCCCGCCGTGCGGGTGTGGAAGTGGCCATCATGGCCGACCTGCAAGGCCCCAAGATCCGTGTTGCCAAGTTTGCCGAAGGCAAGGTCATGCTGGAGCCTGGCCAGAAATTTGTACTGGATGCCGCCCGCACCGAACCTGGCGACATCAATGGCGTGGGCCTGGACTACAAAGAGCTGCCCCGTGAAGTCAAACCCGGTGATGTGCTCTTGCTCAACGACGGCCTGATCGTCATGACCGTGGAAGCCGTGCACGGCGAGGCAGTGCACACCATCGTCAAGCTCGGCGGCGAACTGTCCAACAACAAGGGCATCAACAAAAAGGGCGGTGGCCTGACCGCCCCGGCCCTGACCAGCAAGGACATGGACGACATCAAGACCGCCATGTCCTTCCAGGCCGACTACGTGGCCGTGAGCTTCCCCAAGAACGCCACCGACATGGAAATGGCCCGCCAGCTGTGCAACGTGGCCGCGGCCGAATACCGCCACAAGCCCGGCATGATCGCCAAGATCGAACGCGCCGAAGCCATTCCGCACCTGCAGTCCATCCTGGATGCCAGCGACGGCATCATGGTGGCGCGCGGTGATTTGGCGGTGGAAGTCGGCAATGCCGCCGTGCCCGCCCTGCAAAAACGCATGATCCGCATGGCCCGCGCCAGCGACAAGGTGGTCATCACCGCCACCCAGATGATGGAGTCCATGATCACCAACCCGGTGCCCACCCGCGCCGAGGTCAGCGACGTGGCCAACGCCGTGCTGGACGGTACCGACGCGGTGATGCTCAGCGCCGAAACCGCTGCGGGCAAGTTCCCCCTGGAAACCGTGCTGGAAATGGCCAACATCTGCCGCGAAGCCGAAAAGGCCGAATACGGCGAGTTGGAGGCCGACTTCAAGGGCAAGATTTTCAGCCGCATTGACCAGTCCATCGCCATGGGCGCGCTGTTCACCGCGCAGCACCTGGGCGCCAAGGCCATTGTGGCCATGACCGACAGCGGCTCCACCGCTTTGTGGATGAGCCGCCACAGCATCCACGTCCCCATCTACGCCCTGACCCCGCGCCTGGCCACCCAGCGCAAGATGGCGCTGTACCGCAACGTGCTGCCCTTGCTGATGGATGCCAGCACCGACCGCGACACCGCGCTGGCGCAGGCCGAGCGCCACCTTACCAACCGCGGCATCGTGCAGCGCGGCGACGTGTACGCCATCACCTGCGGCGAACCCATGGGTGCCCCCGGCGGCACCAACATGCTGAAGATTTGCCAGGTCAGTTAATGTTCCTGGAGGGCTGAGTACCGCAGCCCTCGTTTTCTCGGCGGCCCATGCAACGTGGGCCTTGCAGGCCCGCATTGCGCCTTGTCCGAGCCTGTTTTCCTTGGATGGGGGTGCCCAGGGAACACACCAACAACCAGTTGCAAAGCTGCATGCGCCTGGTGGCGCGGCTTTTGCGTGCACGTCTTGTTTGGCACAACGCTAGAATTGGCAGAGTTACCAAGCGGTTACCAAAATGGCGAACACCCCTGTGACGTCCGGTTGTGGCCCGCTTCGCCCCCGTTTTTTTACTCTCTGGAACCACCACCATGGCACTCGTCTCTATGCGCGAACTGCTGGACCATGCCGCCGTCAACGGCTATGGCATTCCGGCCTTCAATGTCAACAACCTGGAACAAGTCCAGGCCGTCATGCAAGCCGCCGACGAGGTGGGCGCACCCGTCATCCTGCAGGCCAGCGCTGGTGCGCGCAAGTACGCGGGCGAGCCCTTCATCAAGCATCTGATCCAGGCCGCGATTGAAACCTGGCCGCATATTCCGCTGGTGATGCACCAGGACCACGGCCAAAGCCCCGAAATCTGCCAGGGCGCGATCAACCTGGGCTTCAGCTCGGTGATGATGGACGGCTCCTTGCAGTCCGATGGTAAAACCATCGCCAGCTTTGACTACAACGTCGAAGTCACCCGCAAAGTGGTCGAGTTGGCACACCGCGTGGGCGTGACGGTCGAGGGCGAACTCGGCTGCCTGGGTTCGCTGGAAACCATGCAGGGCGACAAGGAAGACGGCCACGGCACCGACGACGTGATGACCATGGCGCAGATGCTGACCGACCCCGAGCAGGCCGCCGAATTCGTGCAGCGCACCCAGATCGATGCGCTGGCCATCGCCATCGGCACCAGCCACGGCGCGTACAAGTTCACCCGCAAGCCCACCAGCGACATCCTGGCGATCCAGCGCATCAAGGAAATCCACCTGCGCATCCCGAGCACCCACCTGGTGCTGCACGGCAGCTCCAGCGTGCCGCAAGAGCTGCTGGCCATCATCCGCGAGCACGGCGGCGACATGAAGGAAACCTACGGCGTGCCGATCGAAGAAATCCAGGAAGCCATCAAGCACGGCGTGCGCAAGATCAACATCGACACCGATGTGCGCCTGGCCATGACCGGCGCGATCCGCAAGTTCTTCGTCGAAAACCCCGAAAAGTTCGACCCCCGCGACTACCTCAAGCCCGCCCGTGAAGCCGCTAAAAAGCTGTGCAAACAGCGCTTTTTGGAGTTCGGTTGCGAAGGCCAGGCCGCTGGCATCAAGGGCCACAGCCTGCAAGTCGTGGCCAGCCACTACGCCGACGGCCTGCTGGCCCAGGTCATCCACTAATTCGATGGATTGGTAACGTTCAGCCGAAAGTCTCGGCCAGAACGGATGCCCGCCAGAAACACCGCAGAACTGGCTTTGCCAGGCTGCTGGTGTTGCCCCCTGCAAGGGGGTTGGAGGCCACACGGAGTGGGCAAGCCTGGGGGTGTGCCTATCTTGGCTTGATCTGCACCAGCACGATGCTGGCCAGGATCAGGCCGCAGCCGACCAGCCCGGCGGTATTGAGCCGGTCGCCCATCAGCAGGGCCCCGAACAGGGCGGCAAACAGCGTCTCACTCGACAAAATGATGGCCGCGTGGCTGGCGTTGGCATGGCGCTGGCCCAGCACCTGTAGCGTGTAGCCCAGGCCCACCGAGACAAAACCGGTGTAGGCAATGCTGGCGGCAGACTTGCGCAGTTTGTCCAGCACCCAGGGCTCGGCCACCGCCGCCACCGACAGGCTGGCCGCCGCGCACACCGCAAACTGCACCAGCGACAGCACAAACGGCCCGCTGCTGTGGCGTGACACCCGGCCCACCAGCAGCACGTGCAAAGCCCAGAACAGGCTGCTGCCAATGATCCATCCGTCGCCCCGGGACATCACCAGCGTGCCGCCCCCGGCCAGCAGCCAGGTGCCCACCACGCAGGCCAGCGCCGCAGGCCACACCCGCCAGGCGGGCCGGTGCCGCAGCAGCGCCCACGCCAGCAACGGGGTGAGCGGCACGTACAGCGCGGTCAGCACCCCGGCGTTGGTCACGCTGGTTTGGCCAATGCCGATCTGCTGCATCACCACGCCCGCAAAAATCAAAAAACCCAGCCCCGCCACCGGCAGCAGATGGCCCGCCCCGGCGGCCTTTTGGGCGGTGCTGCGCTGCCGCCATTCCCACCAGGCCAGCGGCGCCACCACCAGGCAGCCCAGGGCAAAACGCAGGCCGGTGAAAAGAAACGGGGCCACATCGACCGCGCCCCAGGCCTGGGGGACAAAGGCCGAACCCCAGATCAGGGCGGCGAGGAGCAGCAGGCCGTTGGCTTGCCAGGGGGTGAGGGTATGCATAGGATAGAGAAAGTGTGCGAATTGTCACGCATCGCCATGGACTTGCCGATAGTTCACAATACGCGGTAAACCTGCAGGTTGTTCCCAACGTTGCGGGCGGCGGCAACGTATTTTTTCTCCACTTACCAAGGAATCACCATGGGCTTACTCGACTCGGTTCTCGGCGCGGTTTTGAACAACGGCCAACAACAGGCGCAACCCCAGGGAGGCCTTGGCGGCCTGGGCGGTGGCTTGGGCGGCATCATCGGCATGCTGGCCAGCAACCCGCAGCTCATCCAGGTGGTGACGGGCATGCTGAGCAACAACGGCGGCCACGGCGGCCTGGGCGGTCTGGCCGACAAATTTGGCCAGGCCGGCATGGGCGACGTGCTGGCTTCGTGGGTTGGTGGCGGCCAAAACCAGCCTATCTCGGGCGACCAACTGGGCAATGTGCTGGGTTCGGACGCACTGGCCGGCATTGCCGCCAAGCTGGGCCTGGAGCCGGGTGAAGCCGCGGGTCAGCTGGCCCAGGTGCTGCCGGGCCTGGTGGACCACCTCACCCCCAACGGCCAGGCGCCCCAAGGCGGTCTGGGCGATAGCAGCGACCTGTTTGGCATGCTGGGCGGTTTGCTACAAAAAGCATAACTACTCACGCTGATTTGATCAGCGCAAAAGCCACTTTTTATAGTTAAAAAGTGGCTTTTTTTATTCCGCGTGCAGCGGAAAGCTGGCAATCACCTGCGCCACGGCGGCGGTGAGCTTCTTGGCGTAGGGCACGTGCAAAAACTCGTTCGGGCCGTGGGCGTTGCTCTTGGGGCCGAGCACGCCACAGACCATCATCTGCGCCTTGGGGAAGCCCTGGGACAGCATGTTCATCAGCGGAATCGTGCCGCCCTGGCCGATGTAGCCGCAGGGCGCGCCGAACTGGGCCTGCGACGCGGCATGCAGCGCGGTTTCGAACCACGGCGCAGTGCTCGGGGCGTTCCAGCCGGTGGCTGCGCCGTCGGGCTGGAAGGTCACGCGGGCCTGGTAGGGGGCGTTGTCTTCCAGCAGGGTTTTGAGTTCTTGCACCGCCACCGATGCATCCACCAGCGGCGGCAGGCGCAGCGATAGCTTGAAGGCGGTGTAGGGGCGCAGCACGGCCCCGGCGTTTTTCAGCTCCGGCAGGCCCTCGGCCCCGGTGACGCTGAGCGTGGGTGCCCAGGTGCGGTTCAGCAGGGCCTGCACCGGCTCGGTGGTGGTGGGCAGGCACAGGGTGCTGGCACCGCCGCAGTCGTAGTGCGCCCAGGGAAAGCGCTTGTAGATTTCGTCGCCCAAAATAGCCGCCGTGGCGCGGGCCTGCAGCAGGCGGTCGGCGGGCACTTCGCAATGGAAGCTGGCGGGCAGCAGGCGGCCGGTGGCGCTGTCTTCCAGCCGGTCCAGCACCTGGCGCATGATGCGAAAGCTCGACGGCACCAGGCCGCTGGCATCGCCCGAGTGCACGCCCTCGGTCAGCACCTCCACCTTCAACACGCCATTGGCCAGGCCGCGCAGGCTGTTGGTCAGCCACAGCTGGTCGTAGTTGCCCGCGCCGGAATCCATGCACACCACCAGCGCCACCTCGCCCAGCTTGTCGCGCATGGCATCCACGTAGGGCAGCAGGTCGTAGGAGCCGCTTTCTTCGCAGGTTTCGATCAGGCCGACGATGCGCGGGTGCGGCACTTTTTGCGCCTTCAGCGCCTGCACGGCAGTGATGCTGGCATACACGGCATAGCCGTCGTCGGCACCGCCGCGGCCATAGAGCTTGCCGTCCTCGTACTTGGGGGTCCAGGGGCCGAGGTCGTTGCGCCAGCCGGTGAATTCGGGCTGTTTGTCGAGGTGGCCGTACATCAGCACGTTCTGGCGGCAGTCGGTCTGGCTGGCGGGCACTTCAAAGTACAGCACCGGCGTGCGGCCTTCCAGGCGTATCACTTCCAGCGTCAAGCCTTCGACCTTTTGTGCCTCGACCCAGGCGGCGGCGTTGCGCATCACCGTGTCGATGTAGCCGTGCTCGGACCAGGCAACATCGTACGCGGGCGACTTGGCGGGGATGGCGATGTAGTCGCTGAGTTGGCGGACGATGTCGCCGTCCCAGGCGGCGGTGGCGTGGGCCAGCACCTGGGCGGGGTTCAGTACAGAGGCGGGGACACGGGCGTTCATGGGGGCTTCCTGCAATGCAAAGCCCACAGCTTACGCCGATCGGAACACCTCCACCGCGTCCACCAGTTTCTGGGCCTGGTCGCGCAGGCTTTCGGCAGCGGCGGCCGACTGCTCTACCAGCGCCGCGTTTTGCTGGGTCATCTGGTCGAGCTGGGTGATGGCTTTGTTGACCTCGGAGATGCCGTCCGACTGTTCGCTGGAAGCGGCCGTGATCTCGCCGATGATGTCGCTGACCCGCTTCACCGACTGGACGATCTCGGTCATGGTGCTGCCCGCGTGGTGCACCAGCCGCGAACCGGAGTCCACTTTTTCCACCGATGCGCTGATCAGCGCCTTGATCTCCTTGGCGGCATCGGCGCTGCGCCCGGCCAGACTGCGCACCTCGCTGGCCACCACCGCAAACCCTCGCCCTTGCTCGCCCGCACGGGCGGCTTCGACGGCGGCGTTGAGCGCCAGGATATTGGTCTGGAAGGCAATGCCGTCGATCACGCCGATGATGTCGGCGATTTTCTTGGAGCTTTGGTTGATGTCGTCCATGGTGGCCACCACCTGGCTCACCACCGCGCCGCCGCGGGCGGCCACCTCAGCCGCCGAGGCCGCCAACTGGTTCGCCTGGTGGGCGGCATCGGCGGATTGCTTGACCGTGCTGGTCAGGACCTCCATGCTGCTGGCGGTGCGCTGCAGGTTGCTGGCGGTTTGCTCGGTGCGCACGCTCAGGTCCTGGTTGCCGGTGGCGATTTCGCCGCAGGCGCTTTCGATGCCGGCGGTGGCACCCCGCACGGTGGATACCGCCCCGTCCATGCGCGCCAGTGCAACTTGCAGGGCCTGCGATACCGGGCTGTGCATGGCCATATGGCCCACGCCCAGTGCAATGCCGTCGGCCCGGTCCACGCTGCCCACCAGCGCCACCAGCTCTTCGCCCTGGCGCGCGGTGCGCCCCATGCCCAGGGCCAGCACCACCTCCAGCGCGGTCTGTATCACCACGTAGGTGGCGTGCAGCAGGATGCGTAAAAAGTCGGGTGCGGTGGTGCAATAAAAGCCCAGGCCGGCCGCCTGCAGCCGGTCAAACACCACGTGGTGCACCGCAAACAGCGCCGCCCCAAAAACGATGGGTCGCCAGTCCAGGTACACCAGCAGCAGCGCCAGTGTGACGAACACACCAAAGTGCAGCTCGATCATGCCGCGCGCCAGCTGGATGTGCAGCGCCACCAGCGACACCTGTACAAAGGCCAGCACCAAGCGCGAGGCCATGGTGCCCTTGGCGGTGGCATACGCCAACCCTGCCACCACCAGCAACAGCAGCGACGCACCGATCGCCAGCCCCGCATCCACAAACTGGAAGCCCAAAACGACTGCGGCGATGGCACTGAGTACGATCGCCGCCAACATGACCCTGTCGCCCAGCAGGGCCTGGGACAGGGGCTGGGGGGTCTGCTGCTTGCTGTACGAATGCGCATCGGCCATGGGTGTCACCTCTTTATTATTTTTGATTTTGTAACGATACTCCCGCTGGATGTTGTTCAATGTAACTTTATGTGTATAAAAATAGAGGGTTTACCCGATATTTAAAGCTTTTGGAATCGTCAGCATCCCGTTTTAACATTGCTTCTTAGTCTTACCGGCCCGGCCCATGCTCAAAAATCTTTCCCCCCTGCTCAGCGCCGACCTGCTGCACGTGCTGGCTTCCATGGGCCATGGCGACGAAATCGCGCTGGTGGATGCCAACTTTCCGGCCACCACCCACGCCCGCCGCCTGGTGAATTTGCCCGGCGTGGATGCCACCCGGGTGCTGGATGCCGTGCTGTCGGTGCTGCCGCTGGACGACTTTGTGCCCGATGCCGCCTGCACCATGCAGGTGGTGGGCGATGCCAGCGCGGTGCCACCCGCGGTGCAGGACTTTGCCGCCACCCTGGTGCGCCACGGCGAGAAGCCGCCCACCTCGCTGGAGCGCTTTGCCTTCTACGCCCGCGCCGCCCAGGCCTTTGCCGTGGTAGCGACGGGTGAAACCCGGCTGTACGGCAATATTTTGCTGAAAAAGGGTGTGGTGCGGTCTTAAGGTCAGCTGCTGCAGTTTTTATAGCTTCTCGTGCCCATTCCATAAGCACACGGAACTGATTTCATATAAAAAAGGGCGAACTCCAGGTTCGCCCTTTTCATGTCGGCATTCAGCCTTGCCGCGGTGCCACCGCGTAGTGGTCCAGCTGCATGGTGTAGCTGGCGCGGCCTGCCGTCAGGGCGCGCAGGCTGCCGATGTAGCCAAACAGCGTCTGCAGCGGCACCATGGCCTGCACCACGGCGGCGTTGCCGCGCTGGTCCTGGTGGCGCACCTGGCCGCGGCGGCGGTTCAGGTCGCCAATCACGTCGCCCACGTGGTCCATGGGCGTGGTCACTTCCACCGCCATCACCGGCTCCAGCAGCGTCGGCCCGGCCTCGCGCTGAGCCTGCATGAAGGCCTGCAGGCCCGCCACCTCGAAGGCCAGGGTGGACGAGTCCTTCTCGTGGAAGCTGCCGTCTTCCAGCACCACCCGCACATCCGTCACCGGATGGCCTGCCAGCACACCTGCCAGGGCGGCACGGCGCACGCCTTGCTCCACGCTGGGGATGAATTCCTTCGGAATCGCCCCGCCGGTGATGGCGCTTTCAAACTGCAGGCCCGCGCCGCGCTCCAGGGGCTCCACGCGCAGCACCACCTCGGCATACTGGCCGGGGCCGCCGCTCTGCTTTTTGTGCAGATAACGCACGTGGGCCGCATGGGCGATGGTTTCGCGCAGGGCCACTTGCGGTGGGCCGGTGCGCACTACCACGCCGAAGCGGCTGCGCAGCTTTTCCAGCGTCACTTCCAGCTGCAGCTCGCCCACGCCCGACAACAAGGTCTGGCCGGTGTCGCTGTCCTGGCCCAGGCGCAGGCTGGGGTCTTCGTCCACCAGGGTGTGCAGGCCGCGCGAGAAGCTGTCCTGGTCGTCGCGCGAATGCGGCTCTACCGCCATGGCCAGCACCGGCTCGGGCGCGTGGATTTCCTCCAGCACCACGGGCTGGGCCGGGTCGCTCAGGGTGTGGCCGGTCTTGCTGTTTTTCAGGCCGGCCACGGCCACGATATCGCCCGCCTGGGCCAGCGCGAGTTCTTCGCGGCGGTCGGCGTGCATTTGCACCACCCGCGACAAGCGCTCGCGTTGGCCGGTGTGGGTGTTCAGCACCGGGGTGCCCGCATGGGCCTCGCCGCGGTACACGCGCAGGTAGCTCAGCGTGCCGTGTTCGTCGTGCACCACCTTGAAGACCAGCGCGGCAAAGCCGTCGCCGGGCGGCAGGGCCAGCGGGCGGTCTTCCGGGGCGGGCAGGTAGTCCACCACCGCGTCGAGCAGGGGCTCGATGCCCTTGTTCTTCAGCGCGGCACCGGCCAGCACGGGCACAAAAGCGCCTGCCAGCGTGCCCTTGCGGATGCAGGCGCGCAGCACGTCGTCCGGCACGGTTTGGCCGTCCAGGTAGGCGGTGAGGGCCGCGTCGTCCTGCTCCACGGCCAGCTCCACCAGGTTGCGGCAGGCGGACTCAGCGGCGGCTTGCAGCTCGGCGGGCACGGCGGCACGCGAGAGCGTGGGCTGGCCCCGGTCGTTGGGCGGCCAGTACAGGGCCTGCATGCTGAGCAGATCGATAACGCCCGCAAACCCGGCCTCCTGGCCGATGGGCAGTTGCAGCACCAGCGGCTTCACGGCCAGGCGCTCGGCGATCATCGCCACCACGCGGGCAAAGTCGGCGCCGGTGCGGTCCAGTTTGTTGACCAGCGCAATGCGGGGCACGCCGTAGCCGTCGGCCAGGCGCCAGTTGGTCTCGGTCTGCGGCTCGACCCCGGCCACGCCGTCAAACACCACCACCGCGCCGTCCAGCACGCGCAGCGAGCGGCTCACCTCGATGTTGAAGTCGATGTGGCCGGGCGTGTCGATCAGGTTGATCTGGTGGCCGCGCCAGGCCACGGTGGTGGCGGCGCTGTTGATGGTGATGCCGCGCGCCCGCTCCTGCGGGTCGTAGTCCATGGTGGTGTTGCCGTCGTGCACTTCACCGGTGCGGTGGATCTCGCCGGTGGTGAACAAAATGCGCTCACTGACCGTGGTTTTGCCCGCGTCGACGTGGGCGATGATGCCGATGTTGCGAAGTTTTCGCGTGTTCATACGATGTTCCTTAAAGACAAAAACCCTGGCCCGCATGCTGCCGACCAGGGTTTCAAAAGGCCTCACATCCGAGTGAGGCCCTTAAAAATTCCCGCAGCTAGGGAGTTATGTCTTGCGCCATGGATGCCGCACCAATGGACGAGCGCAAGCCCACCATCCACTGGTGCGGATGAATCGTGGCGATCAGCTTGTCATAGGTACGCATGGAAATTCCTTCAAAACACGGGTCCAGAAAACAAAAAACCCCGCGCAAACTGCCGGGGTTGTGTGGGTTCCGGCAAGGCGCATAAGCCCTCCGAAAAATCGGAAGGTTTTTAGAGGATCAATGCTTGGGTGGACATACGCATGGATGCAATTATAAAAAGTTTTTTAGGTTTTGTCTTTGGGTGCTTATGTTTCAATAGCAATGTGCTATGTAACATTCAGGGCGCAATCTTTTCCAGGCAGTAGCCCAGCCCGCGCACCGTCGCGATGCGGATCGGGCCCTTCTCGATTTTCTTGCGCAGGCGGTAGATGTAGACCTCGATGGCGTTGACGCTGACCTCTTCGCCCCATTCGCACAGGCGCTCGATCAGCTGCTCCTTGCTCACCAGCCGCCCCACGCGCTGCAGCAGCACCTCCAGCAGGCCCAGCTCGCGGGCGGAGAGCTCCAGCGTCTTGCCGTCGATGCTGGCCATGCGCCCGGCGTGGTCGTACAGCAGCGGGCCGTGCTGGATGCTGCTGCTGGCCCCGCCCGCGCCGCGCCGCGCCAGGGCGCGCACCCGGGCTTCCAGCTCCTGCAGCGAAAACGGTTTGGCCATGTAGTCGTCGGCCCCGAAATCCAGGCCTTTGACGCGTTCTTCCACGCTGTCGGCCGCCGTCAAGATCAGCACCGGCAGCGACGAGCCGCGGGCGCGCAGGCGCTTCAAGACTTCCAGGCCGTGCATCTTGGGCAGGCCCAGGTCGAGGATCAGCAGGTCGAATTCGCGGTTGGTCAGCAGGGCGGCATCGGCCTCGGTGCCGCTGGCCACGTGGTCCACCGCCGCGCCCGAAGCCCGCAGCCCGCGCAGCAGGCCGTCGGCTAAAACCTGGTCGTCTTCTGCAATCAAGATACGCATCGTGTCTCCTCTATTTTTTCGCGATTATGTCGCGTAGGCTTCCAAGCCCAGCGCCACCACCGTGGCCACCTCGGGGCCGACGGCTTGGTGGAACTCGTCTTCGGCCTGCGCCACCGCGTCCTGGAAGGCCTTGAGCCAGGCTAGCCCGGTGGCGGTAAACACCACCCGGCGCGCCCGTGCGTCCAGCGCGTCGGGCTCGCGCGCCACCATGCCCCAGGCGGCGCACTGGTCCACCAGGTCGCCCATGGCCTGCTTGCTCATGCCCGCCTGCGTGGCCAGTTCGGTGAGCCGCGCGCCCTGCAGCGGCAGGTGCCGGGTGATGTGGATGTGCGCTGCGCCCACCTGCGCCCGGGCTGCCAGGTTGCCCAGGGCCAACGGCACGTCCACATTGCGGGCCATCAGCTCCAGCACGCGGGCATCGAAGCGGCGCAGCGCAGCGGCCATCAAGCGGCCCAGATGGGTTTCGCGCCAACCTTGTTCAGCGGTGAGATCGAGCATCTGTAGATAGTAAGCCAAACTGACTAAAAAATCTATTGCAGAACTATGGTGTCGCCGTAAACTACTGTTCAAGCATCCAGCCTGTAGTTAACCGCAGGCAACCCAGCCACTCTTTTTTTGAAAGACCCGCAGCATGAACGCCGTCCTGAAAACCCCTCCCGCCGCCCCCACCCCTGCCGCCCTGGCCGAAAAAGCCAAGGCCCTGCAAGCTGCGCTGGCGCAGATCGAAAAGCAGTTCGGCAAGGGCACCATCATGCGGCTGGGCGAGGGCGAAGTCATTGAGGACATCCAGGTGGTGTCTACCGGCTCGCTGGGCCTGGACATCGCGCTGGGCGTGGGCGGTCTGCCCCGTGGCCGCGTCATCGAAATCTACGGCCCCGAGTCCAGCGGCAAGACCACGCTGACCCTGCAGGTGATTGCCGAAATGCAAAAGCTCGGTGGCACCTGCGCCTTTGTGGATGCCGAGCACGCGCTCGACACCCAGTACGCCCAAAACCTGGGGGTCAACCTGCAAGAAATGCTGATCAGCCAGCCCGACACCGGCGAGCAGGCCCTGGAAATCGTCGATTCGCTGGTGCGCTCTGGTGCGGTCGATTTGATCGTGGTCGATTCGGTGGCGGCTCTGACCCCCAAGGCCGAGCTCGAAGGCGAAATGGGCGACAGCCTGCCCGGCCTGCAAGCCCGCTTGATGAGCCAGGCGCTGCGCAAGCTCACCGCCCACATCAAGAAGGCCAATTGCATGGTCATCTTCATCAACCAGATCCGCATGAAGATCGGCGTGATGTTCGGCTCGCCCGAGACCACCACCGGCGGCAACGCGCTGAAGTTCTACGCCTCGGTGCGCCTGGACATCCGCCGCACCGGCACCATCAAAAAGGGCGACGACTCCATCGGCAACGAAACCAAGGTCAAGGTGGTGAAGAACAAGGTGGCGCCCCCGTTCAAAACCGCCGAGTTCGACATTCTGTTTGGCGAGGGCATCAGCCGCCAGGGCGAGATCATCGACATGGGTGTGGAAGCCAAGGTGATCGAAAAGTCGGGCGCCTGGTACGCCTACCAGGGCGAAAAAATCGGCCAGGGCCGCGACAACGCACGCGAGTTTTTGCGCGAAAACCCCGGCCTGTCCATCGAGATCGAAAACAAGGTGCGCGAGTCGCTGGGCATTCCGCTGGTGCCGGTGGCTGCCGAGCCTGCCAAAGAAGGCAAGAAGGCCAAGGTTGAGGCTTAAATAAGGCTCCCGTGCTGATCCCATCAGCACAAGCAGCTATTAAAACTGTAGTAAATGGCTTTCGCACCGTCCAAGGGCCTGGTGCCCATCAGCCTCAAGGGCCGGGCTCTGCGCCTGCTCAGTGGCCGCGAGCATTCGCGGGCCGAGCTGGAGCGCAAGCTGGCACCGTTCGAGGAAGTGCCCGGCACGTTGGCCCAAGCGCTGGACGAGCTCCAGGCCAAGGGCTTCATCAACGAGCAGCGGGTGGTGGATTCGGTGCTGTACCGGCGGTCTGCCAAGCTGGGCACCGCCCGCATCCGGCAAGAGCTGCAAACCAAGGGCCTGGACCCCGGCATGGTGCTGGACGCGGTGGCCAGCCTGCAAGACACCGAGCTGGCCCGCGCCCGCGAGGTCTGGCGCAAGAAGTTTGGCAGCCCGCCGCTAGATGCCGCCGCCCGGGCCAAGCAGCAGCGCTTTCTGCTGGCCCGGGGCTTCTCGGGCGAGGCCGTGCGCAAGGTGGTGGCGGGCGGGGACGAGGAGTTTGACTAACTTTCATGGACTCGGGTGCAGAGCACCCCGAGCCATGAAAGTTGTTTCACGTTATGCCCTGCCGTGGGATACGCGGGATTGGCGAGCTAAAGAGTCCACGATCACCGCGATGGCGAGCACCGCACCGGTGATCATGTAACGCAGCGACGACGACAAATCCAGCAGCGTCAGCCCGCTGGAGATCGACTGGATCACGATGATCCCCAGCAGCGCCGAGTACGCACTGCCGCGGCCGCCAAACAGGCTGGTGCCGCCAATCACCGCAGCGGCAATCGCGTTCAGATTCACATCGCCCGTTCCGGCCTGCTGGCTGGCCGAAGCCAGGCGGGCCGAGGCCATCACCCCGCCAAACGCGGCCAGCGAAGCGCACAGCACGAACACGCTGGCGTAGATGCTGCGCACCTTGATACCGGCGCGGCGGGCCGCTTCGCGGTTGCCGCCCACGGCGTGGACCATGCGGCCCCACTGGGTGCGGGTGAGTGCGTAGTCCAGCCCCACCACCAGGGCGATGAAGATGCCAAACATCCACGGAAGGCCCCGGTCCTGGTAAAAGTACAGCGCAATCAGCTCCAGCACCACGGTCAGCACGGCGGTGCGCAGCACCAGACGGCCCATGGATTCGGCGGATAGACCGGCAGCGCGGCGGCGGGCGGCGGTTTTCATACCCGCCACCAGCATCACCAGCCCGGCCATCGCCACCACGCCGTAGGCCACCCAGGCGGGCATGAACAGCGACTGGCCCAGGTTTACCAGCGGCGAGTCGTAGGGCAGGTTGATGGAGCCCGTGCCGCCCAGCACATACAGCTGGGCTCCCAGGATGGCCAGCAAACCGGCCAGCGTGGACACAAAACTGGGCATGCCAAAGCGGTTGAACAGTTGCGCGTAGACCAGGCCGATGACTGCGCCCGTGGCCACGGCGGCGCCTACCGCCCAGCCTACCGGCCAGCCGTGGTTGACCCACAGCACGCCGACGATGGCCGAGGCAAAGCCGCTGACCGAGCCCACCGACAGATCGATCTCGCCGACCATCAGAATGCAGATGATCCCCAGCGAGATCACCCCGATGGTGGACGCGTCGAACAGCATGTTGATCAGATTGGTGCTGGACAGAAAAATCGGGTTGATGCTCTGGAACACCGTCCAGATGACGGCCAGGCCGACGATCACCGGCAGCGAGCCCAGGTCGCCCGCCTTGACCTTGTCGATGAAGCTGCGGATGGCACCACCCACGCCGGTTTCGACCTGGTAGCGTTCGTCGCTGCGGTCCAGCAGCGGTGGGGCTTTCGCCACGGTTTGGGTAGACATGCTGGAACCTTATGCGGTGTGGGTTTGTAAGGATTCGCGCCGTGTGCTGCGGCGTGAAACAGAGTTGTCGGCGGCCCCGGTGATGGCACCCACCAGTTCGTGGTTGCTGGCATCGGGCAGGAACACGCCGTTGTTTTTGCCCAGGCGCAGCACCACGATGCGGTCGGCCACGGCGCGCACGTCTTCCATGTTGTGGCTGATCATCACCACGCCCAGGCCCTTGTCGCGCACCCGCTCGATCAGGTCCAGCACCTCGGCGGTCTGGGCCACGCCCAGGGCGGCGGTGGGCTCGTCGAGCAGGATCAGCTTGGGCGAAAGCAGCAGCGAGCGGGCGATAGCCACCGTCTGGCGCTGGCCGCCCGACAGCGATGCCACCGGGATGCGCACGCTGGGGATGCGGGCCGACAGCTCGTTGAGCAACTGCCAGGCCTTGACCTCCATGTCCACCTCGTTCAGGTGGAAGGGGCTGAGCTCCTTGCCCAGGAAGATATTGGCCACCACGTCCAGGTTTTCGCACAGCGCGAGGTCCTGGAACACGGTGGCAATGCCCAGTGCCAGCGAGGCACCGGGGTCGGCCAGCGTGACCGGCTGGCCGCAAAAGGCCATGCTGCCCGATGTCGGCTGGTGCACCCCGGACAAGATCTTGACCAGGGTGGACTTGCCGGCACCGTTGTCGCCCACCAAGGCCACCACCTCGCCCGCATGCACGTCAAGGTCGATATCGGTCAGCGCGGCCACGGCGCCGAAGCGCTTGGTGATGCCACGCAGGCTCAGGACCAGCTCGCGTGCTGGCGTAGTAGGGTTTGGTTGGGTTGTCATGGCGCTGTACCTGCAGGCTTACTTGGTGATGCCGAGCTTCTTGCAGCCGTCGGCGTAGCGGTCTACGCACAGCACTGCCGCCGTTTGGATCGGCTTGCCGCTGACCGACTTGTCGATGATTTCCGCCTTCAGGTTGTCGGCCACCACCACGGCGGGGGTGAACAGCTGCGAAGGGGTGTCGTACAGCATCATTTCGGCCTTGGGCGTTTCGCCTGCCAGCAGCTTCACCACGACTTGCGCAGCCGCAGCCGCCACGATTTCGCTGGGCTTGGAGATGGTGTTGTACTGGTCACCGGCAATGATGAGCTGCAGCGCCGCAATGGTCGCGTCGTTGCCCGACACCGGCGGCACGGGGTTCACGCCCGCAGCCTTGAAGGCCGCAATCGCGCCGCCGCCGGTGCCGTCATTGGCAGCCACCACGCCCACGATCTGCTTGCCGAAGCGCGCGATCTGGCCGCTCACCCACTGCTGGGCCTTGGCGGGCACCCAGTCAGGCGTGTCGTATTCGGCCAAAATTTTGTAGCCGCTGTTGTCCAGCCCGGCGTGGATGCCTTTCTTGATCAGGCCCGCCGCCGCATCGGTGGGCGAGCCGTTGACCTGCAGCACACCGCCTTCGCCCGGCTTCACGCCTGCGGCTTTGAGGCGTGCCACCAGCGAGTCGGCAATGGCTTTGCCGATGCCTTCGTTGTTGAACGACACGTAGTAGTCGGCCTTGGCCGCGGGGATGGGGCGGTCATAGGCCACCACTTTGATGCCCTTGGCCTGGGCCTGCTTGACCAGCGAGGCGGCGGCGGTGGAATCCACCGGGTCCAGCACGATGGCTTTCACGCCCTGCGAGATCATGGCATTGAACTGTTGCTGCTGGCGCGATGCGTCGCCGTCGGCATTTTGGTAGAGCACTTCGCAGGCGGCGCAGAGCTTTTTCATCTCGGCCTTGAAGCCGGGGCTGTCGTGCTCCTCGTAGCGGGTGGACGACTGGTCGGGCATCAGGAACGCGACCTTGGCGGGGGCGATGGTCTGGGCAAAGGCTTGGGTGTAAGGAGCAGTGCTGCCCAGGACCAGGGCGGTCAGGGATGCAAGGCGGGTCAGGGTACGAATCTTCATGTCTATCTCCGGTTTATGTAATTGGTCTTCTCGCAAGCAGGGCTGGGGTGTTCAGGGCATGGGCGGGTGATTCCTTCCATCGTTAGGTAGTCGCACAATCGATTGAGCTTCAAGACAAAATAACGGGCTTGGCGGTGCTGTCCACGCTGATCTGGCGCAGCTGGTGCATCACCGGCTTCAACGTGGGGTACAGCGCCACATACAGCTGGAACAGCGCGGCATAGGTGCTGCGGGCGGGCTCCTGCGGCTGGGCGCGCGGGGTGAGCTGCACCCAGCCCTTGCGCACCGTGGCCGCATCGATCAGGCCCACACCAAAAGCGGCCAGTTGCGCGGCCCCCAGCGAGGCTTCCACTTCTTCGGCGATGGTGAACACGGGCCGCCCGGTCACGTCGGCAATGATCTGCATCCACAGGTCCGACTGGCTGGCCCCACCGACGATGGTGATGGCCTCGTCCAGCGGATGGCCGTCCAGCGTGCCGGTTTCGATGTTGTGGTGCAGCGCGTAGGCAATGCCTTCCAGCACGGCGCGGTACAGGTGGGCGCGGCCATGGTGCAGGCCCAGGCCGATGAAGGCACCGCTGGCCTTGGCATCCCACAGGGGGCTGCGCTCGCCCATCAGGTAGGGCAAAAACAACAAAGCATCCGAGCCGCTGGGCAGGCCGCTGGCGGCGGCCTCCAGCAGCACATGCGGGTCCACGCCCTGGGCGCGCCCTGCGGCAATCTCGGCCTGGCAGAAGTTCTCGCGGAACCAGCTCACGCTGGCCCCGGCGGTGATGGCGCCGCCAAACACGTACAGGTCTTCCATGCCGTTGAACACATGCGGCATGCTGATCAGGCCGTGGCGTGCGTCTACCTGCTGGCGGATGGTGCCCCAGGCCATGCTGGTGCCGATCATGCCGACGTGGTTGCCCGTCTGGGTAGCACCGGCGGCCAGGGTGGCCACGGCGGCATCCACGCCCCCGGCCACCACCGGCAGGCCCACGGGTAAGCCCAGTTCTTCGGCCCAATGGGGCAGCAGCGGGCCGACCACGTCGCTCGATGCCACCAGCCGGTCCGGCATCATGCGGCGCGGAATACCCAGTAGGGCCAGCGCTTCCTCGGACCAGCAGCGGTGTGCCAGGTCGTACACGCCACCGATGTTGCCCGCAGAGCTGTGGTCCACCGCCACCTGGCCGGTGAGGGCGGCGTTGATGAAGCTGTTGGGCGGCAAAAACTGGGCGGTCTTGGCCCACACACTGGGCTCGTTGTCGCGCAGCCAGAGCATCTTGGTGTAGCCGTAGTAGCTGTCCACGCCGTTGCCGGTGATGTCGAACAAGCGCTCCAGGTCCACGTTGTTGCGCACCCAGTCCACCTGCGCCTGGGCGCGGCGGTCCATCCAGATCAGGCAGGGGTAGAGGGCCTTGCCGTTGGCATCCACCGGGATGCCCGAGCCGCCGTACAAACTGCTGATGCATATGCTTTTGATAGCAGTCTGTGCCCTATCTACCTGCGCCAGCACCCCTTTGATGCAGGCAACCACCGCGTCCATCCACACGCTGGGCCACTGCTGCGCCCACAGCGGGGCCGGGGTTTCGACCTGGTAGCCCTGGCTGTGCGTGGCGAGGATGCGGCCATCGGCGCGCACCAGCACGGCCTTGGTGCTTT
Source organism: Comamonadaceae bacterium OS-1 (assembly GCA_027923965.1). Classification (NCBI taxonomy): domain Bacteria; kingdom Pseudomonadati; phylum Pseudomonadota; class Betaproteobacteria; order Burkholderiales; family Comamonadaceae; species Comamonadaceae bacterium OS-1. Next base: position 4,882,771 of record AP026969.1, read on the forward strand.
GGGTGCCCACATCGACACCGATGACGAATTGCTCTGCGTGCGCCATGCTCACACCTTGCCGGGTTGCAGCAGCACTTTGATCGAGTCCAGCGAGTTGGCCAGCGCAAACGCCGCCTCCCAGTCGCTGAGCGCAAAGCTGTGCGTGACGATGCCGCGGGATGTGAGCAGGCCGCGCGCCATCAGGTCGATGGCCACGGGGTAGCAGTACGGGCCCAGGTGGGCACCGCGCACGTCCAACTCCTTGCGGTCGCCGATGATGGACCAGTCGGCGCTGGTCTCCTTGCCAAACACACTGAACTCCACGAACCGGCCCAGCTTGCGGATCACATCCAGCCCCTGCGTTACGCCTGCGGGCACGCCGGTGGTTTCGATGTACACGTCGCAGCCGTAGCCTTCGGTGAGGCCGTGGATGATCTCCTTGGCGTTCTGGGTGGCGGGGTTGATCACCACGTCGGCCCCAAAGGCCAGGGCCAGCGCCAGCCGCTCGGGCACCAGGTCGATGACCACCAGCTTTTTGGGGGTCTTGAGCTTGGCCACCTGCACCATGCCCAGGCCCAGCGGCCCGGCACCGGCGATGACCACCACGTCGTCCAGCTGGATGTCGCCGCGGTTCACGGTGTGGATGGCGCAGGCCATGGGTTCGATCATGGCCGCGTCATTGAGCGAAATGCCATCCGGAATCTTGTGCACCCGCGCCGTGGCGGGCAGGCGCATGAAGTCGGCCATGCCGCCGTCGGCCACGATGCGCTGGAAGCCAAAGATGTTGTGCACTTCGCACATGTGGTACTTGCCCGAGGTGCAGTAGCGGCACTTGCCGCAGGGCACGATCTGCTCGGCAATCACCCGGTCGCCGATGGCCACGCCAAAATGGGCCTCGGCACCCGGCCCGGCTTCCACCACGTAGCCAAAGAATTCATGCCCGGCCACCACCGGCGGCTTGACCCACGCGGGCTGGCCGTTGCCGCCCCAGAACATGGCCGCGCCCGAATGGCATTTGCAGTCGCTGGCGCAGATGCCGCAGGCCGCAATCTGGATCACCAGCTCGTGCGGGCCGGCGGTGGGGGTGGGGATGGACTCCAGCCGGTAGTCCTTGGGGCCGTGGCAGACCACGGCTTGCATGGCGGCGGGGGAGGTGGATGGGGAAGCGCTTGTCATGGAGGAGCCTCTGGGTAGATAGAGTTGCACAATCGATGGTGCAATCTTAGGCACTGTAAAAATTTGTGCACCCGGCATTTACCCTTAGCGCGGAAAAATAGTTTCCTTCCGCGCTGTGGGGGTATGGCCGGGGCAGGCGGTTATGCTCGAACCCGCCCTATCTCTGCACCCTCCATGGCCACCCGCAAATCCACCATCTACGACCTGGCCAAGCTGGCCGATGTGTCGGCCTCCACCGTCAGCGCCATCCTCAATGGCACCTGGAAAGAGCGCCGCATCGCCGCCAAAACCGTCGAGAAAGTGCAGCAGCTGGCGGCCGAGCAGCAGTACACCCTGAACCGCCAGGCCAGCGGCCTGCGCACCAGCAAATCCGGCCTGATCGGCATGCTGATACCGCTGCACGACAACCGCTTTTTCAGCAGCATGGCGCAAACTTTTGAGACGCTGGCCCGCGCCCGCGGCCTGTACCCCATTGTGGTCAGCACCCTGCGCGACCCGGCGCTGGAGGTGGAAACGGTGAGTGCGCTGATCTCCTACCGCATCGAATCGCTGCTGGTGGTGGGGGCCACCGACCCCGACGCGGTGAGCCGCCTGTGCGCCAGCCACGATGTGGCGCATGTCAACGTGGACTTGCCCGGCACTCTGGCCAGCTCGGTCATCAGCGACAACTACTGGGGCGCGCAGCAGCTCACGGCATGCCTGGTGGCCCATTCGCAGCCGCAGCGTGCGGCGCGGCGCAACAAGCTGTATTTCTTGGGCGGCGTGGCCAGCGACTACGCCACGCGCCGCCGCATCGACGGCTTTACCGACACGCTGGCGGCCCAGTTCGGCCCCATCGACCCGGCGCAAATCGTGGCCTGCGGCTACGAGGCCCACCTGGCGGAAGCGGCGGTCAAAGCCCTGTACCAGCGCCTGGGCGGTCTGCCGCGGGCGTTGTTCGTCAACTCGACCATTGCGCTGGAGGGCGTGACGCGTTTTTTGAAAACCCTGCCCGATGCCGAGCTGGCGCGCAGCACCTTTGGCTGCTTCGACTGGGACCCGTTTGCCGCCTACCTGAGCTTTCCGCTGTGGATGGTGCGCCAGGACATCGAGGGCCTGCTGGGCGGGGCCTTCGACATCCTGGATGCAGGCAGCTACGCCGAAGGGCGGGTGGTGGAGATCAAGCCCGCGCTGCTGAGCATGTAGATTTCCCATTTTAGGGCCATTTTTCAGGCACCAAAACGGCTACCAGTGCTGATAGATTCAGCGTGGGCAGCTCCTGTTTTTAACTATCAAAACAGAAGCAAACCCAGGTCTGTGGTCCAGGCGCTTAAAAGTCCACCAGGCTCAGGCCCACGCTGAGTACGGTACGCCGCACGTTGTAGTCGATCAGGCTGTCGCCGTAGCCGCTGAACAGCTGCGTGTGCAGGCGCAGGGCGTTTTTGTGGTCGCCGTCGCCTGCCAGGGTGCGCAGCCATTCCAGCCGTACCGAGCCGCGGCCATCCCGGCGCAGCGCGTTGCGCACGGTCATGCCCAGGGTGTTGTCCTTGTTCAGGTTCCAGCCCACGGTCAGCTCGCCGCGACCGATGTAGTCGGTCATGTCGGGGTTGTCGTCGTTGCCGTCGCTTTCGTGGATGCGCTGCCAGGCGCGGGCCTGCACGCGCCATTGGTCGGCTTTTTCAAACCCGGCCATCAGATAGACGCGGTTCCAGCTGCGTGACAGCGGCAGGTTTTGGCCGTTGGACTGGTGCACCAGGCCCACGCCGGTGTAGCGCAGCTTCCAGTCCCCGGGCAGGGCCAGGGTGCTGGGGTAGACGTAGATGACTTCGGGCGTGTGGTCGGTGCTGCGGAAAGGGCGCGACAGGTCGGGGCTGAACAGCTGCCAGTACGACTGCTGGGTGTAGCCAAACCACAGCGAATCCTTCAGGCCGGGGCTGCCCTGGGTCAGCAGGTTCTGGGCGACCTTGGTCCGCATGGATACCTGGATGCGGGTTTCGGTGCGCTTGTAATCGGTGGCCGTGGTGGCGGTGTGGCCCGCGGCGGGGCTGCTGGGCTGGTCGTTGACGCTGCTGCGCCCCACCAGCGACAGGCTGATCGGGTGGAAGCCGCGGATGCCAAAGGTGCCGCAGTCGCTGCCTTCTTCCAGCTCCCAGAAGCGCGAGGTTTCCGAGTAGCGCGGGTCCTTGCAACCCTGCTCGGCGGCGATGGCCAGGGCCACGGCCACCGGCTGGGGTGGCACCACCGGCAGCGCGGCCGTGGCGGTAGCCAGCGGGGCGGGGGCCGGGGCGGCGGGGGCGGTGACCTGTTTCGACAGTTCGTCAAAGCAGGCCAGGCGGGCGGTGTTGTCGCTGGTCAGGCGGCTGCAGGCCAGCCAGGGGGCGGACGCGGTGGCCCGGGCGATGGCCGTGGCCGTGTCGGTAGCCGTGACCAGTTGCGCCTGCGCGCCACCGCACAGGGCGGCGACCAGCAAACTAAAGGCAAATCGGTTGTTGGTGGGTTTCATTCCCAGCCCCCTTGCTTGCGCAGCACGAAGGGGTGGGTTTGGTCGGTGAGTGCGTTGGTCCATAGTCCCTTGATTTCTTTGCCACATGAGGTCGCTACGACCTGGCCGCTCCAGGTGGCGCTGATGCGCACACCGTCGTCGGATTCTTCCAACTGAAAATCGCCGTGTTGCACGTCGCCCGCCAGCAGGGCTGGCTTGGCTTTGCTGCCATCGCGCTGGATGCTGCCCACCACGGTGTCGTCTTGCTCGGGGTCTTTTTGCAAGCGCACGCTGGCTCCGCCCGGTTCGCCGTCGATCTCGGCGCGCCACAGGCCGTACAAATGTACGGCGCTCAGGGCTTCCGGGGCCGGGCATACGGCCGGGGTGGCTTTTGAAGCATTTTGGGCGTTTGCGCCCATGGCAAGGGCGCAAGCAGCTATCAAAAATGTAGTGAGTCTGAATGTCATGGATTCTGCGCAGCCAGGGCGGCGGCGGCATTGGCTTGCGATTTCTGGGCAAATTCGGCGCGCAACGCCCGCAGCTTTTCGCGCGGGTCTTCTTTGATGGTGGCCTGGTCCAGCCCCATCTCCTTGATGAAGCGGCTGGGCTGGGCGGCCACGGTTTCGCGGCCTTTTTTCTTCTTTTTGGTCCAGCTCACGGCCAGGCTGCGCTGGGCGCGGGTGATGCCCACGTACATCAGGCGGCGCTCTTCCTGTAGGCGCTGGGTGATGTCATCGGCCACCACCTGTTGGCGGCCCTCGTCGTCGTCCAGCTTGAAGGGCAGCATGCCCTCGGTCACGCCCGCCAGCATCACGTGCGGCCACTCCAGCCCCTTGGACGCGTGCAGGGTAGAGAGGGTGACCACATCTGCATCCTTCTCGCGCTGGTTGATGGTGGACAGCAGGGCGATGGTCTGGGCCACTTCCAGCAGGCTTTTGGTTTCGCGCATCGTGGTGGTGCCCGAATCTTCGTCCGTCTGGCCACCGGCGCGCGCGGCCATCCAGTCGCAAAACTCCAGCACATTGGTCCAGCGGGCGGCGGCCACTTTCTCGCTGTCCTCGCCGTCGTACAAATGCTTCTCGTAGTCGATGTCCTTGAGCCACTGCAGCATAAAGGCCAGCGAGTCTTCTGCGCCGATGGTGCGCCGGGCCTGGTATTCCAGATCCGTCACATAGCGGCCAAACTCGTGCAGGCCGTCCAACGCCTTGGCGGGCAACAGCGCACCGAGTGACGAGGTGAACAGCGACTCGAACAGGCTCAGCTTGTACTGCGTGGCAAATTCGCCCAGCTTGCCCAGCGTCTGGTGGCCAATGCCGCGCTTGGGCGTGGTGATGCAGCGCAAGAAGGCCGGGTCGTCGTCGCTGTTGATCCACAGGCGGAACCAGGCGCACAGGTCCTTGATCTCGGCCCGGTCAAAAAAGCCGGTGCCGCCGGATACCTTGTACGGAATCGCCGCCTTGCGCAGCGCCTTCTCGAAGGGCTTGGCCTGGTGGTTGGCGCGGTACAGGATGGCGAAGTGCCGAAACTCCTGGTACTGCGGCCCTTGCACCACCGCCGCCGTGCCCGCGCGCAGGCTCTGGATGCGGGCTACGGCGCGCTCGGCCTCGTGCTCTTCGTTGTCGGCATCCACCACCCGCACCGGCTCGCCTTCGCCCAGCTCGCTGAACAGGGTTTTGGGGTACAGCTTGGGATTCGGGCCGATCACGTTGTTGGCGGCCCGCAGGATGGCGCTGGTGGAGCGGTAGTTTTGCTCCAGCGTGATGACTTTGAGCTGCGGAAAGTCGATCGGCAGCTTCTTCAAATTGTCCAGCGTGGCCCCGCGCCAGCCGTAGATGGACTGGTCGTCGTCGCCCACGGCGGTGAAGTGCGCCCGCTCGCCCACCAGGTATTTCAGCACCTCGTACTGGGTGGCGTTGGTGTCCTGGTATTCATCGACCAGCACGTGGTTCAGCACGCGCTGCCACTTGGTGCGCACCTCTTCAAAGTCGCGCAGCAGGCGCAGCGGCAGGCTGATCAGGTCGTCAAAGTCCACGCTCTGGTAGGCGGTGAGGCGCTCTTCGTACAGCGCCATCACGCGGGCTGTTATCGCTTCGCTGTCGTCCGCAGCCTGGGCCGCCGCCTGCTCGGCGTTCAGCCCCATGTTCTTCCACTTGCTGATGGTCCACTGCCAGGTGCGGGCCGTGGCCACATCCACGCTGCCGCCCGCGTCTTTCAAGATGCCGGTCACGTCGTCGGCATCCAGGATGCTGAACTGCGGCTTCAGGCCCAGCAGCTTGCCGTCTTCGCGCACCATGCGCACACCCAGCGCGTGGAAGGTGCTGACCACCACGTCCTTGGCATCGCGCCCGATCAGCGCCTTGGCCCGGTCGCGCATTTCCATCGCTGCCTTGTTGGTAAAGGTGATGGCCGCAATGCTCTTGGGCGGCACGCCGGATTCGATCAGGCGCCCAATCTTGTGCGTGATCACCCGCGTCTTGCCCGACCCCGCCCCCGCCAGCACCAGGCAGGGCCCGTGCAGGTAGTTCACAGCTTCTTGCTGGGCGGGGTTCATTCCGGCGGACATGGTGTGGGGGGATGCTTTAGACAAAGCGTTGGATCATACAGAGGGAGGACGCGAAGGCTTTTTGCATATACGCCTTAGGCGTATATTTGAGATGGAAGGAGTTGCTGGACCATGATGACTGAAGCACAGCTAAAAGCCCGCGATGCCGGGCGCGATATCGGCGCGGAGCTGCTGCAGGCGGTGCAGGAAATGCGGGCGGGCAAGGCAGCCCGCACCACCACCTTTGAGCCGTTACCGGATGGCAGCGTGCGCCGCACGGTGACCTCGGATGGCGTGGTGCAGAAGCAAGAGGTGTTGGTAGGGCCGCAGTGGCAACTGCTGGCCGCACGTGCGCAATCGGGGCTGTCGCAGGCGGCGTTTGCCAAGGCCACCGGCGTGTCGGTACGTACGCTGCAAGAGTGGGAGCAGGGGCGCAAAGTCCCCAGCGGGGCCGCGCGCAGCCTGCTGACGCTGGTTAGCCGCCATCCGGAGTTGCTAGGGGAGTTGGTGGCTTGAGGTCGAAAGTTCAGGCCAAAAATGGCCGTCACCGCTTGTCCAATAGGCACAAGCAGCTATAAATTTTGTAGTGATGGTAAAGGCGCTACGGACGGTAGCCCAGTGGGGTCAGATCATCCATGCGCGCCGCAAGGTGGGTTTCAGCACGGTGCTTAGCCGCATGCGTGCTCTGACCCCTCTGGGCGGTTGGGCATCCCAGAGGCGTGATCGGCAGCAAGCATACGGAGGGACGGGAAAAGAGAGCGGGCTACTGGTTTGCGGCCCGTCACGGAGAACCGCCCAGAGGGGTCAGAGCACAAATGCGGGCCATTGCCGCTCTTGCCCCGCCAACATTGCCCGCGCAATTGTGATCTGACCCCACTGGGCTTGACCCGTGGCCTACCGCGGCTTCGCAAACCCGCCATCCGCCCAGGCTACCGCCGTGCTGCGGTTCAGCTTGAAGCCTGCCGCCACCTTGACTTCCGCCAGGGTCTCGCCGCCGTCGTCTTGGGCGCTGAGCATGGCGTAGGGGTTGTCTTCGTCGGGCACGATGTCCAGGTGGACGGTGACGCGGCCTGCCTCGGCCGTGACGGTGATGCTCTGGTGCAGGGTGGCGTGCAGTTGCTGCTCGTGGCGGCGCACGAACTCGTTGGCGGTTTTGACCAGCGTGCTGAAGGCGTTGTTGTCTAGCGGCTTGGGGTTCTTCTTGTCGCGGCCCATGGTCCAGGGCCCCACCAGCGCGGGCTCGGGCTCGCCGTCTTTCACCATCGCCACCGCCCAGCCGTCGTCGTCTTCGTTCTTGATGACCCGCGCCGTCCAGCCGTCGCCGGTCCACAGGCGGGGTTCCTGGATTTTGGGGCTGTCTTCGGGCGTATCTTCGGGGATGTCGGTGGTATCGGTCAAAGCGGTCAATGCAGTCAGTCAGTGGGTGGGATGGGGGGCGAATTTTAGGACCAGCAGCGCCAGCCCGCACAAGCCCGCCCCGGCGTAGAAGGTGGCCGACGCGCCCAGCCGGTCCCACAGCAAGCCGGCCAGCACGCTGGCCAGCAGCAGGGCCAGGCCACTGGCCAGGTTGAAGAAGCCGTAGGCCGTACCGCGCAGCGCGGGCGGGGCGGTGGCGGCCACCATGGTGGCCAGCAGGCCCTGGGTGATGCCCATGTGCACGCCCCACAGGGCCACCCCGGCCAGCACCACGCCCCAGTGGCTGCTATAGGCCAGCACCAGGTCGGCGGCGATCAGCACTACCAGGCCCAGCGCCAACAGCTGGGTGTGGCCCATGCGGTCCGACAGCTTGCCAAACGGGTAGGCCGAGGCGGCGTAGACGATGTTCATGGCCACCATCACCAGCGGCACCAGGGCCAGGGGCATGCCGCCCTGCTGCGCCCGTAGCACCAGAAATGCCTCGCTGAAGCGCGCCAGCGTAAACACCGCGCCCAGGCCCACCACCCACCAGTAGGCCGGGCTAAGACTGCGCAGGTTTTGCCGGGTGATGGGGTTGCTGCGCTGGGCTCCTGCCTGCGCGGGCGGCTCGTGCAGGCCAAAAAACAGCAGCACCACCGCCAGCAGGCCCGGCACCACGGCCACCCAGAACACCGCCCGGAAGTCATTGGCCCACAGCAGCATCAGCCCCACCGCCAGCAGCGGCCCGGCGAACGCGCCCACCGTGTCCAGCGACTGGCGCAGGCCAAAGGCGGCACCGCGCAGGTGGGCGGGCGCGATGTCGGCCACCAGCGCATCGCGCGGTGCGCCGCGGATGCCCTTGCCCACCCGGTCCAGCAGCCGGGCGGTGAGCACCATGCCCATGCCGGGCGCGATGGCAAACAGCGGCTTGGTCAGCGCGCCCAGGCCGTAGCCCAGCAGCGCCAGGCCCTTGCGGCGGCCCAGGTAGTCGCTGAGCGTGCCGGAAAACACCTTGACGATGAGCGCCGTGGCCTCGGCCAGCCCCTCGACCACGCCCACCAGCAGGGCGCTGGCCCCCAGCGTGGTCACCATGAACAGCGGCAGCAGGCTGTGCACCATCTCCGACGAGATGTCCATCAGCAGGCTCACACACCCCAGCACCCAGATGCCACGGGGAATCTGGCGCAAGGTGCTGTGGGATGTGGCCATGGTGGTTGTATAAAAAATAGGCCGCTTGTGCTGATGGGGTGGACGTTAGTAGCTACTGATTCAATAGCGTCAGGCTGGTGCCTTGCGTTGCTGCGCCAGGCTGGCGGCCTGCTGCAACTCGCGCGCCATGGCCGTGGCCAGGGTCAGCCGCCGCAGCAGCCAGGGGGTGAGGTCGTCCACCGCCGTGGGGTCGGGCCGGGGCTGGAAGGGCTGGGCGGCGGCGGATGGCACTTCCTCGTCTACTTTCACTTCCTGCCAGGCGGGGGCGGTTTCTTTTTTGGGTGCGGCGGTCAGCTCCAGGGTGATCTGCTGCGCCGCCGCCTGCAACGCCGGGGTGGCCACCGCCATGTCGAGCTGGCTGCGCCGCAGCAATAGCAGCGACTTGATGGCGGTCAACTGGGCCAACAACTGGTAGCTGCGCGCCTGCACCGCCTCCAGCGGGGCCAGCGGCGGGCGCACCTCGTCGGGTTCGGCCAGGCTGCGCTGGGTGGCCAGGGTCAGGGCCGACAGGCTGTCGTAGGCCTCGCGCCGGGCCAGCCGCCAGGGCAGGTCGGATGCCTGTGCGGGCTCGCCCAGCTCCAGCGCCAGCTTGGCGTGCTGCAGCTGCGCCTGCAGGCTGCGCCGCACCAGGCCGGGCAGCTGGCTGCGCTCCCAGGCGGGCAGCACGTAGCTGAACAGCCAGGCCAAGGCCGCGCCCAGCAGGGTGTCGCCCAGCCGCTCAAAAATCGCAAACGTGGGGGCCACGCCCACCAGCAACAGGTGCGCCTGCAGCAGCCCGGCCAGCGTGGCAAAAATGCAGGTGAACAGGTAGCGGCGCAGCGCAAACGCGTGGGCCAGCCCCATGCTCAGCGCAATCACCAAAAACAGCGTGCGCGCGCCGGGGTGGGTGGCCAGCAGCGCCATCACCAGCACACAGCCCAGCAGCGTGCCCGCCACCCGCGCGTCGCGCCGCTGCAGCGTTTGCGCCAGGTTGCCGCGCATCACCACCACGATGGTGGTCAAGATCCAGTAGTTGTGCGACACCCAGGGCAGGTGCAGCGACACGGCGTAGCCCGTCGCCACCGCCAGCGTGGCCCGCAGCGCATAGCGCAGGGTGGGCGCGCGCCAGCCCAGCTGCCCCAGCAGCGGTGCCCAGGCCCAGCGCGTGGGGCTTACAAACAGCTGCCACTGCGTGCGCACCGCCGCCAGCTCCGGGCTGGCATCACCCCGCGCCAGCGCGGCCAGGTGCACGGCCTCGTCGTTGATGTGGCCAATGCGGTCGGCCATGTTGTGCAGCAACGCACTGGGGTCCGGCGTGCCCACGGCCAGCGGCCCGGGCACGGGCTGCGCCTCGGGCCGCAGCGGCAGCACCCCGGCCAGGGCGGCGCGCAGATTGGCAATGGGCGCAATCGACTGCATGCCGCGCCCCAGCAGCAGCGACAGGCTCAGCGCCTCCAGCTGCCGGGCGGTGGTGTTGAGCACGTGCTGCAGCGCGGGCAGGGTGGCGCTGCTGCCGGGGTGCTGCAGGAGGGTGTCCAGGTCCAGATCGCAGGCCAGTTGGTGGTCGCGCGCCTCCAGCAGGCCCAGCAGCATGGCCGCCAGGCGGGTGCGCGCCGGGGTGGTGGGCGACTCCAGCACCACGTCACGGGTGCTTTGCAGGTAGTCGGCAAAGGTGGCCTGCTGCTCCAGCATCTTGGCCAACAGCGCTTGCGGGTCGGCATGCGGCGCAAAGCGCTGCGCCTGGGTGCGCAAAATCTGCGCAAAGCTGTGCAGGCACTCGGCCAGCAGCTGGGTGCGAAAACGGTTGTTCAGCCAGTGGGTGGTCAGCACACCCCACAGCAGGTACAGCCCCGCCCCCAGCGCAAACCAGCCACCGTGCTCGGCAATCATCTCCAGCGAAGCAGGCGGCGGGGCCGCCATCGAAAACAGCATGGAAAACAGCAGCGCAAACGTGATCGGCCCGCCGCGCTTGCCCCAGGCCATCACCATCACCGCCAAAAACGTGCCCGCCACGATCACCACACCCAGCAGCAGCACATCGGCCCGCACCAGCTGCACCAGCATGAACAGCGGTATGCCCAGCAGCGGCGCAGGCAGCATCTGCATGAACTTGCGCCGGCGCGGCGCAGGCACGTCCGGCATGCTGGTCACCATCACCCCCAGCGCCGCACTCGACGCCCCCGCCAGCCCGGCGGATTCGAACACCAGCAGCATGATCACCACCAGGCCCAGGGTGACGCTCAGGCCATTGGTGACGTACTGGCTCAGGGCGACGCGCAGGAAGCGGTCGGTGTGGGCGAGGAGGCGGTCGGCTAGGGTGGGGTGGGTGGATTGGGCGGGGGGCATGCGGGGCAATTTAGCAGAGTGGGGTGGCGCATGCGCCAACTTCTTTGGGTCAGCCGGGCCTTGGCACGGGGCTATGCTGGCAGCCGTTTTTGTGCAAATTGAAAGGCTGGGTCCATGCGCACCGTTACCTACACCCAAGCGCGCCGCTCGTTGAAATCGGTGCTGGATGCCGCCTGCGGCGATGCCGACGTTACCGTCATCCGCCGCCGTGGTGGCGCGGACGCGGTGGTCATGTCGCGTGCCCAGTACCAAAGCACCATGGAAACCTTGTACCTGCTGTCGAATCCGGCGAATGCAGCGCATCTGGCCAAGTCGATTGCCGAGCACAAGGCGGGTAAGGCTCTGCGCAGCAAGTGGGTGTGAGGCGTATTTGGGGAAATGCGGCTCAGGTTTTGAGCCGCATCGGTTCGCAATAGGCCTTACCCTGGGCCAACAAATATCCCAAAGCCGCCACTACCCTGCACCTAGCCGACTTGCAAAAAATCCTAAAACAATAGCTGCTTGTGCAGGTTCTATAAGCACTAGGGGCCAATTTCCTACATAGCCATAGACTCTCCCACCGCCTGCAAACGAATCGCCTGCGCGCTATGCCGCAAGTGGAAGCGTTTGGTGCTGACATAGGGGATAGACCACGTAGCGGTACTCCATCAGTAAGCCATTGCAAACCAGGGCAAAGCTTCTCGCCGGGCTGGGCGCTGCATGGGTCTATCGGGCGGATGAGCGAGTGCAGTTTCAAACCGACTGTCAACCGCCGTGGCCGACCGGCTTCATACATAAAGGGGATGAATGTGGGCGGTGCAGGCAATTTCCGCCGTTTTGCCATGCATCATGCGGTGAGGTTGCAATTCGAAACACTTTGGAGATTGATACCAGCACGGGATTCCTGCGCGTCGAGGATGACTTCTGGATGAGTCAATATTTAATTAATTTGGAAAAATAAATGATAGAGCCAGCAGTCGCAAAAATAATTACTACCACCATTCTTGCTCCCACCATAAAACTAATAATTCAAGGGGCAAAACAGATTGGCGTTTCAGGATTTAGTAAATGGGAAAAATCTACATACCATGCAAAAATTCAAAGAAAGGTTTCTTCAATAGAAAGCTTGAAAACTTTCTGGAGCGCCGATAAGTTGGTAAATCTTACTGATTTCTACTATCCATCGAAAATTGAATTTGATGAAACTAAAAAACACTGTCAACTCATATCTGACTTACCAGATGGAAACTTGATTATTGAAGGGATTGTCGGGCAGGGGAAATCAATTTTTTTACGGCATTTGGCGACAAGTGAAATTCGGTCAAATCAAGCTAATAATTTTCCAATTTTTATTGAATTCAGAACACTTTCGAAAAAAATAGATCTAGAACTTGCAATCAAGAACTATCTTGAAGAGGTGAATATCGATGGATTCGATGACGATACTTTCTCGTACGTGATGAATTCAGGGAAATTTATCCTTTTTCTTGATGCGTTTGATGAAATTGAAGAAGATTTGACAAAGGATGCTTTCCTTCAAATTGAGCGCTACGCAGAACTCTATGAGAATCTTCGAATTCTAATTACATCTAGACCTTCAGCGGAGATTCAAAAGTCTTCAAAATTTAAAACTATTAAACTCGCAGCACTTTCGGAAACGGATTACACGCCATTTTTAATGAAACTAGGTTTGTCTGCCATTTTTACGGCGGAGATAAAGAACTCCATTAAAAATAGTCCAAGCAAGGTATCTCAGTTAATTCGCACCCCATTGATGCTCACTTTAGTGGTGCGAGCATATCGATCCGTCAACGAAATACCAGAAAACCTTCCAGACTTCTTTGAGGTCTTGTTTAAATGTGTCTTTTCTGGCCACGACAAAGCTAAGCCGTACATTAAAAGGACACTTGCAACGAAGTTGAGCGAGAAAAAACTTCAAGAACTCTTTGAGGCATTTTGTTTTATATGCATACGAGACAAAATAACACGCTCACTTAGCACTGCGCAGTTTGATACTTGCTTTGGATTGGCTCAAAAAAAGATTGACAACGGCGATTGTGAATCCTGCGACTTTAGAGAAGATATGCATAAAGTTGCTTGCTTGATTTTGCCAGATGGTTTCGAAAATTGGGTTTTTTTGCATAAAAGCGTGATGGAGTATTACGCCGCATCTTTTATAAAATCATCATCTGAAAATTTCGCAATTAAGTTTTACAACTATGCTCTCCGTGATGCCGCACCTTGGATGGAGGTATTGACTTTTTTGAAGTATATTGATGAATACAGATTTAATAAGCACTACTTATTAATTGAGTTGGATTCGACCATTGAGGATTTTAATTTTTTAAACTCGGAAATTACTACCGTCTCATTTTTGAGTCATTTGGAAAATTTAAACTTATCTCTTAATTTATCATTGGATATAAATGATACATCTAATGGAATCTCCGTTGGTGTGGGAAGTGGTCGCCCTCGTTTCTGTTATAGGGGTGAGATAAATGTTCCATTATTTAATTTTATCCGTAGAATCGCTCATGAGGACCTAAAGATTGTTGATACTGATTTTCTCGATTTTCTCAAGCTGTCCCAAAGTGGCTCAAGTCGCATAGGTTTAGATTTGCGCCAGGCGACGAAATTATTTGGTGATGGAGACTTATTAGTTGATTACAAAAAAATATTGGCTCGACTTAACGCTAAGAAGTCTTCCGCAATTTCAGTGGTCGAACTTCACGAGTCCCGATGCGATATGATAGAAGATTAATTTTTCGGTTTTTTCTTGTTTTTAGAGTTGATTTAATGTAAGTCAACCTTGGAAATCAAAATACTTTTTGAATACTTCGGTTTTTAGGAGCATTGGTCTCGGAGGATTGATGGGATACATCGGCTGGTGTACGCGGTGGACGATGCGGATTTGGATGTGGTGGCTTGCCGGGGGCATTACGACGATTAAGGGGGCGACTGCATGGATGGATTTGCGGCGCAAAAGTAGTGCAATATGTAAGCGCGCTTGTAGAAGAAGCGAAAGTCTCTTGTTTCGTTAAAGTAGGGCTCTTGCGGAGCCAATTTCCCATGGGCATAGCGCGATGAAAAAATCTATCTTTATTGCTATCGGGTTTGTCGTCGGCACCACGTTCTTCGCCGGAGTGGCGATCTTTGCTTACCAGATGATGCGTGCCGGGTAGCGTGCTCTGTCAGTGTTAGGCACTCAGGCCGCCAGCGGGATATTTTCTTGAGCTTTGGATGGATACAGTGGACCCAGACTGTTAAAGCGATAGCAGTCCTCGCAGACTGCGTATAGGCTGAAGCACTATTTGCTTAACCCATACCCCACACTCCGCCCCCCTCTCCAGCCGCCGCAGCACCCCCCGCGCCACCAAATCGTTGATATCCCGCAGCGCCGTATCTGCCGAGCATTTGCCCATCGCGGCCATCTTGCATTCGTGAGCTTGCCGTCCATACCGTCCAGCACGTAATTCAGCACCCGGGTTTGCCGGGCGTTCATCGGCGTGCCTGCCCAGCGCTGCCAGAACTGGGCTTTCTCCAGCACGCCCGCCCGCAGCCCGTCTGCGCCCTGCACGGCGCGCAGCAGGCCGGCCAGGAACCAGGCCAGCCACTGGGTGGTATCCAGCCCGCCGGTGGAGTGGTCCATAACGTCGTTAATGGCTTGAAGTTAACGAGTAAATGGAACATACTCGTAGGCCATGCATGCCGCACCCCACACACAGCAGGTTCTCGATCTCGCCAGCCAGCAGGGCCTGCTGCGGGCGAGCCAGTTGCAGGCGCTGGGCATAGGGCGTGTGGTGCTGACGCGGCTTATCGCCAGTGGCCGACTGGAACGGGTTGGGCGGGGGGTGTACCGCTTGCCGGGCATGCAGGCCTCAGAGCATGAGAGCCTGGCAACCCTGGCAGTCAAGGTGCCGCAGGCGGTGTTTTGTCTGCTGACGGCGCTGCAGTTACATGGCTTGACCACGGAGCTACCGCGACAGGTGTGGATCGCCATGCCGCAAGGCAGCCATGCGCCCAGGCTGGACTATCCGCCGGTGAAGATGGTGCAGTTTTCGGGCGAGGCTTTTGCCGCCGGGGTAGAAACGCTGCAGGTGGAGCAGGTGACTTTGCGGGTGTACAGCGCGGCCAAGACCGTGGCCGACTGCTTTAAGCACCGCAACAAGATAGGGCTTGACGTGGCGATAGAGGCGCTCAAAGATGCCTTGGCCCAGAACAAAACCACTGCGGACGCGCTGTGGCGCTTCGCCAAGATTTGCAGGGTGGGCAATGTGATGCGGCCCTATCTTGAAGCCCTGGGTCAAGGGGGGTGAATGGCACAAGACCTGGCCGCCTCGGTGCGCGCGCGTTTGCTGCAGATTGCCAAGGCAGAGCAAACCGATTTCAACGCCGTACTGGTGCGTTTTGCACTGGAGCGCTTTTTGTACCGGCTAGGCCAGTCTGCCCATGCCGAGCGTTTTGTGCTCAAGGGCGCGATGTTGTTCAACCTCTGGTACGCCATGCCCCACCGGCCCACGCGCGATGTGGACTTGCTGGGCTTTGGTGCTAGCGACCTGGGAGGCATAACGCAGGCTTTTCGGGAAATTGTGTAGGTTTCTACTGCGGACGGCCTGGTGTTTGATGCGGCCAGTGTGGCGGTGGACGAGATTCGCAAAGACGCGGGCTATGCCGGAGCCCGTGTGCTGGTGTCGGCAGAGCTGGCGCGCGCCCGGTGCAAGGTGCAGGTCGATGTGGGGTTTGGCGACGCGGTAACCCCGGGGCCGGTAGATGCCAGCTACCCCGTGTTGCTACCCGACTTTCCTGCACCCCAGTTGCGCACCTACCCGGTCTACACGGTGGTGGCGGAAAAGTTGCACGCTATCGTGCTGCTGGGCATGACCAACACCAGGGTGAAGGATTATCTGGATTTGTCGGTGTTGCTGGAGCGGGAGGCGTTGGACCCGGCAACGCTGGCGGCGGCAATTGCTGCCACTTTCGCCCGGCGGGGTACCGTGCTGCCAACCGATACACCTATGGGGCTGAGCGACGAGTTTGCACACGATGCTTCGCGCCAGGCGCTGTGGGCTGCGTTCCTGAAAAAGAATGCATTGCAAGCGGCTCCCCTGCCTAGCGTGGTAGCGGTGCTGCGCGCGGCGCTGATGCCTGCGCTGCATCTGTCTTTGCGGTGAGTTGCTTCTCTTTTTATAGCTGCTTGCGCTCAATTTACCTGCGCTAGTGGCCTATTGGGCTTGTAGCGCATACCCCGTGTTCCGCCCACCCCCCTCCAGCCGACGCAGCACCCCCCGCTCTACCAAATCGTTGATATCCCGCAGCGCCGTATCCGCCGAGCATTTGCCCATTGCGGCCCACTTGGCGTTGGTGAGCTTGCCGTCCATACCGTCCAGCACGTGGTTCAGCACCAGGGTTTGCCGGGCGTTCATCGGCGTGCCCGCCCAGCGCTGCCAAAACTGGGCTTTCTTCAGCACGCCTGCCAGCAGCCCGTCTGCGCCCTGCACGGCGCGCAGCAGGCAGGCCAGGAACCAGGCCAGCCACGGAGTTACATCCAGCGCGCCGCTTTGGGTGGCTTCGAGTTGGTCGTAGTAAGTTTTGCGTTCGCGCTGGATCTGGGCGCTGAGGCTGTAAAAGCGGTGGGGGCTGCCTTCGGCGCGGGCCAGGGCCATGTCGCCCACGGCGCGGCTGATGCGGCCGTTGCCGTCGTCAAACGGGTGCAGCGTGACCAGCCACAGGTGGGCCAGCCCGGCGTGGAGCAGGGCATCGCCCTTTGGTGCGGCATTGAACCATTGCAAAAAGGCAGCGGTTTCTGCGGGTAGCGTGGTGGCGGGTGGGGCCTGGTAGTGCACCTTCTCCCTGCCTATGGGGCCGGACACCACTTGCATCGGCCCGGCCGCGTCGTTGCGCCAGGTACCCACCTGGATGCGCACCCGGCCGCTGTAGCCGGTGGGAAAAAGCGCCGCGTGCCAGCCCCACAGGCGCTCTGCGGTCAGGGGCTGCGCGTACTGCTGGGTGGCATCCAGCACCATGTCCACCACACCATCCACATGGCGGTCGGCGGGGGCCAGGGCTCCGATGTCCACGCCCAGCCGCCGGGCGATGGACGAGCGCACGGCATCCAAGTCCAGCAGTTCGCCCTCGATGGCGCTGGTGGTGATGACCTCTTGGGTCAGGGTCTGCAAGGTGGCCTGGTCGCGCTGCGCCAGCCCCAGCGCCGCCATGCGCCCCACCAGATGGCCTTGGGCGCGGTGCACCTCGGCCAGCGGCCCAGCCAGCGCCGCACCGTCAAACCGCCACTGCGGCCAGTCGGGGCGCTGCCAGATGTAGCTACGGTGGCGGGGCATTTTTTCTTTCAGCATGCGGTGATTATGCGGTTTATTCACCGTATAAAGTGCGGTGAATAGAGCGGCTAATCGGCTCATGGCTTGCGACGTACGCAGCAAAGCCATCACCATTTGCTTTTAAATTCATAGCTTCTTGTGCTTTTCCCATAAGCGCTGGCGGGCTGTTTCATGAAAAAATGGATTCCACGGCTGGGCCATCCTTTGCTGCTGCAGCGCCCGCTCAAATCAAGGTAATGGCCTCGCGCAAAAGGTCCGCCGTCATTGGCATGCCGCGCAGTTCAAAGGCGCTGATGAGCTCTTGCGCTGGGCGCGCTGGGTTGGTCCAGCGGGCGCGCATTTTCTTGATGGCGCTGAGCGCCGGGATTTTTTGCAGTTGCAACTGGTTGACCACAAACTCGTCGGGGTGCTGTACCTCGATGCCTTAGGGTTGCAGCACGGTATCCGGGAAGTCTTTGGTGTTGAAGGTGACGATGGCATCCGCATGGCCGACGATGGCAGCGGCGAGTACGTGGCGGTCGTCGGGGTCGGGCAGCTCCAAGCTTTCTGCCAACTTTTCGTAGTGGGTCACCAGACAGTCGGGCACGCTGCTGTTCATCAGCGCCACCACGGCAGGGAGTTTGGTGGCGAGGTCTGGGCGGGTGAGCAGCAGGTTGCGCGTCCATTCGCCATGGATGGTGGATGTCCAGCGGGCGTGGTACAGGCGGGCAACGGCCAGGCTCAGCAGGGTGTCGCGCAGCAGTTGCGGATACAAGACGTTGGCATCCAGTATGGCTGTGTAGCGTGACGACCCGGCCAATCAAAACTCCAGTTTCAGGTCTTCAGACAGCGTGGTCAGGTCTTGCAGGGCCTGCTCCGACTGCTGCTGCTGGGCGGCCTGGTAGCGGCGCAGTTCTTCGAATTCGATGCGGCGGTGGCGGTTGACCTTGCGGCATTGCAGGCGGTTGGCTTCGATCTCTTTGATGACAAAGGGGCGGGACACGTTGAGGTAGTTGGCCGCCTCTTGGGTGGTGAGCTCGTGCTTTTGCGGCACCAGCAGCATGGGTTCGCGTTTGGCCATCTGGCGCAGCACGTCGGCAAAGAACTGCAGCGCGCGCGGGGGCAGCTTCAGCACCGGGGTGGCGTGGGGGTGTTCGGCATCGGTGCTGATGTCGAGGATGACCTTGATGTGGTCGGCTTTGGAATGGTCCAGGGCCATTACCAGGCACTGGTGGGCCACGGCGGCCATTTCTGCTTCGGCTGCGTTGGCCGGGTCGAGAACTTCGGGTTCTTGCATGGGAGTGTCCTTTGCGTGTGCGCCGTCTACGGGCTTGTGCGCAAGGCAAATGGTAGCACTGCCAATCGCAATCAATGCATTATTCGAATTAAATGCAACAGTTCAAGTGCCGCGGATAACCAGGCCCACCACCGCAGGGACAATACCCCTATGCCCCACCCCACATCTCCAACCTCTCCCCACGCCGTCTCCCGCCTGCGCACCGCCCGGCTTGCGCGTAGCGCCAAGCCATTTTTGGCCCGGGGCGGCTCCAAGGTGGAGCGCTGCACCGGTTGCCGCCTGGCACCTAGCCACTGCATGTGCGCGCTGCGTCCGGTGCTGGCCAGGCATCCGCACCAGGCCGGGGTGTGCCTGCTGATGGCCGACATCGAGCCGCTCAAGCCCAGCAACACCGGCTGGCTGATTGCCGACGTGGTGGCCGATACCTGGGCTTTTGGCTGGGCCCGTACCGTGGTGGACCCGGACCTGCTGGCGCTGCTGGCCGACCCGCAGTGGCAGCCGTATGTGGTGTTTCCCGGTGAGTTTGTCGCTCCTGAACGGGTGGTGGGCACGTTGCCGCCCCCGGTGGAGGGCAAGCGCCCGCTGTTTGTGCTGCTGGACGCCACCTGGCCCGAGGCGCGCAAGATGTTCCGCAAAAGCCCGTACCTGGATCGGCTGCCGGTGCTGAGCCTGCAGGCCGACCGCATCTCGCAGTACAAGCTGCGCCGGTCGCGGCGCGACGACCACTTTTGCACCTCCGAGGTGGCCGCCCTGTGCCTGGAGCTGGCCGACGAGCCCCACGCCGCGCAGGCGCTGGAGGCCTATCTGGATGTTTTCACCCACCGCTACCTGCAGGCCAAGCAGCAGTTGCCTGCCGATGCGGACAACGTGGCGCACCAGCGCCTGCGCGACCTGCAGACCGTGGCGTCCGCCGAGTTGCTTCAAATTTAATAGCTGCCAACGCTTATGCTGTAAGCGCTAGAAGCTGTTTGTATGGAAATGGGGCGGTCGGACCTGCAGGCATGGCTTGTAACTTGCGTAGGCGTTGTCTGGCACCGTAGCGCTTACTCTCTGACACGGCTACGGGCCCCCGGCCGCTACTTTGAGGTGGCGCATCCCGGCACAGTAGATGGTATGGCTTTGGGTTTTTAAGGACTTACGCGGCGCCCCTGTATCGCCCTTCGGGCTTACAGGGGGAACTTGCGTAAGTCCTGTTTTCAAGGCCGCAATCCACCTTCCCTCTGACTTCTGACCGGGCCCACCATGTTCATCAAAATCGGTTTCGACATCGAGCTCGCCATCACTTCCCCGATGGCGCTTATCCACCTGCTGCACGTGCACCCGTCGCGGCGCGGCGATCTGCTTGTCCCCCAGTTTGTGGAGGTGCTGCCGGGACTGGCGGTGGAAGAATATTTTGATGCCTTTGGCAACCTGTGCAGCCGGGTGAATGCGCCCGTTGGCGTGACGCAGGTGGGGTTTCGCAGCGAAGCCATCGTGCGCGATTCCGGCCTGCCCGACGAGGTGAACTGGGGCGCCTGGCAACACGACCCCACGGTGCTGCCGTCGGCCACGCTGATGTACCTGCTGCCCAGCCGCTACTGCGAGGTCGACAGCGAGCTGCTGCAATTCGCCTGGAACCAGTTTGGCACCACGCCGCTGGGCTGGGCGCGGGTGCAAGCGATTTGCGACTTCGTGCACAACCACATCCGCTTCGACTACATGGCCGCCCGCGCCACCCGCACCGCCGTGGAGGGCTTCCGCGAGGGCACCGGCGTGTGCCGCGACTACACCCACCTGGCCATCACGCTGTGCCGCTGCATGAACATCCCGGCGCGCTACTGCACCGGCTACCTGGGCGACATCGGCATTCCGCCAGTGCGCTACCCGATGGACTTCAGCGCCTGGTTCGAGGTGTTTCTGGGCGACCGCTGGTACACCTTTGACGCGCGCCACAACACGCCGCGTATCGGCCGCGTGGTGATGGCCCGGGGCCGCGACGCGGGCGACGTGCCCATCACCATGGCCTTTGGGCCCAACACGCTGCAAAAGTTCGAGGTCACGACTTACGAGGTGGATGCCTACGGCAACGCGATTTTCACCGTCTGACCTGGGCGCACAATGCCGCTCCATGCAACGTAGATTCCTCTTGAATGCCGCGCTGGCCAGCACATCCCTGCTGGCGCTGGCCGCCCAGGCCCAGCCCGGCTACACCGTCTCTGCCGCGCAGTTGCAACAGGCCGTGGCCCAGCGCTTCCCCCTGCGCTACCCGGTGCCCGGCGTGCTGAACCTGGACCTGCAGGCCCCGCAACTGCGCCTGCTGCCCGCCCAAAACCGCCTGGCGGCGCAGATGGCCGTGGAAGCCGCCGGCCCGGCCCTGCGGCGCAGCCACAGTGGCAGCGTCACGGTGGACTTTGCCCTGCGCTACGAGCCCAGCGACCGCACCGTGCGCGCCGTGCAGCTCCACTTCCAGAACCTGCAATTCCCCAGCCTGCAACCCGCCGTGGTGGAGCTGCTGACCACCTACGGCCCCGCCCTGGCCGAGCAGGCCCTGCAAGACGTGGTGCTGCACCAGCTCAAGCCCCAGGACCTGGCCCTGCCCGACACCATGGGCCTGCAGCCGGGCAGCATCACCGTGACGGACCAGGGGCTGGTGGTGGGGTTTGTGAACAAGCCAATGTAGTCAACCCGGCGGCGTTACTTCTTCATGGTATCGGCGGCCATGTCGTCCTTTTTCATCATCGCGTCGTCCTTCTTCATCATGGTGTCTTTCTTGGCCATGGCGTGCTTCTTCATGGTGTGTTTTTTGGCCATGGCGTGGGGGGCCATGCCGTCTTTCATCATCTCGTCTTTCTTCATCATGCTGTCTTCGGCCATGGCACCGGCGGTGGCGGCCAGCATGCAGGTTGTGATCAGAGTGGTGGTGAATTTATACATGGTGTTTCCTGTAGGTGGTGGGTTGTGTTCCAAGCGCGGTCACGGCGTGGCCACTGCTTGTACGCTTTGGTCGGCTGGGCCGTAAAAACCTTACAAGCCGGGCGCGTTATTTTTCGGCGTAAGGTTTGGCGCGGTGGGCCGACCAACTACAAACCCACCCTCCAAGGACACACACCATGACACGCTCCCCTGGCTCTGCAACTTCCCGTTTTCCCATGAACAAGATGAACCTGCTGCTGATGGCGGGTGCCGTGGTGGTTGCGGCGCTGTACTGGAGCCCGAACGCCGTGGCCGAGAAGGCCGTGCCCATTCCCGCCCCTTCCGCGCAGGCCCTGGCAGGGGTCGCGCCCAGCACGCAAGCCAGTGAAACCGTGGTGTTCGCCGGGGGCTGCTTCTGGGGCATACAGGCGGTGTTCCAGCACACCAATGGCGTGCTGGAGGCCGTTTCGGGCTACGCGGGCGGCAAGCAGGGCGATGCCCACTACGACACCGTCAGCGGTGGCGGTACCGGCCATGCCGAGGCGGTGCAGGTACGCTTTGACCCCAAGCTGGTGAGCTACGCGCAGCTTTTGCAAATCTACTTCTCGGTGGCCCATGACCCCACGCAGCTGAACCGCCAGTACCCCGACGTGGGCACGCAATACCGCTCGGCCGTGTTCACCACCACGCCGGGCCAGAAGCAGCTGACCGAGCGCTACATCGCCGAGCTGAACGCCGCCAAGGTGTTCCCCGCCAAGATCGTCACCCAGCTCGGTGCGCTCACGGCCTTTTACCCCGCCGAGAAGTACCACCAGAACTACGCCACCCTGCACCCCGACGCGCAGTACATCGCCCAGTTCGACCTGCCCAAGATCGCCCACCTCAAGGCCATGATGCCCAGCGTCTACCGCGAGCAGCCAGTGCTGGTGGCAAACTGAGCGCAGGGTGATTTGCTATTGAATTAAGAGCTTCTCACGCTCACTGGGTGGGCACAAGAGGCCGATTTGGCTTGTAAGCAGCAGTAACGTCGGGTTCCGGTCAAAATGCCCCAGCTCTTCATCTCTTCAGGAATTTCCATGACCCACGCTATCCAGCAAAAATGGCCCGCCCAGCATCCCGAGCGCCTGCAGCTCTACTCCCTGCCCACGCCCAACGGCGTGAAGGTGTCCATCCTGCTGGAAGAAATCGGCCTGCCCTACGAGCCGCACCTGGTCAGCTTTGAGACCAACGACCAGATGTCGCCTGCGTTTTTGTCGCTCAACCCCAACAACAAAATCCCGGCCATCCTGGACCCGAACGGCCCTGGCGGCCAGCCGCTGGCGCTGTTTGAATCCGGTGCCATCCTGCTGTACCTGGCCGAGAAAACCGGCCAGTGCATCCCGCAGGACGCGGCGCAGCGTTACGAGTGCATCCAGTGGGTGATGTTCCAGATGGGCGGCATCGGCCCGATGTTTGGGCAGCTGGGTTTCTTCCACAAGTTTGCGGGCAAGGACATTGAAGACAAGCGCCCGCGCGACCGCTACGTGGCCGAGTCCAAGCGCCTGCTGGGCGTGCTGAACCAGCGGCTGGCAGGGCGCGCCTGGATCATGGGCGACACCTACACCATTGCCGACATCGCCATCTTCCCGTGGGTGCGCAACCTGATCGGCTTTTACGGCGCGGGGGATCTGGTGGGCTTTGCCGACTTTCCCGAGGTGGCACGGGTGCTGGCGGCCTTTGTGGAGCGGCCTGCGGTGGTTAAAGGCCTGGCGATTCCTGCGCGGAACTGAGCGCCAAACACAAGTCTGCCCAGGCCTTGGCCTTTACCGGGCGGTTGCGCAGCAGGGTGGCGGGGTGGTAGCTCACCACCACCGGCACGCCGTGGTAGCGGTGCACGCGGCCACGCATCTGGCCCAGCGGGGTGCTGTCTTGCAGCAGCAACTGGGCTGCGAACGGGCCCAGCGCCAGGATCACCTTGGGCTGCAGCAGGGCCACGGCGCGGCGCAGGTGCGGGGCGCTGTCGGCCACGGGGTCGGCACTGGCATCCAAACGCAGCTTTTGCACGCTGGTGATGCAGGCCGAGGGCGCGCCTTGCTTGCGTGCCGGGGTGATGCCCACCGCGTGCAGCATATTGCCCAGCAGTTGCGCCTCGGGCACGCCAAAAGGGCGGGCGGCATCGTCGGCAATGCCCAGCGCTTCGCCCAGCACCAGCCAGTCGGCCGGGCCACCGGGGGCGGCGTTCAGCCACACGCTGGCCACTGCCGCGGGCCAGTCCAGCGTGGCGGAATTTTCAGTATCTTTTAGGGGGCTCACGCTGATTGGATCAGCGTGAGAAGCTAGCAATTCAGGAGTGCGTGCCAGCACCTGGGCGATGCTTTGCGGGGCGGATTTTTGCGGCGCGGGTGATGGCGATGGTGTGGGCGCTGCCACGGCCACCGGTTCCGGCTCTGCCTGCGGCCACCACACGGGGCTGTGCATCTCGGCCAGCATGGCGCGCTGGCGGGGGGCTAGGTCCAGGCTCATAGGGGCATGCTCATGACGATGGCGTGTTCGCGCTGGCCGGGGCCGTTGGGGTAGTAGTCTTTGCGCATGCCCACACGGTTGAAGCCGTAGCGGGTGTAGACGTGCAGCGCCCGGTGGTTGCCCACGCGGGCTTCCAGCCACAGCCACTGGGCTTTTTGGCCGCGCGACCACAGGGCCAGCGCGTCCAGCATCAGGTGCGACCAGCCCTGGCCCTGGTAGGCGGGGGCCACGGTGATGTTGAGCAGGTGCACCTCGTCCACGCCGCGCATGGCCACGAAGTAACCCAGCACGGTGTCGTCGGCCAGCAGGATTTGCGCCTGGTAGCCCGCCGCCAGCGCGTCGTAAAAGTTGGCGCGCGACCAGGGGTGGGCGTAGGCCGCCTGCTCCACCGGCATGACTGCATCCAGCCAGTCGTGGGTGAGCGTCTCGAAGCGGACCTCGGACGCATCGGGCGGGGCCAGCATGGCGCTCATGGCTGGGCTGCCAGTGCCGCCAAGGCCTGTTTGGCGGCCATGCGCTCGTCGGTGGTCTGGGCCACTTTGTCGCGGATGTAGCGCGGCAGGGCCTGGTCGGCGGGTACAGCGGCTCCTGCAGCCAGCAGGGCCGGGGCCAGGCGCAGCATGGCGGTGGCCGTGGGCAGGGCGCGGATGCGCATGCCGCTCGACGCGGGAATGCGGTCCAAGTACACCGTGAACGGATTGCCCGCCTGCGCCCAGTCGGTCTCGTGTTGCAGGTGTTCGGGCCGCAGCAGCTGGAAGTCGTCGCGCTGGGTCCATTGACCGTCCTGGTAGCGATAAAACCCGGTGTAAACCTCGTCCATGCGCGCGTCCAGCAGGGCCTGCACGCTTTGCACGCCGTGCTGGTGGCGGGCCTCTTCGGCCACGGCCATCAAGGTGTCGATGGGCAGTACCGGCACATTCGCCCCAAACGCCAGGCCCTGCGCCACCGAGCAGGCGGTGCGCAGCCCGGTGAACGAGCCGGGGCCGCTGCCAAAGGCGATGGCATCGAGCTGGTCCAGCCGCAGCCCGGCCTGGTCTAGCAGCGCCAGGATGGCCGGAATCAGCGTGCTGGAGGCCTGCGCTCCGCCCGGCCCGGCGTGCTGCCACACCTGCACGCCATCGGTGGCGGCGATGGACAGGGTGTCGGTGCTGGTGTCGAAGGCAAGCAGATTCATGGGGGCAGATTTACATAAGAAAGTGGCAGTCAGCGCAGGATTATCTGGCGCAATCAGCTATCATTTATATAGCTTGCGACCTATGGCACATTCCACACACTCCCCCCGATTCTGGCGCAGCCTGTGCGCTGTCGCTTTGTGGGCTGCGTCCACCATGGTGCTGGCCCAGCGTCTGCCGCCCGACATCGCCAATGCCCTGGCCCGGGCCAAGGTGCCGCAAGATGCGGTAAGCCTGTATGTGGCGCGGGCCGACGGCGTGGGCCCGCCGCGCCTGAGCCACCGCGCCAGCGCGCTGGTGAATCCGGCCTCGGTCATGAAGCTGGTCACCACCTTTGCCGCGCTCGACACGCTGGGGGCCGACTACACCTGGAAGACGCGGTTTTACGCCGACGGCCCGCTCAAGGACGGCGTGCTGTGGGGCAACCTGTACATCCAGGGCGGCGGCGACCCCAAGCTGGTGCTGGAGCGCATTGCCGCCACCTTTGCCGCCCTGCAAACCCGCGGCGTGCAAAAAGTGCGCGGCGACATCGTGCTGGACCACCACATCTTCGAGCCCGAAGCCCGCGACCCGGCCGAGTTCGACGGCCAGGCGCTCAGCCCTTACAACACCGCGCCCGACGGCCTGCTGGTCAACTTCAAGTCGCTGATTTTCACCTTCACCCCCGAGCCCGACAGCGGCATCGCCCGCATCCGCAGCGAGCCGCCGATTGCCGACGTGCAGATGGACGCGCAGGTGCCGCTCAGCGCCCAAAGCTGCAACGACTGGCGCGGCGCGCTGCAGGCCGAGTTTGCCAACCCGGACCGGGTGCAGTTTGGCGGCAGCTACCCGGTCAAATGCGGCGAACGCGTCTGGCCCGTGGCCTACACCGACCCCGCCAGCTACGCCCGCCGCGTGCTGCAGGCCATGTACCTGGGCCTGGGCGGCACGCTGACCGGCGTGGTGCGCGATGGCCGCACGCCTGGAGATGCCTCCTGGCTGATGGACGCGCCCTCGCTGCCGCTGGGCGAGCTGATTGCCGATGTCAACAAATTCAGCAACAACGTGATGGCACAGCAGATGTTCCTCACCTTGGGGTTGCAGGCGGGCCGCCCCGGCAGCTTTGCCGCGTCGCGGGCCGCCGTGGCCGCCTGGTGGCCCCAGGCCATCGGCCGCGACGTGCCCGTGCCTACGCTGGAAAACGGCTCCGGCCTGAGCCGCGACGAGCGCACCAGCGCCAGCGCCCTGGGCCAGTTGCTGCGCCGCGCTGCCGCCCACCCGCAGGCGGCGGTGTTTGCCCACTCGCTGTCCGTGGCCGGGGTGGACGGTACCGCCCAGCGCATGCGCGACCGCGGCCTGGCCCCCGAATCCATGGGCAATGCCCAGCTCAAAACCGGTACCTTGCGCGACGTGGCCTCGGTGGCCGGCTATGCCACCGGGCGCAGCGGCCAGCGCTACGTGGTGGTGGGCATCGTCAACCACCCCCTGGCCCCGGCGGCCCGCCCGGCGCTGGACGCGCTGGTGGAGTGGGTCGTCAAGGAGTAACAAATGTTAGATATGCCATGCTGTTGGTAGTAACCCTTGGCGATTTGTGGGTGCTCCCGCGTACCATTTTGGTTACAAACGAACGACCGTTCTTTTTTAACAGGAGTGAAAAATGCGTTGGATGCCCACAAAAGTAGCTTTGCTGGTGGCTTCGGTCTCGGCAGCGTTGGTCTTGTCTGCCTGCGGCGGTGGTGGAAGTGACACCTCGACCCGGGTCACCTACACCGCGCTGGTGTCCTTTGGCGACAGCCTCAGCGATGTAGGGTCCTACCAGGTGGGTGCGATTGCCGCTGTGGGGGGCGGCCGCTGGACGGTCAACGGCACCACCACCGGCCCGGTCAACTGGACCGAGCTGTTGGCGGGCGAGTTCAATGTTGCGGCGCCATGCCCGGCCCAAACCGGTTTGCTGTCCAACGTGGCGCAGATTCCGCTGGTGGCGGTGTCCAACCACGCGAACTGCACCAACTATGCCCAGGGCAGCTCGCGCGTGACCCTGCCTTTTGGCCCCAATGCGGTGGCATTGCAGCCCTACATCGCTCCTGCGACCAATATCGGCCTGATGGCCGTGCCGGTGAAAACCCAGTTCACCACCCACCTGGCGGCGCACGGCGACTACAACGGCAAGGAACTGGTCACCGTCATGGCCGGTGCGAACGACATCTTCATGTATGCCAATGCCGTGTCCGCAGCGGCGGCCGGGGGCGCGGGGGCGGTAGGCGCCGCCGCGCTGGCGGGCTGGACACCGACCGAACAAAATGCGGTTGCCGGTGGGGGATCGACCGCGGTGAACGCTGCCGCCACCGCCGCCGTGACCCATTCCGCCCAGGATGCCCTGGCGCTGGCGGCCGCCATCAAGGATTCAGTGACCGGCAAGGGTGCCAAGCATGTGGTGGTGGTCAACGTGCCCAGCATCGAGTTCACGCCTTTTGGCCAAGGCTCCGGTGCGGGGGCCTTGTTGCGCTCCATGGTCACCACCTTTAACGGCACCTTGAAAAACGAACTGTCGGGCGTGTCCGGCGTGCTGGTGGTGGATGCCTACACCCAGGGCATAGACCAATACAACGACCCGGTGCCGTACGGCATTTCCAATGTGACCGATGCGGCCTGCAGCAGCGACGCCCCCAGCGCCACCAATCCGGCGGGCAATATTTTGCTGGGGTCGTCTTTGGCCTGCACCGTCAACAACACCCTCAGCGGCAAGAATGTCAGCACCTACTTCTACGCCGACTCCGTCCACCCGACGCCCGCTGGCTATAAGTTGTTGTACCGCTACGTTGCCAAGCAAATGGCCATCGCTGGCTGGCTCTAATGGCTTGGATGAAGCCTTTTAAGGACACATGATGAAATTTAACTCTTTTGGCATGGCCTGTGCCCTCGTGCTGGCCGCAGGCGCAGCCCACGCCCAAACGGCAGGCACCTGGATGCTGCGCGGCGGCCTGATGAACATCTCCCCCAAGGTGGACAGCGGCGACCTGTCCGCGTCCAGCCTGCCGGGCACCAAGATCGACTCTGACGGCGATTCCCGCCTGGCGGGCGGCATCACCTACATGTTGACGAACAACTGGTCGCTGGATGTGCCGCTGGCCTTGCCGTTCAAGCACAACCTGACCGGTGCCGGGGCCATCCAGGGCGTGGGCAAGATTGGCGAAACCAAGGCGCTGCCCATGTCGCTGTTTGGCCAGTACCGTTTTGGCGAAGCCAATGCCCAGTTCCGCCCCTATGTGGGCGCGGGTCTGACCTACGCCAAGTTTTTCAAGGAGCGCGGCAACGCCACCCTGACGGGCATCACCGGCGGCACCGCCAGCAACCCCACCACGCTGAAGTTGGACTCCAGGCTGGCCATGTCCATCCAGGCGGGTGCTACCGTGGCCCTGAATGAGCGCTGGTTCATCGAAGGCACGGTGGTCAAGACCTTCCTCAAGACCACGGGCACCTTGTCCACCGGCCAGACCATCGACGTGACCCTCAATCCCCTGACCCTGGCCCTGGGGGTCGGCTACCGCTTCTGAGCGGTCCACGCGCACCAAAAAAAACCGACCCAAGGGTCGGTTTTTTCATGGGGGGCTTGAAACTTAGAACCCGTTCGAGCCGTGCAGGAAGGTGTAGGTCTGCAAGCCAAACAGGCGCTGCGCCAGCGGGGTGAAATACAGGCGGTCGGCAAACAGGTACTGGTCGTACGTAACACCTGCCGAGTTGGCCACAATCGCCGGGTTCAGTTTGGTGGGGTCGCACAGCGATGAATTCACCTGTCCGACGCCGGTGCCAATGCCCGCGGTCGAGTCCACCGAAGCGCAGGCCAGATCCGTCACGTTGGTGAAGCCGTAGTTTCTGAAATCGGTGCCCGACAAATTGTTGAAGTAGGCCTCGGCTTCCACATAGCGCACATTGGCCGCCAGATTTTGAGTCTGCAGGTACACCTTCAAAGCAATGTTGAAGTCCAGGCTGGCTTGCTGCAATGCAGCGGTTTTCCCCGAGGCGATGGCCCAAGGGCTTCTGCCCAGGTTGTAAGTGCCGACCACCGCCACATATTTGCCGCCAGCATCTACCACGCGTTTGACCTGTGCGCCCAGGTCCTTGCCGTACTGGGTTGCATTGGCGGTTGTGCCGCTGGCTGCCATATCGGCCACGATGTCGCTGATGCCGCCATTGAGCACCACCAGGTCATTCGCACCCAGGGAGTTGCCCGCCAGGAAATTGTCAATCTGCACCTTGATCGGGGCGTTGCTGCCACCGGCCGCGTCGGTGGTGCTGTTGATGCGGGCATTGCCCTTGGCGTAGACCAGCGAGGTGTTCAGCCCCACGCCGTAGCTGCTGGCCAGTTGCGCCAGCCAGGTGGTGATGACGCCGCTGGTGGGGTCGTTGACGGTGTAGCTGGCACCGGGTGTCACCGCGCTGAAGGCATCGCCAAACGCAATGATGCGGGTGGGCTTCAGTTGCGACTCGACGCTGCTGGAGCCACAGGCGGCCAACAGGGCAGCCGAGGCACAGGCCAGCCCCAAAACGGCACGGCGCAAGCTAAAAACGGTCATAGGTAACTCCAAAAAAACAATAGATGAGTTTAACGAGGCAATCCAGTCGCGCCGGGTAAAGAAGCGTAAGCCCTCTTTATGCAACCGAAGCGCGCTGCAAGCGGTCGCGCACGCCTTCCCATTCGGGGGTGTCGGGCGGGGTTTCCACCCAGATCAGGCGCACGCCCTGGGTGTCAAGGTCGCGCAGCGCCGCAAACAGCGCCTGGGCGGCGGCGGCGGCGTCGGTGGGCATGGTCTTGCAAACCACCTGGGCCGAGCGGCTGCGCATCGGCTGGCGGGCGTACACGGCAATGGTGACGGCCTGGCCATCCAACCCGGCGCCCAGCAGGTCCAGCGCGGTCTGCAGCGCGGCAGCGGTCATCAGGCGGACCTTGGCCGTGGGCGCGTAATGCGCCTCCAGCGTGCCGGATGCGCGCGGGGCGTTGGCCACGTTGTCCTTGTCGCGCAGCGGCTGGCCGCAGGCGGCTTCGATCTGGTCGCGGCCAATGCTGCCGGGGCGCAGCAGCACGGGCACGCCCCGGGTGCAGTCCACGATGGTCGATTCGATGCCCATGGTGCAGGGCCCGCCGTCCAATACCAGCAATCCATCGCCAAATTCTGATTGCACATGGGCTGCCGTGGTGGGGCTGACGCGGCCAAACTGGTTGGCGCTGGGGGCCGCCAGCCCGGCTACGCCCAGGGCGGCGCAGGCTTGCAACACTGCCTGGGCCACCGGGTGGGCCGGGCAACGCAGGCCAATGCTGTCTTGCCCGCCTGCCGCCGCTGCCCCCACGCCGGGGCGGCGCGGCAGGATCAGCGTCAGGGGGCCGGGCCAGAAGGCATCCATCAGCGCCTGGGCAAAGGCGGGCACGCCAGACGCGAAATGCGCCACGCCATTTCCGCCGGGTGCGATGTGCACGATCAGCGGGTGGTCGCTGGGGCGGCCCTTGGCGGCGAAGATCTTGGCCACCGCCGCGTCGCTGGACGCGTCGGCTGCCAGCCCGTACACCGTCTCGGTGGGCAGGCCCAACAGCTCGCCCAAGGCCAGGGCCTGGGCGGCTTGCTGGATGGCAGCGGTGTCATGGCCGTCCAGCACCATCAGAACGCCTCGATGCCCAGCAGCGCGGCAGCTTGCAGGGCAGTGGCGCGCACGGCATCGATCGTGGGGCCGGTGAACGTCAAATGGCCCATCTTGCGGCCCTTGCTGGCCTTGTCTTTGCCGTACAGGTGCAGGTGCGCGCCGGGCAGGGCCAAGACCTCGGTCCAGGGCGGCGTGGCGGCTTGCTCGGAACGCACAAACCACAGGTCGCCCAGCAGGTTCAGCATGATGGCCGGGCTGTGCTGGCGTGGCTGCACCAGCGGCAGGCCGGCCAGAGTGCGCACTTGCAGCTCAAACTGCGACACATCGCAGCAGTCCATGCTGGCGTGGCCGCTGTTGTGCGGACGCGGGGCGATCTCGTTGACCACCAGGCTGCCGTCTTGCAGCACGAAAAACTCCACGCACAGCACGCCCACGTACTGCAACTCGTATGCTATGGATTTTGCAGCTGCTACCGCTTGTTCCATAAGCGGTAGAGGCATATTTTCTTCATACACCTCGGTGACGGCCAGAATGCCGTCGCGGTGCAGGTTGCGCTGGGGTGGCAGGTGCACCATCTGGCCGTCGGCACTGCGCGCCACGATGACCGAGCACTCGGATGCCAGGGGCAGCATTTTTTCCAGCACGCAGGGCACGTACTGCATCTCGGCCCAGGCCGCGGCCAGCGCGGCGCGGTCGGCCACGCGGGCCTGGCCCTTGCCGTCGTAGCCCAGGCGGGTGGTCTTCAAGATGCCGGGCAGCAGGGCCTGGTCCACGGCGGCCAGTTGCTCTGGCGTGTCGATCACGGCGTAGGGCGCGCAGGGCACGCCGCAGCGCACGAAATGGGCTTTTTCGGCCGCGCGGTCCTGGGCGATGGCCACGGCCGACGCGGCAGGCGACACCGTGGTGTACACCGCCAGGCGGGCCAGGGCCGAAGACGGCACGTTTTCAAACTCGGTGGTGATGGCATCACAGGTCTCGGCCAGCTGGCCCAGGCCTGGCGCGTCCAGGTAGCCGGTCTGGATGTGGTGGTGGCTCACGCGCCCGGCGGGGCTGGCCGCGTCCGGGTCGAGCACGGCGGTGAAATAGCCCATGCGCTGGGCGGCGTGGATGAACATGCGGCCCAGCTGGCCACCGCCCATCACGCCCAGCGTGGCACCGGGAAGGATGGGTGTGCTCATAGCACGGGCGGTGCGGGCGGCACGGTCATGTTACGGGCCACCTCGGTCTGCGCGGCGCGGAAGGCTTCCAGCTGTGCCCGCAGGGCCGGGTTTTCGTTGGCCAGCAGGGCCACGGCAAACAGGGCCGCGTTGGCCGCACCGGCGTTGCCGATGGCAAAGGTGGCCACCGGAATGCCCTTGGGCATTTGCACAATGCTGTGCAGCGAATCCACGCCGCTCAAATGTTTGGTACCCACCGGTACGCCCAGCACCGGCACGGGGGTTTTGGCGGCCAGCATGCCTGGCAGGTGGGCGGCGCCACCGGCTCCGGCGATGATGGCCTTGAGCCCGCGCCCGGCGGCGGCTTCGGCGTAGGCAAACATATCGTCGGGCATGCGGTGGGCCGATACGACGCGTGCCTCATGCGCAATGCCAAACTGTTGGAGAATCTGCACCGCATGCTGCATGGTGTCCCAGTCGGAGCTGGAACCCATCACCACACCAATTTGAATAGAAGTCATGAGTTTGTTGCACACCCCCAGGCTCCAGTGCTAACGCACTTTCCGCCAACCCCCTTGCAGGGGGCAACACCAGCAGCCTGGCGGAGCCAGTTCTGCGGTGTTTCTGGAAGGTGCTGGTTGTGACTGGAAGCGGGTTGGTGGGTTGTTGCTGTTTTAATTAATCTTGAATTTTACTTTTTGCCTTGCGGCAACACCCCAAAATGATCGACGTTACCTTTGCCAACTTTGAAACCGAGGTCATTGCCGCCTCCATGACCACCCCGGTGCTGGTCGATTTCTGGGCCCCGTGGTGCGGGCCGTGCAAGGTCATCGGCCCCATGCTGGAGAAGCTGGAGGCCGACTACGCGGGCCGCTTCAAACTGGTGAAGATCGACTCCGACCAGGAGCAGCAACTGGCCGAAGCCTTCGGCATCCGCAGCATCCCCACCTGCATTCTGGTGGTCAACGGCCAGCCGGTAGACGGCTTCCAGGGCGCGCTGCCCGAGGGCAAGATCAAGGAATTCCTGGACAAGCATGTGCCCGAGGGCGATGCGCTGGAAGCCGAACCGTCCGATGCCGAACAAGCCCTGGCCCTGGCGGAGGCGGGCGACACCGATGCCGCCCTGGCCAAGCTGGCCGATGCCCTGGCGCTGGACCCTGCCAACGACGATGCCCGCTTCGACTACGTGCGCCTGCTCACCCAGGCCGGCCACCTGGAAGAGGCCGAAGCCGCGCTGCAACCCACGCTGAAATACATCCCCTTGCAGCTGCGCTTTGAAGCCCTGTTGCAGTGGATTGGTGCTCTGAATTTTGCAGCTACCTACGCCGATGGAACGGGCGACACGGCCGAATTGGATGCAAAAATTACCGCCAACAAGCGTGACTTCGATGCCCGCTTCGCCAAAGGCCGCATCCTCATGGCCCAGGGCGAATGGACCGCCGCCATGGACGAGCTGCTGGAAATCATCATGCGCGACAAAAAGTGGAGCGACGAAGCCCCCCGCAAGGTCTTCATCGCCATCCTGGAGCTGCTCACCCCGCCCAAACCCAAAGCCAGCGCAGATGCGGGCAACAAGACCGCGGGCGGGATTGAACTGTCTGGCAACTCCGTCGCGGCCCAAGACCCGCAAGCCCAGATGGTGGCCACGTACCGTCGGCGCTTGAGCATGATGCTGAACTAAATCGCCACCGCCCCCCGCTTGCACCACGCGTAGTACCCCGCCCGTGTGACCTGGTAGTACTGGCACATCAGCTGCACAGAGTGGGTGTCCCGGTTTGCCCCGATAAAGCGAAAGACTTCGGCTTTGGATCGAAAGCAAACCGGATGGCTTTTTTTAGCAGTTCGTGCTCCTGTTGCAGGCGTTTGAACTGCTGCTCCATGGCGCACAGGCGCTGCAGCTCCACTACGGCCAGGGTGTCCACAGGGGCGGGCAGGCCGACGAGTTCACCGTCGCGCACCTGCTTGCGCCATTTGGACAGCATGAACGGGTGGATGCCTAAGGTGGCCGCCACGTCCTTGATGCGCACACCGTTTTTCTGGCTCATCTGCACCGCCCGTAGCTTGAAGGCGTTGCCGTAGCGGTGGATTTTTTGGGGGCCGGGCGTGGCCATTACACGGCTCCGGGCACAGGCCGGGTGACCTGGAAGCTGGTATCCACCGCCTGGCGCTGCAGGGCGGGCAAGATCTCGGCCCAGGCGGCCCACACACTTGGGTAGACCGGCGGGCACTGGCTGCGGATGGCCTCGTGCAGCTTAGGCAACTGGTGCCAGGGCACCATGGGCAGGCTGTGGTGTTCGATGTGGAAGTTCATATTGCAGTACAGCCACTGGAACACCGGGTTGGTCACAAAAGTGCGGGTGTTCAGGCGGTGGTCGTACACGTCTTCGGCCAGGCCGGTGTGCTGGGTGGCGTTGAAAAACTGGGCAAAGAAACCGCCGTAAAAGCGCGGCAGCACGATGTACATCGCGGGCAGGATGCTCTGGCTGGTGATGCACGCGGCGATCACCCCTGCAAACACCAGCATGAAGATGCGCGCCGAGCGGATGACCTTGCTGCGCTCACTGCTGGGGATGAAATGCTCGCCGTCCGGGCTGATGCGGCCCACCGACTGCAAGGCAATGTCGCGCAGCAGCAGCACGCCCGACTTCAAAAAGAAGAAATCCAGCAGCGCATACAGCCGATTCGCCGGGCGCGGAAAGGCGATTTCCGGGTCTTTGCCCACGATGATGGTGTGCGTGTGGTGGCGCGTGTGGCTCCAGCGCCAGTAGTGGCCCTCGTGCAGGGTCATGAAGGCGTTCAGGTGGTACAGCGCCTCGTTCAGCCAGCGGGTTTTGAAGGGCGTGCCGTGCGACAGCTCGTGCGCCCGGTGGTCGCTGGTGGAGTACAGCACGCCGTAAACCAAGAAGCAGGGCACCGCCCACCAAGTCCCCCAGGTGAAGAAGCCTGCCACGCCGCTGGCGACCAGCAGCACGATCCACAGGCCGTAGTTCCACAGCGACTCTGTGTCAGAGCGCTTCATGAGCTGTTTCAAAAGCTTGCGGTCGATCTGCGGGGTGAACCAGCGGGCGCTGACTTCAGACTCGAATTCTTCGCGGCGCAGGTCGCCGGTAGGGGCTTGGTCGTCCCGCAGGGCATAGCGGGAATAAGGGGTGCTTGGCATGGTTTTTTGTCTCCGTTTTGGCGTGACTGGATGCTACGGGGGTAGGCCTTTTTTGGGTACTGTCAGCGCTGTTTCTGCCCCATAATGTGTCAAGACAACGACCATTTTTGACACAAACATGTCAAGCAAAAATCCCTCCCGCCGCCCCACGATGGACGACGTGGCCCGCCACTGCGGGCACAGCCGTTCCACCGTCGACCGGGTGCTCAATGGCCGCAGCAATGTGCGCGAAGACACGGCCCAGCGCATCCGCGCCTCGGCCGAAGCCCTGGGCTTTTATGCGGTGGGGGTGATCACCGAGCGCCTGCGCGATGTGCGTCCGCGCCTCACGCTGGGTTTTTTGCTGCAGTTGCCGAATGCGGTGTTCTACCGGGGGCTGGCCGCTGCGCTGGCACAGGCCACGCAAGACTGCCCCACGCTGCGGGGCCGCGCCGTGGTGGAGTACCTGAAGGACCAAACCCCCGAATGCGTGGCCGAACATCTGGCGGACCTGGGCCAGCGGGTGGATGCCATCGCGGTGGTTACGGCCGACCACGCGCTGGTCAACAACGCCATCGAGGCCTTGCACCAGCGCCAGGTGCCGGTGTTCGGGCTGATTTCGGATTTGAGTTCGCCTTTGCGCGCAGGCTATGCCGGGCTGGACAACCGCCGGGTGGGGCGCACGGCGGCCTGGTTGATTTCGGAGCTGGCCCACGCCCCCGGCCCGGTGGCGATTTTTGTGGGCAGCCACCGCTTCCAGTGCCAGGAGCTGAGCGAGATCAGCCTACGCTCTTACATGCGCGAGCACGCGCCCGACTTTGATTTGCTGGAGACCATTTCCACGCTGGAAAGCGATGCCTATGGCGAAGAGCGCACCCACGAGCTGCTGGACAGCCACCCCGACCTGGTGGGCTTCTACATGGGTGGCAGCGGCATTGAAGGCGTGCTCAAGGCGCTGGCGCAGCGCCGCCAGCGCAACCGGGATGGCCAGCGCGTGGTGGGCATCGGCACCGAGCTCACGCCCGTGACCCGTGCGGGGCTGATCCACCGGCACTTCGCCGCCGTGCTGTCCCACCCGCTGCCCCAGCTATGCCGCGAACTGGTGGCCCAGATGGCCGAGGCCGTGGTGCAGCCCACGGCGGGCGTGCGGCAGGTGCTGGTGCCGATGGATATCCATTTGCCCGAGAGCGTGTGATTTTGGGTGCTATAGTTTTTAACTATATTTTTTATAGCTGCTTGCGCCGATTGAATAAGCACGAGCTGCCCATTGGATGCCTGAAAAATGGGCTAAAAATTTGCAAAAGGCCGCTACGGACGGTAGCCCAGTGGGGTCAGATCATCCATGCGCGCCTGAGAGTTAGTTTTGGCAAGGGGCTTATCCGCATGCGTGCTCTGACCCCTCTGGGCGGTTGGGCATCCCAGAGGCGTGATCTTTGCCGCGGGGATGAAGAGGCGGGAACGGGGAGCGGGCTGCTGGTTTGCGATGCGGCACGGAGAACCGCCCAGAGGGGTCAGAGCACAAATGCGGGCCGTTGTCGTTCTCATTCCGCCACATTTGTGCGCGCAATTGTGATCTGACCCCACTGGGCTTGACCCCGCTAACGCACTTCCCCCACCAGCCAAGCCACCACCGCCTCCAGCAGCTCCGGCCCACGCGCCGGGTCGAAATCGCGCGGGTCGGGGCCTACCACGCCCCACAGGGGGTGGCCTTGCACATGGCGCTGCGGGCCCCAGCCGTCTTCTTCGATGTTGCCGGTGCGCACCGGTTTGGGCGGCAGCTGGGCTATGTCCACCCGCTCGGGCCACAGGGCGTGCAGCAGCGTGGTCTCGAACGGGCCGGCGTGGTCGGGGGCGATGGGCGGGTGGGGCAGCATGTTGATGGACAGCGCCCGCACCTGCAGCGCGTGGCCCTCGGCCTGCCAGTCCTGGGCCAGCTGGCGCACCATGGCAATTTGCTCGTCGGCGAAGTGGCCGGTGAACAACACCGCCTGGGCCACGCCAAACACTTCCAGCCGGGCCAGGGTTTTGCGCAGCTGGGCGACGATTTCCGCGCCGGTTTCCATCATCACCGTCCACGGGTAGATGCCGTGGCCGCCGCCGGTGCCGTAGTGCAGCGTGGGGTAGACCAGGCCGCCGCTGCGCTGGGCGGCGCGCAGGCACACGCCGTGGGCGGTCAGCGCGTCCAGCCCCACCGGCAAATGCTCGCAGTGCCATTCGATGGTGCCCAGCGGCAGGTAGACGCGGGAGGCGCGGGCCAGCTCGGCGCGGATTTCGTGGGGCCGCAGTAGCTCTAATTGGTGAAGGCTCATTGGTAGTAGTTCCGAATCCACACGTGCGCGTCCAGCTGGGCCAGCAGCTCGGCGGGGAAGGGCTGGCCGTCGGAATACACCAGGTTCATGTCCACCTCGGCACGGGTTTGCATACCCGGTATCAGCGTGGATACCTGCCGGGAATCCAGCACGTAGCGCATGGCCGCCTCGGCCAGCGTGGGGTAGTAGGGCGCACACAGCTTTTTGAGCTGGTTGACCCGCGCCAGGGTCTCGGCAAACCGGCCCTCGCGGAATAGGGTGTGCGGCACCGAGCCGGGGGCCCAGCCCGCGTAGGTATCGGCCGTCCAGTGGCCCACCAGCGCGCCCGAATCCAGCGGCACCCGGGCGATGAAGGCGGTAGAGGTAGAGGTTGAGGAGGTGGGTTGGCCCGCCGCAAACAGGCCGTGGCGCGGGCGCTGCTCAAACAGGTTGTAGACCACCTGGATGGAGTCCACCAGGCCGAAGCGGGCCAGGTCAATGCCTTCGTCGGGCCGGAAGTCGCGCAGGGACACGCCGATCTTGTCGATCTTGCCCTCGGCGCGCAGGCGGTTCAGGCTCTCCAGCCAGTCCAGCGCGTACAGGCCGTCGCCCATCCAGCTGTGCAGTTGCAGCATGTCCAGCCGCTCCACGCCCAGGCGTTTGAGCGACTTTTCCACGCTCTCGCGCAGATACCAGTCGGGGTAGCGGCCCCGCATGGCAGGGTGGTCGTCGTTTGCGTCCGGCCACTGGATGGGTTGCACCTTGGTGGCCACGTAGATTTTGTCGCCCTGCCAGGCCCGCAGCGCCCGGCCAATCACCTCTTCGCTGTGGCCCTTGCCGTACAGCTCGGCGGTATCGACAAAGTTGATGCCTTTGTCAAAGGCGTACAGCAGGGTGTCGATGGAGCGCATGTCGTCCACCGCGCCCCAGTCGCCACCGATCTGCCAGGCCCCAAAGGCCACCTCACTCACCTTCCAGCCGGTGCGGCCAAAGTCGCGGTAGCGCATGCTTTACTTGGCGTATTTGGCCAGGTTGGCAGGCGTGACCAGCTCAAACGGGATGTTCACAAAACGGTCTACCGGCTGCTTTTTGATCAGCTTGACGGCAGCATCCAGCGAGCCCCGGCCCTGGCCTGCGGCGTTCTGGAACACGGTGACCTTCAGATCGCCCGCCTTCATGGAGGCCAGTGCGTCCGGTGTGGCATCGATACCGGCGACCAAATAGCCGGGGGTCCACTTGTTGTTGGCCTTCAGGGCCTGGATGGCACCGATGGCCATTTCGTCGTTGTTGGCGATGATGGCATCGAACTTCAGCCCGGCGGTGAGCCAATTCGAGACGATGTCGGTGCCGTTGGTGCGCAGCCATTTGCCTTCGCGCTTGTCCAGAATCTTGATGGCCGCGCATTCCGGGGTGGCCAGTACGTCCTCGATGTCCTTGGTGCGGGTGCGTGCCGCCTCGTTCGACAGCTCGCCCATCAACACCACGATATTGCCCTTGCCCTTCATCAGGCGGCACATCTCCTGGGTTTGCAGCGTGCCCGAGACTTTTTCGTCGGACGCCACAAAGGCCGCGTTCTTGGGCAGCTTGTCAAAGTCCACTGGGCGGCGGTTCACGTAGACCAGCGGAATGCCCGCGTCGCCCACCATCTTGGTCATCTTGGTGGTGGCATCGGTGTCCACCGGGTTGATGATGATGGCATCGACCTTCTGGGCGATGAAGTTCTGGATCTGGTTGAGCTGGCGGCCCACGTCGTTGTCGGCGTTTTCCATCTGCACACTGGCCCCGACGGTTTTGGCCTGGGCCAGCAGCGCATCGGACATGTAGGCCAAAAAGGTTTCCTGGTTGGCCATGGCCAGACCGATCTTCTGGGCCTGGGCGGCCAAGGGGGTCAACACGGAAGCTGCGACGGCGGCGGCGAGGATGAGTTTTTTCATTTTGAAAATTTCCTGGTGGGTGGAGCGGGGTTTATCAACACGTCGCTACTTTAAACACCAACTTGAATAAATTTTCTAAGTAGTTACTCTGAGAGAAATAAATTTCTTTTATTAATTTGACGGAAAAATATAACGACCCAGAGTTAGGTTTTGGCAGGGCAGTTAGGCCGCTTTTTCACTGGTAAGTTAGGCGGTTTCGGCCCTGCGAGGCGGGGTGAAAAATAGATTATCAGGGCGAGAAAAATATAATCATACGGGGTGAATTGACACTGTTTTCTAACTGCCAGAGTTAATCCTGCGAGTGATTAACCCGTGGAATGGACATTTCCACCTAACGCATCAAGGCCCAGCGCACGCCGCTGCTCAAACCATCCACCAGCGCCACCAGCACCAGCATGGCCACCAGCACCGTGCTGGTCTCGGGCATCTGGAACAGGCCCATGTGGAAGGCCAGCATCTGGCCCAGGCCGCCCGCGCCCACCACGCCCAGCACGGTGGCGGCGCGGATGTTGTTTTCCCAGCGGTACAGGGTGTAGCTGACCAGCTGCGGCAGCACCTGGGGCAGGCGGGAGTACAGCAGCACCTGCACAGCACCCACGCCGCGCGCGCGCAGGGCCTGGGCCGGGCCGTCGGGGGCGTTCTCCAGGCTCTCGGCAAACAGTCGGCCCAGCACGCCGGTGGTGTGCAGCGCCAGCGCCAATGTCCCGGCGAACGGCCCCAGCCCGGCGGCGACCAGCAGCAGGGTGGCCCAGACCAGCTCGGGGATGCTGCGCAGCGCGTTCAGCAGTGCCCGCGTGGGGCCGCGCCACAGCGCCCGGTCGTCCGCGTGGGTTTTGCTGGCGGGCAGGGCCAGCGCCAGGCCGCAGACCACTGCCAGCAGTGTGCCCAGGGCCGACATGGCCAGCGTCTCCAGCGTGGCGGTCAGCAGCTTGCGCAGAAAGGCGGGTTCGGTGTTGGGCACTAGCAGTTCGGCGACAAAGCGGCCCATGCGCTGCAGCGCGTCGGCGGAAAGAAATTTCGCCCATTGCAAGTCCAGCGTGGCAAAGCTGGCCCCCACCAGAGCCACTACGCCCATCGCGAACCACAGCGCCTTGGAACGGGCATGGAACAGCGCCGAGGGCAGCTTGTAAGTCTCGTTGGCAGCCTGTTTCACGCCAAACCCCTGCGCAGCCACGCGCTGGTGCAGTCCGCCAGCCACACTAGCCCCATGAACACCAGCAGCATGGTGCTGACCTCGGCACCATTGAACATCTTCATCGACGCGTCCATGTGCTGGCCCAGGCCGCCCGCGCCCACAAAGCCCAGCACGGCGGACGAGCGGATGGCGCATTCCCAGCGGTAGACGGTATAGCTGGTCAGCTCGCCCGCGTTTTGCGGCAGCAGGCCGTAGAAGAAGGCTTGCAGCCGCCCGGTGCCGTGGCGCAGCAGGGCCTGGGTGGCGGCGGGCTCGCCGGATTCGAGAATCTCGGCATACACCTTGCCCAGCATGCCCGCGTAGGTCAGCGCAATCGCCAGCACGCCCGAGGTGGGGCCCAGGCCCACCACGCGCACAAACACCAGCGCCCAGACCAGCTCGGGCACGCTGCGCAGCAGCACCAGCAGCCAGCGCACCGCCAGCCGCACGCCCGAGCCCAGGGGAGCCATCCGCCCGGTGAGCGCCGAAATCGACAGCACCCGCACCGACAGCAGCGTCAGCGGCACGGCCAGCAGCAGCGCCAGGGTGATGCCCGCCGTCGCCATGGCCACGGTGCGCCAGGTTTCCACGGCCACGGTCCACAGAAAGCCGGGCTCTAGCTTGGGGGGGAAAAAATCGCCCACAAAGCGCAGCGTGGGCCGCAGGCTGTCGGGCTGCAGCAGCACCCAGGGCTGGAACTCGGTGAGCACCAGCAGCGGCCACAGCAGCACGGCGGCGGCCAGCAGCCAGAACAGGCGGCTGTGCCAGGCGGGGTCTCGGGTGGGATAGCTGCTTATCGGCAATGCATCACCACCGGCGGTGTGGCGGGCAGCAGGGCGGGCTCGGGCGCAGGCCCGGTCAGCTCGTCCAGGTGCTGGGCGTACAGGCTGTGCAGCCGCTCGCGCGTCACCTGTGCGGCGGGCAGGTCGAACACGATGGCCCCCTCGCGCAGACCCAGGATGCGCGGGAAATGCGCCAGCGCCATGTCCACGTGGTGCAGGCTGGCCAGCAGCGTGGTGCCGCGCACCTGGGCGGCCTGGGTCAGGGTGTGCATCGCCTGCTCGGCACGGGCCGGGTCCAGGGCCGACAGCGGTTCGTCCACCAGCCAGAGCCGCGCATCGGCCACCAGCGCCCGCGCCAGGCCCACGCGCTGGCGTTCGCCGCCCGACAGGCGGTCCACCCGCTCAAACAGCTTGTCGGCCAGGTCGAACTGCGCCAGCGCGGCCTCGGCCGCCGGAATGTCCACCGGGTAAAACAGGCTGCGCACGCTGCGCCACAGGCCCATCGTCGGCAACTGCCCGGCCAGCACCGACGTAACGACCCGCTGGCGCGGCGGCAGCGGTGGCACCTGCGGGGCGATGAAGAGTTGGCGGCGCAGGTTTTGCAGCTGGGCACGCGTCAGCGCCCACGGGTCGCGCCCGTCCAGCAGCACCTGCCCCTGGCTGGGCCGCAGCGCGCAGCCCAGCAGGTGCAGCAGCGTGGTTTTTCCCGCCCCCGACGGCCCGATCACCGCCACCTGCTCCCCGGCGGCCAGCGCCAGGCTGATCTCACGCAGCGCCGCCGGGGCGTGCGTAGCCGCAGCAGGATGGCGGGCCGACGCGGCCAGGAGTTGGAGTTGCATATAAAAAGAGCTTCTCGTGCTTATTCCATCAGCACGAGCAGCTATTTATTTTGTAGTGCGGCCTATTTCAGCAAACCGGCGCTGCGGGCTGCGGCTTCGATGCCCTTGTAGTTGACGGGCTGGGTGGGGATGAAGCGGGTGGCGCGTTGCAGCTCCAGCACTTCCTTGCCCTCGGGGGTGGCGCTGCTCAGGTCCAGAAAGGCTTTGGCCAGCTTCTCGCGCAGGGCCACGGGCATGTCGGCGTGCACGCTCCAGTTGTAGTCGAAGTAGGGCGGGGTGGTGTAGAACACGTGGACCTTGGCGGTGTCGACCTTTTTGTCGGCCACAAACTTGTCCCACACTGAGATGTTGAGCGCGCCCGCGTCCACTTTGCCCGCAGCCACGGCGGCGATGGTGGCATCGTGTGCGCCCGAGAAGGCCACGCGTTTCAGGTCCTTGTCGGGGTCGACCTTGGCTTCCAGCAAAAAGCTGCGCGGCATCAGGTGGCCGGAGGTGCTGGACGGTGCGCCAAAGCTCAGGGTGTGGCCTTTCAGGTCGGCCAGCGCCTTGATGGCCGGGTCGGCGGTGATGAAGACCGAGCGGAATTTGGTGTCCTCCTCGCGCTGCACCAGCGGGATGATCTTGCCGCCCGAGCGCTCGTTGGCCTGCACAAAGGTAAAGCCGCCAAACCAGGCCACGTCCACCTGCTTGTTGACCAGCGCCTCGACGGCCGCTGCGTAGTCGCTCACCGGGGTGAACTCCACCTTCATGGCGAGGCGGCCCTCCAGGTACTTGACCAGCGGCGCGGCCTTGCGGGCCAGCTCGGTGGGGGCTTCGTCAGGGATGGCCGTCATGCGCAGCACCTGCTGGGCGCTGGACAGACCGGCACAGCACAGGGTGGCCACGGCCAGGGCGGTTTGAATGAAGAAACGTTTCATGGGGCGTACCAGGTGGGAGGGAGTGGGTGAAAACCCCGGTATTAGACCCCAGCCCCGTATGGCCTCCCGCATGCAGCAGTCAATACAAAAAATTGAAAATAAATTGTATACACGTATTTTGGATTTATAAAGCCGAGTTGAGTCCATTTCAATTTCCATGGAGCCCCGTCCACCATGTCAGAACTCCATTCCTTGTACGTCCGCGCCCATTTGTCCAAAGGGGCGTACCAAAAATACATCGACAGCCCGTGCGCCAACGCCAACGACTTTGGCGACTGGATGGAGTGGCTTGAAGGAATTGAGCTGGGGAGCGGCCCCATGACGGCGGCACGGGTGGCCGCGTATGCGCAGCGGGGAGGGCCGAGCGTGACGGTGGGCACCTTCGTCACCCAATGGTGTGCCGAGCCGCAAAACGCCGCCGCGTCCCACTATGACGAGGCGACCGA
Organism: Comamonadaceae bacterium OS-1; assembly: GCA_027923965.1. Classification (NCBI taxonomy): domain Bacteria; kingdom Pseudomonadati; phylum Pseudomonadota; class Betaproteobacteria; order Burkholderiales; family Comamonadaceae; species Comamonadaceae bacterium OS-1. Next base: position 4,926,303 of record AP026969.1, read on the forward strand.
AACCTGGCAGTTTTGCGTGCTGCAGTTTTCAGAGAACTACGGCGAATTTCTGGAATTTTTGCCGTCGATGCGGGCCGCCTGTTTCTTCAAGGACCGCCCCGGCGACGACTTTTTGGTGGTCTACCCCTACATCTGGGACGAAGGCCACACGGTGTGTTTCAGCATCGACCCCGGCCACAGCCGCTTCCTGCCCGATTTCGCCCCCGCCTGGCGCGCAGAGGCCGATGCCGCGTTGGGTGCACTGATGGACGAACTGGGGGCGATGGGTTCCGACTTTGTGGATTTGTAGGGCGACCTACGCCGCCCGCGCCAGCAGGCTACGGTGCCCTTCGGTGGCCAGCACTTGCTGCGCGTTCAGGCTGCGGATGGAGATGCTGGCATCTTGCGGAATGCCGCCCGACAGCTGCAAGGCCAGGTAGCGGCCACAGCTCACGCGCAGAAAGGATGCAAAGTTGTCCACCTCGCCGCGCTGCGCCACCAGCTCGTCGTACAGCTTGGCGCACAGTTGCGGCACGCCCATTCCGTCGCGCTGGGCGATCTCGGCCAGCACCTGCCAGAACAGGTTTTCCAGCTTGATGCTGGTGGCCACCCCGTGCAGCCGCACCGAGCGGGCGCGGCTGTCGTAGAGGGCGGGGTCGGCGCTGATGAAGACTTGGCACATGGCAGTTTCCGGTGGAGATCAAGCCGCATCATCCGACGGCAGACCACCCGTGTCAAAGGCTGATTTTGGTGCCCAGCAGGGCCAGAAACTGCGCAATCCAGGCCGGGTGGGCGGGCCATGCGGGGGCGCTGACCAGATTGCCCTCGGTGATGGCCGCGTCGATGGCGATCTCGGCATAGGTGCCGCCCGCAATCTCCACCTCCATGCGGCAAGCCGGGTAGGCCGAGCAGGTACGGCCCTTGAGCACGCCGGCCCCGGCCAGCAGCTGGGCACCGTGGCAGACGGCGGCCACGGGCTTGTTGGTTTCAAAGAAGTGCTTCACCGCCGACACCACGGCCGGGTAGGTGCGCAGGTACTCGGGGCCGCGGCCACCGGGCACTACCAGTGCGTCGTAGCTGCTGACATCCAGGCCCGCGAAAGTGGCGTTCAGGGTGAAGTTGTGGCCGGGTTTTTCGCTGTAGGTCTGCGCGCCTTCGAAGTCGTGGATGGCGGTTTTGATGTGGTCCCCGGCCTTTTTGTCGGGGCACACGGCGTGCACCGTGTGGCCCACGGCCAGCAGCGCCTGGAACGGCACCATGGTCTCGTAGTCTTCGCAGTAGTCACCGCAAATCATCAGAATCTTTTTCGCTGCCATGTTCGTCTCCAGTGGTTGGTAAACCATTGTTGGCTTTGATGCGACGCGGTGGGTGTTAGCCGGTTACTACATCCAGTGTGAGCAGCCCCCGGTAGGCCGGGTTGTCGGCCCACTGCGGCTTTGTCTCGGCCAGGCGTAGGTTCGGCCAGCGCTGCAGCACCTGGCGGAAGGTGATTTCGGCCTCGATGCGGGTCAACAGCGCACCGATGCAGACGTGGGCACCGCTGCCGAAGGAGATGGACGCGCCGTCGCGCCCGGCCACATCCAGCGTATCCGGCTCGGGGTGGCGGGCCGGGTCGCGGTTGGCGGAGCCGATCAGGGGGACGACCAGGTCGCCCCGGCGCAGGGTCTGGCCGTGGAGCTCTAACTCGGTGGCCACGCGGCGGCCGGTGTACTGCACGGGGCTGTCGAAGCGCAGCAGCTCGCGCACGGCGCTGGGGACCAGGCCAGGGTCTTGTTGCAGGCGCTGCCATTGGTCGGGGTGGGCCAGCAGGGACTGCAGGCCGTTGCCCAGCAGGTTGCGGGTGGTTTCATGGCCCGCAAACAAGAGCATGGCGCACTGGGCTAGCAGCTCGGCATGGTTCAGCAGCGCGCCATCGGCTTTGGCTTGCAGCAGGCGGCTGACCAGGTCGTCGCCCGGATGTTTACGCCGCTCGGCGATCAGTTGCTCGAAGTACCGGCCCATGGCCAGCAAACTGGCCTGGGCGCGGCGGGCCTGCTGGTGGGTGGCTAGCGGCGCGCCGATGAATACCGCTAGGTCGTCGGACCAGACGGCAAAGTCGGCATTGGCGGCTTCTTCAATGCCCATCATTTTGGCGATGACGCGGGTGGGTAGCTGGCGGGCCACGGCCTGCATGAAGTCGAAACGAGGCGCATTGCCCACTGCATCCAGCAGCTCGGCCACGGTTTGCTCGATGAACGGCTCTAGCGCCTGGATCTGCGCGGGTTTGAAGCCGGCGTTGAGCACCTTGCGGATGCGGGTGTGGTCGGGCGCGTCGAGGAACAGCATGGCGCGGGCAAACAGCTGCTGGAAACCGGCCAGCTCGCCCTTGGTTTCCTCGCGGTCTGTCACCCATCCGCCCGTGCGCTGGGCCGAGAAGCGCGGGTCGCGCAGCACCTGCTCAACGTCGGCATGGCGGGTCAGCAGCCAGGCCCCGCCGAAGAATTCTGTGCTCCAGTGCAGCGGCCCGGCCTCGCGCAGGGCCTGGTAGGCCGGGTAGGGGTTGGCCAGAAAGGCGGCATCGACGAAGGGGGCGGTGGCATTCATGCGGAAAAGATCTCTTGGAGGGCCGCAGGGTCCAGGTACGCTGCGGCGGCTGCCGGGCTGGCATCGTTCAGGCGCGGCACCACGCCCAGGCAGGGGGCCTGGTGGCGGCGCTGGAACTCATGGCGCAGGGTGTCGATATTGGCTTGCAGATGGGCCATTTGCGGGTCTACCGTGTTGGCGATCCAGCCCACCAGCGGCAGGCCGCGTGCGCGGATGGCCTCTGCCGTTAGCAGGGCGTGGCTGATGCAACCCAGGCGCAGACCGACCACCAGAATGACCGGGTAGCCCAGCGCCACGGCCAGGTCGGCGGTGTCCGCATCCGGCCCCAGCGGCACGCAGAAGCCGCCCACGCCTTCCACCACCAGCACGTCGGCGCGCTCGGCCAGGGCCTGGGCTTGCTGGACCAGCGTGGCCATGTGGATCATTTGTCCTTCCAGCGCTGCCGCAATGTGCGGGGCGCAGGCGGCCTGGAATTGCAGCGGGCCGACTTCTGCGCTGGTCAGGGGCAGCGAGCTGGCGGCCAATAGCATCTGCACGTCTTCATTCACGCCGTCTGCGTCCAGCCCGGCGGCCACCGGCTTGAAGCCCGCGCTGCGCCAGCCTTGTTGGGCGCACCAGTGCAGCAGGGCCGCGCTGCAACGGGTCTTGCCGACTTCGGTGTCGGTGCCGGTGACGAACACGCTACGCATGCAATTCTTTCGCGGCCACGGCCAATCCGTTAACCAGCCGCTGCACGTCCTGCGCCGTGTGCGAGGCGCTGAGCGTGATGCGCAGCCGTGCCGTGCCCACGGGCACGGTGGGGGGGCGGATGGCGGGCACCCACAGGCCTTGCGCATCCAACGCGGCAGACAAGGCCAGCGCGGCGGCATTGCTGCCCACGATGAGCGGCTGAATGGCAGTGGTCGAATCGGCCAGAGACCAGCCCAGATGGGCGTGGGCAGCTATTAATTTTGATAACTCACTGCGCAACTGGCCGATCAGCGTCTGCAAGTGGGCGCGGCGCTGTTCGCCCTCGGGCCCGGCGATCAGTTCCAAGCTGGCGCTGAGCGCGTGGGCGATGGCAGGCGGCGCGGCGGTGGTGTAGATATAGGGCCGGGCGGTTTGCACCAGCCACTCGACAATGGTGGGGTGCGCGGCCACAAAAGCCCCGCCCACGCCTGCGGCCTTGCCCAGCGTGCCCATGTAAATGAGCCGCTCGCTGCGCAGGCCGAAGTGCGCCAGGCTGCCCCGGCCCTGGGTGCCGAGCACGCCGAAGCCGTGCGCGTCGTCCACCACCAGCCAGGCATCGAAACGTTCGGCCAGCGCCAGCAAGGCGGGCAGGTCGGCCAGGTCGCCGTCCATGCTGAAGACGGCATCGGTGACGATGAGCTTGATCTCGGTATCGCATTGCTTTAGTTGCCGCTCCAGCACCGCCAGGTTGCGGTGGGCGTAGCGGTGCAGCCGGGCCTTGGACATCAGCGCGCCATCGACCAGCGAGGCGTGGTTTAGCTTGTCTGCAAAAATCGTAGCGCCTTGTGCAGACAGGGCGGGCACCAGCGCCATATTGGCCATAAATCCGGTGCAGAAGTACAGCGCCCGTGCGTCGGGGATGCAGGGGGCCATCCAGGTGGCCAGCTCTGCTTCCAGCGTGGCGTGCGCCAGCGAGTGGCCGCTGACCAGGTGCGATGCGCCGCTGCCCGCGCCGAAGCGGCGTGCACCCTCGGCCAGGGCCTCCACCAGCTCGGGGTGGTGGGCCAGGCCCAGGTAGTCGTTGCTGCAAAACGCCAGCAGGTCGCGGCCATCGACGCGCTGCTGCGGCGCGCAGGGCGACTCGGCGGTGCGGCGCGTGCGTGTCAGGGCCTGGTCGGCGCGCTCACGCAGTTGGCGGTTCAGGTGGTCTATCAGCATCGGTGGGGGCTTGGTTCAAAACATCGTCCAGCGTGGCCATCACCTGGCGGGCCAGCCAGGGCGACAGCTCGTCGTCCAGCAAATACGGCGGCAGCAGGTAGACGGTGCGGCCAATCGGGCGGATCAGCAGCTCACGCGAGCGGCCTGCGAGGTGGAAGCGCTCGGCAAAGCGCGCACCGGCCACGGACTCCAGCACGTCAAAGGCCCAGATCATGCCGATGTGGCGGAAGTTCTCCACCCGCGGGTCGGATTGCAGCGGGGCCAGCGCCGCGCTGAGGGTGGCGGCTTGTGCGCGGTTGTGGGCCAGCACACCGTCCTGGTCAAACCGGTCCAGCACCGCCAGCGCAGCGCGGCAGGCCAGCGCATTGCCGGTGTACGAGTGCGAATGCAGAAAGCCCCGCGCCACGTTGTCGTCCAGAAAAGCCGCGTACACCGCGTCGCGTGACAAGACCAGCGACAAAGGCAGGTAGCCGCCGCTGATGCCCTTGGACAGGCACAGCAAGTCCGGCCAGATGCCCGCCTGCTCTACCGCAAAGAAGGTGCCGGTGCGCCCACAGCCCACGGCGATTTCATCCGCGATCAGCAGCACCTGGTACTGGTCGCACAGCGCCCGCACGGCGCGCAGGTAGGCGGGGTCGTGCATGGCCATGCCGCACGCGCCCTGCACCAGCGGCTCCAGGATGAGGGCGGCGATCTGGCCTTGGCGCTGTTCCAGCAAGGCCTGCAGCTCGGCGGCGGCGCGCTGGGCCACGTCGGCGGCGGATTCGCCGGGCAGGGCCTGGCGTGCGTCGGGCGACATCACCTGGTGCGAGCGCATCAGCAGCGGGTCGTAGGCATCGCGGAAGATTTGTACATCGGTCACGGCCAGCGCGCCCAGGGTTTCGCCGTGGTAGCCCTGGCGCAGGCAGACGAACTCGCGCTTGTCAGCAAAACCGCGGTTGCGCCAGTGGTGGAAGGCCATCTTCAGCGCAATCTCCACGGCAGACGCGCCGTCGCTGGCAAAGAAGCAGTGGCCCAGCACACCTTGCGTCAGCGCCGACAGCCGCTCGGCCAGCTCCACCGCCGGGGCGTGGGTGCACCCGGCCAGCATCACATGCGGCAAGGTGTCGAGTTGGTCCTTGATGGCGGTGTTGATACGCGCATCGGCATGGCCAAACAAATTGACCCACCACGAGCTGATGGCATCGAAGTAGCGCTTGCCGTCTTCGTCAAACAACCACACGCCCTGGCCGCGCACGATGGGCAGTGGCGGCACCTCGGTGGCGCGTTGCATCTGGGTGCAGGGGTGCCAGATGTGGGCCAGGCTGCGGGTGACGAGGGAGGAGGTCATGGGGTGTTAAGGAGTGGGGGGCGTGTGGCGGGCTTCGAGCAGTCGCGTTGTGCGTGCCAGTGCCTCGGCCATGACAGATTCACTGGGCAATACGGTTTGGTACTCTGCCGCAAGGACTTTGTTGCCCAAGCCCTCCAGCGCGTAATGGGCCTCGGCAGCGCCTTTTTGCTGGCACAGAATCAGCCCTACGGGAGGATTTTCGCCTTCACGCATCCAGTGGGCTTTGGCGTAATTCAGGTACATGTGCATCTGCCCCGCATCGGCGTAGTCAAATTTGCCTAGCTTCAAATCCACAATCACCAAGCAGCGCAAGCGGCGATGAAAAAACACCAGATCCACGCGGAACCATGTGTCGTCCAGCCGTAAACGTTTCTGCCGTCCTACAAAGGCAAAGTCATCACCCAGTTCCAGCAAAAAGTCTTCCAGGCGGTGAATCAGTGCTGCCTCTAGTGCAGTTTCTGAATACTCGTCTTTCAGGTCCAAAAACTCCAACACGAACGGGTCTTTGATCGCCGCCTCTGGGGTCACGGTATCTTCAGGGATGGCTATTGCGCCCTTGGCGAGCATGGCGGCTTTGTTGCGTGACAGGCTGGTTCGCTCAAAAAACTGGCTGTTAATTTGACGGTCTATCTGCCGCACGCTCCAGCCTCCGCGCAACGCCTCTTCCTCGTAAAACTGGCGGGCAAAGACGTTTTTGACGGACAACAGACGGACATAGGCCGACCACGGCAGGGGGAAATGCTGCGCAATGGTGGCAAGCCCGATAGCGGGTGTTGGCTGAGATTTATCAGACGGTGTCTGATAAATCTCAGCCAAGGGCCAAACCATATAGAAATTGCGCATCTGCTGGAGATTGACCACGCCAAATCCGCGTCCGAATTCACCTGTTAAATCCAGCGATAGGCGTTTGAGAAGCTGATCACCATAGTCGGCTCGGCGCTTACCTTTTTGTTCTGCCTTTACAACGCGTCGGCCAAGCTCCCAGTAGCTGGCGGTCATCCAGGCATTGACGCTGCGGGCTGCTTGCGCGCGCGCTGTTTGCAGCACATCCACAATGCCGCCATGCACCGCCACATAGCCAGCAGGGGGCTTGATAACAGATGACGTTAGAGGGGCTTGAGCCATCGCGTCGTCCCCAGACTTACGCCGTCAACCGCTCCAGTGCTTCCTGGTATTTGGCGGCGGTCTTGGTGATTACGTCCGCAGGCACGCGGGGGGCCGGGGGGGTTTTGTTCCAGGGCTTGCCGTCGATCTGCACCTGCTCCAGCCAGTCGCGCACAAACTGCTTGTCGTAGCTGGGGGGATTGCTGCCTTCGACATAGCCTTCCACCGGCCAGAAGCGCGAGGAATCGGGGGTCAGCACCTCGTCCATCAGCACCAGGGTGCCGTCGGTGTCCAGGCCGAACTCGAACTTGGTGTCCGCAATGATCACGCCCTTGGTCAGGGCGAAGGCTGCGGCCTCCGAGTAAATCTGGATGCTCAGGTCGCGGATGCGCCCGGCCAGGTCGGCACCCACCATCTCCACGCTGCGCTCGAAGGTGATGTTCTCGTCGTGGTCGCCCACGGCCGCCTTGGCCGCCGGGGTGTAGATGGGGGCGGCCAGCTTGGACGCGTTGCGCAGGCCCGCAGGCAGGGGCACGCCGCAGACGGATTGGCTGTCCTGGTATTCCTTCCAGCCGCTACCGGCCAGGTAGCCGCGCACCACAGCTTCGATGGGCAGGGGCTTGAGGCGCTTGACCAGCATGGAGCGGCCGGTGACCTGGGGTACTTCTTCGGCGGTGACGGCGCTCTCGGGGGCTTCGCCGGTGAGGTGGTTGGGGCAGATGTGGCCCAGCTTGGCAAACCAAAACAGCGCCATTTGCGTCAGCAAAATGCCCTTGCCGGGAATCGGCTCGCCCAGGATCACGTCGAAGGCGCTCAGGCGGTCGCTGGCCACCATCAGAATGCGGTCGGTCCCCACGGCATAGTTGTCGCGAACCTTGCCGCGCGCCAGCAGGGGCAGGCTGTGGATGGAGGAAGTGTGGACTGTGGTCATGGGGAAATTCTCAATAGGAAATTAGGCCGGGCAACCCCAGAGTGTAAAACGCCACGTCAAACCGCGTTCCAACCCTGCACCGCCGTCCATACGGCCCCCAGTACCAGCACCCCGCCCACGCCCCGGGCCATGGCATTTGCAGCACGTGGACTGGCCGCCAACCAGGCCCGCGAACTGCCCGCCGCCAGCGCCCACAGGCCATACACCGCCGTTTGCGTCAGCGCGATGATGCCGCCCAGCACCACGGCCTGCACCCATACCGACCCGTACTCCACGCGCAAAAACTGCGGAAAGATCGCCAGCATGAACAAATACGCCTTGGGGTTCATCAGGCAGGTCAGCATGGCGCGGCGAAAAATCACCCCGGGCGGCGGCGTGCCGACGGCGGGCAAGGGCCCCATGGCCGATTGGCTGCGCAGCACCGATACGCCAATCCAGGCGATGTAGGCCGCCCCGGCCAGCAGCAAGATGTTCAGCAGGCCCGGCACCCAGCGCAGCACCAGCCCCAAGCCCAGCACCCCGGCCACCACATGGCACACCCCACCGGCCACGATGCCCGCCACCGCATACAGGCCGGATTTGCGCCCTCCCACCAAGGCGTTGGACAGCACAAAGGCCATGTCCATACCGGGTAGGGCAATGATGCCGAACACCATCAAGAAAAAAAGCCAAAGGTGGGCGTAGTGGGTCATGTGGCAGTACCTGCTGAAGTGGAAACGGCCACTCTAAAACCGTATCCGGGCGGTATTGGCCCTGATTAAACATGCTGCCATGTATTCCCCCACCACCCGCGTGTTGGCCGTGCTGGAACTCCTGCAGGCCCATGGCCGCCTGAGCGGCCCCGACCTGGCCCAGCGCCTGGCGGTAGACGGTCGCACGCTGCGGCGCTATATCCGCCGACTAGAGGACCTGGGCATTCCCGTGCTGTCGGAGCGCGGGCGCTACGGCTGCTACAGCCTGATGCCCGGCTTCAAGCTGCCGCCCATGGTGTTTACCGACGACGAGGCGCTGGCCATCGCCTTGGGCCTGGTGGCGGCCCGTGGGCTGGCGGTGGCGGGCGCGGCGGTGGAAAGCGCGCAGGCCAAGCTGGAGCGGGTGATGCCCGGCCCCTTGAAGCAGCGCGTGCGGGCCTTGGGCGAAACCGTGGCCCTGGACCAACCCCTTTCTGCCCAGGCACAAGACAGCCAGACGCTGATGGCCTTCAGCCTGGCCTGCTACCAGTGCCAGCAGGTGCACGTGCGCTACGGCTCGGCGCACCTGGAGACCACGCAGCGCGACTTCGACCCCTACGGCCTGGCCTACCGGGGCCACCGGTGGTACGTGGTGGGTTACTGCCATTTGCGCGGTGCGCTACGCTCTTTGCGGCTGGACCGGGTGCTGAATGTCGAGCCGCGTGCGCACCGCTTTGTGGCCCCGGTCGACTTTGACGCGGTGCGCCATCTGGCACTGGGCGTGGCCAGTATTCCCCGGGCGGTCCAGATCGAGGTGCTGCTGCACACCGATATGGAGACGGCGCGCAGGGCGCTGTTTGACAGCATCGGCCTGCTCCACCCCACCGACGGCGGTGTCGTGCTGCACAGCCAGGCCGACGATGTGGACTGGTTTGCCCGCGAATTGGCGCGCCTGCCGTTCAGCTTCGAGATCCGCCAGCCAGCGGCCTTGCGTGCGGCCCTGGCAGCATGGGCGCAGCGCTTGCAGCAACTGTCGGCGGTGGTGCCGTAGAACGGGAAAGACGCAGCGCTATGCTACGATTTTTAGTATCAAAATAAATAGCTGCTCATGTTTATTCCGTAAGCACAAGCTGCTATTTTCATACTTTGAAAATGGCTTTAAAACCCATATCCCTTAAGGCGCGTCCAAAGACTCCAGCAGTTGCAAAGCCCGCTGTGGATTGCCCCGTGCCGCGCGGGTTTGAAAGCGCACATGGGCATCGTAGTTGGCCAGCGCCACGGTCGCCAACTCATCTACCAGACGGTTCACGCTCAGGTTGTGCGCCTGGGCCAGCGACTTGAGGCGGGCATGCTTTTCATCGGGCAGGCGGATGGTCAGGGTGGACATGGGTACTTCTCCAAACATTGCTCGGGCGTGAGCACTTGCACAGTGTCAAAACGCAATTCGCCGCGCTGCAAATCGCGCAGATTGCGGGTCGCGATGGCTTGGGCACGGCCTGCTACAGCGAGTTCCACTAAATGGTTATCGGCTTCATCGGGTAGGTTAGGACGCCAGGCAAAAAACACCTCAACCCACTGGCAGCGGTTCAAAAAACCATCCAGCACCTCGCCGCGCTGGACGGGATTCAATGGCGAGGTGGTGAACAAGGCTTCGCGGCCTAAAACATCTTCGTACTCAGCGAGCAGCGCCGCGCCTACCAGCGGTTGGTACGCACCACTGATGCAGGCGCGTAGCACCCGCCGTGCGCTACCGCCTTCACGCAACAGAGCCGCAACCAGCAAATTGGTGTCGATGACCAGAACAGGCATAGGGTAGATGATAGCGCCGGTGCCATCAAAACGCAGCCTTTGAACCCGCGAGAGCGTATGGAATGCCTGTATTTACATCAAAATAAATAGCTTCTCACGCCCATCCCATCAGCACAAGCTACCATTTCCATGCTGAAAAAATGCCCTTGCTGGGCCGCACACTCAGCCCTTCTGGAACTTGAACACCGCCGTGCCCGCCATCGCGTTCGGCAAAAAGCGCACTTCGCGGCCCTCTTGCAGGCCGAAGGCATCCAGGATGTGCAGGTCGTTCTTGCCGGCCAGCACCTCGAAGTCCTTGAAGGTGCCGACGCGGATGTTGGGCGTGTCGTACCACTGGTAGGGCAGGCGCTTGGTGACCGGCATGCGGCCGCGCAGGATGCTCAGGCGGTTGGGCCAGTGGGCAAAGTTGGGAAAGGCCAGCACGCCCATGCGGCCCACGCGGGCGGTTTCGCGCAGCATGACTTCGGCGTTGCGCAGGTGCTGCAGGGTGTCGATTTGCAGCACCACGTCGAACGACGCGTCTTCGAACAGGGCCAGGCCCTCGTCCAGATTGAGCTGCACCACATTCACGCCGCGCTGCACGCACTTGAGCAGCTTGGCATCGTCGATCTCCACGCCGTAGCCGGTGCAGCCGCGGGTGGCCTGCAAATGGGCCAGCAGTGCGCCGTCGCCGCAGCCCAGGTCGAGCACGCGCGAGCCCACGGGCACCAGGCGGGCGATGGATTCCAGCATCGATTGGGCGCTCATGCCGCCACCTCCGCGGCAATCCGGTCAAAGTAGGCGCGCACATTGGCCATGTAGCGGGCATCGTCGAGCAAAAACGCGTCGTGGCCGTGGGGCGCGTCGATTTCGGCGTAGCTCACGGTGTGGTGGTGGTCGAGCAAGGCTTTGACGATTTCGCGGCTGCGCTGGGGCGAGAAGCGCCAGTCGGTGGTGAAGCTGACCAGCAGGAACTTGGCCTTGACCTGGGCAAACGCCGCGCTCAGGCTGCCGCCGAAGTTGCGCGCCGGGTCAAAGTAGTCCAGCGCGCGGGTGATCAGCAGGTAGGTGTTGGCATCAAAGTATTCGCTGAACTTGTCGCCCTGGTAGCGCAGATAGCTTTCGATCTGGAATTCGGCATCCTGCGTGGTGTAGCGGTAGCTGCCGTGGATGAGCTGGCGGCCAAACTTGGTGTTCATCACGTCGTCGCTCAAATACGTGATGTGGCCGATCATGCGGGCGATGCGCAGGCCGCGCTGGGGCACCACGCCGTGGCGGTAGAAATGGCCGCCGTGGAAGTCGGGGTCGGTGGTGATGGCGCGGCGGGCCACTTCGTTGAAGGCGATGTTCTCGGCGGTGAGGTTGGGCGCGCTGGCAATCACCACCGCGTGCCGCACCCGGTCGGGGAACTGCAGCGTCCAACCCAGGGCCTGCATGCCACCCAGGCTGCCACCCATCACGGCGGCCAGGGTCTGGATGCCCAGGTGGTCAAGCAGCCGGGCCTGGGCGTTGACCCAGTCTTCCACGGTGACCACCGGAAAGTCGGCCCCGTAGACCTGGCCGGTGTCGGGGTGGATGTGCATGGGCCCGGTGGAGCCAAAGCAGGAGCCCAGGTTGTTCACGCCGATGACGAAAAAGCGGTTCGTGTCCAGCGGCTTGCCGGGGCCAACCATGTTGTCCCACCAGCCTGCCGACTTGGGCTGGTCTGCGTAGGTGCCCGCCACGTGGTGCGAGGCGTTCAGCGCATGGCAGACCAGCACGGCGTTGGACTTGTCGGCATTCAGCGTGCCATAGGTCTCATAGGCCAGGTCGTAGGCGCGGATGGACCCGCCGCCTTGCAGGGGCAGCGGGTCGGCGAAGTGGTGGAACTGCGGTGTGGCGATCAAGGGCTTACCCACGCCCTAAACCGGTTTGGTATCGATAAAGCTCTGGCGCTGCATCAGCTTGTCTTGCAGCTTGGCGAGGTTGGGGTGGCGGCTGCGCCAGGGCAGATCGGGGAAGCGGAAGTCCAGCCAGCCCAGCGCGCAACCCACCGAAATATCCGACAGGCTGAGGTGGATGCCGCTGCAATAGGGCTTTTCGGCCAGGCCACGGGCCATGGCTTTCAGGCTGGCATCGACCTTGCCCATCTGGCGGTCTATCCAAGCCTGGCTGCGCTGCTCCACAAAGCGCTCCACCCACACCGATTCCATGCGCGCCAGAATGCCCGCGTCGGACATGCCGTCGGCCAGGGCTTCCCAGGTCTTGACCTCGACCCGCTCGCGGCTTTGCGACGGGATGAGCTTACCCACCGGCGACAAGGTGTCCAGGTACTCCACGATCACCCGCGAATCGAAGATCGCCTCGCCCGCTTCCATCACCAGGCAGGGCACCTTGCCCAGCGGGTTGGATTCGGCGATCACGGTGCCGGGGGCCCACACATCGTCCAGCACAAACTGGTAGTCGAGCTTTTTTTCGGCCATCACCACGCGCACTTTGCGCACGTAGGGGCTGGTCAATGATCCGATAAGTTTCATGGGCACGGTGGTTCTGGGACAAGGATCTGGGATGGACCCATTCTAGCGATTCACCCCCCGCCGAAGAGGTCCGGTTTGCCAAGGGTGGCGCGCATCCTACAATTCGCAACATGAATCTCTCTACGATCTCGGCCCTGTCGCCACTGGACGGCCGCTATGCCGCCAAACTCGCCCCCCTGCGCCCTTTGATGAGCGAACTGGGCTATATGCAACGCCGCGTCCAGGTCGAAGTGGCCTGGTTCATCGCCCTGAGCGATGCCGGTTTTGCCGAATTCAAGCCGCTCACGCCCGGCGCGCGCACCTATTTGCTCAACCTGGTCACCAAGTTCAGCGAAGCCGACGGCAAGGCCATCAAGGACATTGAAAAAGTCACCAACCATGACGTGAAAGCCGTCGAATACTGGATCAAGTCCAAGTTCGAAGCCCGCCCCGAGCTGGAGCACGCCAGCGAATTCGTGCACTTTGCCTGCACCAGCGAAGACATCAACAACACCAGCCACGCGCTGCAGCTCAAGGGCGCACGCAACCAGGTCATCCTGCCCGGGCTGGATGCCCTCATCACCAAGCTGCGCGAAATGGCCCACGCCTTTGCCGACGTGCCCATGCTCAGCCGCACCCACGGCCAGACCGCCAGCCCCACCACCGTGGGCAAGGAAGTGGCCAACGTGCTGGTGCGCCTGAACGCCGCCCGCGACAAGATCGCCGCCATCCCGCTCATGGCCAAGATGAACGGGGCCGTGGGCAACTACAACGCCCACCTCTCGGCCTGGCCCGACTTTGACTGGGAGGCCTTCAGCCGCAAAGTCATCGAAACCCCCGAGCACGGCCCCGACACCGGTATCAACCCCTGGGGCCTGGGCCTGACCTTCCAGCCCTACAGCATCCAGATCGAGCCGCACGACTACATGGCCGAGCTGTTCGATGCCATCGCCCGCACCAACACCATCCTGATCGACTGGTCGCGCGACGTGTGGGGCTACGTGAGCCTGGGCTACTTCAAGCAGCGCCTGAAAGACGGCGAAATCGGCTCCAGCACCATGCCGCACAAGGTCAACCCCATCGACTTTGAAAACGCCGAAGGCAACCTCGGCCTGGCCAACGCCCTGCTGCGCCACCTCAGCGAAAAACTGCCCATCAGCCGCTGGCAGCGCGACCTGACCGACTCCACCGTGCTGCGCAACATGGGCGTGGCCGTGGGCTACGCCGCGCTGGCCTACCAGTCGCTGCTGACCGGCCTGAACAAGCTGGAACTCAACGAGGAAGCCCTGGCTGCCGACCTGGACAGCTCGTGGGAAGTGCTGGCCGAGCCCATCCAGACGGTGATGCGCCGCTTTGGCGTGCAGGGCGCGTACGAAAAGCTCAAGGAAGTCACCCGCGGTAAAACCGTCACCGCCGAAGACCTGCACAAGCTGATCAACGGCCTGGAAATCCCCGAAGCCGACAAGCAGCGCCTGCTGGCCATGACCCCCGGCAGCTACACCGGCATCGCCGCCGATCTCGCGCGCCGAGCGTAATCTTTCAATGAAATAGCCTGCCTGTGCTTATCCAATAAGCACAGGCAGCTATAAAAACAATAGTCATCAGGCATGGCCCTCAAATCCACGATCTTCAAGGCCAACCTGCAAATTGCAGACATTGACCACGGCTACTACGCCGACCACGCCCTGACCCTGGCGCGCCACCCCAGCGAGACCGACGAACGCATGATGGTGCGCCTGGTCGCCCTGGCGCTGAACGCCTACCAACTGCAAAGCGCGCTGGGGGGCGATGGCGTGCTGGCCTTTGGCGCGGGCCTGAGCAACCCCGACGATCCCGACCTCAGCCTGCGCGACTACACCGGCCGCACCCGGCTGTGGGTGGAAGTGGGCCAGCCCGAAGACAAGCCGCTCATCAAAGCCTGCGGCAAGGCCGACCAGGTGCTGCTGTACCCGTTCAGCTCGTCGGCCGACGTGTGGTGGCGCACCATGGAAGCCAAGCTGGCCCGCCCGCAAAACCTGCAGGTCTGGCGCGTGCCCACCGACGCATCCCAGGCCCTGGCCGCCTTGGCCGAGCGCAGCATGCAGCTGCAGGCCACGGTGCAGGAAGGCAACCTCACCTTGGGCAGCGAAAAAGGCAGCGTGGATGTGGAGTGCGTCCGCTGGAAATAGGGCTCACCCCCAGGCTACAGAGCTTCGCTTCTTTCTCCAACCCCCCTCGCATTGGCTTGAAAAGCCAATGCGACATGCAGGGGGCAACAGCAGCGGCCTGGCAAAGCCAGTTCCGCGCTGTTTCTGGAAGGGGTATTTCGACGTTTTATTATTGACTATTTAGCCCGTTGGCGCTTATTTGATAAGCGCAAGAAGCTACTTAATCAATAGCGGGCATGCGCCCTTCGGCGGCGCGTTCGGCATAGCGGTTGAAGCGCCAGGAGTTGCCTTCCAGCGTGATGCGCCGCCAGGTGGCGCGCTTGTCGGCGGGGCCCATGGCGGGCCAGTGCTGCACTTCCTCGAACGTGCGGCCACAGCCCTTGCAGATGGCATCGCCCTGGAAGGTGGAGCAGATGGCGATGCAGGGCGTGTCGGGCGTGGTTTCGTACCAAACCAGCCAGGCCGCGCGGGCTTTCTCGGGCATGGACACATCGTCCACCGTGTCTTCGCGGTGGTAGACCATCAGCGCGTACACCTCGGCCAGGGCGCGCAATTCGGCGCACAGGGTGAAGCCATCGATTGAGGGCTTTTGGGCGCGCCAGTAGTTGATGGCGGCTTCGATGTCGGTGATGTGGAGTCCGGCCATGGCGGGGAAGAATGCGAAAGGAGGCCGATTGTGCTCTAATTGCGTCCCTGAAGGGGAGTAGCTCCCGCCCGCCGTCCTGGCGGGCATCCACTGGTCGTCAATACGTTGCCCCGCGCGGGCTTCCGGACAGTGGGGCCGTGGTGAACATGTTTCACTATGCCGAGCAAGACCTTCGATATCCATCTGCCAAGGTGGGTTTCGAAGCGTGCTTGCTGGCCACCATACCACCTGCATCCCGATTCCCGCCTTTGCTGTTTTTCAACTGCAAAGGAGTGTTTTTCATGGAATTTTTATCTGCCCCCTGGTGGTCGGCCCTGCTGGCGATTATTTTGATCGACCTGGTACTGGCCGGCGACAACGCCATCGTCATCGCCTTGGCGGCGCGCAACCTGCCGCCGCACCTGCAAAAGAAAGCCATCCTGTGGGGCACCGTGGGTGCCATCGCGGTGCGCTCGGTGATGACCATCGGCGTGGTCTGGCTGCTGAAGATCCCCGGTCTGATGCTGGTCGGTGGCCTGGGCCTGCTGTGGATCGCCTACAAGCTGCTGGCCGACCAGGGCAGTGAAGACGGGCATGACGGCCCGGTGGTCAGCACCTTTTGGGGCGCGATGAAGACCATTTTGGTGGCCGACGCGCTAATGGGCGTGGACAACGTGCTGGGCGTGGCCGGTGCCGCGCACGGCGCGTTCGACCTGGTCATCATCGGCCTGCTGGTGAGCGTGCCGATTGTGGTGCTGGGCAGCACGGTGGTGCTGAAACTGGTGGAGCGCTTTCCGGCCATCATCCAGATCGGCGCTGCCGTGCTGGCCTTTACCGCCGCCAAGATGATCGTGGGCGAGCCGGTGCTGGCCAGCGTGTTTGGCCCGGATGCGCCCTGGAGCACCGCCGCCCACTGGGGCCTGTATGCCGTGGCCGTGGCCGGTGTGCTGGCGACGGGCAGCTGGGCGGCACGCCGCAAAGTGGCCGTAGTCTGATACTTGGCGGATCGCGGGGCAGGGGTAGCGCAATCACGCTATCCTTGCCCGCATGAAACTCATCTTCAAATGGCTGCTCAGCGCAGCCGCATTGCTTCTGGTGGCCCATTTGTACAGCGGGGTACAGGTGCAGAACTTCACTGCAGCCCTCATCGCCGCGCTGGTGATTGGCCTGCTCAACACCGTGCTGCGGCCGGTGCTGGTGGTGCTGACGCTGCCGGTGACCGTGCTCACGCTGGGTCTGTTTCTGTTTGTGGTGAACGCGCTGATGTTCTGGTCGGCCTCGGGCCTGCTGGCGGGCTTCCATGTGACCGGGTTTGCCGCCGCACTGATCGGCTCGCTGCTGTATTCGGCGGCCGGTATCGTGATCGACGCAGTCGTCTAGTTGTTGGCTTTGTCCAGGGCCTGTTCTTTGAGCAGGGCCTGGATTTGGCGCGTGCGGGTGTCGATGATGGAGGCCTCGATGTCGTCCACCGGCCCGCTGCCCGGTGGCGGCTTGCGCACAAAGTCTTGCGCGGCGCGGAAGCGGTCCATGGCACCGGCGTAGTCCAGCCGGGCCACCTGGGCCTCGGCCTCTGCGCGGATGGCCCGCAGCGTCTGGCCCTGGGCGGTGTAGGCGCTGGCCAGCAGCTGCCAGGCCGTGCCGTCGCGCGGGTGCAGCGCCACCCAGGGCTGCAGGCGGGCCATGGCGTCCCCTGCCTGGCCCATGCGGATGCGCACCTGGGAGCCCAGCACCAGCTCGGGCCGGCCCGGCGCTTCTAGCTCCAGCAAGGCGGCGGTGGCGGGCACATCGCCCGCAGCCCATTCGATTTCTGCGGCCAGCAGGCGGCTGGTGCGGGCCAGTACCGGGTCGGTACCTGTGAGGGCCTGCAGCCGCGCCACCAGGGTGCGGGCCATGGGAACGTCGCGCTGCTGCAGGGCCGCCAGGGCACCGGCGTACAGCACCCCCACGCTGCGCACATCCAGCGCCGGGCTGCTGGGTTGCAGCGCCCGGGCCTCGGCCACCCAGGCGCGCAGCAGGTCTACGCCGGGGCGGCCCAGCACGCGGGCCCGGGCGGACATCATGGCGTGCAGAAGATTGGGCGGGGCGTGCACGGGACGCGCGTCCAGCGCCTGGCGCGACTGCATGTCGGCAATCCGCTCGGTGGTCAGCGGGTGGGTGCGCAGGTAGGGCAGCGAGCCGTTGTCGCCGATGCGGGAGGCCTGCTGCAGCTTTTCGAACATGCTGACGAAGCCGATGGGGTCATAGCCCGCCTGGGTCATCACGCCATAGCCGATGCGATCGGCCTCGCGCTCCATGTCGCGCGAGAAGTTGAGCTGGTTCTGCACCGCCGCTGCCTGCCCGCCGACGACCATGGCGTTGGCCGCGTCCGGGTTTTTGCTGGCGGCCAGCGCACCCAGGATCATGGCCCCGATCATCCAGGGCATGGCCTTGCTTTGCGATTCCATCATCCGCGAAATGTGCCGCTGGGTGACGTGGCTGAGCTCGTGGCCCAGCACCGAGGCCAGCTCGTCCGGGCTGGTGACCACGCCCACCAGGCCCAGGTGCAGGCCCAGGTAGCCGCCGGGCAGGGCGAAGGCGTTGATGGTGCGGTCGGTCCCCATCAGCACTTCCCAGGCGAAGCGCTGGTCGAGCTCGTCGGTGAGCTCACCGCGCTGGCGGGCGGCGGCCAGCAGCGGCTGCCAGATGCTTTGCACGTATTCGACCAGCACCGCGTCGTCCACGTAGTCGGGGTCGCGGTAGATTTCGCGGGCAATGCGTTCGCCCAGGCGGCGCTCGGCGCTGGTGGTCATGCTGCTGCCGTCGCCCAGCTGGGGCAGTTGCGACGGTTGCGACCGTTGGGCGCCGGCGGGGATGGCAATGCTGAATGCTATTAAAAGTAGAGCTGCTCTCGCTGATGCAACAAGCGATAAGCCCCGATTTTTTATAAATTTTTGCTGCAATTGGGTTCCCATGGCTCAGCGCTGTGGAGAGGAGTGTGTCCGTATGATGCGGCCCCACCATAAACGTTTTGTAAATTGGATTGTGACCCGCATGCCCACCCTGACCCATTTTGACGCGCACGGCCAAGCCCACATGGTCGATGTGGCCGCCAAGGCCCACACCCACCGCACGGCCATCGCCACCGGCCGCATCGAGATGCTGCCCGCCACCCTGGCGCTGATCGAGAGCGGCACGGCCAAAAAAGGCGATGTGCTGGGCATTGCGCGCATTGCCGGCATCCAGGCGGCCAAGAAGACCAGCGACCTGGTGCCTCTGTGCCACCCGCTGGCCCTGACCCGGGTGGCGTTGGACTTTGCGGTGGTGTCCGCGCCTGCCGCCGTGGTGTGTACCGCCACCGTGGAAACCGTAGGCCCCACCGGTGTGGAGATGGAAGCCCTGTGCGCCGTCCAGATCGCCCTGCTGACCATCTACGACATGTGCAAGGCGGTAGACCGGGGCATGGTGGTCCAGGGCGTGCGGGTGGTGGAAAAGCACGGCGGCAAGTCGGGGAGCTTTGTGGCGCAGGTACCGTCCCTGTAGCCGCTGCGGGCGGCAAACTGTCTGGTATTCTGTTACAACTTTCTACCGCCAGAGGCTCCCTGTGAAGCACGTCAACCGGCAAGAACTCATCGCGCGGCTTGTTGCCATCTGCGATCCCGCCAACCCGTTGGCACCGCTGAGTGCTGAAGCCCGACAGCAGGCGATCACCGAAGCCATTGACGATGCCACCCAGCACGCCACCGACAGCGAAACCCGCCGGGTGACGATTTTGTTGTCCGACCTGCGCGGCTTCACCGCCATTGCCGAGAAGTTCTCGGCCATGGAAATGGTGGCTGCGCTGAATCGCTATCTCTCGCGCATGACCGAAATCATCCTGCGCCACGGCGGCAGCATCGACAAGTTCATGGGCGACGCGATCATGGTGCTGTTCGGTGCGCCCCACGCCCTGCCCAACAGCATCGAGTCCGCGCTGGCCTGCGCCATCGAGATGCAACTGGCCATGGACGAGATCAACGCCGAAAACAAGCTGCACGGCATGGCGGCGCTGTACATGGGCATCGGCATCAACACCGGCGATGTGGTGGTGGGCCACCTGGGCTCGCGGCTGCACAGCGAGTACACGGTGATCGGCGACCAGGTGAACCTGGCCTCGCGGGTCGAGGCGCACAGCCTGCGCGGGCAGATTCTGCTCAGCGAAAGCACCTACCAGCAGGCCCGGGACTTCATCGACATTGGCGACATCAACGAGGTACAGGTCAAAGGCAAAAAGGGCTGCGTGCGCATGGTCGAGCTGCTGGCCCTGCGCGGCAGCCACCCGCTGACGGCACCCAAGCGCGAGGTGCGCAACAGCCCCCGGGTCGAGGTGGACCTGCCGCTGGTCTTCCAGATCCTGAAGGGCAAATCCGTGCTCCCAGAGGAACATGTCGGCCAGATTGTGGACATGGGCTACGGCGGCATGTTCGTCGTCAGCCCGGTGGCGCTGGCGCCGTTTGATGACATCAAGATCACCCTGTCGCTGTCGCTGATGGGCCGCGAACTCACCGAAATTTACGCCAAGGTGCTGCGCGTCACCGAGGTGCAGGGCGAGTACAAATGCCCGGTGGAGTTCACCTCCATCGAAGCCAAGGCGGCGCAGACCATCAAGGAGTTTGTCGACGGCATTGTGGAGTTCAACCAGCACTGACGGCTACGGCAGCCTTTCCACGCCCGGCCTGACCCGCCGGCGGGATTCCACCCAGTCGGCAAAGGCCTCGGGAAAAGCCGCTTTGAAGCGCAGCATGTGGAACACCGCCACATCGTCCAGGCCCAGCAGCATCGCGCTGTCGATCACCCGCTCTATCACCCGGTGCTCGGGCGAGAAATGCAGCAGCCCCAGCGCCAACTGGTACTGCGCCAGCGCGTTGGACTGGGTCAGCGGCGTGGTGCTGAGCTCGGCAAACTGCACCTGGTTCTGGAACAAAAAGCTGCCGCGCGCATGGGCCAGCGGGTCGTCGCGGTAGGCTGCATCGCGTGCCGCAGGTGGCATGTAGACCTGGCTGGCGCGCCGGTAGTCCCAGGCCGTGTACAGGCATGTTGCTATTAAAAATAGAGCTGCTAGCGCCCATGGAATAAGCACTGAAGTCTGATTTTTTATATAAGTCGGGTGAGGGGCTCGCCACAGCAAAACTACGCACAGGCCCACGGCGATCTGGAACGGGCCGTACCACAGCGGGTATTCCAGCAGGCTGTGCAAGCCCACCACCGCCAGCACCGTCCAGGCCATGCGCCGGGTGGCGTCGGTTTCGGCCCAGGGCCTGGACCGTAGCACCCACCACGCCAGCAAGCCGCACACCGCCACGGCCACCGGCAGGCCCAGCTCCACCGCCAGGTGCAGCGGCAGGTTGTGCGCGTTGTCCAGAATGTCGCAAAACCGCGGGCCGTCGTACAGGTGGATGTAGTGCGCGTAATCCAGCTCGCCCCAGCCCCAGCCCAGCCAGGGGTGCTGGGCGGTCAGCGTCAGCACGTTGTGCCACAGCGTCAGGCGGCTGGAGCACAGCGCATCGCCCTCGCGCAGCCGCGCCCAGGCCCCGGTGTCCAGCCCCACCAGGGTCGGCAGCGCCAGCAGGCCCAGCCCGTAGGCCACCACAAAAGCCAGTAGCACCCGCCGCACCGCCACATCCCGCCACCCTCCCCACACCGCTGCCAGCGCCACTACCAATGCCGTCTGCACCAGGCCGGTGCGGGACGACGACACGGCGTTGCCTACGCCTAACAGCACCGCCATGGCCAGGCCCAGATTCCGCCGGGACACCGCAGGCCGCACCTGCACCACCCACCACAGCAGGGCGGCCAAAGCGATGTGGACCAGGCTGGCAAACTGGTTGCGCTGGCGCAGGTTGGCAAACGCCTCGCCCAGCGCTGTGGTGTTGACCCACGGAGCGAGCGCCGGGCTCACGCCGAAGTACTGGATGACACCGATGGCACAGCTCAAGGCCCCCGCCAGCAGCCAGCCGCCGGCGGCAATACCTGCCCAGCCCGAGGCCTCGTGCCGGGCAGGTTGCCAAACCGCCTGCACCCCCATGAGCCCCGCCACCGACGCCAGCGCCACCAGCCAAGGCACCATGGCCGCCATCGGGCCGGGGGCAAAGGGGTTGAGCCAGGGGAGGGCCAGGAGGAGGGTGGCGATGCAGGTGGCTGCGGGGGGCGTGGCGGCTGGGCGCATGGCAGCCAAGACTAAGGTTTTGCCACGCTGGGGGGTGATGCGTCGTCGTCAGGCCACTTGACAGCCGCCATGGCCGGTTGGGTGGCCGCTTGCGCCTTCCAGGCTCGCCGCATGTTCATGTTGACTTCTGCGGGCTGCACCTTGAGCGTTTTGGCGATCCAGGCTGTGGCCGCTTCTGGCTGATGGCGAAATGCCAAAGCCTTCGCAAAATTAAACAAATTGCTGGGATTGGGGAAGCTGTTGGTCAAGCTACGCAACTTCTCCAACTCGGCTGCGCTGATCGTGGGCTGGACTTCCAGACGCGCATTGACGATGAATTCCCGCATCTGGTTGAGCACCACTACATCAGGGGGGAGCCCAGGCGGTAGAGTTCCAATGTGCGCGGCATCCAGTCTAAAAGTTCTAAAACTGCTGTCTACACGCAAATAGTCGCTAATGATGGTTCCCAGCAGCACGCTGGTGCCCAGCCACAAAGCCAATACGCCCCAGCGATTGCAACGCCACGCCACCCACCGGTGCTGGCGCTGGTTCAACATGCCCATCACCAACCCTGTTGGCAACAGGAAATAGGCGTAGTGCAGGGGCAGTTCCACCATGGCATGTAGCCCAACGACCAGTACAAACAGCACCAGCACCGCATCTTCACGGGAATCTACCTTCCATACCGCACGCAAAATCCAACCGATCAAAACCAAAATAACCGCGCTGCCAATCGGAATGCCGCACCACAGGACCAAGTCCAGAAACAAATTGTGCGAATGCTGGAAAAATGACGACAGCGTTCCGTGGCTTTGCGCTACGGATAACTGGGCTACTGCAAGCTGGTCCCAGCCATAACCCCACCAAGGCCGCTGCGAAACAGCGTCTAAAAACAGGCGGTAGGCTTTGAGCCGCAATTCGGTCGAACCTCCCCCTAAGGACACCGATCGGAGCTGCACGTCCAGACCGAACAGGTCGCTGAGATGTTGCAGTGAAAAAGCGCACACCACGAAATACACACACAGCAGGGTGACAATCCAAGGCGCACGGGAGGGTAAAAACCGCCGCCATGCCCAGGCGCACAAAGTGATCAGCAGGATGGCCACAAATGCAACGCGCGACTGCGTTAGCACCACACCGAACAATAGAAACATGGTGGCCAACACGGCATACCCAGTCCGTGCCTGCTTGCGTAACACGGCCCACGCGCAACCCAGCACTGCCCACAGCAACAGCGTCGCCAGTTGGTTCGGTTGCCCCAAATTGGCAGAGGGTCGCCCTGGGGTGAACTCGGCTGTCCAAATCGTCATTTCAATGCCGTCTTCCGCCAACCCAAACCATTGGCGCAGCTGCATCCCCACAGAGGCCAACGCCGCGATTCCGATGGCTAAAAACAAACCATCCGCCGCTTGCCCAGGCGTTGCCGCTTCCCATCTCGCGCCCACCAGCAGTGCCATCAGCAGGCCCAACACAAACGCGGTGTACAACCAAGCCTGTCCACTGAAAGGCAGTAAGCCTGCCGCAAACTGTACAAAAGGCACTAGCGCCAACAAAGCCATCGCCACCGTAATCCCATGCCATGCAACGGGGGCAGGAGACCTGATCAACACCGCTGCCGCCGCAATCGCCAGCATGACCGCCACCCAGGCGTCCGTATGGAAGGCGGGCCAAGGAAAATAGTGGTTGGGCATCACCCAGGCAACGGCTAGCAACGGTGCCCATAAGCCTAACCAAAGAGGCGGAAGCGGATGTTTAGAAAGCACTAGATCAAACCCCCTGAAATCCCATGGGCCCCGTCATCGCAAGGGGGCATAAAAAAAGCCCCCCGAAGGAGGCTTTTGACGCGTGTCTGCAATATCAGCCTTGGCAGCTTGCAGGGCGGTATTTGGATGCAATGGTTCCGGAGCATACCCAGACAACTTGACCGTTGGTCTGGACGGTACCCGTCAGCGTAATGGTTCCAGGCGTAGTGCCAGTACCACCGGATGCCAATTTGGCTTCGCTAGCGATACTCGCAGTAGCAGTAATAACGCCGACGGCGGAACTGGTTTGGGCATAGCCAACCGAAGCCACGTATTTGGACGCTTGCGTGTCAACCGTCACGCTGTTATTTCCTGGCATTTGACCAAAGGTCTGCGCAGCTTCAGAAATGCTGGTCTTGGGCGAAGATGCCGCCAAGATCACTTCTGTCGCCTTCGCACGCACGGTGTAGTCCTGGTACGCAGGCAAGGCCACAGCCGCCAAGATACCGATGATCGCCACGACGATCATCAATTCGATCAGGGTAAAGCCTTTTTGCAGTGAACGTTTCATTTTCATGGGGTACTCCTAGGGTGAACGGTTAAGACATGGCTGTACCGCAGATTGCGTGCCAGCGCGCTTTGGGGCAAGCGCCCGTGAAATTTGCCACAAATCGGGTTGTTTTGTAACAATTACTTGCATTCTTGTGCGCGGACGGTGGCACTTTTGTCATGTTATTTGTAAGTTGGCTGATGCAAAAGACATTTTTGTCACCTGCGTGGCATCCAACGCCGCGGTATTTCATACCTCAAACGCTTGCCCCGCCTTCAGCCACCGGATGTCGTGCGGCACATGCCGCCCTGCGGGCAAGGCACCGTCAAATTCGGCGATCTCGTCCATGATCAACTCTGTCTCGAAGGGCTTGGTGTGGGTGATGAAGATGGGAAACTGCTTTTGGGGAGGGATTCCTTCGAGTTCCTCGGCCAGTGCAACGGGCGACAGGTGCAGGCTACGGCGGGCCAGATCCTTTTCGCGGTTGCTGAAGGCGGTTTCGATTACCAGCATGGCCACGTCGAGTTGCTCCAGCCGCTGCCAGAAAGCTGGGTTGCGTTCGGTATCGCCGGTAAACACCCAGCAGGGTCCGCCCGCCGAGACGGCGTAGCCTATGGCGGGCACGGTGTGTACAGCGGGCAGCGCTTCGATAGTTTTGCCGGTGATCAAGGTGGTTTCACCGACGGTGATGGCATGGAAGCTGATGAACGGCGCGGCAACGGTGGGGATCACACTGAAGTCGGGCCAGATCACGTTGTTGAAGATATGGGCTTTTAGGGCGGCGATGGTACCGGCCAATGCGTAAATCTTGAGGGGCGCGGTGCGTTGGGAGGCCACGGCATCCACCATCAGTGGCAGCGCAGCAACGTGGTCCAGGTGGGAATGGGTGAGAAAGACGTGGTTGATGGCGCACATCTCGTCCAGCGTGAGGTCGCCCACGCCGGTGCCTGCATCGATCAGTACATCGGCATCGACCAGGAACGACGTGGTTTTGCAGTCTTTAGCGATGGCACCAGAGCATCCCAGCACGCGGACTTTCATGACGACACCCTTTATTTGGTTTCAAAATTGGTAGCACCATCCCATCTGGGGTCGGACGGTAACACGCGCATGGAGGCAACCCGTTCAGCATAGAGGCGATAAAGGTATTTTGTCGCATCCATGACTTGTAATTCCACTATTTGCGGTTCACAGGCGGCCCAATTTTGGCTGCGGTAATGGTTCAGAAAACTGTCCCACAGCTGGAGTTCATCCGCCAGCAGGGTAGGGAGGGGCCCTGTGACCGCCAACGGCGTGTAAATCGCCACGGCCTGTTCTTTGCCTTTGACGCGGACTTTGTCGAGCTCTTGCCAGGCGCATTGGGGTGCCAGTGCGCGGGTGGATGCACTGACGACGATGGCTACGCCGTAGATTTTGCTCAAACCTTCCAGCCGGGCACCCAGATTGACGGCATCACCGATCACGGTATAGCTGCGCCGAATATTGGAGCCCATGTCGCCAACACACATGCTGCCGGTGTTTAGCCCAATGCCGATGCTGATCTCCGGGATGCCGCGGCTGCGGTGTTCCTGGTTTAGTTGCTGTACGGCCTGCACCATATCCAGCGCGGCCTGGACTGATAGGTGGGCGTGGTCTGCGGTGGCCACTGGCGCGCCCCAGAAGGCCATCACGCAGTCGCCCATGTATTTGTCGATGGTGCCCCGGTGGGCACGTATTTGCGCAGTGAGCTGGCTGAACACGCCATTGAGCACCGCCTGCAACTGCAGTGGTTCCATGTTTTCGGACATCTGGGTAAAACCCCGGATGTCGCAAAACATCACCGTCAGCTCCTGGTTGCTGGCGCGCATGGTGTAGCTGTCGGGGTACTTGAGCATTTCGTCCACCAGCTCCGGCGGTACGTAGGTGCCAAACAGATGGGCCAGTTCGCGTTTGGACCGGCTTTCGACAAAATAGCCGTAGGCCATGTTCAGCACGGATGCAGTCACCACCATCCACAGTGCGGCGGCAAGTGGAAGAACCAGGCCGTGGCCGAGGTACAGCGCTCCATTCACTCCCACCACCAGCACCAGTACGCCCACGCTGAGCGCTACGGCCCGCAGGGCAGACAAACGCGGCAGGGCCCAGGCCAGGGTCAGTCCGGCCAGCAGCAGCACCAGAACGTCATAACCTACGGCGTAGTCGGGCTTGACGGCGATGTTGCCGTCCATCAGGCCGGACAGCACATTGGCATGGATTTCCACCCCGGGGTAGGTTTCTCCCACGGGTGTGACGCGCAAATCCAGCAGGCCGGGCACGGTGGTGCCTACGAGCACGATCTTGCCCTGCAAACTGCCGTCGGGCAGGCGGTGCGCCAGGACATCGGCGGCGGACACGTAGCGGTAGGAGTTGCCCCGGGCGTGGCTGGTGCCACCTGCACCGCGAAACGGCACCAGTACGGCACCGCGTGCATCCATGGGGATGGCCTGCTGCTGGCTGCCGTGTTGGAGCAACAGGCTTTCCTGCTGGGCTGCTCCAAAATTGTCGTGGGAGAAGCCGGGTGTCACGTTGGGTAGGCCGGTCAGCAGGCGAAACATGCCCAACGACAAAGACTCGTAATAGCGCCCCTGGTGTTCGGCCAACAGCGGCAGAGAACGGACCACCCCGTCTTCGTCGGTGATGGCGTTAAAGAATCCTGCGTGGGGTGCGGCGGCGGCAATGGTGTCGATATTGGAGTTGTAGCCACTCCAGAAGGTCAGCCCCATATGCCGACCTTGGATGGCTGTTGCGTCCACCACCGGAGCCGGCAAGATGCCCGAGGTGCGGCCATCGCGGTCACTGCTGAAATAGTAGCCCAGCACCACGGGTCGATTGCGCAGCGACCGGGCAAAGGCAGCATCAAAGTCCAACGTGCTGCGCAGTTGCTGTACGGCTTCAGCAAAACCGGGTTGGTCACGCAACTGGTGGCGTGCCAGTTGTTGCAACTGCGCTAAACCTGAGCTTTCGTCGGTTTCGGCAAACACCACGTCAAAACCCAGCAGCCGGATTTTTTGGCGTTCAAACAGGGCATTGACCAGAGCGGCCAGCTTGTTACGGCTCCAGGGCCAGCCCAGTTCGGTCAGGCTTTTTTCATCCAAGTCCACAATGACGATGCGTTCGTCCAGGGTGCGGGGCATGGTGGCGCGCAGGCGTGCATCAAAAATGATGTTGTCCAGATGCTGCAAAACCCCTAGTTGTAAGACACCCACCGCATGCAACAAGGCAAAAATGACGGGAATGAGGGTCACGAGCACCCTGGGCCAGTGTTGCACCATTGCACGCATCAGCCGCACCTCCTGCTGCGGCGCAGCCTTGTCACGGCTGGATAAACTGCATCTGTGTGCCCGCCAGTTGCAAAACATCGCCATTTTTGAGAGCGACAGGTGTTGCTCCAATCGGGGTGGCGTTGAGGGTCGGCAGCTCTGCGCCCTCCACATGCCCCACGACATACCCATGCGGACGCCGGGTGATGGCGGCAACCGCTACGCCTGGCTTGCCTAGCGTGGTGACCACCTTGGTCAGAGTGACTTCGCGCCCGGCAGCAGCACCGGTCAACACCTTGATGGCCGCGTGGCTCAGGGTGATGGTTTCGGTGCCCGCCAGGGGCATGGCGGCCGAATGGTCGGTTGCGCGCCGGTTCAGGTTGCCCGAACCCGATGGCACAGGCGGTGTGGCTAACATGCCGGGCCGGGCCATGGTGGTTTTTTCAAAGCCGGTTTCAGTGGCCTCGTTGATGAATTTGAGCTTGTACTTGCCCACCTCCACCAGATCGTTATTCTGCAAAATCTGCTTGCGTGCAGCCTTGCCGTTGATATAGGTGCCGTTTGTGCTGTTGAGGTCTTCCAGGTGCACCTCGTGCCCGACCATCAAGACCACTGCGTGCTCGCCACTGACTGCCAAGTTATCGATAACGATGTCGTTATAAGGCCGCCGACCCAAAGTCGTCCTGTCTTTGGTCAACTGCACTTCTTTGATGACCACACCGTCGATCGACACGATCAGTTTCGGCATGCTCGGCTCCTGTGACGGTTCATAGACTTGGCAATCGTAATAAGAGGGGCTAGTGGCCCAATAGACGGGACATTAATCCCCGTTTGGGAATTCCTGCAACGGCGTGGGCCAGCAATACTGTAATGTTATCCCGTCCGCCGTGGGCGTTGGCGATACTGATGAGTTGACGGGCTTTTTGTTCCAGCGGTGCGTCGGTTTCCATAATACGGGCGATTGGTACATCGTCCACCATGTCTGACAGCCCATCAGAGCACATCAAGTACACATCGCCTTCTTCCACCGTGTGCTCGTGCACCTCCAGCATCACGGCTTCTTCAATGCCCAGCGCCCGGGTAACCAGGTTTTTGTTGGTCGATACAGCCGCCTGCGCAGGGGTGATCAAGCCCGCATCCAACTGTTCCTGCAACAAAGAGTGGTCTTTGGTGATTTGTACCAGGGTCTTGTCCCGAAAGCGGTAGCAGCGGGAATCGCCAATATGGCCCACCACCAATCGGGAATCCTGGAACACCCCGACCACCAGGGTGGTCCCCATGCCCAAGAACTCGTCGTGTGTATTGGCCGCCGTAAATACGGCCAAGTTGGCGTTGTGCACGCAAATGTCCATGGCACGCCGTACTTCTTTGCCGTTGGCTTGCAGCCCGGCGTCCAGCAACCAGCGGCCCAATTCTGTCTGGATAAAGGCGGTTGCCATGCTGCTGGCGACTTCGCCTGCGTTGTAGCCGCCCATGCCGTCGGCCAATACGGCCACTCCACTGGGGGCATCGAAGGCCACGGCATCTTCATTATTTTCACGCAGTAAACCAGCGTGGGTTTGCGTGCAGAACTCGTACATCATCTTTGAGCGGGCTAACTTCGTTGGGAACAGTGGCCGTAGGGGGGTTACCAGTCTGGCACGGTGAAAGGAGTCCATTTACATGGCCCAGGGCTACGCAACTGCACAGTCTCGAACCATAGTTGAGGGGTATACCCGCAACAAGAGACTTTTGCACACTTCGGATGTATTTTGTTACAAATTGCTGGCAAAAATAGCCCCATAGAGGCTATTTTGGGGCCACTACAGACAGCGAACTGTATCAGCTGGAAGTTGCCGACTTGCGCTGCATCCATTTGCCCACGGCCAGCACTAGCAATGCCCCGGCCACACCAAAGGCATAGTTTGCGGTTTTGCCTTGCGGCAAGTACGCCGCCAGCGCGGGATCCGAGTACGCCATGGTGCCAGCAATCCATCCCAGCAGCATGCCGCCCAGGGTGATGATGAACGGGAAGCGGTCCATCAGTTTGAGAACGATCTGGCTGCCGCCGACGATGATGGGGATACTCACCAGCAAGCCAAAGATGACCAGCGGCAACTGGTGCGTCTCACCGGCTCCTTGCGCCGCACCGGCAATGGCAATGACGTTGTCGACACTCATGACCAGATCGGCCACGATGACGGTCTTGACCGCACTCCACAGCTTGTCGCTGGCCTGGATGTTGTCGTGCCCGCCGTCATCGTCGGGTACCAGCAGTTTCACGCCAATCCACAGCAGCAAAATGGCCCCGACCAGCTTGAGGTAAGGTACTTGCAGCAGCGAGAGCGCGAATGCGATCAGCACCACGCGCAAGACGATGGCACCCACGGTGCCCCACAGAATGCCCTTGGTGCGTTGGGCGGCAGGCAGTCCCCGGCACGCCAGCGCAATCACCACCGCGTTGTCGCCGCCCAGCAAAATGTCGATCATGATGATTTGGCCGACAGCTAGCCAGAAATGGGCGGTGAGGAATTCTTCCATGGTGGTCCTTAGTATGAAGTGGCGCACAGGGCTGTCTACGACAGGCGCGCTTTACAAAAGTTTATATTTTCGCCCAAAAAAACGGCCTGGCACTGTGGATAACCGCAATGCCAAGCCGATGGGGAGAGCCGGGCCTGGCACACCGCGTGGTGCCCCGGGCCTTGGCGCAGAAACGTCTTACTTCAGCAAAGCCTTCAGCAGCTTGGCCATCTCGGATGGGTTGCGCGTGACGGTGAAGCCACACTCTTCCATCACTGCCAGCTTGGCATCGGCCGTGTCGGCACCGCCGGAGATCAGCGCACCGGCATGGCCCATGCGCTTGCCGGGGGGCGCGGTCACGCCTGCGATGAAGCCCACGATAGGCTTCTTCATGTTGAGCTTGCACCAGCGTGCGGCTTCGGCTTCGTCCGGACCGCCGATTTCGCCAATCATGATGACCGCGTCGGTATCAGGATCGTCGTTGAAAGCCTTCATCACGTCGATGTGCTTCAAACCGTTGATCGGGTCGCCACCGATGCCGACGGCACTGGACTGGCCCAGGCCGATTTCGGTCAGTTGTGCTACCGCTTCGTAGGTCAGCGTGCCGGAGCGCGAAACCACGCCAATCCGGCCCTTGCGGTGGATGTGGCCGGGCATGATGCCGATCTTGATTTCTTCGGGCGTGATCAGGCCGGGGCAATTAGGGCCCAGCAGCAGGGTCTTCTTGCCGCCAGCGGCTTCCTTGGCCTTCATGCGGTTGCGCAGTTCCAGCATGTCCTTGACCGGGATGCCTTCGGTGATGCAGATGGCCAGGTCCAGGTCGGCTTCCACAGCTTCCCAGATGGCCGCAGCGGCACCGGCGGGCGGCACGTAGATCACCGACACGGTGGCGCCGGTATCCACAGCCGCTTCTTTGACGGACGCAAAAATTGGGATGCCGAAAATCGACTCGCCCGCCTTCTTGGGGTTCACGCCTGCGACGAAGCAGTTTTTACCGTTGGCGTATTCCTGGCACTTTTCGGTGTGGAACTGGCCGGTCTTGCCGGTAATACCTTGGGTGATGACCTTGGTGTCTTTGTTGATGTAGATGGACATAAAGGTTCCTTACGCAGCAGCTTTAACAGCAGCCACCACTTTTTCAGCCGCTTCGGCCATGGTGTCTGCACTGATGATGGGCAGGCCGGACTCGGCCAGCATCTTCTTGCCCAGGTCTTCGTTGGTGCCCTTCATGCGCACCACCAGTGGCACGGACAGGTTCACGGCCTTGCAGGCGGTGATCACGCCGGTGGCGATGGTGTCGCACTTCATGATGCCGCCGAAGATGTTGACCATGATGGCCTCGACCTTGGGGTTCTTCAGCATGATCTTGAAGGCTTCGGTGACCTTCTCGGGGGTGGCACCGCCGCCCACGTCCAGGAAGTTGGCCGGCTCAGCGCCGTACAGCTTGATGGTGTCCATGGTGGCCATGGCCAAACCGGCACCGTTCACCAGGCAGCCGATGTTGCCGTCCAGGCTGATGTAGGCCAGGTCGAACTTGCTGGCTTCGACTTCGGCCGCGTCTTCTTCGTCCAGATCGCGGTAGGCCACGATTTCGGGGTGGCGGAACAGTGCGTTCGGGTCAAAGTTGAACTTTGCGTCCAGTGCCTTGATGTTGCCGTTGCCTTCCAGGATCAGCGGGTTGATCTCGACCAGGGACGCATCGGTGTCCATGTAGATCTTGTACAGTTTTTGCAGCACGTCCACGGCCTGGGCGGTAGAGCCTGCAGGTACGCCAATCGCGTCAGCCAGCTTCTTGCCCAACTCTTCGGTCATGCCAATGGCCGGATCGACGAAGTCGGTGGTGATTTTTTCGGGGCTGGAATGGGCCACTTCTTCAATGTCCATGCCGCCTTCGCTGGACACGATGAAGGCGACCTTCTGGGTCGCACGGTCGGTCACAGCGGAAACGTAATATTCTTTTTTGATGTCTGCGCCGTCTTCGATCAGCAGGCGACGGACCTTTTGGCCTTCGGGGCCGGTCTGGTGCGTGATCAGCTGCATGCCGAGGATTTCGGTAGCGAGTTGCTTGACTTCATCGATCGAGCGGGCCAGCTTCACGCCGCCGCCCTTGCCGCGTCCACCAGCGTGGATCTGGGCCTTGACCACCCACACAGGGCCGCCGAGTTTCTGGGCGGCTTCCACCGCTTCTTGCACGGTGAATGCCGGAATGCCCTTGGGCACCGGGACACCAAAATTGCGCAAGATTTCCTTGCCTTGGTATTCGTGAATCTTCATGAGGGCTCTCTCAGGAATGGATGGATTTTTGCCCGTCTGTACAGGTAAAACCGCACAAAAGGACCCCGTTCTGTCAACCTAGGAATGTATCATGTTGCAGTGCAACGAACTGACCTGCCGCTGACGGCGCGGGTCTGCCTCTCCACCTACTGACTGCCTTTTTATGCCCAAAGTCTTTATCGACGGTGAAGCCGGAACCACCGGTCTGCAAATCCGTGAACGCTTGCAAACCATGCCGCAGATCGAGGTGGTCAGCATCGACCCCGCGCTGCGCAAAGACCCCGAAGCCAAGCGCGCGCTGATGGCCGGGGTCGATCTGGTCATCCTGTGCCTGCACGACGATGCGGCCATTGCATCCGTGGCCATGATCGACAGCCTGCCGGGCAAAAAGCCCAAGATCATCGACGCATCCACCGCCCACCGCACGGCACCGGGCTGGGTCTATGGCTTCCCCGAACTGGCTGCGGGCCAGCAAGAGGCCGTGGCCCAAGCCGACCGTGTGGGCAACCCCGGCTGCTACGCCACCGGTGCCATCGCGCTGATCCGCCCCCTGGTGGATGCCGGTTTGATTGCCCCGGACAGCGCCCTGGCGCTGCCCTCGGTCAGCGGCTATTCGGGCGGCGGGCGCAGCATGATGGAGGCGTATGAGCGTGGCGAGGCCCCGCTGTTTGAAACCTATGCACTCGGCCTGTCGCACAAGCATTTGCCGGAAATCATGCGCTACACAGGCCTGACCCGGCGGCCGATTTTTGTGCCCTCGGTGGGCAACTTCGCGCAGGGCATGCTGGTGCAATTGCCCTTGCACCTTGATTTGCTGCCCGGCCAGCCCAGCGCGCAAGACCTGCACGATGCCCTGGCGAAACACTACGCGGGCAGCACCTGGGTCACGGTGGAAGCCCCGGGCGACAGCGGCAAGCTCGATGCGACCGCCCTGGTCAACACCAACAAGATGGAATTGCGCGTGTTCGGCAACGCCGCGCACCACCACGCCGTGCTGATCGCCCGCCTGGACAACCTGGGCAAGGGTGCCAGCGGTGCGGCGGTACAGAACCTGGAATTGATGCTGGGGCTATAAAAACCGGCGCGCTATTTGTTTTGTAGCTGCTCATGCTTATCAAATAAGCACGAGAGGCCTAAAACACTACATAACCGCACCCACCTGCCAGGGCACGAACTCGTTCTGGCCGTAGCCGTGCTGCTCGCTCTTGCTGTGCGTGCCGGAGGCGGTGGCCAGGATCAACGCAAAAATCCGCGCACCCATGGCCTGCACCGTGCTGCTGCCGTCGATGATCTCGCCGCAGTTGATGTCCATGTCTTCCTCCTGCTTCTTCCACAGCGCGGTGTTGGTGGCCAGCTTTAGCGACGGCGTGGGCGCGCAGCCGTAGGCGCTGCCGCGGCCCGTGGTGAAGCAGATCAGGTTCGCCCCGCCCGCCACCTGCCCGGTGGCGCTGACCGGGTCGTAGCCGGGGGTGTCCATGAACACAAAGCCGTGCGCCGTCACCGGCTCGGCGTACTCGAACACGCCTTCCAGGTTGGTGGTGCCGCCCTTGGCCACCGCGCCCAGCGATTTCTCCAGGATGGTGGTCAGGCCACCGGCCTTGTTGCCGGGGGAGGGGTTGTTGTTCATCTCGCCGCCGTTGATGGCGGTGTAGTGCTCCCACCAGTGGATGCGCGCAATCAGCTTTTCCGCGATGGCCGGGGCCACGGCGCGGCGCGTCAGCAGGTGCTCGGCCCCGTAGACCTCGGGCGTTTCACTGAGGATGGCGGTGCCGCCATGGGCCACCAGCAAGTCCACCGCCGCGCCCAGGGCCGGGTTGGCGCTGATGCCCGAGTAGCCGTCAGACCCGCCGCACTGCAGGCCGATGGTGATGTGCGAGGCGCTGCAGGGCTCGCGGGTCACGGCGTTGGCGCTGGCCAGCATGCCGGTGACCAGGGTAATGCCTTTGTCCACCGACTGCCGGGTGCCGCCGGTGTCCTGGATGTTGAAGGTGCGCAGGGTATCGCCCTCGCGCAGGCTGCTGTGGGCCAGCCAGGCGCTGATCTGGTTGGCTTCGCAGCCCAGGCCCACGACCACCACCGCGCCGAAGTTGGCGTGGCGTGCGTAGCCCGCCAGCGTGCGCTCCAGCAGCTGCAGGCCCAGGCCTTCGCCGTCCATGCCGCAGCCGGTGCCGTGGGTCAGGGCGACCACGCCGTCGATGTGCGGATAGTCGGCCAGCGCCGCCGGGTTCGTCTGGCGCGAAAAGTGCGCCGCAATCGCCCGGGCCACGGTGGCCGAGCAGTTGACGCTGCTCAGGATGCCGATGTAGTTGCGCGTGGCCACCCGGCCGTCCGCCCGGCGTATGCCCATGAACGTGGCCTCTTGCCGGGGCGCGGCGGGTTTTACATCGGCACCAAAGGCGTAGTCCCGCGCAAAGTCGCCTTTGTCGGGCCCCATGTCCAGGTTGTGGGTGTGCACATGCTCGCCGGGGCCAATGGCGCGGCTGGCAAAGCCGATCACCTGGTTGTAGCGCCGCACCGGTACGCCCGCCGCAATGGCGTGGGTGGCGATCTTGTGGCCGGGCGGCACCATGCCTTTGACGGCAATGCCCTCCACGGTGGCACCGCTGAGCAACTGGCTGCGGGCGATGAGCACGTCGTCGGCGGGGTGGAGGCGGATGAAAGGGGCGGTGGTCATGGTGGGACTTTGGTTTTTTAAGCGGGATTGGCGGTTTGCCAACTGGCGTTGAGGCGGTGGTGGGATTTGTCCATGTGGGCGTGCATGGCGGCGCGGGCGGCGGCGGGGTCCTGGGCGCGGATGGCGGCCAGAATTGTCTGGTGCTCTTTCAAAGCGGTACGCCAGGAGCGTGGGGTTTCAAAATAGCCGCCCAGCCGGGTGAACAGGTGGCCGCGCCGCGCATCCCAATACCCGTGCACGGTTTCGATCAGCACGGCGTTGCCGCAGGCCTGCACGATGGCCGAGTGGAAGGCCCGGTCGCCCTCCAGCGGGGGCTGGCCCAGGGCAGCCTCTTCGCGCATGGTTTGCAGGGCCTGGTCCATGGCGGCCAGGTGCTCGGGCTGGGCCAGGGTGGCTGCCAGGGCGGCGGTTTCGCCCTCTACCACGCGGCGGGCGCGGATCAATTCCAGCGGGCCCCATTCGGCGGCGGCCACCGGTGTGCCTTTGCTGCCTTGGTTGCGCTCCAGTACGTACACGCCCGAGCCGGTGCGTACTTCGACCCAGCCTTCCACCTCCAGCGCAATCAACGCCTCGCGCACCGAAGGGCGGCTCACGCCCAGCTGCACGGCCAGCTCACGCTCGGCGGGAAGGCGGTGGCCCACGGCGTATTCGCCCGACAGCATGCCCGCGCGCAGTTGGTCGGCAATCTGGCGGTACAGGCGCTGGGGTTCCAGGGGTTGCAGGGGCATGGGCTGAAAGTTTAAGGGTTAGCCTTAATTGGTAAAGTGGTAAGGCCAATTCATAATCCCACAAATTGTGCCACCGCCCATCGGGCAAAACCCCAACGCTATGGAGCTCACACATGCGACTTTCAGGAAAAACCGCGCTGGTCACCGCCGCCGGGCAGGGCATTGGCCAGGCCGCCGTGCTGGCCATGGCCGCCGAGGGGGCCCAGGTGTGGGCCACCGACGTGAACCCGGCGCTGCTGGCCAGCTATGAGGGCGTGGCCAACGTCACCGCGCTGCCGCTGGACGTGCGCGACCAGGCCGCCATCCAGGCGCTCGTCGCCAGCATGCCGCGCATCGACGTGCTGTTCAACTGCGCGGGCGTGGTGCACAACGGCACGGTGCTGGAGGTGCAAAACAGCGAGCTGGAATTTGCCTTTTTGCTCAACGTGCAGGCGCAGATGTGGGCCATCCAGGCTGCTTTGCCGCGCATGCTGGCGCAGGGCGCGGGCAGCATCATCAACATGGCCAGCGTGTGCAGCAGCATCAAGGGCCTGGTGAGCCGCTGCGTCTACGGCACCACCAAGGCGGCAGTGATCGGCCTGACCAAGAGCGTGGCTGCCGACTATGTGGCCAAAGGCATACGCTGCAACGCGATTGCCCCGGGCACTGTGGATACCCCGTCGCTGACCCAGCGCATCAACGCCTTCCCCGACCCCGTGGCCGCCCGCCAGTCGTTTGTGGACCGCCAGCCCATGGGGCGGCTGGCGCAGGCGCATGAGATCGTGCCCATCGTGGTATTTTTGGCCAGCGATGAATCCGTTTTCTCCACCGGGCAGACGTATTCTGTCGACGGCGGCATGACCATTTAACCCTACAACCTTCACGTTAAGGACACCATGAAACTCGTTCGTTACGGCAAACCCGGCAAGGAAAAGCCCGGCCTCATCGATGCCGAAGGCAAGCTGCGCGACCTGAGCAAAGAGATCAAGGACATCGGCCCGGCCCAGCTCGGCGATGCGGCGCTGGCCAAGATCGCCAAGCTCAACACCGCCAAGCTGCCGCTGGTCAAGGGCAAGCCGCGCATGGGCAGCCCGGTGGCCAACGTGGGCAAGTTCATCGCCATCGGCCTGAACTACGCCGACCACGCCGCAGAATCCGGCCTGCCCATCCCCCCCGAGCCGGTGGTGTTCATGAAAGCCACCAGCTGCATCCAGGGCCCGAACGACCCGATCATGTTGCCCAAGGGCTCCAAAAAGACCGACTGGGAGGTGGAGCTGGGCGTGGTCATCGGCACCCAGGCACGCTACGTATCGCAAAAAGACGCGCTCAACTTTGTGGCGGGCTACTGCACCATCAACGACATCAGCGAGCGCGAATACCAACTGGAACGCGCCGGCACCTGGGACAAGGGCAAAGGCTGCGACACCTTCGGCCCGCTGGGCCCCTGGCTGGTGACGCGCGACGAAGTACCCAATCCGCAAAAACTCGGCATGTGGCTGGACGTGAACGGCCAGCGGGTGCAGACCGGCAACACCAAGACCATGGTGTTTACCGTGGCCAAGATCGTCAGCTACGTCAGCCAGTTCATGACACTGATGCCCGGCGACGTGATCACCACCGGTACCCCGCCGGGCGTGGGTATGGGCATGAAGCCGCCCCGGTTCCTGAAGAAGGGCGACACCATGGCCCTGGGGATCGACGGCCTGGGCGAGCAGCACCAGGAAGTGGTGGCCTTCAAGCTCTGATAAAGGGCTTGATGCTTTTTAGGCCGCCTGTGCTTATGGAATAAGCGTGAGCAGCTATTAAAAACGTAGTGCGTACTCTGTGTACCACCCCCAAGACCGCCGCTTTGCTGCGGTCTTTTGCGTTGTGGGGCCATGGGTTTACCCTGTCGCACAGGCGCAAAAAATGCGGTCCCATCGGTAGACTTTTGAAACCCAATCTGGTTAAATTCGGAAAAATAGCACGATCGTTCGTATTTTCCAATTTACACCCATGGCCCTCACTGAACACCCTGCCAAAGCAGCCCGCGATGCGTCCCCGGATGGGCGTGCGCTGCACAAGGGCCGCCAGACCAAGGCTTCCATCATCGAGGCCGCCTTGGGCCTGGCCAGCCACATCGGGCTCGAAGGCCTGAGCATCGGCGCGCTGGCCGAAGTCACGCAGATGAGCAAGTCCGGCGTGTTCGCCCATTTCGGCTCGCGCGAGGAGTTGCAGATCTCTGTCATCCGCGAGTACTACCGCCAGTTCGAGGCCGAGGTGTTCTACCCCGCCATGCAGGCCCGGCGTGGCTTGCCCCGGCTGCAGGCGCTGTTTGCCAACTGGATGCAGCGCGTGGCCATCGAGCTGCAATCGGGCTGCATCTTCATCAGCGGCGCGGTCGAGTTCGACGACCGGCCCGGCCCGGTGCGCGACGCGCTGGCCAACTCGGTGCAGGCCTGGCTGGCCGCCTTTTGCCGCGCCGTGGTGCAGGCCAAAGAGGTTGGCGACCTGCGCGCCGATGCCGACGAGCGCCAAGTCGCCTTCGAGATACACGGTTTGATTTTGTCGCTGCACTATGAGCACCGTTTTTTGAAAAACCCCGGTGCGGTAGACCGTGCCAACACCGGTTTTGCCCACCTCCTGGCGCGCTACGGACAGCCTGCCGCCCTCTGAAAACAGCCTTTTAAAAATTCCAAGGAGTCTCTATGCCCACTTACACCCCTCCGCTGCGCGACATGCAATTTGTGATGCACGAAGTGCTCAAGGTCACCGACGACCTGAAGCTGATGCCGCAGCACGTGGACACCGATGCCGACACCATCAGCGCCATTCTGGAAGAGGGCGGCAAGTTCGCTGCGGAGGTGGCTTTTCCGCTGAATATCAGCGGCGATGCCGAGGGTTGCACGCTGGACCAAACCACCCACGAAGTCACCGCCCCCAAGGGCTTCAAGGAAGCCTATGCGCAGTACGTGCAAGGCGGCTGGGCGGCGCTGAGCTGCGACCCGGCTTACGGCGGCCAGGGCCTGCCCTTTGTGGTCAACCAGTGTTTTTATGAAATGCTGAACTCGGCCAACCAGGCCTGGACCATGTACCCCGGCCTGTCGCACGGCGCCTACGAGGCCCTGCACGCCCACGGCACCGACGCGCAAAAAGCCCTGTACCTGCCCAAACTGACCAGCGGCGAATGGACCGGCAGCATGTGCCTGACCGAGCCGCATTGCGGTACCGACCTGGGCCTGCTGCGCACCAAGGCCGAGCCCCTGGCCGATGGCAGCTACTCCATCACCGGCAACAAGATCTTCATCAGCGCCGGTGAGCACGACCTGGCCGCCAACATCGTCCACCTGGTGCTGGCCCGCCTGCCCGACGCGCCCGTGGGCAGCAAGGGCATCAGCCTGTTCGCGGTGCCCAAGTTCATGGCCAGCGCCGACGGCACCCTGGGCAAACGCAACGGCATCTACTGCGGTGGCATCGAGCACAAAATGGGCATCCACGGCAACTCCACCTGCCAGATGGTGCTGGACGGCGCCATCGGCACCCTGGTGGGCCAGCCCAACAAGGGTTTGGCGGCCATGTTCGTGATGATGAACGCCGCCCGCCTGGGCGTGGGTAACCAGTCGCTGGGTCTGACCGAAGTGGCCTACCAGAACGCCCTGGCCTACGCCAAGGACCGCATCCAGATGCGTTCACTGTCGGGCACCAAGGCCAAGGACAAACCCGCCGACCCCATCATCGTGCACCCCGACGTGCGCAAGATGCTGCTCACCGCCAAGGCCTACGCCGAAGGCGGCCGCGCCCTGGGCATCTTCTGCGGCGTGCTGCTGGACAAGGAGCACAGCCACCCCGACGAGAAAGTACGCGCCGATGCCGCCGACATGCTGGCCCTGCTGACCCCCATCGTCAAAGCCTTCATCACCGACAACGGCCACATCGCCACCAATGCCTGCATGCAGGTCTTTGGCGGCCACGGCTTCATCAAGGAATGGGGCATGGAGCAGTATGTGCGCGACAACCGCATCAACATGATCTACGAGGGCACCAACACCATCCAGAGCCTGGACCTGCTGGGCCGCAAGGTGCTGGGCAACAACGGCGCCACGCTGAAGAAGTTTGGCCGCCTGGTGGCTGCGCTGGTGGAAGAAGAAGGCGTGAACGAGAAGATGGGCGAGTTCATCACCCCCATCGCCATTCTGGGCGACCAGGTCACCAAGCTCACCACCGAGCTAGGCTTCAAGGGTTTCCAGAACGCCGACGAAGTGGGCGCTGCTGCGGTGGATTACCTGCGCGTGGCCGGCCATCTGGTCTTTGGCTACTTCTGGGCCCGCATGGCGCAGGTGGCATTGCGTGAAATTGCTGCCGGTAACAACGATCCTTTCTACCTGGCCAAGGTGCAAACCGCGCGCTTCTACTTCGCCAAGCTGTTCCCCGAGACCGCCACCCTGATGCGCACGGCCCGTTCGGGCAGCAAGGCGCTGATGGACACCGATGCCGCCTTGGCCTGAGGACGCACGGATACCAGCAACCCGGCAGACGCGGTTTTTGATGCAATTGAAACGCTTTCTTACGGGCTGCTATGGGTCCAGGGTGGTTACCCTCGTTCCTTTTACCGGAGATCCAAAATGAAGAAAATCGTAGCACTCACCGCTGGTCTGATCTGCGCAAGCGCCGTATTCGCCCAAATGACCCCCGAAGGCCTGTGGCGCAGCATCGACGACAAGTCGGGCCAACCCAAGGCCGAGATCCGTATCACCGCCAATGGCGGCGCGCTGTCCGGCGTGGTCGAAAAGTCGCTGATGCCCAGCAATGAAACGCATTGCACCGCCTGCACGGACGACCGCAAGGACAAGCCCAAGCTGGGCATGGAAATCATCCGCGGTGCCAAGAAGGCCGAGGGCAAGGATGTGTGGGAAGACGGCAAGATCCTCGACCCCGACAACGGCAAGAACTACACCCTGCGTATGGAGCCACTGGAAGAGGGCAAGAAGCTCCAGATCCGCGGCTACATCGGCCCCTTCTACCGCACCCAGGTGTGGCAACGCATACAGTAATTTCGAAAGACACTTATGTCCCGATTCCCGATCAAGAAAGTCGCCGTCCTCGGCGCAGGCGTGATGGGCGCGCAGATTGCTGCGCACCTGGTCAACGTCAAAGTGCAGGTCGTGCTGTTTGACCTGAAAGCCAAAGAAGGCCCGGCCAATGGCATTACCGCCAAGGCCATTGCCAACCTGAAAAAGCTCAAGCCCGCACCCCTGGGCGTAGCCGACGACGCAGCCCTGATACAGGAGGCCAACTACGACGACCACCTGGAGCAATTGAAGGACTGCGACCTCATCATCGAAGCCATCGCCGAGCGCATGGACTGGAAGCTCGATCTGTACAAAAAGATAGCGCCCTTTGTGGCCCCGCACGCGCTGGTGGCCTCCAACACTTCGGGCCTGTCGATCACCAAGCTCAGCGAAGCGCTGCCCGAGTCCATCCAACCGCGCTTTTGCGGCATCCACTTCTTCAACCCACCGCGCTACATGTACCTGGTGGAGCTGATCAACACGCCCACCACCCAACCCGAAGCGCTGGACCAGCTCGAAGCCTTCGTCACCACCAGCCTGGGCAAGGGCGTGGTGCGGGCCAAGGACACGCCCAACTTCATTGCCAACCGCGTGGGTATCGCGGGCATGCTCGGCATCATCGGCGAGACGCAAAAATTTGGCCTCACCTACGACGTGGTGGACGACCTGACCGGCAAGCGCCTGGGCCGCGCCAGCTCGGGCACCTTCCGCACCGCCGACGTGGTGGGCCTGGACACCATGGCCCATGTGGTCAAGACGCTGCAAGACAACCTGAGCCTGGACACCGACCCGTTCTACGGCAGCTACGGCACGCCGCCTGTGCTGGCCCAGTTGCTGGACATGAAGAACCTGGGCCAGAAAACCAAGGCCGGTTTCTTCAAGAAAGTGGGCCGCGATGTGCTGCGCTTCGACGCGGCCAGCGCCACCTACGTGCCCGGCGGCGAAAAGGCCGACGAGGTCTATGGCCGCATGCTCAAGAAGCCCGCCGCCGAGCGCCTGGCCCTGCTGCGCAGCAGCGAAGGCCCGCAAGGCCAGTTTCTGTGGGCCATCCTGCGCAACAGCTTCCACTACGCTGCCGTGCACCTGCAAACCATTGCCGAAACCGCCCGCGATGTCGATCTGGCCATGCGCTGGGGCTTCGGCATGCAGCAAGGCCCGTTCGAGCTGTGGCAAGAAGCCGGTTGGCTGACGGTGGCGAACTGGATCAAGGAAGACATAGAAACTGGCAAAGCCCTGTGCAACGCGCCCCTGCCCGACTGGGTGTTCAAAGGTCCTGTGGCCGAGGCCGGTGGTGTGCACACCGCCGAAGGTTCGTGGAACCCGTCTACTTCAAAATTCGTAGCGCGTCATGCCCTTCCTGTCTACGATAGGCAGCTATTTCCTGAAAAAATTTCCGGCCACACCCAAGGCCTGGGCCTGGGTGGTGGCTTCGAGACGGCGGGCAAGACGCTGTTCGAAGACAAGGCCATCCGCCTGTGGACTTTGGATGACCAAGTGGTCATCGCCAGCATCAAAACCAAGATGCACGCCATCAGCCCCGAAGTCTCCGAGGGCTTGGCCCGCGCGGTCGACCTGGCCGAGAAAGACTACGCCGCCGTGGTGGTCTGGTCGGGTGACGAGCCCTTCAGTGCCGGTGCCGACTTGCAGGCTATGCTGCCCGGCTTCATGATGGGTGGCGCGGCAGCGATCAACATCGCCGAGAAGGCCCTGCAAAGCGTGATGTTGAAAATCCGCTACGCCAACGTGCCGGTGGTGTCCGCCATCCGGGGCCTGGCGCTGGGCGGCGGCTGCGAGCTGGCCGTGCACTCGGCCCGCCGCGTGGTGGCCATGGAAAGCTACATCGGCCTGGTGGAGGTCGGCGTGGGCCTGGTGCCCGGCGCGGGCGGCCTGACCTACATCGCCCGTCGGGCGGCAGAGAACGCCGCCCTGTCGGTGCACAAAGACCTGCTGCCCTTCCTGACCGAAGGCTTCACGGCTGCGGCCATGGCCAAGGTCGGTACCAGCGCGCTGGAAAGCCGCAAGCTGGGCTATCTGCTGGACAGCGATGTCATCGTGCCGAACAAGGACGAGCTGCTGTTCGTGGCCCTGAACGAGGCCAAGGCCATGGCCGCCAGCGGCTACCGCGCCCCGCACAAACGCAGCTTCCCCGTGGCAGGCCGCAACGGCAAGGCCACCATCCAGGGCCAACTGGTCAATATGCGCGACGGCGGTTTCATCAGCCAGCACGACTTCCACATCGCCAGCCTGATCGCCGGTGTGGTGACGGGCGGCGACGTGGACAACGGCACCCTGGTCACCGAGGAATACCTCATGACCCTGGAGCGCAAAGCCTTCTGCAGCCTGCTGGAAAACGCCAAAACGCAGGAACGCATCATGGGCATGCTGAGCACCGGCAAGCCCGTGCGCAACTAAGGAACGAATATGAGCAAGCAAATCCAAGACGCCTACATCGTCGCCGCCACCCGCACGCCCATTGGCCGTTCGCACAAAGGTTATCTGCGCAACACCCGGCCCGACGAGCTGCTGGCCACCACGCTGCGCGCCGCCCTGGCCCAGGTGCCTGGGCTGGACCCGGCCACCATCGAAGACGTGATCTGCGGCTGCGCCATTCCTGAAGCCCAGCAGGGCCTGAACGTGGCGCGCATCGGCGCGGTGCTGGCCGGGCTGCCGAATTCGGTCGGCGGCATCACCGTGAACCGCTTTTGCGCCTCGGGCATCAGCGCAGTGCAAATGGC
The DNA here is from genome assembly GCA_027923965.1 of Comamonadaceae bacterium OS-1. Taxonomy (NCBI): domain Bacteria; kingdom Pseudomonadati; phylum Pseudomonadota; class Betaproteobacteria; order Burkholderiales; family Comamonadaceae; species Comamonadaceae bacterium OS-1. The sequence continues at coordinate 4,969,510 of AP026969.1, forward strand.
TGCCGACCGCATCCGCGTGGGCGAGGCCGACGTGATGTTTGCCGCCGGGGTCGAGAGCATGAGCATGGTGCCCATGATGGGCAACGGCCCCAGCCTGTCGCCCAACATCTTCACTAACACCGACGATGTGGACAACTACGGCATCGCCTACGGCATGGGCCTGACGGCCGAGAAGGTGGCGCAGCAGTGGAAGATCAGCCGCAGCGCGCAAGACGAGTTTGCCTACGCCTCGCACATGAAGGCCATGGCGGCCATGCAAGCCGGTTATTTCAACGACGAGATCACCCCCATCACGGTGGATGACCGCAGCGTCGATCTGGACAGCGCCAAGGTCAGCGTGACCCAGCGCACCGTCAGCCTCGATGAAGGCGTACGCCCCGAAACCACAGTGGAAGGCCTGGGCAAGCTGAAAACGGTGTTTTCGGCGCGTGGTTCGGTCACCGCGGGCAACAGCTCGCAAACCTCGGACGGCGCAGGCGCGCTGATCCTGGCCAGCGAGTCGGCCGTGAAGCGCTTTGGCCTGACCCCGCTGGCCCGCTTCGTCAGCTTTGCCAGCAAGGGCGTGCCGCCGCACATCATGGGCATCGGCCCGATCGAGGCGATTCCCGCCGCGCTGCGCTACGCCGGGCTGAAGCACCAGGACATCGACTGGTTCGAGCTGAACGAGGCTTTCGCCGCCCAGTCGCTGGCCGTGATGAACACGCTGGGCCTGGATCCGTCCAAGGTGAACCCCATGGGCGGCGCGATCGCCCTGGGCCACCCACTGGGTGCCACCGGTGCCATCCGGGCCGCCACCGTCATCCACGCGCTGCGCCGCAACAACCTGAAATATGGCATGGTGACCATGTGCGTCGGCATGGGCCAGGGTGCCGCCGGTATCTTTGAACGCGTGTAAGTAGGCACACCCCCAGGCTGCAGAGCTTCGCTTCTTTCGCCAACCCCCCTCGTATCGGTTTGAAAAACCGATACGACACGCAGGGGGCGAACCCAGTGGCCTGGCAGAGCCAGTTCCACGGGTTCCCTGGAAGGAGTGTTTATGTTGCAGGTTTATGCTCTTTAGGCTGTTCGTGCTTATTCCATAAGCGTGAGCAGCTATTGAAATAATAGTGATCCCGCAGTTGCTAACATCCGCAATTTCTCTACCGAGTGCCTTCCATGACCGACATCCTCACCCACACCGAAGACGGTGTCTTGACCATCACGCTGAACCGCGTGCCCAAGAAGAACTCCATTACCTCTTCCATGTACGCCGCGATTTCCGACGCGCTGGAGGCGGCGCAGGCCGACCCGGTGGTGCGGGTGGCGGTGATCCAGGGGCATGAGACGATCTTTTCGGCGGGTAACGACATTGGCGATTTTTTGAAAGCGCCGCCCACGGCCGAGTCGCCGGTGATCCGCTTTCTGCGCGTGATCAGCAGCTTCCCCAAGCCGCTGATCGGCGCAGTGTGCGGTGCGGCGGTGGGTGTGGGCACCACGTTGCTGCTGCACTGCGACCTGGTCTACGCAGGTGACAATGCGGCGTTTTCGCTGCCCTTCGTCAATTTGGGCCTGTGCCCCGAAGCCGGTTCCAGCTACCTGCTACCGCGCCTGATGGGCCACCAGCGGGCGGCCGAGGCGCTGCTGCTGGGCGACCCGTTCACCGCAGAGACGGCGCTGGAAGTGGGCCTGATCAACCGCATCGTGCCGCCCGCCGAGGTGCACGCCCTGGCGCACCGCCAGGCCCAGCGCCTGGCGGCTAAACCCCTGGCCTCGCTGATCGCCAGCAAGCGCCTGATGAAGCAGGAGCAGGCCGCCCCGGTGGCTGCGCGCATCGACGAAGAAATCGCCATTTTCGGCCGCATGCTGCGCGAGCCTGCCGCCAAGGAAGCGCTGACCGCTTTCATGGAGAATCGCCGCCCGGACTTCTCCGGTTTGTGAAACAGTGCCTGCATAGAATTTAGGCTTTCCATTGAAAGCCACTATGCATGCTGGACACCTGGGCCGTCGCGGAGTTCTTACCTGCCTCGGGGGCGTGCTCACCGGGCTGTCGCCCGTGCTGCACGCCCAGACCCTGACCCCCTGGAAAAAGCTGGCCGCCAAGCCCTTGGCAGCACGCATGCGCATCTTCATTCCCGCCAATGAAAACGGCGGCTGGGACCAGACGGGGCGGGCCTTGGGGGCGGCCATGGTGGCTGCGGGCCTGTGCGAGCAGGTCGATTTTGAAAACCTGGGCGGCAAAGGTGGCACGTTGGGGCTGGCTGCATTTGTGCAAAAGTACGACCAGGACCCCAATGCCTTGCTGGTGGGCGGCGCGGTGATGGTGGGGGCTGTGGCCTTGCAGCGGCCCGCGGTAGACCTCGGCCAGGTGCAGCCTCTGGCGCGTCTCACCAGCGACTATCTGGTGGTGGTGGTCAAGGCCGATTCGCCCATCCGCTCCGTGGTCGACCTGGTGGCGCTGGTGCGCAAAGACCTCAAGAACGTGCCTTTGGCCGGGGGCTCTGCAGGCGGGGTTGACCACATCTTCACCGGGCTGTTTGCCCGTGCCGCCGGGGCTCCTGTGGGCGATCTGGTCTACCAGCCGTATGCCGGGGGCGTGCAGGTGGCCGATGCGGTGCTGTCGGGCAAGGCCATGGTGGGGATTTCGGGCTTCAGCGAGTTTTCTGATTTGCTGGCGGGCGGCAAGCTGCGGGCGATTGGCGTGTCGGCCCGCAAAACCATGTTTGGCATCCCGGCCATCCGGGAGCAGGGCGTGGATGCGGTCATGTCCAACTGGCGTGGCCTGCTGGTCGGCAATGGCGTGGCCGCCGCGCGTGTGGCCGAGCTGCTGGATGGTGTACACCGGGCCGTATCGCACCCGTCCTGGCTGCAAACCCTGAAGACCAAGCGCTGGGATGCGGCGTGGATGGCGGGTGAAGATTTGCGCAGCTTCATGGACATGGACCGCACCACCGCGGCAGCCATGGCGTATCTCTTGAAGCTCAAGGCTTAGACGAAGCTTCGCATGTCGCGGGCCAGGTGTCTGCGTGGACCTTTGCGGGAGGCCCGCACTAAGCCTCGGCGGACGAGGTCATCGCAGCCAACGATGCGAGCAAATCACCAAAGCGCTCACCTTGTACGACCACATGCGTGCGCAGGGCTTCGGTTGCGGCTTCTGCGTCTCCGGCCTTGATGCAGCGCACGATGGCTTCGTGCTCCCGGAACGAGGTGTCCATGCGGTTACGGACGCGCAACTGCAGGCGCCGGTAAGGACGTAGGCGGCGCTGCAACTGGGCCGCTTGTTCGCCCAGAAATCGGTTGTGGCTGCCTGCATAAATGGCCGCATGGAAGCGCTCATTGCACTCAAAGTAGGCGTCAGTGTCATGCGCGGCACGCGCTTCTTCGCAGGCTTCGTGGGCGGCTGCCAGTGCCAGGCGTTCGCTGTCGGTCATGCGCCGGGCCGCCAGTCGGCCGCACAGAGCCTCCAGCTCGCCCATGACCTCGAACATTTCCAGCAGCAGGGTCGGACCCATGCTGGTGACCACGGCACCGCGCCGGGGGCGCATTTCGATAAGACCCTCCGCAGCCAACTGGATCAGTGCCTCGCGCACCGGCGTGCGCGAAACACCATACAGTTGCGACAAACTGGCCTCATCCAACGCGCTGCCGGGCAGCAGCGCACCGGTGGCGATCTTCTCCTCGATTTTTTCGCGCAGTTGGTCTGAGATTTTCATACCCGGATTCTGCACCCGCATCCAGGAAAGAATGCACATTTGCGTCCAGGGTATTCACTGGGATATTTTATAAATATGCAGCGTACATTTACGTATACATAACTGCGGACCACCGTGGATACCGAAATTGCCCCAACCCGGCGGCATGTGAAATCGGTGGCAAGCCCCTGTCCGGGCGCGCTGGAAACTGCGTTGAGACAAGCCTTACTTTGATTAAAAACAGGAGAGACACCATGCGTTTTCGTTTTGCCAAATTAGCCTCCCATGCGGTATTTGCTTCGGCTCTCGTGGGCCTTGCCGCCGCTGCCACGGCAGCCGAGCCCATCAAGATCGGTGTGACCGGACCCTTCACCGGTGGCTCGTCTTCCATGGGTGTGAGCATGCGCGACGGTGTGAAACTGGCGGTGGAAGAAATCAACAAGGCCGGGGGTGTGTTGGGTCGGCCACTGCAAACCGTAGAGCGCGATGACGAGGCCAAAAATGAGCGCGGTGTGCAGATCGCCCAGGAGCTGATCAACAAGGAAAAAGTCTCGGCCACCGTGGGTTTCATCAACACCGGCGTGGCATTGGCTTCGCAACGTTTCTACCAGGAAGCCAAGATCCCGGTGATGAACAACGTGGCAACCGGTTCGCTGATCACGCACCAGTTTGACGACCAGCCTGCGAACTACATCTTCCGCAATGCGGCGCATGACAGCATCCAGGCACCCATGATCGTGGAAGAGGCGATTGCCCGGCGCGGTTACAAGAAGATTGCGATCCTGGCCGACTCCACCAACTACGGACAATTGGGCCGAGACGACCTGGAAAAGGCGCTGGCGCTGAAAAACATCAAAGCCGTGGCGGTGGAGAAGTTCAACATCAAGGATGTGGACATGACGGCGCAGTTGCTCAAGGCCAAAGAAGCCGGTGCCGAAGCCGTGCTGACCTACGGCATTGGCCCTGAGTTGGCCCAGATCGCCAATGGCATGACCAAGCTGGGCTGGAAGGTGCCGATCATCGGCAGCTGGACCTTGTCGATGGCCAACTTCATTGACAACGCAGGTCCTGGCGGCGACGGCGCGCGCATGCCGCAGACGTTCATCCAGGAGCCGACGACACCCAAGCGCCAGTCCTTCATCATCAGCTACCTGAAGACCTTCAACCCGAAGAATGCCCGCATCGACTCGCCCGTGTCTGCAGCCCAGGGTTATGACTCGGTGTACCTGCTCGCCGCGGCCATCACCCAGGCCAATTCGACCGAGGGGCCCAAGATCAAGGCCGCACTGGAAGATTTGAAGACCCCGGTGTCTGGCGTCGTCACTACCTACAACAAGCCGTTTACCGCCAAGGACCACGAAGCCATCACGGCGAATATCCCGGTGTTTGGCGAGGTCAAGGCCCAGCGCGTGGTGTACGCCTACCCCGACGACTTCAAGAAGGCTTCGGAAGTGCGCGTCAAGGAAGCCAAAAAATAATCTGACCGCGGTCACGCAGAGTTAATACGCCGCTCTGGCCGTCTCGGCTGGTGCGGTATTTTTTTGCACATTGCACGGAGCTCACACTATGGCCATCCTGCTTCAACTCATTTACAGCGGTGTCGCGCTGGGCATGATCTATGCCGTAATTGCGTTCGGCTACCAGCTGACGTTCCAGACCTCGGACACACTCAATTTCGGGCAGGGCGATGCGCTCATGCTGGGGGCCATGGTAGGCCTCACCCTGGTCACCATGGGGGTAAATTTTTGGCTCATGTTGCCCTTGGTCATGGTGTTTGGTTTGTTCCAGGGGGCGCTGGTGGAACGCATCGGAGTGCGCCCGGCGATCAAGATCAAGAGCGAGTTTGGCTGGATCATGTCCACCATCGCACTGGGCATCATTTTCAAGAACGTCGCGGAAAACGTGTGGGGCCGTGACGACATGAAATTTCCCTCGCCCCTGCCCGAATCGCCGCTCAAGTTCCTGGGGGCCAATGTGCTGCCGATGGAAATTCTGGTGGTGGTGGGTGCGGTGCTGATGATGCTGGCGGTTGAGTTTTTCAACCGCAAAACCATCTACGGCAAGGCCGTGGTTGCCACCTTCAACGACCGGGATGCAGCCAAGCTGATGGGTATCAACACTGGCTTGGTGATCACTTTTTCGTACGCGCTGTCTTCGGCCACGGCGGCATTTGCCGGGGCACTGATTGCACCGCTGACGCTCACCGGGGCCACCATGGGCTCGGTGCTGGGGCTAAAGGCGTTTGCGGTGGCCATCATTGGCGGCCTGACCAGTGGCCTGGGCATTATTGTGGGCGGCATCATCCTGGGGGTGGCCGAAACCACCACCGGTTTCTATCTCTCCACCGGCTACAAGGATGTGCCTGGCCTGGTGCTGCTGCTGTTGGTGCTGGCGCTCAAGCCCGCGGGCCTGTTCGGTAAAACTGCCATCAAGAAAGTCTGACCATGAACCGTAAGTCTTTGACCGCGGCCGTGCTCGGGCTGGCCCTGCTGGCAGCGGCACCGCTGTTCACCAGCAATCCGTACTACATCCACATGGTCGGCACGATCATGATTTACGCGATCCTGCTGTTCGGCCTGGATATCGTGGTGGGCTACACCGGCCAGGTGTCGCTGGGCCACGCCGGGCTGTTTGGTGTCGGCTCGTACACCACCGGGGTGCTGTTTTTGAAGCTGGGCGCCCCGCTGTGGGTGATCATTCCGGCCAGCATTGGCGTGACCGCCGGGTTTGGCGCTTTGCTGGCCTTGCCCGCATTGCGGGTCACCGGGCCCTATCTGGCCATGGTGACGCTGGCATTTGGCACCATCATCCAGATTCTGGTCAACGAGATGACCTTTCTGACCGAAGGCCCCTTGGGGATCAAGCTCACCAAGCCCTCGATTGCCGGTTACCAGCTCAACGAAAACGGGTTTTACTGGCTGGTGTTTGTGCTCATGGTGGTGTCGCTGGTGGTGGTGGACCGCATCCTCAAGTCGCAGCTGGGCCGCGCGTTCGAGGCCTTGCGGGGCAGCCCGGTAGCGTCCGACTGCATGGGCGTGTCGGTCTACCGGTACAAGGTGTATGCGTTTGTGATCAGTGCGGGTTTTGCGGGGCTGGCGGGTTGCCTGTATGCGTACTCCGAACAGTACATCTCGCCCAATACCTACAACTTCGAGTTGACCGTGCTGTTCCTGCTGGCGGTGATCATGGGGGGCCGCAAGTCCCGCGTCGGCGCATTGCTGGGGGCCGCCATCATTGTGATCCTGCCCAAGTTGCTGGACGACCTGGAGCTGTTCCGTATCGTCGCCTCGGCACTGGCCGTGTTGATCACGGTCGGTGCCATCGTCGGCCTGGTGCAGAAAGTCACCAGCCCCAAAGCGGTGGCCATTCCGGTCGTGGGGTCCATCGCGCTGGTGGTGTTCTCGTTCTGGCTGCAATCCATCACCGACTGGCGGTTGAGCATCTTTGGTCTGATGATCTTGTTTGTGGTGTATTACCTGCAGGACGGCATCGTGGGCTTTGTCCGTGCCCTGTTTGTCCGCAAAACCACGGCAAATGTGGGCACGGCGGAAGACTCCGACAGCGTGGGGCCTGATGCCGTCATGGTGGCCTCCAACGTGGACCACAGCGCGGTGGGCTCCGACCTGCTGGTGGCCCAGGGCGTGCTGATGCAGTTTGGTGGCTTGAAGGCCATCAACAATGTCGACTTGCGGGTCAAGCGCGGCACCATCCACGGGCTGATTGGTCCCAATGGTTCTGGCAAAAGCACCATGATGAATGTGCTCACCGGCATTTACGTGCCGACGGCGGGCAGCATCGAATTCGCGGGCCGGGCGGTGGTGGGGCGCACTTCGTCCGACATCGCCTTGTCGGGTATTGCGCGCACTTTCCAGAACGTGCAGCTGTTTGGCGAAATGACCGCCTTGCAGAACGTGCAGGTGGGTTTACACCACACCTTCCGTAGCAATATTGTCGACGTGGCTTTGCACACCGGGCGCTACCGGCGCGAAGAAAAGGCCGCCCATGCGCGGGGCATGGGGCTGCTGCAGTTTGTGGGGCTGGGCGCACTGGCCACCGAGGAGGCACGCAACCTGCCGTATGGCAAGCAACGTTTGCTGGAGATTGCCCGGGCACTGGCGCTGGACCCGCAACTGCTGCTGCTGGACGAACCGGCTGCGGGCCTGACCGCCCCCGACATCAAGGAGCTGGTGACCATCGTGCGCAAAATCCGCGACCACGGCATCACCGTGATCCTGATCGAGCACCACATGGATGTCGTGATGAGCATCTGCGACGCACTGTCGGTGCTGGACTTCGGCCAAAAGATTGCCGAAGGCAAGCCTGCCGATGTGCAGGCCGACGAAAAAGTCATTACGGCCTATCTCGGCGGTACGGCAGCATAAGCACAAGGATTCCCTATGTTGAGTATCAAAAACTTGGAAGCCGGTTACGGCAAAGTGCAGGTCTTGCATGGCATCTCCATGGAGGTGCCCAAAGGCAAGGTCGTGACCCTGATTGGCTCCAACGGTGCGGGCAAAACCACCACCATGCGGGCGGTCTCCGGCATGATCAAACCCACCGCGGGCCAGATCAGTCTCCATGGCAAGCGTATTGATGGCTTGGAGTCCTACACCATCGCCAAACAAGGCCTGGCCCACTCACCCGAGGGGCGGCGGGTGTTTGCCACGATGTCGGTCAGCGACAACCTGACGCTGGGGGCTTTTCCCCGGCTGACTGGCAGCCGCCCCAAGGGCGACGTGGCGGGCGATCTGGAGCGCGCCATGGAGCTGTTTCCCCGCCTCAAGGAGCGGCGCAACCAGCTGGCGGGCACCTTGTCGGGCGGCGAGCAGCAAATGCTAGCCATGGCCCGCGCGGTGATGCTCAACCCCGAGATCATCTTGCTGGACGAACCCTCCATGGGGCTTGCCCCAATCCTGGTGGAAGAGGTGTTTCGCATCATTGGCGACCTGAAATCCCGGGGCGTGACCATGCTGCTGGTGGAGCAGTTTGCCGCTGCCGCGCTGCAGGTGGCCGACTACGGCTACGTGCTGGAAAACGGCCGTATCTCGGTGCACGGCGAGGCCGCCAAGCTGCGCGATGACCCGGCGGTCAAGGCGGCCTACCTGGGCGGCGTGCATTGACCCAGCCATGGCCTCCCCATCCTCGGCAGCGCATCCTGGTCAGGCCGCGTTTGTACTGACCCTGCTGGCGGCCACCTTTTTGATGGGGTCGAGCTTTATTGCCGGAAAGATACTGCTCCAGGGCGGCTTTGCACCCATGGTGCTGGTGGGTTGGCGCTTTCTGGTGGCGGCGGTGGCCACGTTGCCCCTGGTCTTGCTGGATGCCGGCCCCTTCGGCGCAGCCTTGCTGCCCCGTGCCATGTCGCCGCGCGGAGCCATGGTGGTGGTGGTGATCGGCTTGCTGCAAACCGCGGCCGTCATGGGCTTGCTGTTTGTAGCCATGCGCACGATTGCCGCCTCCACCGCCGCCATTCTGTTGTTCACCAACCCGATCTGGGTGGCGGTGCTGGGCAAGATCTTCCTGGGTGAATCGCTGCACCGCACCCGGTTGTTGGGCCTGGTGCTGGGTATTGTGGGGGTGACGCTGGCCATCGGTGCGGGCGCGGCCAGCCTGCCGGGTGCGGACGCGCTGTCCGGGCAGGCCATTGGCCTGGCCTCCGCCTGGTGCTGGGCGGCTGCCACCATCATCAACAAACGCGCCAGGCTGCCCATGGGCGGCTGGGCACTGAGCTTTTGGCAGATGCTGGTGGGTGCGCTCACCGTTTTGGCGATTGCCTACGGCTCGGGGGAGCACTGGCCGCAAGTCACAACACCAGCGCAGTGGGGCTGGTTTTTCTGGTTGGCCATTCCGGCCTCGACCGGGTCGTTTGGCCTGTGGTTTGTGGCGTTGAAAAAAGGCGGTGCCACCCGCACCAGCGGCTACCTGTTTCTGGCCCCGTTGTTCACGGTGGTGCTGTCTTTCTTGGTGCTGGGCAACACCTTGGTGTGGGCGCAGGCGCTGGGCGGCGTGCTGGTGGGGCTGTCGCTGTGGCTGGTCAACCGGCAGCCTGCGGCGTACCGGCTCTGAGAAGGTTTTCAAGCGCCGCCAGCGAATCCAGCAGCCCATCGGCATCCACGCTTGAGACGGGTTCGCCGTGGTTGTAGCCGTAGGTCACCAGCAGCACCGGGCAGCCCGCGGCCCGGGCGGCCTGGGCATCGTTGCTGGAGTCGCCCACCACCAGGGTGTGGGCGGGCAGGGTGCCCAGGGCTTCGCAGGTTTTTAGCAGCGGCAGCGGGTCGGGCTTTTTGCGTTCAAACGAATCCCCGCCGAACACTTGGCTGAAGAAGCCCGCCAGCCCCTTGGCCTGCAGCAGCGGCACGGCCAGGGCGATGGGTTTGTTGGTCACACAGGCCAGCTTCCAGCCGCGTTGCTGCATGGCCTGCAAGCCCGCCACCACACCGGGGTAGACCTGTGAAAACTGCCCGTTGATGGCCCCGTAGTGGTGCTGGTAGCGCGCAAACGCCCGATCGAACAATGCTTCATTATTAATAGCTGCTTGTGCTGATGGAGTAAGCGCTAGAACATGTTTAAGCACTGAATAGATGAGGTTCTCAGAGCCTTTGCCCACCATCGGTTCGATGGCGCTGGGGGCTATCGCGGGCAGGTCCAGGTCGGCCAGCATGCCGTTCAAGGCAGCGGCAAAGTCGCCCAGGGTATCGACCATGGTGCCGTCGAGGTCGACGATGGCGGCCTGGATGCTGGCGGGCTTAATACAGCACCCGCCGAAACATGCCGATGGACATTTGGTAACCGAGCAACTGCAGTTCCGCGTCATAGCGCTCGCCCTCGTCTCGCATGAAGGCGTGGACGCCGTTGAACTCGTGCCAGGTGAAGTTCACGCCCTCGTCGCTCAGCTTTTTGTAGACCAGGGCCCGGCCTTCTGCGGGGATGTGCGGGTCTTGCTTGCCCCAGACCATTTGCAGTTCGCCCCGGATTTCACCGGTACGCGCCAGGCTGGCATTGCCGGGCTGGGACGGGACCAGGCCCGAGTGGATGTCGGTGGCGTAAAAGCACGAGGTGGCGGCAATGGCCGGGTTGAGTGCGGCACGGTAGGCCAGTCCGCCCCCCAGACAGAAGCCCATGGCCCCGACTTTGCCCGAGCAGTCGTCCAGGGTTTGGACGTAATCGATGATGGCCTGCGCGTCGCTGTCGTGGGCTTCCAGGGTCTTGGCCACCTTGTCGGCATTGCCCTTGTCGCGCCCTGCGTCGTCGTAGCCGAGCACGGTGCCGATGGGGTTGAGCTCATGGAACACCTCGGGCACCACCACCACAAAGCCGTGGCCCGCCAGGATTTGCGCGCTGCGGCGGATCGGGCCGGTTTGCTGAAAGATCTCGGAGTACAGAATCAGCGCCGGGTATTTTTTAGGGGTAGGCCCGGCCTCGATTTTCGGGCGGTACACATAGCAGCGCATGGTGCCGGTGGGGGTGGGTAGATCGACTTCGCTGGCTTGGATTTGCATGGTGTTTCCTCGTCTGCGCAGTGTAGCCAACCTGCCCTCAGTGTTGCCTTAGCGCCGCGTCAGGTGGATGCCCGCCAGCATGCAGCGCACCGAGCCGCCCGCCATTTCAATGGTCGGCACGGCCAGCGGTACGGTTTGGGCGTGGCGGGCAATCACCTGCTTTTGCGCCGGGGTCAGGCAGGCTTCGGCGCGGGCCGAGAGGGCCAGCAGCCTGCCGTTGGCACCGGTCAGCTCGATCGCGTTGCCCGCAAAGTCGGCAATCTGGGCCTGGCTGAGTGCCACCACGTCCCGGCCCGACTGGGCCAGCCGGGCCTGGATTTCGGCGCGCCGCTGCGGGTCGCTCAGGGTGTCGAAACCCACCAGGCAGAAGTCGGTGGCAATGCACATCAGCACATTGGTGTGGTAGATCGGCACGCCCTGGGGGTCGGCGGCATCGAACACCATGGGTTCAAAATTGAAATGGGTGGCGAAGCGCTCCAGCGCCACCGGGTTGGCGCGGTGCGAGCGGGCGGTGTAGGCCACGCGCTCGGCATGGTCCAGCACCATGGCCCCGGTGCCCTCCAGGAACAGGCCATCGGGCTCCAGGCCCGAGTAGTCGATCACGTCCTGCACCCGGTATTCGGCTTTCAGCATCTCGATGACATCCTGGCGGCGCTCGCGTCGGCGGTTGGGCGAGTACATCGGGTACAGCGCGATGTGGCCGCCTGCGTGGGTGGAAAACCAGTTGTTGGGAAACACCGCGTCCGGCGTGTCGCGCTCCCCCGTGTCGTCAAACAGGTGCACCCGTACGCCGTGGCGCTCCAGGGTGGCGGCTGCGGCATTCACTTCGGCATAGGCCGCTGCTGCCACGGCGCTGGCGGGCGTGCCGTCGCCCGGGCGCTGGAAGCGGTTGTCGGCGGCGGTTTGCGGGTTGGGTGTGAAGGCGTGGGGGCGGACCATCACGACGGCATCGGGGGCTTGGATAGAACGGGGGCTGGGCATGGGGACTCCTGGGGTGGAGCCCAAATTCTCCAGCGGGCCTGCGCCAGGCAAAAGGGCACAAACTGGTACATATTGCGCTGTTCCAGTACAAAATGTGCACCTCCACATGCCAATATGCACCTATGGACGATACCGACCGTGAACTGATCAGCCTGCTGCGCGACGATGCCCGAATGCCGGTGGTGGCACTGGCCAAGAAGCTGCGCATCGCCCGGGCCACGGTGCAAAACCGCCTGGCCCGGCTGGAGCAGGCGGGCACCATCCAGGGCTACACCCTGCGCCTGATGCCCGCGGCCGAGGGCTACCGCATCCGCGCGCTGATGATGGTGGCGGTAGAAGGCAACCGCGCCGCCGAGGTGCTGCAAGCCCTGCGTGGCCACCCTAATGTGTTTGGCCTGCACACCACCAACGGCCGCTGGGACATGGTGGCCGAGCTGCGGGCCGACACGCTGGAGGCCTTCGACAAGGTACTCAACGCCATCCGCCGCACCACCGGCATTGCCACCACCGAGACCAGCATCCTGCTATCCACCCACAAGTTGTGACCCAAGGCTAATTCTTGGTGATCACGGCACAGGCCAGCCGCGCACCCGAGTTGCCGGTGGGCTGGGTGGTGAAGTCGTCGGGGTCCTTGTGCACGATCAGGCCTCGGCCCGCCACGTCGTTCGGGCCGCTGCCCACGGCCAGGTCGGCGGTTTCAAAATGGATTTTTGCGCTGCCGCTGGCATCGGCCTGCAGGCTGGGCAGGTCCCCCGCGTGGTGCAGGGGGCCGGTGGCGGCTCCGTGGGCATGGGCCGTGGGGTTGAAGTGGCCGCCGGTGGACATGCCGTCGCCGCTGGAGCAGTCGCCCTTTTCATGGATGTGGAAGCCGTGCACCGTATTGGGCTGCAGGCCGTGCACCTCGCCGCGCACCAGAACCTTGCCGGGGAGTTGGATGAACTGGATGCTGCCGGTGACGGTGTTACCGGCGGTGGCGGCCAATGTGGTGGTAGCCGTCGGGCCGCTGGGTGGCGTGGCGCAGGCAGCGAGCAGGACCGACAAGACCAGAGGGCTGAGGGCGTAAAGGGTGCGCATGGAGTTCCTAGGGCAGTACAGAGAACCCAAGATACCCTAAATCAGTCCCATGTTGTGCGGCTCGGCGGTCTTTGGCTTTTCCACCGAGATGGCCTGCTACTTGCGTCGCGCCTGTTACTTCTGTTGTTTAGGGGGAAACCAGCCATGTCTTCTGCATCCACGTTTATCCAGGCGGTCGAGTTGTGGGCTCCTAGCGCCGATGGCTATTTGCTGGAATTCCAATCCGGGATCTTTGGGGCGCCGGCTTGGGGCTTTGCCAACCTGACGCGGTCGATGTGCTTTGGCCGCGGCGAGGGCCTACCGGGCCGTGCGTGGGAGGAGGGTCGGCCCATCCTGCTCAGCCAGCTGCAAGGCAGCTTGTTTCGCCGCAGCGCCGCCGCTACCTCGCTCGGCTGGACGAGCGCGGTGGCGGTACCGTTCTTCGCGGGCGGCACCATCCAGTCGGTACTGGTGTTTTTCTGCGGCAAAGCGCCCACGCAGGCGGGGACGCTGGAGCTGTGGCAAGCGCAACCCGGCCTTGACGCCAGCCTGACCCTGGTGGACGGTGCCTTTGGGCCAGGCGCACAGGCCTTGGAGGCATTTACCCGGGGCGTGACCCTGGCCCCCGGCGCGGGGCTGCCCGGCGCTGCGCACCACAGCGGCACGGCCCAATTTATCGATGATCTGGGTGCCGCGCAGGACGGTTTCGTGCGTGCCGAGCTGGCCGCCGCCCAAGGCCTGGTGCGGGGCCTGGCGATGTCGTGTGGGCAGCACCATGGTGTGGACTATGTGCTGGCGTTCCTGGCGAGCCAGACCTTGCCTTTGGCCCAACGCGTGGAGTGCTGGGCGCTGGACGAGACCGGCAGCCGCCTGCAACGGGTTTTTGCCTTCAGCGAGCTCAACGGCGGCTACTCGTCGGTCACGGCCAGCATGCAGGTACCCACCGCCGTGTCGGGCGGTGCCATCGCGAAAGCCTGGCTGAGCGGGTTGCCGTCCATCAACGACCATCCTATCAGTGAACCCGGCCCCCCTTCTGCGGCAGCCAGTGGCCTGGGCGCGACCGGTCTGCTGGCCGTGCCGTTCCTGCGGGATGGCCAGGTGGTGGAGGTGCTGGCTCTGTACCTGTGAGCCTGATCCTAGGCTAGATGCGCCAAGCTGGTTTCATACAAGGTGGCCATCAGATCGGTCTGCGTGACCATGCCGACCAGCCGCCGCTCGGCATCGACCACAGGCACATGGTGCATGCCCGCATCGACCATCCAGGGCACCAGCTCCACCAGCGGGATGGTCTCAAAGGCCGTTTTGACCGGCGATGCCATGATCTGGCCCACCACCTCGGGTTTGCGGGAGTGGCTGAATGGCGTGCGTTGCAGCAAAGCGCGCAGACGCGTGCCCAGGGTGCCCAGTGCAGGGTGGCCATCTGCCTCCAACTGGTTCAAAAAGTGGGAGCGGGTGACGATGCCGATCACCCGCCGGGCCCGGTCGATGACCGGCAAGGCTTGCACGCGGTGGGTGTGCATCAGGTGCCAGGCCTCGTCCAGTTCGGTGGCGAATTCCACCGCCCGTACGTCGCGGGACATCGCATCGCCGCATAGCGTGGCACCAAAGCGGCGGCGAAAGGCCTGGGTTTCGGTGCGGTGGAACAGTAGCTCCAGGTCGTCAAAGCTGATGTCCAGCACCTGGTTGTAGTCTTTCAGCACCGCCTGCAGGTCCTCGGTGGTAAAGCCCAGCCGGGTGGTGGGTGGCGTGTCCTGGGTCTGGTGCGGATGGGGTACTTCGGCGCGCTGGGCGTGCGGGTAGCGGCGGCCGGTGGCGTTGTTGTAGAGCAGCGCGGCCAGCAGCAGTAGGGCGGAGTTCAGAGCCACCGGAGCGGCGATGAAGCCATAGCCCGCCGCCTGGATCTGCGGCCCCCCGAGCACGGCGGTCAGTGCGATCGCGCCGCTGGGCGGGTGCAGGCAGCGCAGCCAGAACATCGCCCCGATGGATAAAAAGATGGCCGCGGCCGCCGCGGGCACCGGTGCGGGTAGCAGCTTGGCGCAACTCACCCCAATGAAGGCTGCCACCAGGTTGCCGCCCACAATCGACCAAGGTTGGGCCAGCGGGCTGGCGGGCTGCGCGAACAGCAGCACGGCCGATGCGCCCATGGGGGCAATCAACCACACGGTCGCCAACGTCAGCCCCATGGCTTGCGCACTGAGCCAGCCTGTCAGCGCAATGCCTAGCAAGGCCCCCAGGCAAGCGCGCAGCCGTTCCGCGCGGTTGACCGAGGTGCTCGGCGGGTACAGGTTCAACAGCCACAAAGGAGGGGATAGGTTCATGCGGTGGGGCGGCACACAAAGACCTTAATTACATCATACTGTGATGTAATTAGCGGATTTTTCTGCCATGCCGTCCAGCTCCACCCACCTTGCCAAAGCCGACTTCGAGGCCTTGTCGGAATTCCGTTACCAGCTGCGCCGGTTCCTGCGCTTCAGCGAAGATGCCGCGCAGGCTGAAGGTTTAACCCCGCTGCAGTACCAGTTGCTGTTGCACATCAAGGGCTACCCCGGCCGGGAATGGGCCACGGTGGGCGAACTGGCCCACCGCCTGCAGACGCAGCAGCACGGCGTGGTGGCCCTGGTGTCGCGCTGCGAAGCCGCCGGGCTGGTGGAGCGCACGGCCAGCGCGGTAGACCGCCGGCAGGTGGAGGTGCGCCTGACCCCGGCGGGCGACACCTGCCTGCAGCGCCTGGCGCGACTGCACCACACCGAGCTGCGTTCGCTCACTGGCGGCTTCCAGGTGGCGAATATCTCGGCCTTCAACGACCGGGCAAGTTCTTAGTGCGCCAGCAGCTGCCGCAGCACAAACGGCAGGATGCCGCCGTGCTGGTAGTAGTCCACCTCGATGGGCGTGTCGATGCGCAGGCGCACCGTGACCTCTTGCTGGGTGCCATCGGCGCGGTGGATCACCAGGGCCACGTCCATTTGCGGCTGCAGGGCGGCGCGGACCACCACGGCTATGGTTTCATCGCCGCGCAGGCCCAGGCTTTGCCAGCTGTCTGTCCCCAGAAACTGCAGCGGCAGCACGCCCATGCCCACCAGGTTGGCCCGGTGGATGCGTTCAAAACTGCGCGCCACCACCGCCTTGATGCCCAGCAGCTGCGTGCCCTTGGCGGCCCAGTCGCGGGATGAGCCGGTGCCGTACTCTTCGCCGCCAAACACCACGGTGGGCACACCGGCAGCGATGTACTTTTGGGCGGCGTCATAGATGGGCATCTTCTCGGGCGCGCCCTGGCCGGAGTGGTACAGCGTTACGCCGCCTTCTTCCTGCGAGCCGGTGGCATCGGGCGGCAGCATCAGGTTTTTGATGCGCACATTGGCAAAGGTGCCGCGCACCATCACGTCGTGGTTGCCGCGGCGCGAGCCGTAGCTGTTGAAGTCGGCCCGGGGCACGCCGTGGGCCAGCAGCCACTGCCCGGCGGGGGATTTTTCAGCGATAGAACCCGCAGGCGAGATGTGGTCGGTGGTGATGGAGTCGCCAAACAGCGCCATGGTGCGTGCGCCGGTAAAGCCGACTTGGGCCGCCCGGTGCGCCAGGGTGAAGTCGCCAAAAAACGGCGGCTCGGCGATGTAGGTGGACTGGGGCCAGTCGTACACCTGCCCGGTGGTGCCCTGGATGCTGCGCCACAGCGCACCGGGGTCGGACTTGATCTTGTCGTAGTTAGCGCGGTAGGCCTGTGCGTCAGTGGCAAAACGCAGCAACGCGTCGATCTCGTCCATGCGGGGCCAGATGTCGGCCAGAAACACCGGCTTGCCGCCCGTGCCCCGCCCCACCGGCTGGGTGGCCAGGTCGGTCATGACATTGCCCGCAATCGCGTAGGCCACCACCAGCGGCGGCGAGGCCAAAAAGTTGGCCTTCAGGTTCGGGTGGATGCGCGCCTCGAAATTGCGGTTGCCCGACAGCACCGCCGCACACACCAGCTGGTTCGCACCAATGGCGGCGTTGATCTCGGGCGACAGGTCGCCCGCATTGCCGATGCAGGTGGTGCAGCCATAGCCCGCCAGGTAAAAGCCCAGTTGTTCCAGGTAGGGCAGCAGCCCGGCTTTTTGCAAATACTCGGTGACGATGCGCGAGCCCGGGGCCAGCGAGGTCTTGATGTGCGGCAGCACCGTCAGGCCCGCCTCCACCGCCTTCTTGGCCAGCAGGCCCGCCGCCAGCATCACGCTGGGGTTGGAGGTGTTGGTGCAGGAGGTGATGGCCGCGATCAGCACGTCGCCATTGCCGATGGTGGTGTCATTGGACGGCAGCGGGTGGCGCAGCGCCAGCGTGTCGGCCGGGCGGTTAAAGCCATTGGCCGCATTGGGCTGGCTGTACAGCGTGGCGAAGGTACTCGCCAGCTGGTCCAGGGCGATGCGGTCCTGCGGGCGCTTGGGGCCGGCCACGCTGGGCACCACCGTGCCTAGGTCCAGCCGCACGGTCTGGGTGTAATCGATGTCGCCGGGGTTGGGCATGCCGAACAGGCCCTGCGCCTTGTAATAGGCCTCGAAGCGCTCGATCTCGTCGGCGGTGCGGCCGGTGTTGCGGAAGTAGGCAATGGTCTTGTCGTCCACAGGAAAGAAGCCCATGGTCGCGCCGTACTCGGGGGCCATGTTGCCGATGGTGGCGCGGTCGGGCACGGGGATGGACGCGGCACCGGGGCCGAAGAACTCCACAAACTTGCCCACCACCTTCTCGGCGCGCAGGATGTTGGTCACAAACAGCACCAGGTCGGTGGCGGTAACCCCCTCGCGCAGCGTGCCCGACAGCTCAAAGCCCACCACGTCCGGGGTCAGCATGTAGACCGGCTGGCCCAGCATGGCCGCCTCGGCCTCGATGCCGCCCACGCCCCAGCCGACCACGCCAATGCCGTTGACCATGGTGGTGTGGCTGTCGGTGCCGACCAGCGAGTCGGGGTAGTACACCGGCACGGGCCCTGTGTCTTGCGGGCTCTTGTATACGCCGCGCGCAAAGTACTCCAGATTGACCTGGTGCACGATGCCAAAGCCTGGCGGCACCACGCGGAAGGTGTCAAACGCCTGCATGCCCCACTGCATGAACTGGTAGCGCTCGTGGTTGCGCTGGAATTCCAGCTGCATGTTCAGGTCCAGCGCCTGCGGCGTGCCGTAGTAATCGACCATCACCGAGTGGTCCACCACCAGGTCCACCGGCACCAGCGGCTCGATGGTCTTGGGGCTTTTCCCCAGGGACGCGGCTACCGTGCGCATCGCCGCCAGATCGGCCAGCAGCGGGATGCCGGTGAAATCCTGCAGCACCACGCGGGTTACGACGAAAGGGATTTCCGCGGTGCGCTCGGCGTTGGGCTGCCAGTGTGCCAACTGCTCCACATGCTGGGGTGCGACCTTCTTGCCGTCGCAGTTGCGCAGCACCGATTCCAAAACGATGCGGATCGACACTGGCAGGCGGGCGATGCTGGGGTATTGCTGGGCCAGCGCAGGCAACGACCAGAACTGGCCCGCGCTGCCGCTGGCGGTGGTGAAGGTTTGCAGGGTGGTGGCGAACGCGTCGGGGGTGGCGGTCATGAGGACTCCTTGGGTTTGCCGTCCAAGATAGCAGGCTTGGATGAACCTGGCTGTCAGTGGGGATGCCGTGGGGCGAGCCCATAAAAACCGGCGCATGTCCTCTGTAGTCAAGATTCATGGCCGGAGCAGGCCAATGGAAATGGGCTTTGCTCCCTAGACTCAACACGGCATGAGGAGCAAACAGTCAAGCGGCACAACGCGCTCGCTGCCTTGACCTTTGTTTACTAAAACTTAAAAAGGAGACAACATGACCGAGATACAAGCATTCCCCCCGCCGGGGCTGTCCACCTCCCGCCGCCAGGCCCTCAAAGGCATGGGGGCTGCTGCGGTGGCCGTTGGCTTGCCCGGCCTGGCGCTGGCCCAAACCAAAACCATCCGCATCGGCTATATCAGCCCGCTGACCGGGCCGCAGGCCCCGTTCGGTGAAACGGACAAATACATGGTGGCCAAGGTGCAAGCCCTGCTGAAAGACGGGCTCACCGTCAACGGCACCAAGTACGCGGTCGAAATCCTGGTGCGCGACAACCAGTCCAACCCCAACAAGGCGGCCGAGCTGGCCGGTAACCTGATCCTCAACGAAAAGGTCCACCTGATGCTGCCCGCCAGCACCACCGACGCTATCAACCCCGTGTCAGACCAGTGCGAGCTCAATGGCGTGCCCTGCCTGTCCAGCCAGGCACCCTGGCAGAGCTTTGTCTTCCCACGTGGCGGCTCGGCCGAGAAGCCCTTCAAATGGACCTACCACTTCTTCTGGGGGCTGGAGGACGTGCTGGCCAGCTTCACCGGCATGTGGAACTCGGTACAGACCAACCGCAAGGTGGGCCTGCTGTTCCCGCGCAACATCGACGGCGAAGCCTGGGGCAACAAGGAGTGGGGCCTGCCACCGGCAGTCACCAAGGCCGGTTTCCAGACCGTCATCCCCAGCTCCTTCCAGCCGCTGACGAATGACTTCTCGGCCCAGATTTCGGAGTACAAGCGGGCCGGTGTGGACATCATCGGCGGCATCAGCTACCCCGCCGACCTGAAGACCTTCATCACCCAGTGCCGCCAGCAGCAGTTCAAGCCCAAGGTCGTCACGGTGGCCGCCGCGCTGCTGTTTCCGTCGGGCGTGGAGTCCATGGGACAGTTGGGAGAGGGCATGAGCACCGAGGTGTGGTGGACACCCGCCTTCCCGTTCAAGTCGTCGCTCACCGGGGAAACCGGTGCCAAGATGGCCGAAGACTGGGAGACTGCGACCAAGAAACAATGGACCCAGCCGCTGGGCTATGCCCATGCCCTGTGGGAAGTGGCGCTGGATGTGCTCAAGCGCAGCAAGGACCCGACGAGCCGCGAGTCCATCCGCCAGGCCATCACCGAAACCAACCTCACCACCATGGCGGGCCCGGTCAACTTCAAGGGCGGCCCCACGCCCAATATCTCCAAGACACCGGTGCTGGGCGGCCAATGGATCAAAGGCAAGGCGCACAAGTACGACCTGCGCATCGTGGACAACAGCACCAGCAAGCTGGTGGGCACCGAAGGCAAGCTGCAGCTGATCTGACCGCCATGACCGCCCCATTGCTGAGCAGAAAGTTGCATCCATGAGTGCCGTGCCCCTTTTGAGCGCCCAGGGTTTGAGCAAGTCCTTTGGTGCCGTGCGTGTGATCCACGAGATCAGCTTTGAGGTGTGGCCCGGCGAGGTGCTGGGCGTGCTGGGCCCCAACGGCGCGGGCAAGACCACACTGTTCAACCTGATCAGCGGCGATGTGGCGGTGGATGGCGGCAACCTGCGTTTCCGTGGCGAGGCTTTGAAAGGGGGCGAGCCGCCGTTCAAGCGCTGCCGTCGCGGTATCGGCCGCACCTACCAGGTGCCGCGCCCCTACAGCGGCATGACGACCTTCGAGAATCTGCTGGTGGCCGCGATGTTCGGCGGCATGCAGTCCGAGCGGGTGGCCAACGATCGTTGCGCCGCGATTCTGGACGACTGCGGCCTGGGCGACAAAGCCAACCAGCTGGCCGGTTCGCTCACCCTGCTGGACCGCAAGCGGCTGGAGCTGGCGCGTGCGCTGGCCAGCGGCCCGAAATTGCTGCTGCTCGACGAAATCGCCGGTGGCCTGACCGACGAAGAGTCGCATGCGCTGGTGCAACTGGTGCGCCGCATCCGGGAGCGCCAAGTCACCGTGGTCTGGATCGAGCATGTGCTCCACGCGCTGATGGCCGTGGCCGATCGTCTGCTGGTGCTGAACTTTGGCGAAAAGATTGCCGAAGGCAGTCCGCAGGCGGTGATGGCCAACCCCGAGGTGCAACGCGTTTATATGGGAATTGATTCATGAGCATCCCCGCATCGCCCCCCCTGCTATCCACCCACGGGCTGTGTGCCCGGTACGGTGACTTCCAGGCCCTGTTTGACATCGATTTCGAGATCGCACCCGGCGAGGTGGTGGCCCTGATCGGTGCCAATGGCGCGGGCAAATCCACCTTGTTGCGCAGCCTGACCGGCTTGTTGCCCGTGGCCCAGTACATGGTACGTTTTGATGGCCAGCCGGTTGGCGGCAGTGCGCCACACCAGATGCTCCAACGCGGCCTGGCCCTGGTGCCCGAAGGCCGCCGCCTGTTCACCGGCATGACGGTGGAAGACAACCTGCAGGTCGCCATCGACCATGCCCGGGTGGTGGATGCCCACAGCACGGCCCAGCCCTGGACGTTGGCCCGCTTGTACGCGCTGTTTCCCATCCTGCTGCAAAAGCGCCGCACGCCGGTGGAATTGCTGTCGGGCGGGCAGCAGCAGATGGTGGCGATCGGCCGTGGGCTGTTGAGCCAGCCGCGCCTGCTACTGTGCGATGAACTGTCGCTGGGCCTGGCACCCCTGGTGATTCGCGAAATCTATGCGGCACTGCCCAGCATCGCCGCGGTGGGCACGGCCATTGTGCTGGTGGAGCAGGATGTGGCGCTGGCTTGCCGGGCATCGCACCGCCTGTACTGCATGCTGGAAGGCCGTATCACCTTGACGGGCCGCTCGGCGGACATCGCACGCGACGATATCGCCCGCGCCTACTTTGGAGCCAGCCATGCAGTGGCTTGATGCACTGGTCCAGGGCCTGCTGCTGGGTGGCATGTACGCGCAGTACGCCATCGGTATGGCGCTGATGTTTGGCGTGATGCGCATTGTCAATACCGCCCACGGCGACATGATGATTTTGCTGGCCCTGGTGGGCGTAAGTCTGGCCGGGGCGCTGGCGATTGGCCCGTATGTGGTGGTGGCCATGCTGGTGCCCATCGCCATGGTGCTGGGCTGGCTGTTGCAAAAGATGGTGCTCAACCGGGTGCTGGGCAACGACCCCTTGCCGTCGTTGATTGCCACCTTCGGTCTGTCGATTGCGCTGCAAAACCTGATGCTGCAGATCTGGTCGGCCGACACCCGCTCCCTGCCCGGCGAAGGGCTGGAGTTTGCCAGCCTGGCGCTGGGTGATTTCTTCGTGGGCGTACTGCCGCTGCAAATCTTCGCTGCCGCGCTGCTGATGACCGCTGGCCTGGACCTGACCCTGCGCTACACCGCCTTTGGCCGTTCGCTGCGCGCCGCCGCGGCCGACCCGGAGGCAGCGGCCATCACAGGTATCAACCCCCAGCGGGTGTATGCCGCCGCCACGGCGCTGGCCGTGGGCATGCTGGGCATCGCGGCGGTGTGCCAGTCGCTGCGCGCCACCGTGTCGCCCTCCGACGGCCCGGCTCAGCTGATCTACG
This sequence comes from Comamonadaceae bacterium OS-1, assembly GCA_027923965.1. NCBI lineage: Bacteria > Pseudomonadati > Pseudomonadota > Betaproteobacteria > Burkholderiales > Comamonadaceae > Comamonadaceae bacterium OS-1. The sequence continues at coordinate 4,991,989 of AP026969.1, forward strand.
CGTTTGAGGCGGTGATCATCGGCGGCATGGGCTCGGTCTGGGGTGCCTTTCTGGGCGCCATGGTGCTGGGGGTGTCGCAGGCGATTGGTTTTCGGCTGGACGCGGGCTGGGGCATTCTCAGCGGGCACCTGGTATTTCTGGCCGTGCTGGCCGTGCGCCCGCAAGGGCTGATGTCTCGGAGAGCCTGAACACCATGAGTGCTGTGATCCATCCCATGGCCGCTGCGGCCACCGCCATGCCGCTGCCCAAAGCACATGTGCAACGCCACACCCGCTCCAGCCGTATCGCCATGGCTTTGTGCGCGCTGGCCATCGCCACGATGCTGAGCATGCCTTGGTGGGCTGACTCCGGGCTGATCCGCTCGGTGGTCGAGCTCAGCTGCTACATCGTGGTGGCGCAGATGTGGAACCTGCTGGCGGGCTACGCCGGTCTGATATCGGTAGGCCAGCAGGCGTTTATTGGCGTGGCGGGCTATGCCATGTTTGTGCTGGCCAACAAGTTTGGCGTGGACCCGTTTCTGGCATCCGCCCTGTGCTTGGTGGTGCCCGCCTTGCTGGCCGTGCCCGCCTATGCGCTGCTGCACCGGCTGGATGGTCCCTATTTCGCCATCGGCACCTGGGTGGTGTCCGAGGTGTGTCGGTTGTTTGCCTCCAGCCTGGATTACGTGGGCAGCGGCTCGGGCATGACGCTGAGCGCCATGGGCAAGTACAGCCTGGAGCAGCGTGAGTTCGGCACGCTGTGGCTGTGCGCGGGCATGGTGCTGTTCGCCGTGGGCGGCAGCTACGCCCTGCTGCGCTCACGCTACGGCCTGGCGCTGACGGCCATGCGCGACAACCCGGTGTCTGCCGCCAGCCAGGGCGTGGATGTGAAGCGCCTGCGCTTTCTGATTTACCTGGCTGCCGCCGTGGGCACGGGCATGGCGGGCGCGGTGTATTACCTGAGCGCGCTGCGCATCTCGCCCTCGGCCGGGTTCGACCCGAACTGGTCGTCCATCTGCATCTTCATCGTCATGGTGGGTGGTATCGGTTCGATCGAGGGGCCGCTGGTCGGTGCCTTACTGTATTTCGCCGCCGATCGCCTGTTTGGCCGCTTTGGTGCCACCTACATGGTGGTGCTGGGGCTGATGACGCTGTGCATGGCGCTGTTTGCCCGGGGCGGGCTGTGGGGCCTGTGGTGCAAGCGGGTGGATGCCCCCTGGTTCCCGTTGCGCCGCCGCCTGTTGCGCCGATCCGATGCCGCCAAAACCTGAATTTTTACAACAAACCCCAAGGAGACAAGCATGAACACCAGCGTACTGACCCCACCCGACCGTGCCCTGATCCAGCTTCCGCCCGAGCCGCATGCAGGCACCATTACCGAGTTCGGCCTGCACGGCGACCATGTAGGTCCGTCGGAAACCGAGTCGCCCTGGGTGCCGTTTGGCGACAGCGCGGCCATCCGCCATTTGTCTTTCGACGTGCGCACCGGTGCCGTGGCCAACATCCTGTGGGTCAAGGGCGGTGGCCGCATCGGCACGCACCGGCACCGTGGCGCGGTATCCGCCATCACGCTGGAGGGCACATGGGGCTATTACGAGTACGACTGGGTGGCCCGGCCCGGCAGCTTTGTGTACGAAACACCGGGCACGGCCCACACCCTGTACTCCGACGATCCGAACGGCATGAAGGCCATGTTCTGGATCAACGGTGCGATCGAGTTCTTTGACGACGCAGGCAAGCTCACCGACACCTTTGACGTGTTCTGGTTCATCAACCATTACGTGAGCCATTGCCGCGCCAACGGGCTGCCAATCAACAAGTCCCTGTTCCTGTAAGCGGAGTAGCCGAAGTGACTATGAGCCCCACGATGCAACGTTTTGCGGTGCGCGGCCTGGCCTGCACCGTCACCGGTGCCGCCAGCGGCATCGGTCTGGCCTATGCCGAGGTGATGGCCGAGCATGGTGCGCGCGTCACGCTGATGGATCTCAACGCCCCGCGGCTGCAAGAGGCCGAGCAGCGCCTGCGGGCGCAGGGCTACGATGTGCGCAGCGAATGTGTGGACGTGACCGACCGTGACGCGATGTACGCCGCCTTCGACCGCAGCGCCGCCGCATACGGCGGGCTGGACGTGCTGTTTGCCAACGCCGGTATCGACGCAGGCCCCGGCTTTCTGACCCCGGACAACACCCGCAACCCCGAAGGTGCGCTGGAGACCCTGGACGAGCGCCACTGGGACGCCGTGATCGCCACCAACCTCACCTCGGTATTCACCAGCCTGCGCGCCGCCGTGCGCCACATGAAGCCGCGCGGCAAGGGCAGCATTGTGGTGACCACGTCCAATGTGGCCATCATCAACGAGGCCATCGTCGGTACGCCCTACATGCCCGCCAAGGCCGGTGCCGCCTCGCTGGTGCGCCAGGCGGCGATGGAGCTGGCGCGCTACGGCATCCGCGTGAATGCGATTGCGCCCGGCCCGTTTGCCACCAATATTGCCGGGGGGCGGCTGCGCAATCCGACCGACCGCGAGGCTTTCCAGATGCGCGTGCCCATGCACCGGGTCGCCGATACCGACGAGATCAAGCCCTTGGCGCTGTTTCTGGCATCGGATGCGTCCTCGTTTGTCACCGGTTCCCAGCTGGTGATCGACGGCGGGCAGATGCTTGGCCGGGTGGACTGAAAGAGCACCATGATGCAAGCCGCCATTTTTGATGCCCTGCGCCAGCCACTGCAGATCACGGATCTGGACGATCCGGAACCCGACCGCTACCAGGTGCTGCTCAAGGTGTGCCGCTGCGGCATCTGCGGCAGCGATCTGCACATGACCGAAGACCCGGTCTTCGGGGCCCGGCAGGGCGATGTGCTGGGCCACGAATACTCGGGCGAGGTGCTGGAAGTCGGGGCGGAGGTCACGCACCTGCAAGTGGGCGACCAGGTCAGCGTGGCCCCGCTGCGCGGTTGTGGCGATTGCGACAGCTGCCGCCGGGGCGACCCGGCATGGTGCGCCCAGATGCAGTTGATAGGCGGTGGCTACGCCCAGTATGCGGCGGTGGCGGCGCGCCAGTGCCGCAAGCTGCCGTGGGGCATTTCTGCGGCCGATGGCGCATTGGCCGAACCGCTGGCGGTGGCCTTGCATGGCGTGGGGCAGGCTGGGCTGAAACCGGGCGACCGGGTGCTGGTGGTCGGTGCCGGGGCGATTGGCCTGGCCGTGGCATTCTGGGCCCGGCGCATGGGGGCGGCGGCCGTGGCGATGAGCGATGTGCACCTCTACCAGGCGGAGCGTGCCATGGCGCTGGGAGCCAGCGCGTTCCTGAAGGCGGACGAGGACTTGGTGGCGCAGGTGCGCGACCACCTGGGCGGCGAGCCCGATGTGGTGTTCGAGTGCGTGGGCAAGCCCGGTTTGATCGACCACTGCATTGGGCTGGTGCGCCCGCGCGGCACGGTGGTGGTGCTGGGCCTGTGCACCGCCCGCGACCATTTCGACGCGTTCCGTGCCATCTCTAAGGAGGTGCGGATCGTGATGTCGGTGTTCTTCAATATGCGCGAATTCCATACGGCGATTGACGCGCTGGACGGCGGGCGTTACGCGCCCCAGGCGCTGATTTCGGAAACCATCGCCCTGAGGGATTTGCCTACCGCTTTTGAGGCACTGCGGCAACGCACCACCCAATGCAAGGTGCTGGTGGATCCGTTCGCTGCGGTGGGTTGAAGCCGGTGCGGCTCAGTGAAGGGATTGGCGCTGCAGCTGGGTGGGGGTGCTGCCAAAGCGTTGCTTGAACGCCCGGGAGAAATGCGAAGGGCTGGCAAAGCCACAGTGGTAGGCGGTCTCGGCCACGGTGGTGCCGCGCCGGTGCGGGTCCAGCAGCTGCTCGCGGGCGCGGTCCAGACGGCGCGCCAGCACATAGTCGGCCACGGCACTGTCCTGCGCCGCAAACAGGCGGCGCAAATGCCGCTCGGAAATACCGGCGGCGAGGGCAATCTGGTCGGCATGCAGTCCTTCGTCGCCCAGGTGCTCTTCGATGTACGCCTTGGCGGTCAGCAAATGGGTGGCGCTGAGGGCCGAGGTGACGGTGTGGCCATCGCCCTGGTGGATCAGTACGCCCAGCAGATCGCAGACCTGGCTGTCCAGGGATTCACTGCTCTGGGGTAGAGGAATGGCACCTTCGATCAGGTTCAACAGCAGGCTGCTCAGCGTGTGGCTGTAAAGCCGGTGGGTGTGGGTGGTGGCGGCGATGTGCAGGGGCTGGTTCAGGTGGGTGCGGACCAGTTGGGCATGGAACAGGTCCGCCGGGATGTCCACGTGCAGCTGGCTGAAGTTTTCCGCACCGCCCAGCAAAAACGGGTAGCGCGCGTCGTAGACCAGCAGATCGCCCTTGTGCACCTTCACGCAGTGGCCGCGCTGGTAGATGAAGGTCTCGCCCTCGCGCACCACGTTGATGAAAATCGACTCCCGGGGGGTGGCGCGGATCATGTCCGGCGTGCGCTCGATGACATGCGCATTGGCGCTGGTGATGGCCAGCCGCAGACGGCCCTGGTCCACGCTGGTCTGCCTGGCCAGCAGCCCGTTATCGGAGTAGGAGGAGCACCGTATGCCGACCAGGTTGGTACGGCACTCTTCTTCCCAATAGCGCACGCGCAGCTCGGGGCGGACCTGGGTGGTATCGATCGAGGTACGTCCTCTGCCGGGTGTCGTCATGTCGTGGGTGTCAGTGGTGCGGGGGGCTTCAGACTTGCACGACAGTGTATTTTTAGATTAAATTTTCTACGCTAGCGCTTACCCTTGTGGGCGGTTCGCATTACAGCCTGGCAATAGCCGCCCGCAGATCGTCCACATTCAACACCTCCGACAGCACCTGCGGCGCGCTGCCCGCCTTGTACAGCACGTACACCGGCACGCCGTTGCGGCCCAGTTGGCCTAGGGCGGCGGTGATGGCGGGGTCGCGGCGGGTCCAGTCGGCGCGCAGCAGCTGCACGTTCTTGGCTTCCAGATCGGCCAGTACGGCGGGGTGGGACAGGGTGGTCTTCTTGTTGTACTGGCAGGTGACGCACCAGGCGGCGGTGAAGTCCACCATCACCGGCTGCCCGGTGGCCAGGGTTTGCTCCACACGGCCCGGCTCCCAGGGCTGCCAGCGCTCGGTGGCGGCCACCGCGCCAGAGGCGGGTGCCACATTGATAAGATTTTGGCCTGTAGCGCTTATGACACCAGCGAGAGCAGCTATGGAAAGCGTAGCAATCACCCAGCGCGTGCGCCCGGCCAGGCCCAGCGCCCACAGCACCGCCGCCACGGCCACCAGCAGCAGCAGCAGGCTGCCCGCGCCGTCAATGCCACTTTGCTGGCCCAGCACCCACACCAGCCAGGCCACGGTGGCAAACATCGGAAACGCCATGAGCTGGCGGAAGGTAGCCATCCACGCGCCGGGCCGCGGCAGCAGCCGGGCCAGGCCCGGGCTCAGGCTGGCCAGCAGGTAGGGCAGGGCCATCCCGATGCCCATCACCGCAAAGATCGGCAGCGCCTGTGCCACCGGCAGGCCCACGGCCAACCCCAGCGAGGCCCCCATGAAGGGCGCGGTGCAGGGCGAGGCCACGGCCACGGCCAACACGCCGGACAAAAACGCGTTCAGCGCCGGGTTGCGTGCCTGCAGTGTGGCCACGCGGCTGGGCAGAAACTGGCCAAACTCGAACAGCCCCGCCAGGTTCAGCCCCACCACGGTGAACAGCACCGCCAGCCCGGCTACCACCGCCGGCGACTGCAATTGAAAGCCCCAGCCCAGTTGCTCGCCCGCCGCGCGCAGGCCCAGCATCAGCCCGCCCAGCGCCAGAAACGACAGCACGGCCCCGGCGGTGTAGGCCAGGCCATCCACACGGTGGGCCTGTTTGTCGCCCGCGTGCTGCGCAAAGCCCATCAGCTTGATGGCCAGCACCGGGAACACGCAGGGCATGAGGTTCAGGATCAATCCGCCCAGCAGCGCCCCGAGCAGGGCGGCCGCCCAGGACAGGCTGGGCGCGGCCGGGATTTGCGAGGCCGCACTGTTGGCCCGCAAGGCGGCTTCCAGGGCGGGCGACATGGTGGGCGGGGCGATGGTGCGTGGCCAGGTGCCTTGCACATCGGCCACGGTGCGAAAGCCCGCGCCGTCGGCGGTGGCCAGCACCAGCGGCATCTCGGTGGGGCTCTGGCTGCGCATGGCCGTCAGCGTGGCGGTGGCGGACCAAGTGGCGCCGTCCCAACGCTGCGTGATGTCGGCAGCGGGGGCGGTGATTTCCGGCGTTTCTGGGAACAGCTCCAGCGTCTTGCCGCGCAGCGCGGCGGGCAGGTCGGCCACGGTGATTTTGAGTTCGGGGCCCTCTACCTGCACCTGGCTGCGCGCCTTTAAATCGGTGGGCTGGGCGGCCAGGGCGGCATCGAAGGCGGCGGCGTGCATGCCGGTAGAGCTTTTCACCGGCAGCTTCAGCACGAAGTCGCCTTCTTCGGGAATGCATTCCTTGCGGCACACCAGCCAGACGGCATGCAGCTTTACCTCCAGTTCGCTGGCCAGCAGGCTGGGTTTGAAGTCCGGCGAAATCGTCAGCGGCACCGGCAGCAGCAGCGTGCCCTCAAAGCCGTAGTTGGCCAGGGTGCCGATGCGGATCTTGTGCGGCACCGGCCAGGCGATGTCGCCCGCCGTCACACCGGGCGGCAGTGTCCACACCAGGCTGGTGGCCAGGCCCGAATCGCCGGGGTTCTTCCAGTAGGTGTGCCACTCGGGCTGGTGGGTGATCTGCAAGCCCACCCACACCGGCTGGCCGGGGACCACCCCCTGCGGCGCGTGCGCCAGCAGCTCGGCGCGCACCTGCGGCGTGGTCACGACGGAATTCAAGCTTTTTTGGGCGCTTGCGCTTATGGGAAGGGCGTAGGCAGCTATTAAAAGCAGAGCAGAGAGAAAACGGTGCAACATGGTGGAGCCAGAGTATGCCGGGTGGGAGCAGCTGGCAGGGGGCAAAGTTCCGGGTCAGGCGCTGGTGAACGCCGGTGGCAGCTTCTTCGGCGCAGTGATGCGCAGTTGTTTGTGGATGCTTTCGCGCCCAAACACCACCTCGATATCGGCCACCGCCACGCCAAACAGGGGTGCCAGAAAGCGCACCATGTGGTCTGTCGCCTTGCCGTTCTTGGGCGTGGCTGTCACGCTGACCTTGAGCTGCGTGCCCATGGGCTTGGCGATCGCGTCGCAGCAGGCCGAGGGCTTGCCCAGGATGTTGACGACCAGCACGTCGCCGTCCCAGGCAAAAAAGGAGTCGCCGGTGGCGTTGCGGGGGTGGGGTGGGGGCATGGCGGGATTTTAGGAGTCAAGTGTGGCATCCTGTAGACCATGAACCCACCGGAGGCCCCATGACCACCCTTGCCCACGACCTTGCCACCGAGGTGCTGGAACTCCCCGCCGTGGACCGCGCCCGCATTCTGGAGCTGCTGATTGCCAGCTTTGAACCCCAATCCCCGGCGCAAAAAGCCTGGCTGGATTTGGCAAACCAGCGCCGCGAAGGCGTGCGCAGCGGCGCGGTGGCCATGGTGCCGGGTGATGAGGCGCTGGCCCGCATCAAGGCCCGGATTGCGTGAGTTACTGGATTCACCCCGATGCCGAGGCGGAACTGGGGGACGCGGCGGTGTACTACGCCACCCATGCCAGCCGCTTGGTGGCCTTGGCTTTTTTAGCGGAGTTCGAGCGGGTCTGTGATTTGCTGGTGCAGAACCAGCAACGCGGCCCGCACGGGGAACGGGGTTTGCGTGTCTACCACTTTGACCGTTTCCCCTACACCGTGGTGTACGAGGAAGATGCGCTCAAAGGCCCCCAAATCTTCGCAGTAGCGCACCAGAGCCGCGAGCCGGGGTACTGGGGCGGGCGGCTTTAGCTTTAGGTTTACGCCACGGGCTGCCAATACCCCGGTTTGCGCCGGTGGTGGGCCACGGCCAGGATGGTGATGCTGCGTTCTGCGACTTCGTATACCACGGAGTAGGGATACCGGTGCAGCACGCGCTGCCGATTGCCGTCGCCGTCTGCCGCTTTGCCCAGCGGGTTGTCTGCGATGCGGTCGATGGTTTCAAACACCTGTGTACGAAAGTTATCTGCTGCCAAAGGACTGCGTTCGCTGTACCAGTGGAATGCGTCGCGGATGTCGGCCTCGGCCGCCGGGGCGATGGAGAGGGCGTAGCCCGTGTTCACAAAGCGCTCAACCGCGCGCGCGCCTCGGCCCAGGGCACGGCCTGCACTGCACCCGAGCGCAGGGCCGCTTTGCGCAGGCCGATCTCGACCGCCCAGGCATTGGCCACCGTGGCCTCATCTTCGCCATCCAGGCTGTCCAAGAGAGCCAGCACCAGGGCCGAGCGCTCTTGTGGCACCAGCGCGAGTGCCTCGTCGATTACGTGGTCCAGGTGCGTGTTCATGGTGGCGATTTTAGCGGCGCACCGCTTTTTCACGCCGGGTTCTTCAACCGCAACAGCCCCAGCCCCAGCAGGCCAAAGGCCCCGCCGGTGACGCGGTTGAAAGCCTGGGCCCGGCGTGGGGTGGAGAACCAGCCCTGCAAGCGCGTGGCCAGCAGCGAATAGACCACGTGGGAGGTCAAGGCGCAGGTGGTGAACGCGCTGGTCAGCGCCAGGTATTGCGGCAGCATGGGCGCATCCAGGTGCAGGAACTGTGGAAACAGCGCGGTGAAGAACAGAATGCTTTTGGGGTTGGTCAGCGACACCAGCAGGCCTTGGCGGGCCAGTGCCAGGCGGGATTTGTCGGCCTGCTCCACGACCTGGGCGGTCTTGCGGAACACCGAGCCCGGGTTGGTCCACTGGCGCCAGCCCAGGTACATCAGGTACAGCGCCCCGGCGGTCTTCAGCCCGGCAAACAGCCATGCCGAGGTATGCAGCAAGGTGCCCAGCCCGGCCATGGCAATGCCCGACACCACAAAAACCCCTACTGCGCTGCCGATGGAGCTGCCCAACAGCGTCTTGCGCAGGCCCCAGGCCATCGTGTTGGACATGGCCAGCAGCACGGCTGGGCCGGGGGTGAATGCGGTGACCAGCGAAATGGTGGTGAACAGGAGCCAGGCGGAGGGTGTCATGGGACGTGCACGGTACGGTGGAGGAAGGTAAATCTACCCTATCGGCCTGGCCCCCTGGGCCGACCCCATTGCAAACTGCCGGTAAAGCCAGGGATAAACCCGGTAAAACCGCTTGTGGCGCCCGTGGGGCAGGCCTATAACGGGGGCGGTTGCACCGTTTTGACACCCACGCAACCGATCCCCAGTGTGTGGTTTTTGAAAGGTTTCCATGTCCGATGGCGCTCTCCCCACCTTCCGCTTCCCTGCAAGCACCCACATCGTCCAGGTCCAGCCGCCGCAGCACGGGCCGGTGACCCTGGGGTCGCCCGCGCTGGAGGTGTTTACCGACCTGGCGCAGACCCGCGCCGCCACGGTGCAGCCGCAAACCAGCCTGGGCCAGGCCGAGTTGAAGATGATCTACCAGGGCGTGCGCCTGCTGTTTGTGGTGTCCGACATGCCCTCGGTGGACGGCATCCTCACCGCCGCCGATATCGCGGGCGACCGCCCCATGCGCCTGGTGCACCAGCGCCAGGTCAAGTACCAGGACCTGACCGCCGCCGACGTGATGACTCCGCTGGCCGCCATCGACGCGATCAGCTTTGCCTCGCTGCAGCGCGCCACCGTGGCGCAGGTGGTGGCCACCCTGGTCCAGCGCGGCCGCCCGCACCTGCTGGTGGTTGATTCTGAAACCGCCGACGGTTCCCCGCGCATCCGCGGCCTGGTTTCGCAAACCCAGGTGGAGCGCCAGCTGGGGCACCCGTTGCCGGTGACGGCGATGGCGCAGACGTTTTCCGAGCTGGAGCAGGTGCTGGCGGGGCATTAGGGGCAGAGGCCGTTTTGTGGATCAAATCGGCCTCTGGCGCACTATGTATCGGCGGCAATAGCTATTAAAAATGTAGCGTCTCATTCCTGCCGTGGCCGCATGCTTGGGCCACGGCTGCAACGCTCAGTTGCGCAGGAACGCCAGCAGCGCCTCGTTGAACACTTGCGCGTGCGATACGTTGAACCCGTGCGGAGCTCCGGCTACCGTCACCAGTTGGCTGTGCTGCACGGCCTGGTGGGTGCGCAGGCCCGAGCCTTCGATGGGCACGATCGCATCCGCCGCGCCGTGGACCACCAGCGTGGGCACCGTCACCCGCTGAAGGTCGTTACGGAAATCGGTGGTGCCGAAGGCATCCATGCACGCCAGGGCCGCATGCGGTGCGGACTGGTGGCACAGGGCGATCGCGTCGGCGCGCTGCGCCTCGGTGACCTGCAGCACACCCTCGGCCGAGAAGAAGTCGCGGGTGAAATGCTCGAAAAAGGCGTTGCGGTCCTGCTCCAGCGCGGTTTTGCTCTGCTGTGCCTTCTCGGGCGTGAGCGGGCCGTCGGGGTTGTCGGCGCTCTGCATCAGGTACGGTGGCACGGCGGCGGCAAACACCACGCTGCGCAGCCGCGACTCGCCATGCCGCGTGATGTAGCGCGCCACCTCGCCCCCGCCCATCGAAAAGCCCACCAGTGTCACGTCCTGCAGTCCGCACTGGTCCAGCACGCGCTGCAGATCGTCGGCCAGCGTGTCGTAGCTGTAATCGGACTCCGGCTTATCGGAGCGGCCAAAGCCCCTGCGGTCATAGGCCACCACGCGATAGCCCGCGGCCTGGAGCACCGGTACCTGGGGCTCCCAGGCCTGGGCCGACAGCGGCCAGCCGTGGATCAACACCACTGGCCGGCCACCGCCACCGGTGTCTTCGATGTGCAGGCGCACCGTGGCGGTGGGCACTGCGTCGGCCTGGGCCGTGGCACCGGCGGCTGCGCCACCCAGTGCGCCGACCACGGCACCGATCGATGCCCCCACCACCACACCCACCGGGCCACCTACCCCGATGCCGATGGCGGCACCCATGGCCATACCGGCCACCATGCCACCGCCGACCAGCGTCGACTTGGCTTCGCGCTCCGCATCCTGGGGGTCCAGTGCAATTTGCGCCGCAGGGTCCGAGTCCTGCGACGGAATGCCGTGGCCGGGGAGGGCCTGTGCGGCAAGGTCTTCGTCCACGGGGACGGTAGGGGACGGCGAGGTGGGGGATGGTTGCATGTGTCTCTCCTGGTTGGGTGGACAGTGGAGCGCGCTGCCCTGGCGCGTTGCAGTCCATGGTGGCGGCCGCGCGCTGCCGGGTCTGTACGCCAACGCACACAGCCTGCACCGCGGCCCACCAATTGCATCGATGTCGAGCACCGCCCGTGCGGCGCGGCCTGCGTCCATTAACATCGAAGGTTTCGCACTGACCCAGAGAACACCATGGTTGCCAATATTCTGCAAAAACTCCCCGCTGGCGAACGCGTCGGCATCGCTTTCTCGGGGGGGCTGGACACCAGCGCCGCCGTGCACTGGATGCGTGCCAAGGGGGCCGTGCCCTGTGCCTACACCGCCAACCTGGGCCAGCCCGACGAGTCCGATTACGACGAAATCCCGCGCAAGGCGCTGGCCTACGGTGCCGAAATGGCGCGTCTGGTCGATTGCCGCCCGCAGCTGGTGGCCGAGGGCATTGCCGCCATCCAGGCCGGGGCTTTCCACATCAGCACCGGTGGCGCCACCTACTTCAACACCACGCCGCTGGGCCGGGCCGTGACCGGCACCGCGCTGGTGGTGGCCATGCGCGACGACGGCGTGAACATCTGGGGCGACGGCAGCACCTACAAGGGCAACGACATCGAGCGCTTCTACCGCTACGGCCTGTTGTGCAACCCCGAGCTGCGCATCTACAAGCCCTGGCTGGACCAGCTGTTCATCGACGAACTCGGTGGCCGCAAGGAAATGAGCGAGTACCTGGTGGCCAACGGCTTCGACTACAAGATGAGCGTGGAAAAGGCCTATTCCACCGACTCCAACATCCTGGGCGCGACCCACGAAGCCAAGGACCTGGAGTTCTTGAACGCGGGCATGCACATCGTCAAACCCATCATGGGCGTGCCGTTCTGGCGCGACGACTGCGTGGTCAAGGCCGAATCGGTGACCGTGCGCTTTGAAGAAGGCCAGCCCGTGGCGCTGAACGGCCAGACCTTCCCCGATGCCGTGGCCCTGATGTACGCCGCCAACGAGATCGGTGGCCGCCACGGTCTGGGCATGTGCGACCAGATCGAAAACCGCATCATCGAAGCCAAGAGCCGCGGCATCTACGAAGCCCCCGGCATGGCACTGCTGCACATCGCCTACGAGCGCCTGGTCACCGGCATCCACAACGAAGACACCATCGAACAGTACCGCGCCAATGGCCGCAAGCTGGGCCGCCTGCTGTACCAGGGCCGCTGGTTCGACTCGCAAAGCCTGATGCTGCGCGAAACCGCCCAGCGCTGGATCGCCCGCGCCATCACCGGCGAAGTCACGCTGGAACTGCGCCGCGGCAACGACTATTCGCTGATGGACACGGTCAGCCCCAACCTGACCTACCACCCCGAGCGCCTGACCATGGAAAGCGGAGCCGGTGGCTTCACCCCCGCCGACCGCATCGGCCAGCTCACCATGCGCAACATGGACATCGCCGACACGCGCCAAAAGCTGGCGGTGTACACCCAGGCGGGTTTGCTGGGCACCAGCGCGTCCAGCACCACGCTGATCGCCAACCCCGGCGCTCTGTAACGCCTCGGCGGCTACGGCGTATAAGGCCCGTCCACCAGCCGCTGCGAAATCCACCAGATGTTGCCGTGCGGGTCGCGCAAGCCGCCCTGGCGGTCGCCGTAGGGCATGTCGGCCACGGCCATCTCCAGCGTGGCACCGTGCTGCAGCGCCTGCGCCAGGGCCGCGTCGGCATCGTCCACATACAGGTAGTACGCGGCCGCCATGGCCGGGTAGCCGGGGCTGGCTTCGCTGGCCATCACGGTAGACGTGCCCAGCCGCACCTGCACATTGGCCACCAGGCCGTCGGGGCGCAGGCTGCGGCAGGTTTCCGTGCCACCCAGCCCGGCCACCAGAAAACGCGCAAACGCGTCGGCACCCTCCACGAAGAAGTAGGGTGCGACGGTGTTGAAGCCGGGTGGGATGCGCATGGCGGTTCTCCTAAAACTGCGTCCGCAAAGCGTAAACCAGGCCCACGGCCAGCGCCACCAGGGCCGCACTCACCCAGCGCAGTCGCACGCGGTTGGCCTCTGCCCGCTGCACCAGCTCGGCGTTTTGCGTGGCCAGCGCCTGGATCAGCTCGCTGGACGCGCGCATCTGCGTGTGCAGCTCGGCGCTGCTGGCCTCCAGGGCGAGGATGCGGGCCTGTAGCTCGGCCACCACCACGTCGTGTGTGGGCAGCACCGGGGCCGGTGGCGGCGCGGGCGCAGGTGGCGCTTTTTTGGCCACGCTGTCCCACAGTTTTTTGGCCCCTTGCGCCACCAGCGGCGCGGTCGAGATCACCTCGGTCCACGGTACGGTCTTGAGCAGAGAAAACAAGCCTAAACCCATGGCGGGAGCCTTTCAAAATGGAACATCGAATTGCTATGACTTGCATAGCTGCTTGTGCTGATGGAATGAGCGCCAGGGGCCGATTTTCTTTATAAAACAGCGTCTGGCGGTTGTACTAGCTTACATGGGCGTGGGCATAGCAGATGCAAGCCCTGGCGTAGAGTGGTGTCTATGCAAACACCCCACACCCTTCCCCCCGCACTGGCCGCCTTCGACCTGACCGGGCGCACCGCGCTGGTCACCGGCTCCAGCAGCGGCATTGGTTTCGCGCTGGCCTGCGGTCTGGCATCGGCCGGGGCCCACCTGCTACTCAATGGCCGCGAGGCCACCCGCCTGGCCGAGGCCGCACAGAAGCTGCAGGCGCTGGGCTTTGCCGCCACGACGCTGCCGTTCGACGTGACCGACCCCGCTGCCGCCGTGCAGGCCGTGGACGGCTGGGAGCGTGACCACGGCCCCATCGACATCCTGGTCAACAACGCAGGCATCCAGCGCCGCGCGCCGCTGGAGACCTTCTCCCTGGAACACTGGGCTGAGCTGATGCGGACCAACGTGGACAGCGTGTTTTTTGTGGCCCAGCCCGTCGCCCGCCACATGATTGCCCGCGGGCGCGGCAAGATCATCAACGTCTGCTCGGTGCAGAGCGAGTTGGGCCGCCCCAACATCGCCCCCTACACCGCCACCAAGGGCGCAGTGAAGATGCTCACCAAAGGCATGGCCATCGACTGGGGCCCGCACGGCCTGCAGGTCAACGGCCTGGGCCCCGGCTACTTCAAAACCCCCCTGAACCAGGCCTTGGTAGACGACCCTGCCTTCAGCGCCTGGCTGCTCAACCGCACCCCCTCGCGCCGCTGGGGCGAGGTAGAGGACCTGGTAGGTGCCGCGATCTTCCTGGCCAGCGACGCGTCGCGGTTTGTGAACGGGCACATTTTGTATGTGGATGGGGGGGTGACGGCGGCGCTGTGAGTTTTGGGTTTTTGGCTTTTTTTGAGTTATCAAAATGGCTGCTTGTGCTGATGGGATGGGCGTGAGTAGCTCTTATTTTTAACTATCGAAAGAGTAGCGATTTGGGGTGACTGCACGGGGTGTAGGCAATGGGGGTCGGATCCCAATTGCGCGCAGCTTGCTGGCGGTGTGAGAGGGCCGTGGCCCGCATTTGGGCTCCGACCCCTATTGGCGGGGTTGGCGTTGACGTTTTCTGGGTGTCTGCCAGCATCGTCGGCCGGGGAGTGCGCCCGGCAGCGCAGTAACTTTCTTTTGCGTGGCCAAAAGAAAGTCACCAAAGAAAAGGCCACCCCCACTGCCAGCGCCCCGTCGCTATCGCGTCGGGGAACCTGCGGTGCTCGCCCCACGGGGGCATGCCGCAAACTCGCTGCGCTCAAACACGCGGCCTGCTGATCCCCGTGGGGCTGCGCTCCTCGGCGCTTTGCAGAGGGGGACCCCGGGGAGCGGGATCGGCCCGGCTGCGCCGGGCATCGCGCCTAGGGCGCGAGTTTGGGGTGACGTTGTAGCCTGTGCAATTGTTCGACCACCGGCTGGCACGCCGTCCCAGTTTCGTGCCCTAGGCACGACGGGGCGCTGCGCGCCCCCGATCCCGCATTGGGGATCCCCATCTGTGTGCGCCGAGGAGCACAGCTTTGGGCGGATCAGGGCTGGCGTCTGTTTGAGCCGCAGGCGAGTTTAGCCAGACCCCGCCCAAAGCGAGCACCGCAGGTTCCCGTAGCGCCAGCGGAGGGCGCAGACAGTTGGGGCGCCTTTCTTTTGGTGTCTTTTCTTTTGCGCAAAAGAAAAGATACTGCGCCGCCGGGCGCAACTCCCGGCCGAGGATCGCGGTAGCAGTAACGCTTGGACCTTACAACACCCAATCAACCAGAAAAGTCCATACCGTCAATGAACCCGATCCGACAGTGAGAACACAGAAAACCCAATGCAGTCCAGGAAAGCCACCGATTGCAGTAAGTTTGTTTGACTGGAGTCCAGCCTGTGACTGTTGCGACAAGTAATCGCCATTCCTCAACTCTGGCGGTGGCACAACGGTCCAAGGACGATGCCGAGAGGAAGCATGAAATTGGTACGAGTCATAAGCCAGGTATCCGAAAAACACCGTTAAAACTAAAAACCCAAATGTAGACATGGCCACCTCCTGGATAGTAAGTATCCACTACAAAAACAATAGCCACCCCCGCATACAGAATATGCGCAGAGTGGCTATTTGCCTTCTAACTCAGCGGCCAGCCAAACCTCAGCGGTCCAGCCCGCCCAGGCAGATGTACTTCATCTCCATGAACTCATCCAGCCCGTACTTGGAGCCTTCGCGCCCCAGGCCCGACTGCTTGACACCACCAAACGGCGCTTCGGCGGTGGAGATCAAACCGGTGTTTACGCCCACCATGCCCGACTCGATCTGCTCGGACACGCGCATCACGCGGCCGATGTCGCGGCTGTAGAAGTAGGCGGCCAGGCCGAACTCGGTGTTGTTGGCGCGTTCAATGACTTCGGCTTCGGTGTCGAAGACGAAGATTGGGGCCAGCGGGCCGAAGGTTTCGTCCTGGGCGAACAGCATGTCTTCCGTCGCGCCACCAATCACGGTGGGCTCAAAGAACAGGCCGCCCAGCGCGTGCGGTTTGCCACCGGCCAGCACCTTGCCGCCCTTGGCGATGGCATCGGCGATGTGCTCTTGCACCTTGGCCACGGCCTTGGCATCGATCAGCGGGCCCTGGGTGCTACCGGCATCCACGCCGTTGCCCACTTTGAGCGCCTGCACCTTGGCCACCAGCTTGGTGGTGAAGGCTTCCAGCACGCCGCGCTGCACATAGATGCGGTTGGCGCAGACGCAGGTCTGGCCAGTGTTGCGGTACTTGGAGATCATCGCGCCGTCCACGGCGGCATCCAGATCGGCATCGTCGAACACGATGAACGGCGCGTTGCCGCCCAGCTCCAGCGACAGCTTCTTGATGGTGTCGGCCGACTGGCGCATCAGCGTGCGGCCCACTTCGGTGGAGCCGGTGAAGGTGAGCTTGCGCACGATGGGGCTGCGCGTCATCTCGCCGCCGATCTGGCTGGCGGAGCCGGTCAGCACCGACAGCAGGCCCTTGGGCACACCGGCGCGGTCGGCCAGCTCGGCGAAGGCCAGGGCCGAGTAGGGCGTTTGCGTGGCGGGCTTGACCACCATGGAGCAGCCCGCGGCCAGCGCCGGACCGGCCTTGCGGGTCAGCATGGCGGTGGGGAAGTTCCAGGGCGTGATGGCGGCTGTGACACCGATGGGCTGCTTGATGGCCAGCAGGCGGCGGTCGCCGGTGGGGGCGGGGATGGTGTCGCCGTAGATGCGGCGGGCTTCGTCGGCAAACCACTCGATGAACGATGCCGAATAGACGATTTCGCCCTTGGCTTCGGCCAGCGGCTTGCCCTGCTCGGAGGTGAGGATCAGGGCCAGGTCGTCCTGGTGCTGCAGCATCAGGTCGTTGAGGCGGCGCAGGATGGCGGCGCGCTCTTTGCCCGACACATTGCGCCAGGCGCGCTGGGCCACTTCGGCGGCGGCAATGGCGCGCACCGTCTCGGCCGTGCCGCACATCGGCACCGTGCCCAGCACCTCGCCGGTGGCGGGGTTGGTCACTGGCACGGTCTCGCCGTTGTCGGCATCGACCCAGGCACCGGCGATGAAGGCCTGCTGGCGCAGCAGGGTGGGGTCTTTGAGGTTCAGAGTGGTGGTCATCAGGTGATTTCTTTAGGCTGTCATGGCTGCGGCGAGGATGTCGAGGCCTTCGGCCAGCACAGCATCTTCAATCGTCAGCGGGAACAGGAAGCGGATCACGTTGCCGTACACGCCGCAGGTCAGCAGCAACAGGCCGGCCTTCTGGGCGCGCTGGACGATGAGCTTGGTGAAGTCGGTGTCGGGGGTGCCGTCGGCCTTGGCGAATTCCACGGCGGCCATGCAGCCCAGGCCGCGCACGTCGCTGATCTGCGGCACGGTAGCGCGCAGGCTGTTGAGGCGGTCGGTCAGCACCTTGCCCAGGCGCTCTGCGCGGGCGCTGAGCTGCTCGTCGGCAATCACGTCCAGCACGGCGTGGGCCGAGGCGATGGCCAATGGGTTCCCGGCGTAGGTGCCGCCCAGGCCGCCGGGGGCGGGTGCGTCCATGATCTCGGCGCGGCCACACACGGCAGACAAGGGCATGCCACCGGCCAGGCTCTTGGCCATGGTCATCAGGTCGGGCACGACAGTGTGGTGGTCCATGGCAAACAGCTTGCCGGTGCGGGCAAAGCCGGTCTGGATTTCATCCGCAATCATCACGATGCCGTGCTGGTCGCACAAGGCGCGGATGGCGACCATCAGCGCCGGGGGCATCACGTAGAAGCCGCCTTCGCCCTGGATGGGTTCGATGATGATGGCCGCCACCTGGTCGGGCGCGATGTCGCACTTGAACAGGTTCTGGATGGCGTGCAGCGTGTCGTCCACCGTCACGCCATGCACGTCCATGGGGGCGGGCACGTGGTAGATGCTGCCGGGGAAGGGGCCAAAGCCCACCTTGTACGGCACCACTTTGCCAGTCAGCGCCATGCCCATGAAGGTGCGGCCATGGAACGCACCGGTCAGCGCAATCACGCCGGGGCGGCGGGTGTGGGCGCGGGCGATCTTGATGGCGTTTTCGACGGCTTCCACACCGGTGGTGAAGAAGGCGGTTTTCTTGGCGTGGCTGCCGGGGGTGAGGGCGTTCAGGCGCTCGGCCAGGTACACCGAGCTCTCATAAGGGATGACCTGGTAGGCGGTGTGGGTGAAGTGGTCGAGCTGCTCGCGGATGGCGGCGATCAGGCGCGGGTGGCGGTGGCCGGTGTTGAGCACGGCGATACCGGCGGCAAAGTCGATGTAGCGGTTGCCCTCGACATCCCAGATTTCCGAGTTCAGCGCACGGTCGGCGTAGATGGGGAAACCAATGCCCACGCCGCGTGGGGCTGCCGCGGCACGGCGCTGGTCGAGTTGGGCGTTGGTGGGGCTAGTGGAGCTGGAGGATTGGGTAACGGCAGAGGGGGCGACGGCGGTGTTCATGGGGTGTCCTGGAGTGGAACCCGCAGTTTAAAATTTATTTGGCTCCACAAATGGAACCAATTACAGTTAGTTTATGGAACCAATCCATTCGCCAAAATACCAATCAGAGGCCCTGCCCGACTTCGTGCAGCGCCAGTTTGACGTGGCCAGTCCCCAGAACGACCACCGCCAGCTCTACGGCATCCTGCAGCGCGGCATCCGCACGGCGGTACTGGCTGCAGGCACCCAGTTGCCGCCCAGCCGCGTGCTGGCCCAGGCGCTGCAGATTGCCCGCAACACCGTGGTGCACGTGTACGAGCAACTGGCGCTGGAAGGCTATGTGCAGGCGGGCGTGGGCCGCGGCACCTTTGTGGCCGCCGTGGGCCCGCGCCTGGCCGACCGCAGCGCGGCGCCCCGGCAAGCGCGGACGGAGTTGCTCTCACGCCGCGGCAGCCAGCTGGTGCGCGAGGCCGGGGCGGCCCCGCTGCAGTGGGGCGCGTTCACCCCCGGTGTGCCCGAGGTGCGCATGTTCCCCACGGCCATATGGAGCCGCCTGCAGGCCCGCGCCGCCCGCAGGCAAACCCCGGCGCAGCTCACCTACGCCACCGGCCCGGGCGACGCGGGCCTGCGCCAGGCCGTGTCCGACTACCTGCAGGGCACGCGCGGCGTGGTGTGCAGCCCGGAGCAGGTGGTCATCACCAGCGGCACCCAGCAGTCGCTGCACCTGGTGGCCCAGCTGCTCACCGACCCCGGCGACCGCGTGTGGCTGGAAGACCCCGGCTACTGGGGCGCGCGCAGCGTGTTCCGCGCCCACGGGCTGGACCTGCAGCCGGTGGCGCTGGATGCCGAAGGCATGGCCCCCAGCCCGGCCCAACTGCGCCAGCCGCCCCGGGTGATGTTCCTCTCGCCCTCGCACCAGTACCCGCTGGGCGCGCTCATGGGCCATGGCCGCCGCCAGCAGCTGCTGGACTACGCGGCCGTGCACGGCGTGTGGGTGGTGGAAGACGACTACGACAGCGAATTCCGCTATGGCACCCGCCCGCTGCCCGCGCTGCAGGGCCTGGACACCCAGGGCCGCGTGGTCTACCTGGGCACGTTTTCCAAAACCCTGTACCCCGCCCTGCGCATCGCCTACCTGGTGCTGCCGCCCGACCTGGTGGACGGCTTTGCCCAGGCGCTCAACGAGCTGTTCCGCGAGGGCCAGACCGTGCAGCAGGCCGTGCTGGCGCAGTTCCTCAGCGAAGGCCACTACGCCACCCACATCCGCCGTATGCGCGCCATCTACAGCGCCCGCCACGACGCGCTGATCCACGCCATAGTCCAAGAATTCGGCAGCCAGTTGCCTATCCTGGGCGGCGATGCCGGCCTGCACCTGGTGCTGGGCCTGCCCCCGCAAATAGACGATGCCGCCGTGGCCCAGGCCGCCCTGCGCGCAGGCATCAGCACCCGGCCGCTGTCGCTGTACCACCTGCGGCAACCGGCGGCCACCAAGGGCCTGCTGCTGGGCTACGGCGCGGTGCCAGAGGAAGAGATCGGGCCGAGTTTTGCGCGGCTGGCGCAGGTGGTTCGGGGGTTTTTGTAGGGGGCGCGTGGTTTGCCAAATAGAGCCCATTTTTGGATATTGAAAATGGCAGCCCGTGCTGATGGAATGGGCACGAGTAGCTCCTATTTTTAACTATCAAAAATGCAGTAAAACGCTACGACGGCAGGGGCAAGCGCTGTTACTTTTGGAAGGAAAAACGTAGCTGCAAGGCGGCCGCCGCAAACGGGCTCCGGGCTATAGTGGCCCACACCCCACCCGTGCCCCGCCCCATGCCGTACATCCACACCTTAGAAGACCTGCAAGCCCTGTTCGGCACGGTAGCCGAAGCCTCGGTGCGCAAGGAAGTGCCCACGCTCCATCCGGCCTACCAGGCGTGGATTGCGCAGTCGCCGTTTGCCGTGCTGGCCACCCGCGGGCCGGACGGGCTCGACACCTCGCCGCGCGGCGACCCGGCCCCACTGGTGCGCATGCCCGACGAACGCACCCTGCTGCTGCCAGAGCGCCGCGGCAACAACCGCATCGACAGCCTGCGCAATATCCTGTACGACCCGCAGGTGGCGCTGATCTTCTTCGTCCCCGGCGTGCGCGAGACGGTGCGCGTCAACGGCAGCGCCCAAATCAGCGCCGACCCGGCACTGCTGGAGCCGTTTGCGGTGCAGGGGCAACTGCCCAAGTGCGTCATCGAAATCACCGTGCAGACCGTGTTCTTCCAGTGCGCCCGGGCGCTGCTGCGTTCGTCCCTGTGGTCCCAGGACCCCGCCGCAGGCCGGGCCGCTGTACCCACCGCAGGCCAGATGCTCGCCGCGCTGACCGGTAACGGCATAGACGGCGAAAGCTACGACCGAGAACTGCCCGAGCGGCAGGCCAAGTCGCTGTATTGAGGCGGCGGCCAGATGCCGAACGGGCAGACATCCACAACTCCTTCATGCAACCCACTACAACCCTTTCCATTACCGCGGTTGATGCACCGGAATTCGATCCGTTTCTGGCCTACCTGAACGACCACCTCTCGGACAACGGCGCGAACGGTGACGGGTACTTCCAGCCGCTGTCCCGCAGCGCATCGCATTTCCCGGCAGACCGGGTCGCCGCCTTTCGCAACGGGCTGGCCCTGCCGGTAGGCCAGGCGGGCTGGCGCCGCCTGTGGGTGGCCCGCAGTGCCACCGGCCAGATCCTCGGCCACATCGATCTGCGGGCCCACGCCGAGCGCTTTACCGAGCACCGTTGCCTGCTGGGCATGGGTATCGATCGCGGGCACCGCCAGATCGGCCTGGGGCTGCAGCTCATTGCGCACGCAGCGGATTGGGCCCAGGCCAGTGGGCCATTGGAGTGGATCGACCTCCAGGTACTGTCCAGCAACGAGAAAGCCATTCGCCTGTACGGGCGCTACGGCTTCGTAAAGACTGGCGAAACGCCCGACATGTTCCAGATTGACGGGCAGAAGTTTGCGTACACGGCGATGGCCAAGCGGCTGGGTGGGGGTTGGGCTGGTGCCGAGGCATCCGTTTATCCAGCTGCCCCAGGCGCACGTTAGATCCCCATGGCCATTCGAGGCATCAGCCATCTGACGTTCGTGGTGCGTGACCTGGACTGCACTGCGCATTTGCTGTGTGCGGGGCTGGGGGCGCAAGAGGTCTACGACAGCAAGGGCAAGAACTTCTCGCTGTCGCGGGAAAAGTTCTTTCTGCTGGGTGGCGTTTGGCTGGCCTTCATGGAGGGGCAGCCCACCGAGCGCTCGTACCGCCATGTGGCATTTGAAGTAGCTGAGTCGGATCTACCCACATTCGAGGCCCGGCTTCAAGCGCTCGGGGTGGAAATCAAGGCACCCCGGCCACGTGTGGAAGGGGAAGGCCTGTCGCTCTACTTCTACGACCACGACAACAACCTGTTTGAGATGCACACGGGCACGCTGGCGCAGCGGCTGGCGCGGTACGGGCAGTGAATATGGGCCATACGCTCCGCATCATCCCCCAGACAGCCCAGCCGCAGCGGCTTTCGGTTTACGCTTCTAACCCAGGTCCTGGTGGATGCACAGGTAGTTGCCTTCGGGGTCCTTGAACCAGGCGGCCTTCTCGGCGCCCAGCACGCACACATGGTCTACCGTCTTGAATCCGGGCAGGTCGTAGTCTTCGAACACCACACCGGCCTTTTTCAACGCCGCCACGCTGGTGCCGATGTCGGGCACCTGGAAGCTGATGGCGGTATGCTCGGCTTTGGTGCCCTCCGGCTTGGGAAAGAGGGCCAGCGTGCTGCCACCCACCTGGTAGATGAACTTGCCGTCGGGCCGGAAGCCGCTGGGCGCTAAGCCGAGACAGCGTTCGTAAAACGCCCGGGCCCGTTCCATATCGACCACGGGGAGCATGGTCGTCACAGAGGCATTGGCTAGCATATGCAGTCCTTTCGCTCAATCCCCTTTAGCATAGGTGCCCATGCGGCAAAGCGCCAATCTGACAGGGTGCCCATCGCTAACGCCGCAGGTATTTCCACTTCGACCCAGGTACAGGAGGCCGCATGCCAAAAGCCACCCCACCCAAACTCCTCGCAGGCGGCAATCCGCAGATCGCCAAGGCGGACGGCGAAGCGCCCGTGCAGGCCTACATCGCCGCCCTGAGCGGATGGCAGCAGGACATCGGCCAGCGCCTGGACGCCCTGATCACCCACAGCGTGCCCGGCGTGCACAAAGCCGTGCGCTGGAATTCGCCCATGTACGGCATGCCGGGCCAGGGCTGGTTCGCCAGCGTCCACGTCTTCACGCACTATGTGAAGCTCACGTTTTTCAAGGGCAGCTCTCTGCAGCCCGCGCCTTCGGGTGGCACGGCCAAGGAAGCCCGCTGGGTGGACATCCGCGAGGACCAGCTCGATGCGCCGCAGCTAGAGGCGCAGTTGGCCCAATGGGTGCAGCAGGCGGCGGCGATACCGGGTTGGGGCAAGGCCTAGGGTGCTCCTTAAAGGTTATGCTTTTTGGGGCCATTTTTAGTGCTGAAAATGGCTGTTCGTGCTTATCCTATAAGCATGAGCAGCTCCTGTTTTTAACTATCAAAAGAGATGCAGTCTGTACGGCTCCACGGGGGGAGCCAATGGGGTCGGATCACGATTGCGCGCTGGAACTGGATTGCCCCCTTGTATTCGTGAGGCCCATGCCATGACCTTTGAGCAGCAAAAAGACAATCTCCGGCGGCTCGCGCGCAGTGGCACCCTGCGCTGGTTCACGCTATGCGCGGCGGCCATCACGGTGGGAACGCTTGTGGGCGGCCTGCTCACCCGGCATCCCGTGTTCTTCATGGTGGTTGGTATGGCGGGGGTTCTCTGGTACTGCGCGCACCACACCCGCCCGCACATCCATAACGCGGCCCAGGCGTTGGACCGGGACGTGACCGAGCCAGGCCGGGTGCGCATTGAGATCACCAACTGGTCGGATTCGGATGCCTACACGGCAAAGACGGTGGCAACGCGGTCTGGCGCGTGGGCGTTTTCATTCATCGCCCAGGGCTGGGTGCCGCAGTCTGGGGAGTTTGATGCCACCTGCTTCCTGCTGCCCGGTGTGCCATGGCCAGCCCTGGTGCTGGTGGAGGGGAATATCTGCTATCCACGGGAAACGCCGAAGCGGGTGTTCATGTAACACGAACTGATTGGCAGATAGATGCATGGGCCGAAGCGTTTGCCAACGGAGTGGACGGCTGTTCGTGCCACTGCGATCCCTGGCCGGGATGTGCCCCCGGCAGGGCAGTAACTTGTCTTTTGCGTGGCCAAAAGAAAGTCACCAAAGAAAAGGCCACCCCCACTGCCAGCGCCCCGTCGCTCTCGCGCCGGGGAACCTGCGGTGCTCGCCCCACGGGGGCATGCCGCAAACTCGCCTGCGGCTCAGACATGCGGCCTGCTGATCCCCGTGGGGCTGCGCTCCTCGGCGCTTTGCAGAGGGGGACCCCGGGGAGCGGGATCGGCCCGGCACAGCCGGGCATCGCGCCTAGGGCGCGAGACGGGGAACTGTGGGCGGCTGTGAAATCTGTCCGGCTATCGGCTGGCGTGCCGACCCCAGTTTCGTGCCCTTAGGCACGATGGGGCGCTATGCGCCCCCGATCCCGTATTGGGGTCCCCATCTGTATGCGCCGAGGAGCACAGCTTTGGGCGGATCAGGGCTGGCGTTGTTTGAGCCGCAGGCGAGTTTAGCCAGACCCCGCCCAAAGCGCGCACCGCAGGTTCCCGTAGCGGTAGCGGAGGGCGCAGACAGTTGGGGCGCCTTTCTTTGGGTTACTTTTCTTTTGCGCAAAAGAACAAGTGACTGCGCCGCCGGGCGCACTACCCGGCCAGCGGCGGCTGTGGCATCCAGCAATGCATGCGCTCCACGAAACTTCATTAAAACTTTTAAGAAAAAATGGCTCTCTTCCGTTTCGGGTGGCACGCCACTGCCCACTCCCACAGCAGGGTCAAGCCCTTGCCTTGCGCAGCGGATTGGCGGGTAGGTGAGAGAGCTTGCCCGCGATCAAGAAGGCCATGGCGATGAAGTGGCGGGTTGAGCCGTAGCCGCGCGCCTTGGCTTTGGCCGCTTGCAGCAACGAATTCACGGCCTCCACATAGCCGGTGTGCAAGTGGGCTGCCTCAAACGCCGTGAGGATGCCCGCCCAGTGCTGTTTGATGGTCTTGGCCAACTCCTTGATCGGGTGCAGCTGGGAGCGCTGCGCCCAGTGCAGCCACTTCTTCAAAGACTGCGCACTCTGGGCTGCGTCTGAGCGGCTGTTTGCATAGATGTCGCGCAGCGCCTCCTTGATGCGCCACGCCCGTGCCGTCTTCAGGCGGCTGTGGGGCATCCAGTCCATCTTGTCCCGCTCTTTGGCCGTCCACTGGGCTTGGTCTTTGAGCCAGCACCAGCGCGTCTTCTTCAGCCAGCCCTCATCTCTGGCTTCTTCGCGCCGCACTGCGTCCACGGCCTTGTTGGCCAGCTGCACGACGTGGAAGCCGTCAAAGGCCACTGCCGCAGCAGGTAGATACTTGGCCGCCCCGGCGATGAAGGCTTTAGACATGTCCATGCAGACCACCTTGATGGCCTCGAGCTTGCCTTGGTGGGTTTTGAAGTCTTCTGTAAAGCGCTGCACCGTGCTGGCATCTTTGCCCGGTGTGGCGTAGATCAGTTGGCCTTTGGACAGGTCGTGCACCAGCGTGATGTAGCTGTGACCTTTGGCGGAGGAGGTCTCATCGATGCCGATGACGTGTGTATCGGCGTAGCTTTCTTTGGCGCGCGCCAGATCCACGTGGGCATCGATTTGCCGCCACAAGGCGTTATCCGAGCAGCGCAGGATGCGCGCACAGGCCGAGACCGGCATCTCACGCGCCAGCGTCAGGGCCAAGGCCTCGAACATGAGGGTGAAACGGCTGCCTTCGCGGGCCCAGGGCACGCCCAGTTGGGTGGTGCCCTGGCAGGCGCTACACGCAATACGCGGCAGCTCACAGTGCACGTAGGCCTCGAACTGGAAGAAGTCCAGGTGACGCCAACTGCGCTCGCGGTGGTCATGGATCTTTTGCTCGGCAGCGCCACAGGCCGGGCATGGCGCACTGCTGGCACGCCAGACTACGTACAGGTCAATTCGGCTGCGGGCCACATCCAGGGCCACGCGTTCAACATCCCAGGGTTGCGTCAGACCCAGGGCTTGGCGAAACAACTCTTCTTGCATTGCCGCTTTCTTCTTCAGCTTGGGGTGTCAACTCTAACCCCTGCTGTGGGAGTGGGCAGTGGTGTGCCACCCGAAACGGAAGAGAGCCGAAAAAATAGGCTCCAACGCCCATTCCAACGGCGTAAGCAGCTACGGAAAGAAGAGCATCGCACACCTACAACGTTGGAAAGAAGGATGTTGATGTGCGAAGAGCCGCGAGGCTGCGCCGCGCTATAGTGGGCCATTAGCTTGTTGCGGGGTTTGTCGAAATTTTTACACCTGAATAAAAACTGGCTCACCCTAAGAAAAACCAGCCTGCAAGCAACTTTCAGGAGATTTCGATGGGTGATTTAAACCTCAGCAGCCAATTTAAACCGCAGGTTTTGCGGTGTACATCGCGTTAGGGCTTTCTGTGACTATAGATTTAAATCTCGTCGGCACTATCGCGTCCATCGTGAGTCTGCTTCTTGCGATGGTCTTCTGGTGGCTTGCTGATAAGCAAGCGAGTAAAGCCGATGCAACGTTGTCTGAAATCAAGGACAAGATGATGTCTTGGCAGAACGACATCAATCGTGCGTCTATCAACCTCATTCAAGCTCGACCAGAGGTTATTGCTCAGCAGGTTTCGTTTGAAGAGGCAAAAGGGAATGCTGCGTTCCAGGCGAGGATTTCAGAAATTCTTGAGTCACTTTCGCGGGACGTCGATGAATCTACTGCGGGTTACAGGATTGCCATGATGAAGGAGTTACTTGAGCATCATCGGCAGTCTATCCTCGGGAGTGAGCAGATCAAGGCCAGCGTGATAGCCGGTCAAAGGCCCGCTACTTCGAAATCGGGGAATGGGCAGCCCTAACTGGTCGTTACTGTGGGACGGCTACGCCGCCCCACAACTTGAACGTTAGACCTTTCAAACAATGATCAGCACCGAAGTCCTAGTTGCATGGCTCGAAGCAGCGAATCGCAGATATAGCACCGCGGGTGTACCCCACAAAGGCCGGCCGTTTACTGCGTTGAGCGACTTCACCCGCGAACACAGGTGCTCAGTCGCTTTTGATGATCCAACCGCAAAGGCAATCTTTCAGTGGTTTTACGAGCGCAGCCCACCGGGGGCTCATCAAGTCGGTTCTATCTATAAGGGTGTGTACTTTTACGACACTGCCTTCTGGCCTGTCTGCGTGCCCATAATCTTTGGCGAAGTAAGTGTGAACGCAATTGACTGCCTAGAAACAATGCCATCGCAGATCGCGCAGATGCTGGGTTCGAGTCACCAAGACATGTGGACTTACGCAGTTCACTGGGTCAATTGCATGGATTACGGTTACGGGCAGATGGACCTTGAATCGAGCCAAATGCTTAAACCTCGTGCACTCCAGTTCCTTGGTGCAGCGCATTCTGAGTTGATCGGAGCAAACGCCCAACTTTTGGAAAGCCGTCCGAATGTCAAGGCGATTCTTGGCCTGCGGATGGCAACCGAAATCTTCCTGAAGGCAGTTCTAGTCCAAGAGCTCGAACTTACAGACGAGCAGTTGCGGAAGATCAGCCACAAACTGGAAGACGCAGCCACAAGATGCGCTGAAATCACCCACGAGAAAGCGTTCGCAGAAATAGCCAAAAGAGTCTCCCTCTATCCCCCTGTAGCAGCCAGGTACGAAGATACCGCGTGGCCCACAGCGAATGTTTGGCAGGCGACAACGTTGACGCAACTCACCGCCGCAACGGTCACGCGGCTCTACACCGATCGAGACATGAGGGCTACCGTACTAAGCCCACGCGAAGGCAGTCTGTGAGTAGCGCCACAGAGAGGTCTAACCCTTCCATCCCTCATGTCAAACGTTAGACCTCATGGAACTACCTTATCTCGTCGCCGCCTTTTTAAAGACTCTTGTGAATGTCATGTCGAAGCCAGTGCTTCGTATTGGCACTATGAATGGCATCCCGTTTGCGGACATCGTCTTCAACGAGGAACCTAGACAGACTATCGATGAGCGTATCGCGAAGATCGACGCTGCTCGATCGAATCTTGCCGACGCTCTGGTGGCGATAGATGAACTCAAGGCAGCAGCCGGTGCGAACAAAGCTGACCTTGAAGTCGCTCTCGAACAACTAGGAAGGACGCAGGCCGAGCACAACGCAGCCAGGAAAGAGCTTGAGCTGGTACGTCAGGTTGCAAATTCCGACGTCGAGACCTTCCAGCGTCTCGCGGGCGTGCAATCGAAGTCCCAGATCGCGAAAGAACGAGCACTGGGATTCGTATTCGGGGTCATCGCGTCCCTTCTTGCATCCGGAATTTGGTGGGGAGTCGCTAAGCTGTGGCCGTACCTGAAGACATGAGCCTGAGGTCTAACAGGTCGTTCGACACGGACGCACAGCGGCTGCCTCCGTCCGCTTCGAGGCTGCGCCTCCCGGGTGCCGGTCAATTCAAACGCTAAGCCACCAACCCCCTCGCCGCCCCCTTCACCGCCCCCGTCAACCGCTGCGCCACCAGCGGCTCCCGCTCCCAGTGGTGCCAATACAGCGCCACCTCCACCGCACTCCCCGGCAGCAGCTCTTCCAGCGGCAACCGACCCTCCCGGTGCACCAGGAACTGGTCCGGCACCATCCCCCAGCCCATGCCATGGGCCAGCGCGCTGTCGTACGCATCCACCGCGGGCACGAAATGGCGGGGGTATTGCGGGGCGGTGAGGGCGAAGTGCTGGGACAGGAAGGCATCTTGCAGGCCGTCTTTGCGGTTAAAGATGATGGCGGGGATGGCCAGCAGGCGGTGGACGGAGACGGCCCCGGTCTTGGTGCGGCACTGCTGCACCAGGGCGGGCGCGGCCACGCAGCGGTAGCGCATCACGCCCAGGGGCTCGGCCAGGCAGCCGCGCATGGGCTGGGCCAGGGTGCTGACGCAGCCGACCACGTCGCCGTTCTTCAGGGCCTCGTGGGTGTGGTCCTGGTCGTCGATTACCACGTCCAGCAGCAGGCGGTGGCGGGCCAGGCTGGCGGCCACGCCGGGCAGCAGCCAGCTGGCCAGCGAGTCGGCGTTGACGGCCACGCCCAGGGTCTGCCAGGCGGGCGCCGCCCCTTTGGTGCGGGGCACATTGCCCAGCAGATCAGCCTCCATCATGCGCAACTGTTTGATGTGGGCCAGCAGCGCCTGCCCGGCCGGTGTGGCGCGCACGGTTTTGCCGCGCACCAGCAGGCGCTGGCCCATGGCCGCCTCCAGGCCCTTGATGCGCAGAGAGATGGCGGCCAGCGTGAGGTTCAGCGCCTGGGCGGCGGGGCCGAAGCCGCCGTGTTCCAGTACGGCGGCCAGGGCTTCGAGTTGTCTTGCGTCCAACATGGTTAAGTAATTATTGTGCGATGCAAGTTTAATTTAGTTAACTTTAAGTGATGGCGTAAAGCTCGGACACTCTGGGCATTCCTTTTCAAGAGTCCGCCATGTCCAGCTTCTTCCTCGCCCCTGCCCTTACCCCCGCGTTCTCTGCCGGTTTGTTGCTCAGCCTGTCGATGATCGTGGCCATTGGCCCGCAGAACGCGCATGTGCTGCGCATGGGGCTGCGCGGCCAGCACGTGGGGCTGACGGTGGCGGTGAGCATTGCGTCGGATGTGGCGCTGATTGCGCTAGGGGTGCTGGGGCTGTCGCAGCTGGGCGGCCTGCCGCGCTGGGTGCAGGCGGTGATGGTCTGCGGGGGCGTTCTGTTCTTGCTGGTTTACGGCTGGAAGGCCTGGGGCCGCTTTCGCGCGGGGTCGGCGGCGCACCAGGCCGTGGGCGAGCCGGTGGCCACCATGAGCCGCCAGCAGGCAGTAGGTGCGGCGCTGGCGGTGGCCTGGCTGAATCCGCATGCGCTGGTAGAGACGCTGGTGCTGATCGGCACGGCCTCGCTGGCCTGGGGCAGGCCGGGCAACACCTTTTTTGGGCTGGGCGCGGCCAGCGGGTCGGTGCTGTGGTTTGTGGGGCTGGGGCTGAGCGCGCTGTTCCTGGGGCAGCGCCTGCAGTCCCCCGCCCTGTGGCGCGCGCTGGACGGCCTGGTGGCGCTGATGATGTGGGGCACGGCAGGCATGCTGGCCTGGGGGCTGCTGTAAACAGATGCTCCTGTTTTTGATATTAAAAATAGGAGCTGCTAACGCTTATTAAATAAGCGGTAGAGGCTGATTTAATGCCTAAAAAAAGGCCTAAATCCTGATTTAACCCAGATCCGGCCCATCCACCAGTGTGGACAGCGGTAAATCCGCAATCTCCTGCAGCATTAACGCCAGTTGCTGGCCCGAAGCCGCCACCAGCGCCTGGCCCTTTTCTACCGTGGCGGCTGCCGCGTTGCCTGCCGCGCCGGTGGGGTTGTAGTCCTGCATTTGCCAGCCCAGCTTGGCACTTTTGCCGTTGCCCAGGATGGGGTACTTCGCGGCGCGGTCTTGCGAGGTGGATGTGAAGTTGCGGGCCTGCTCCATGCGCACGGTGTGGGGGCGCAGGGCCAGCATCATCGAGGTTTCTGTGTCGCCTGCGTGGATGCCGAAACGGTGCTCCTCGGGGCTGAACAATGCGTTCGCATCAATCAGCGGCAGGTTGAACCAGCTGGCGCTGTAGACCAGCAAATCGTGCTCGGCGCGCAGGGTGCGGGCCACGATGTCCATCAGGCTGACCTGGCCGCCGTGGGCATTGAAGATCAACAGCTTTTTGACCCCACTGCGGGCCACGCAGGCTCCCAGCTCGGTCCAGACGCGGATCAGGGTTTCGCTGGAGAGCGTGAGCGTGCCCGGAAAGCGCACATGCTCGGGGCTGAAACCCACTTGCTGGGTGGGCAGCACCAGCACCGAGGCATCGGCGGGCAGCAGCGGCAGCGCGGCAGCGATCACGCCATCGACCAGGGTGGTGTCCACGCTCAGCGGCAGGTGCGGGCCGTGCTGCTCGGTGGCGGCCACGGGCAGCACGGCCACGGTGCGGGCCGGGTCGAGCTGCGCGAAGTCGCGGGTGGTGAGGTCGGCCCAGAAGCGAGGTGGAGTGTGCATGGGGCGGATTTCACCACAGGCTTCGGCAGAACTCCATGACGCGCGGATCCATGTCGCGCAGCAAGGCCCACACGGCCACGGCAGCGAGCGATGCGCCTGCGGCCCGCATGCCCCATTCCTTGCGCTGGGGGCTGCGCCAGGCTTGCAGGCGCACCCACAGCCAGGGCCCGGCCACCAGGGTGACGCTGCTGCCCAGGGCAAACAGGGCCATGCACAGGGCCCCGTCCAGTGGGCTGCCGCTGAGCGAGGCGACCAGCAGGGCCGAATACAGCAGGCCACAGGGCATCAGCGCCCACGCGGCCCCGGCCAAAAATACCCAGGACCGGCCCGCCAGGCGGGGGCGCAGGTTGGCCCACAGGTTGCGGCCCAGGCCATCCACCCACATCGGTTGCCGCGCCAGTACCAGCAGCGTGCCGCCCCAGACCAGCACGGCCACGTGGAACAGCGTCCACACCGGGCGCAGCGCGGCGGCAGGTGCGGTCAGCCAGGCGAGCGTGTTGACGGTGGCGGCGGCCAATGCACCCGCCAGCGTGTAGCCCAGCAAGCGCCCGGCCTGCAGTTGCAGCATGCCCTGGCGGGCCCCGGTATCTTTTTTTCCCAGGCGCACCACGCCCGCGCAGGCCGCGCCGCACATGCCTGCGCAGTGCGGGCCACCGGCCAGGCCCATGAGCAGGGCGGTCCAGGCCAGGGTGGAGAACATCAAATGATCCGGGAGAAACGGGCGCGGTTCTGGTCGGCTTGCAGGTAGCGGTCAAACACCATGGCCACGGCGCGCACAAAGAACCAGCCGGTGGCGGTGACCTGGATGCCGGTGGCATCTACCGTGACCATGCCGGCCTCCACCAGAGGCTGCAGGGCCTGCAGTTCGGCGGCAAACGTGGCTTGGAAGTCCACAAGGTATCCCAGCTCGATGGATTCAAACTGCACCGCACCCTGGCACATGAGGGCCATGATGACGGCGCGGCGCACCAGGTCGTCACGGCCCAGGGCCAGGCCGCGCACTACCGGCAGTTGGCCCTGGTCGATCATGTCGCAATAGGCCTCCAGGGTCTTGGCGTTCTGGCTGTAGGTGGGGCCGATGCGGCCAATGGCCGACACGCCCAGGCCGATCAGGTCGCAGTCGGGCTGGGTGCTGTAGCCCTGGAAGTTGCGGTGCAGCCGCCCCTGGCGCTTGGCCACGGCCAGTGCGTCATTGGGCAGGGCGAAATGGTCCATGCCCACGTAGACGTAGCCAGCCCCCATGAGGGCATCCAGCGCCTGCGACAGCATGGCCAGCTTGGCCGCGCCGCTGGGGAGGTCGGCGTTGAGGATGCGGCGTTGCGGCTTGAAGCGCTCGGGCAAATGGGCGTAGGCGTACAGGGCGATGCGGTCGGGGCGCAGCTCTACCACCTGCTCCAGGGTGCGGGCAAACGAGGTGGGCGTTTGGCGCGGCAGGCCGTAGATCAGGTCGGTGTTGATGGAGTCGAAGCCCAGGCGGCGGGCTTCGGCCACCAGGTCGAACACCTGCTGTGCCGGCTGTATGCGGTGCACGGCCTTTTGCACGTCGGCATCGAAATCCTGCACGCCAAAACTCAGGCGGTTGAAACCCAGCGCTGCCAGGGCCGCCAACCGCTCGGCATCCACGGTGCGGGGATCGACCTCGATGGCGTATTCGCCGCCCGGTGCCAGGTTGAAATGGCGGCGCAGCAGCACCATCAGCTGGGCCAGCTCGCCATCGCTCAAAAACGTGGGACTGCCGCCGCCCAGGTGCAGCTGGCTGACCGCCCGGCCCGCGCCCAGCTGGGCGGAGTGCAAGGCCATTTCGCGCTCCAGGTACTGCAGGTAAGCCGCACCACGCTCGTGGCGTTTGGTGATGATCTTGTTGCAGGCGCAGTAGTAGCACAGCGACTCGCAAAACGGGATGTGCACGTACAGCGACAGCGGCAGGGCGGTGGCGGTGGCCCGGCGCAGGCGCAGGGCGCGGGCGTAATCCTCGCCCGTGAAAGCTTCCACGAAGCGGTCGGCGGTGGGGTAGGAGGTGTAGCGCGGCCCCGGCACGTCGTAACGCTGCAGAAGTTCGGTGGCAACACGGGGTAAAACACGGGTCATGGCGAGCGCTTTTGTTGCATCCCTGCAATGTGCCGCGAACGGTCCAGGCCTCCATTGACGTGGATCAAACGGCATGCAGATGTGTGTGCCAGAAAATAGTGCCTTAAAAAAAGTTCATACTATGCGCATGACTCCAATCGCCATCAAAGCCGCCTGTTCGAACTGCAATCTGCGCGAACTGTGCATGCCGCTCGGTTTGAACCAGGACGAGCTGGACCGCATCGACGGCTTGGTGGCCGTGCGCCGCAAGGTCAAACGTGGTGCCACGCTGTTTCGCAATGGCGAGACGTTCACCTCGCTGTATGCCATCCGTACCGGGTTTTTCAAGACTTCGGTCACCACCGAGGATGGGCGCGACCAGGTCACCGGCTTCCAGATGGCGGGCGAGATCATCGGGCTGGATGGCATTGTGAACGAACAGCACACCTGCGACGCGGTGGCTCTGGAAGATGCCGAGGTCTGCGAAATGCCGTTTGAGCGCATCGAAGAGCTGTCGCGCGAGGTCAACGCCCTGCAGCGCCATGTGCACAAGATCATGAGCCGCGAGATCGTGCGCGAGCACGGCGTGATGCTGTTGCTGGGTAGCATGCGGGCCGAGGAGCGGCTGGCGGCCTTTTTGCTGAACCTGGTGCAGCGCCTGCACGCACGTGGCTTTTCGCCGCTGGAGTTGGTGTTGCGCATGACACGCGAAGAAATCGGCAGCTACCTGGGCCTGAAGCTGGAGACGGTGAGCCGCACCTTCTCCAAGTTTGCCGAGGACGGCGTGGTCGAAGTCAAGCAGCGCCATATCCGCATCCTGGACACCGAAGCGCTCAAGCGCATCGTCAATCTTCAACCTTGTCTATAGCCGCTGCGCCCACCGGCTGGCCCACCAGCAGGGTCAGGCTGCTGATCATCGCGGCCACCGCCCAGAAGGCAAAAAAGGCCATGCTGTAGACCCCCTGGCGTGACAGCTCCAGCGGCTGTCCCAGCCAGTGCAGGCTGGTCGGATCGACCACCGCAAATACCAGGCCTTCCAGCAGACACGCCCCCAAAAAGCCCGACCACAGCACGCTGATGGTGCGTTGCACTGCCATGCCGCGCTCCTACTTGGGCCGCACTGCGCCCGGGGGCGTGGCGGCGTGGTTGCGGCCCAGTTCGGCCGGGGCCAACGAACCCTGCAGGGCCAGGGTTTTGTTGATTTCCAGGCCCTGGCGGTAATAGTCTTGCGCCAGCACCGGGTCTTGCCGGGTGAAGGCCAGCCAGGCGGTGACCAGTGCGGCCACCACCACGATCAGCGGGCCAGAGATGACCAGCCACACGTGGCCGTATTTCCACCAGGGTTGGGGGGTGTTTTCAGACATGGTTGGTCTCCTCAAGGTGGGCGTTATCGGGGAACGATGAACGTGGATTTTTCGGACACACGGTCTTTGCCGTCGGCACTCTGGATGTCGAACACCACCGGGTGCGAACCGGGCGTGGCCGAGCCGTAGGGAATGTGCAGGCGTACTGCCACCCAACGCGACTGTATGGCACCGACTTCCACTTCCGTCTCCGATGCCAGCACCAACCCGTCCAGCCCGTGGGCCGACAGGGTGTAGCGCTGCGGCAACTCGGTGGCGTTCATCACCTGCAGACGGTAGACGTTTTCCAGCTGGCCCCCGCCCACGATGCGCGACAGGGCGGCGCGGTCGCGCACCACGTCGACCTTCAGCGGGGTGCGCAGCAGCAGCGTGGCCAGCAGCACGGCCGCGATGGTCCACAGCAGTGCGGTGTAAATCAGCACCCGGGGCCGCAGCACCCGGCGCAGGATCTGGCGCGCATTCCAGCCCCCGGCAATGCCGTTCTGGGTGGCAAAGCGAATCAGGCCCCGGGCGTAGCCCATTTTGTCCATTACGCCGTCGCACACGTCCACGCAGGCCGCGCAGTTGATGCACTCGTACTGCAGGCCCTTGCGGATGTCGATACCGGTGGGGCAGACCTGCACGCACAGAGTGCAGTCCACGCACGACCCCAGGCCCAGCGCGGCCGGGTCGGCTTTGCGCGAGCGGGCTCCGCGGGGCTCGCCCCGGTTTGTGTCGTAGCTGACGATGAGCGTGTCCTTGTCGAACATGGCGCTCTGGAAGCGGGCGTAGGGGCACATGTACTTGCACACCTGCTCGCGCATGAAGCCCGCATTGCCGTAGGTGGCCGCGCTGTAGAACAGGCCCCAGAAGACCTCCCACGAGCCAAAGTTCAGGTGCAGCGACTCTTGCAGCAGCTCTTGTGTGGGGGTGAAGTACGACACAAAGGTGAAGCCGGTCCATAGCGACAGCAGAATCCACACCGCGTGTTTGGCCCACTTTTTGCCCATCTTCTGGGCCGACAGGGGCTCGCCGTCCAGGCGCATGCGGGCGCCGCGGTCGCCTTCGATGCGGCGCTCTATCCACATGAAGATTTCGCTGTACACCGTCTGCGGGCAGGTAAAGCCGCACCACAGCCGCCCGGCCACGGCGGTAAACAAAAACAGCGACAGGGCCGACACCACCAGCAGGCCCGTCAGGTAAATGAAATCCTGCGGGTACAGCACCAGGCCAAACAGGTAAAAGCGCCGCGCCGCCAAGTCCAGCAGCACCGCCTGGCGCTCGCCGTACTGCAGCCACGGCAGGCCGTAAAACACCAGTTGCGTGAGGAACACCATGCCCCACCGCCAGCGGGCAAACAGGCCCTGTACCGAGCGCGGATAGATCTTGGGCTGGGCCGCGTACAGCGACACCAGTTCCTCGCCTTCGGCGGCTACCGGGGTGATGGGGATGGTTTTACGCATGGCCTAAGGCGTCGGCTTGTTCGATAAACCCCACACGTAGCTGGTCAGTACATGGATCTGTGCCTCGGTCAGCTTTTCTTTCTGGGCGGGCATCTGGTTGGTCTTGCCGTTGTTGACCATGGCGATGATGGCGGCTTCGCCCCAGCCATGCAGCCAGATGTCGTCGGACAGATTGGGGGCACCCAGGGCCGGATTGCCTTTGCCACCCACGCCGTGGCAGGCTGCGCAGGCCGAGAACTTGGCCTTGCCCAGCGCGGCCCGCAGCGAGTCGTTGGGGCTGCCCGACAGGCTGAGCACGTAGTTGGCCACGTTCTTCACGTCGTCGGGCGTGCCCACAGCGGCGGCCATGGGTGGCATCATGCCGATGCGGCCATGGGTGATGGTTTTCAGGATCACGTCGGGCGTGCCGCCGTGCAGCCAGTCGCCGTCGGTCAGGTTGGGAAAGCCCTTGCTACCGCGGGCGTCCGAGCCGTGGCACTGGGCGCAGTTGTTCATGAACAGGCGTTCACCCACGGCCATGGCCTTGGCATCACCGGCCAGTTTTTCGGGGGGCATGGCAGTGAACTGGGCGTACAGCGGCTCCAGTTCGCGGTTGGCCTTGGAGACTTCGGCATCGTATTCGCCCACCTGGGTCCAACCGAGCGTGCCCTTGAAGCTGCCCAGACCGGGGTAGGCCACCAGATAGCCGATGGAGAACAGCACCGTCAGGATGAACAGACCCACCCACCACAGGGGCAGCGGGTTGTTCATTTCGCGCAGATCGTCGTCCCACACATGGCCGGTGGTGTTGTCGGCCTGGAAGGGCACTTTCTTGCGGGCGGTGATCCACAGCAGGAGCAGGCAGGCGGCGATGCTGACCACCGAGACCGCGCTGACGAAAATCGACCAGAAGTCGCTATTGAAATCGCTCATAAAAATCCTTCGGGGTCAGTCCTGTAAAAAGGGAAGCTGCGCCGCATCGTCAAACTGCGCTTTGTTGCGGCGCGAAAACGCCCACACGATGATCCCGATGAAGGTGATGAAGCTGCAGACCGTGGCGGCAATGCGTAAGGTGGTGACGTCCATAAGTGGCTTTCAGGTTCAGGGAGCCGGTGCAGGGGGGGCGGGGGGAACCGTCTCGGCGGCCTTGGCCGCCAGCTGGTCGGTCAGGGCGCGGCCCATGACCTGCAGGTAGGCGATCAGCGCGTCTTGTTCTGTCTTGTCCTTCACCGCGGCTGCACCACCGGCGATCTCGGCATCGGTGTAAGGCACGCCCACGGTGCGCAGGGCCTTCATGCGGGGGGCGACCACGGTGGGATCGACCAGGGCGGTTTCCAGCCAGGGGTAGTTGGGCATGTTGGACTCGGGCACCACGTCACGCGGGTTGTGCAGGTGGATACGGTGCCACTCATCGCTGTACTTGCCGCCCACGCGCTGCAGGTCGGGACCGGTGCGTTTGCTGCCCCACTGGAACGGGTGGTCGTAGACGAACTCGCCCGCCACCGAGTAGTGGCCGTAACGCAGCGTCTCGGCGCGGAACGGGCGGATCATCTGCGAATGGCAGTTGTAGCAGCCTTCTCGCAGATAGATGTCGCGGCCTATCAGCTGCAGCGGGGTGTAGGGCTTGAGGCCGGTTACAGGCTCGGTGGTGGACTTCTGGAAGAACAGCGGAACGATTTCCACCAGGCCGCCCACGGCGACCACCAGCAGAATCAGCACGATCATCAGAAAGTTGTTCGTCTCGATCTTTTCGTGCGAGAAGAATGGAATGGGTTTGTTGTTGTCAGCCATGGGGTTCTTTCAAGCGTGGGCCAGTGAAGAAGAAGGCACGGGCACCAGCACCGAGCGGCCACGGGTGGCCGTCATCCACACGTTCCAGGCCATCACCAGCATGCCGCTGAGGTACAGCAGGCCGCCCACCACACGCACCACGTAGAACGGGTAGGTGGCCTTGACGCTTTCCACAAAGGTGTAGGTCAGGGTGCCGTCGGTGTTGACCGCGCCCCACATCAGGCCCTGCATCACACCGGCAATCCACATGGCGGCGATGTAGAGCACGATGCCCACGGTGGCCAGCCAGAAGTGCAGTTCGATGGCGGGCACGCTGTGCATCTTCTTGCCGCCAAACATGCGCGGAATCAGGTGGTAGAGCGAACCCATGGACACCAGACCCACCCAGCCCAGGGCACCGGAGTGCACGTGGCCCACGGTCCAGTCGGTGTAGTGGCTCAGCGCGTTGACGGTCTTGATGGCCATCATCGGGCCTTCAAAAGTGCTCATGCCGTAGAAGGACAGCGAGACGATCAGGAAACGCAGGATCGGGTCGTCGCGCAGTTTGTGCCAGGCACCCGAGAGCGTCATCACGCCGTTGATCATGCCGCCCCAGCTGGGGGCCAGCAGAATCAGCGAGAACACCATGCCCAGGGACTGCGTCCAGTCGGGCAGGGCGGTGTAGTGCAGGTGGTGGGGACCGGCCCACATGTAGGTGAAGATCAGCGCCCAGAAGTGCACGATGGACAGGCGGTACGAGTACACCGGCCGCTCGGCCTGCTTGGGGATGAAGTAGTACATCATGCCCAGGAAGCCAGCAGTCAGGAAGAAGCCCACCGCATTGTGGCCATACCACCACTGCACCATGGCATCTTGCACCCCGGCGTAGGCCGAGTACGACTTCATCCAGCCCGCAGGCACTTCGGCGCTATTGACCACGTGCAGCAAGGCCACGGCGATGATGAAGGCCCCGAAGAACCAGTTCGCCACGTAGATGTGCTTGACACGGCGGCGGCCCACGGTACCGAAGAACACGATGGCATAGGACACCCACACCAGCGTGATCAGGATGTCGATGGGCCATTCGAGTTCAGCGTATTCCTTGCCGGTGGTGTAGCCCATGGGCAGGGAGATGGCCGCGGCCACGATCACCGCCTGCCAGCCCCAGAAGACGAAGGACGCCAGTGGCGGGCAGAACAGCCGGACCTGGCAGGTGCGTTGCACCACAAAGAAGCTGGTGGCCATCAGCGCGCAGCCGCCGAACGCAAAAATCACCGCGTTGGTGTGCAGGGGCCGCAGGCGACCGTAGCTGAGCCAGGAAATGCCGAAGTTCAACTCCGGCCAGGCCAGTTGGGAGGCAATGATCACCCCCACCAGCATCCCCACCACCCCCCAGACCACGGCCATCAGGGAAAATTGTCGTACGACTGTGTCGCTATAGACCTCGTTGATCCCGGGTGGGTCGGTCTGTGTATTCGTATAAGCCATGGGCACCTCTTTGTGTTCATGGCAGTGTCGAAGCGATGGCCGCACCGCACCTTGATGCAAGTCAATCGTTGTGCAGAATGCGCTCGCCTTCTTGCTCGACCGACTCGAACTGGCCTTGAAAAATGGCCCACCACAGCCCGCCCAGGATCAGCAGCACCAGCACAACGGACAGGGGGATGAGGAGGTACAGGATGTCCATCAACAGGCCTTCTGGTAAATGCTACATATTTTGTAGCTCGTCACGCTGAGGGAATAAGCACGGGAGGCTGTTTTCATATAAATCCTAGTTGCGGGACAGTCGGGCGGCATTCAACACCACCAGCAGCGAACTCAGGGCCATGCCCAGTCCGGCCAGCCAGGCGGGCAGCCAACCGGCCAAGGCCAGTGGTACGCACACCGCGTTGTAGCCTGCGGCCCAGGCCAGATTTTGCCGTACCACCCGCAGTGTGCGCCGGGCCATCAACAATGTCTGCGGCACCCGTCCCAGGGTGTCTCCCGTGACCACCAGATCCGCCTGCCGCTGCGCCAGCGGAACGGCCTGGCCGAAGGCGAAGGACACATGGGCGGCGGCCAGCACCGGGCCGTCGTTCAGGCCATCGCCGACCATCGCCACGTGGCGGCCCTGGCGCTGCAACGTCTGCAGGTGCAGCAGCTTGGCGGTCGGCGTGCAGCCGCCGCGCGCCACGGTGATACCGACTTGCTCGGCCACCCGCTGGGCGGCAGCAGCCAGGTCGCCCGACAGCAGCTCCACCCGCACCCCGGCGGCTTGCAGCGCCTGAATGGCCTGCAGCGCGTCGGGCCGCACGTCCTCGGACAAATCAAAAGTGGCCAGCCAACCCAGCCCGTCGCCCAAATAAACCTGCCGCAGCGTCTCGTTGACCTCGAAGCCGGCGGGTACGCTGCACCACGCGGCGGACCCGAAGGTAACCCGCCCCAACGCGTCCATGCCGCGCATGCCTTGCCCCGCCACTTCTTCCACCTGGCGCAGTTGCTCCGGCACCACCCCCTGGGCCTGCGCGGCGGCTACCACCGCGCGCGATGCCGGGTGCAGCGACTGCCCGGCCAGTCCGGCGGCCAGCCCCAAGGCCACGGCGGGCGGCATGCTGCCCCGGGTGCGGATGGCCACCACGGCCATGCCGCCCTGGGTCAGGGTGCCGGTCTTGTCGAACACCACCGTGTCCACCTGCGCCAGGTTTTCCAGTGCCTGCAGGCGGCGTACCAGCACGCCCGATTGGGCCAGCCGCCCCGCCGCCGCCAGCAGCGCCGCCGGGGTGGCCAGCGACAGCGCACACGGGCAGGTCACCACCAGCACGGCCACCACCACCATCAGCGCGTGGCCGGGGCCGGATGGCCACCACAGCACGCCCGCCAGTGCCGCCGCCAGCAGAACGCCCACCAAAAAGGGCCGCGCCACCCGGTCCGCCAGCTGCGCCAGCCGGGGCTTCTGGCTGGCGGCCTGGGCCATCAGCGCCACGATCTGGGCGAAGCGGGTGCTTTCGCCCAGGCGGTCCACGTGCAGTTCCACCGGGGCGCTGAGGTTGTAGCTGCCGGCCAGCACCGGTTCGCCCACCGCGCGGCCCAGCGGGGTGGATTCGCCGGTCAGCAGCGCCTCGTCCACCTGGGTGCGGCCTTGCAGCAGGGTGCCGTCGGCGGGGAACGCCTCGCCCGGCAGTACGCGCAGGTGGTCGCCGACCTGCAAGCGCCGCACGGCCACGCGCACGAAAGCCTTGCCGTCCCAGCGCTCCACGCTGTCGGGCAGGCGGCTGATCAGAGCTTCCAGCGCCCCGGCAGTGCGGTCGCGCAGGCGCAGCTCCAGCCAGCGGCCGGTGAGCAGAAAGAACACAAACATGGTCAGCGAGTCGAAGTACACCTCGTGCCCCAGCACGCCCTGCGGGTCGAAGGTGGCCGCGCTGCTCACGGCAAAGGTCACCGCCATCCCCAGCGCGGCGGGCAGGTCCATGCTGACGCGGTGTTGGCGTACATCGCGCCAGGCATTGGCAAAAAACGGCCCGCAGGAAAACACCAGCACTGGCAGTGTGAGCACCCACGAGGCCCAGCGCATCAGCTGCGCCATGTCGTCCGTCATTTCGCCCGGCCCGGCCACGTAGGCGGGCATGGCGTACATCATCACCTGCAGCATGCAAAAGCCCGCCACCAGCCAGCGCCACAGGGCCCGGCGCTGCTCCAGTTTGCGGCGCGTCCGCTCGGGGCCATCCAGCGCGGGTATGGCGTGGTAACCGGCGCGTTCCACCGCCGCCAGCCAAGCCGAGGGCTGGGTGTGCGCCGCCGACCAGACCACCCGCGCACGGCGCGAAGCCGCCCCCACCTCGGCCAGCTGCACACCGGGCACGGCACGCAAGGCTTGCTCGACCGACAGCGCACAGGCCGCGCAGTGCATGCCGTCGATCAGCAGGTGCGACTCCTGGCAGTCGGGCCATTGGGGCGAGGGCTGGGTGAAGGTGGCCCATTCCGTGGGATCGTCCAGCCACACCGGGGCGGACGGAAGGGGAAACGAGAGGTTGGCAGACATGCGCCAAGCCTATCGGTGTAGGACAGCGCCCCGTTTGACAAAGATCAACGCCAAAGCCAATAAACAGGACTAATCTGGGGGCATCAACTCCTGGAGATCAGTATGTACACCAGCATTCTTGTGGCCACCAACGGGGACGAACTGTCCCACAAAGCCGTGGTCAGTGGTATCGACCTGGCCGCTCTCACAGGGGCGGCCTTGTTCATCGTCAAGGTGGTGCCCCACTATGCCCGCACTTACTACGAGGGCTCCATTCCGGTCAGCATGGACGACTCGGCCCGCATCGAGCAGCAATGGATAGACGACGGTCAGCGCGTGGTCGATGCCTACAAGGGCGAGGCGCAGGCCAAGGGCGTGAACGTCCAGACCGTGGTGGTGCAGTCGGACCAGGTGGCCGAAGGCATCATCAACGCCGCCACCAAGTACCACGCCGACCTGATTGTGATGGCCTCGCATGGCCGTAAAGCCATCAAGCGCCTGCTGCTGGGCAGCGAAACCCAGCACGTGCTGACGCACTCGCACACGCCAGTGCTGATTTTGCGCTGAGCTTTGTAGGTTGCAAGCGCGATAGCCCGCCCGCGCTTATCCCATAAGCGTGGGCAGTTATTTTTTTGATAGCGAAAAAGCAAGGGGCTATGGTCATACGTCACACAAAATGACGCTCCAACCCGCCATAATTTCAACCGGCATGTCGCCACGTGGTAGCGGGAGAAAACGATGGATTGGTTTGTCGAAGCCCTGAAGAAATACGCTGTCTTTTCGGGACGTGCGCAACGCAGCGAGTACTGGTATTTCTTTCTGTTCTACGTGCTGATTTCGGTGGTGCTGGGCATCGCCGATGGGCTGGCGGGCTCGTACAACCGGCATGCGGGCATGGG
This sequence comes from Comamonadaceae bacterium OS-1, assembly GCA_027923965.1. Taxonomy (NCBI): domain Bacteria; kingdom Pseudomonadati; phylum Pseudomonadota; class Betaproteobacteria; order Burkholderiales; family Comamonadaceae; species Comamonadaceae bacterium OS-1. The sequence continues at coordinate 5,034,159 of AP026969.1, forward strand.
CATGCTGGGGGGCATTTTCAGCATCGGCATGCTGCTGCCGTCGCTGGGGGTGTCGGTTCGGCGACTGCATGACATCGACCGCAGCGGCTGGTGGCTGCTGATCGCGTTCATTCCGGTCGTCGGCGCCATCGTACTGCTGGTGTTTTGCGTGCGCGATAGCCAGCCCGGCAGCAACCGCTTTGGACCCAACCCCAAGGATGCCCTGCCGGGAGATCGGTTTTCGCTGACCTGAAGCGCACAGCCCTCCCATGTGTCTTCTCGCCTTCCAATGGCAACCCGATGCCCCCGCGCCGTTGACCATTGCCGCCAACCGCGATGAGTTTTATGCCCGGCCCACCACCGCGCTGCATGCCTGGGCCGACGGCCACACGGTCGCAGGCCAGGATTTGCAAGAGGGCGGCACCTGGATGGGGGTGCACCGCCCCAGCGGTCGGCTGGCGGCGCTGACCAATGTGCGCGACCCGGCGGCCATGCGGGCAGATGCGCCCTCGCGTGGCGGCATCGTCACCGCGTTTTTGCACAGTGGCCTGGGTGCCGCAGACTTTGCGCAGCAGTTGGCCGCAAGCTCGGATGCCTACAACGGCTTCAACCTGCTGCTGTTCGACGGCCAGCAGCTGGTGGCGTTCGAGAGCCGCCAAAAACGGCATTTCCAGCCCGCACCCGGCGTGTGGGCGGTGTCGAATGCCGACTTCAACACCCCCTGGCCCAAGCTGGTGCGGCTGCGCATCGGCCTGGCCCGCGCGCTGGAAACACACCACGCCGCGCAGTCACCCACCATCGCCCCGGCGCTGGAGGCCGCGCTGTGGCCGCTGCTGGCCGACACCCGTAGGGCCCTTGACACCGAGCTGCCCGCCACCGGGGTCGGCCTGGAGCTGGAACGCACCTTGTCTGCCGCCTTCATCTGCACGCCGCACTACGGCACCCGGGCCAGCACGCTGGTCCACCATGGACGCAACCAGGTGCACATCATCGAACGCAGCTTTGGCGCGGGCGGGGTGCTGGAGCCTACGGGCACCGTGCGTTTGACGGTGGATATTTAGGTATAAAAATAGCCGCCTGTGCTTATGGAATAAGCGCAAGCAGCTATTTATTTTGTAGTAAACGGCTGGATTCAACCGCGTAGCATCACCACTTCATTTCACCCTTGGCCACCTTGGCGCTGAGCTCCAGCGAGCTGACTTCGCCCGCGGTGGGGAATTCCTTTTTCATGGCTTCGATCAGTTCGGCCGAGTTCTTGGCGGTGGCGGTGTGCTTGTCGAAGGCCTTGATGTAGTCGGCGGTGTACCGGGCGGCGTTCAGCGGTTTCGACGGGCCTTCCAGGTAGTGGCCGGGCACCACGACCTGGGGCTTGAGCTTCTGGATCTGGGTCAGCGTGGCCAGCCAGCCGGTGTGGGAGGCGGGGGTCTGGGTGTCGGCCATCCACACGTGCAGGTTGTTGGCCAGCGGAATGCCACCCACCACCGCCTTCAGCGACGGAATCCACACAAAGCTGCGGTCCGGTTGCGCATCGCCCTTGATCTCCAGTTTTTGGCCTTCCAGTGTCAGCGTGTGGCCGGCCAGCACCTCGGGCAGCAGGGTGGCGCTGGGCGCGTCGGTCTTGAGGATGGGGCCCCAGTAGGCCAGCTTGCCTGCGGCGCTTTCCTTGATGTGCTGCACGGTGTGCGATGTCGCGACGATCTTGGCGGCGGGGAAGGCTTTGCTAATGGTTTCCAGGCCGAAGTAGAAGTCCGGGTCGCCATGGCTGATGTAGATGGTGGTGAGGTTCTTGCCGCTGGCGCGGATTTTCTCCACCACCTGGGCGGCCTGCGAAGCGCCGAACTGTGCGTCGATCAGAACCGCGTCTTTTTCGCCGGTGACCAACACCGACGAGACGGGGAAGACGGCCTCATGGCCGGGGTTGTAGACATCCAGCTTGAGCGGGCCTGCGGCCAGGGCGGGGGCGGCCAGGGTGGCTGCGGCAAGGGCGGTGAGGGCCCAGCGGGTGGCAGTAGAGCGTGTGGTCATGTGTTTTTCCAAACAGGTGTGTGTTGCGATGGCGGAATTTTAGTTGTGTATATTGAATGGAAAAACCCTAGAATTCGCCCTAGTTTGTTTCTAAAACTGGTCAAATCGTATGGATACCTTGAAGGCGATGCAGGTCTTTGTGGCCGTGGTGGACGCGGGCAGCCAGACGGCGGCGGCCGATGTGCTGGGTCTGTCGCGCCCGGTGGTGTCGCGGTTCATTGCCGAGCTGGAGGGCTGGACCGGCGCGCGCCTGCTGCACCGCACCACCCGCAAGCTCAGCGTCACCCCGGCGGGCAGCGAAACCCTGCAGCGCTGCCGCGCGGTGTTGGCGCTCACCACCGACATGCAGCAGGCGGTGGCGGTGCCCGAGACCACGCCGCAGGGGCTGCTGCGCATCACGGTCAGCACCTCGTTCGGCCAGACGCACCTGGCGTGGGCGGTGGCCGATTTTGTGAAGCGCTACCCGGCCGTGTCGGTCGATCTGGTGCTGCTGGACCGGGCGGTGAACCTGGTGGAGGAGCGCATCGACCTGGCGGTGCGCATCAGCCAGGAGCTCGACCCCAACCTGATTGCCCGGCGGCTCACGGTGTGCCGCTCCATGGTGTGCGCCTCGCCCGACTACCTGCGCGCGCACCCGCCCATCCGCCGCATGGAAGACCTGGGTGCGCACAACTGCCTCACGCACTCGTACTACGGCAAGACGCTGTGGAATTTTGAGCTCGACGGCCAGCCGTCGTCGGTGGCGGTGGGCGGCAACCTGAGTGCCAACGAGTCCACCTCGCTGCTACAGGCCGCCGTGGCCGGGGTGGGCGTGGTTTTGCTGCCGACCTTCATGGCCGCGCCACTGCTGCAAACGGGGCAACTGGTGGCGCTGTTGCCTGCGGTGCAGCAGCGCGAGCTGGGCATTTACGCCGTCTACACCTCGCGCAAGAACATGTCGGCGGCGCTGCGGGCCATGCTGGACTTTCTGGCCGAGCGCTTTCCGCCCGAGCCGCCGTGGGATGCGGCGGCCTGAGTGCTATGGAATAAGTAGCTGCTTGTGCCCATACAGCAAGCACGGGCGGCCTAAAAAGCCAGTATCAACGCGGCTTGCCCACCACGTCGGTCGCCGCCATGTCGCCGCCACGGGCGCGGCGGGTGATGTCGTCCCAAATGTGGGCGGGCAGCTTTTTCAGCAGCCAGGCCATGGCCAGCGGAACCAGTACCAGGTCGTCCAGCAGCCCGGCCACCGGGATGAAGTCGGGGATCAGGTCAATCGGCGACAGCAGGTACAGCACGATGCCTGCCGAGCCCCACTTCAGCCACGGCGGCGACTGCGGGTGCTGCAGGGCGAACCACAGCAAGCGGGCATCGCCCTTGACGGCAGACCAGACCAACGAGACACGTTTCCACATGGCGGTTTCCTTCCAGTAACCCAATGACATCCGACGAATGCGCCGGGTGGGACCATAACGCCGAGTGGGGCGGGGGGATGACAATATTTTGAAAGCAAATGTCCTAAGGCATGCGCTTAAAGCAACACGCTGCCGCTGATGCAGGTAACCGACGCGCCACCCACCCACACCTGGCCCTGGGCATCGCGTTCGATATGCACCCGGCCCGCACGGTCCAGGCAGGTGCCCTGGCTCACCAGGTACTGCTCGGGCGCATAGCCGTCTGCTATCAGCCACTGGGCCAGGCTGGCGTTCAGGCTGCCGGTCACGGGGTCTTCCAGCACGTCCACGGCGGCAGCAAAGGCGCGCACTTCCATCTGGGGCTCAGGCGCATCATCCACCGGCGCGCTGCGGCCAAAGGCGCGGGCTTCGCGGCTGGAGCGGGCGATGAGCTGGGGGGCATCGTCTTGCGGGTACAGCCCGGCCACGCCGACCACCAGGCCGGTGTTTTTCAGCGCCAAGTGGTCGGGTGCCAGTTGCAGCACGGTCTGCGGGCTGTCGAGCAGGATACCCAGCCAGGGCAGGCCGTTGTCCAGCATCTGCGCGGCCACCACGTCGCGCGGCTTCAGGCCCAGCGCGGCGGCCACCTGGGCCAGCACCATGGCGCTGGGGGCGCTGCGTTTGAGCGGAGGGGCAGCGAACAGCAGGCGATCATTTTCTCTACGTATCGGCACCAGCCCCACCGCGCATTCCTGCACCACCATCTTGGCCGCACGTGGCTGCCCGCCCGCCTGCAACCAGGCGTGGCAACTGCCCAGCGTGGGGTGGCCGGCAAAGCGCAGCTCGCTTTTCGGGTCGAAGATGCGCACCCGGTAATCCGCCCCCGCCGCCCGGCCCGCGTCGGTGGGTGGCAGCAGAAAAGTGGTTTCCGACAGGTGCGTCCAGTTGGCAAAGCGCTGCATCTGCGCGTCGCTCAAGGCCGTGCCGTCCAGCACCACCGCCAGCGGGTTGCCCTGGTAAGGGGTGGGGGTGAAAACGTCGACTTGCTGGAAGGGGCGGGTGGTCTGCATTACAGCGTCTTGATCGCGTCAGCCAGGGCCTTGATGCCGATGTTGATCTGCTCCACGCTGGCGGTGACGAACGACAGGCGGATGGTGTGCGGGTCGGCGTTGTCGGCATAAAAAGCCGTGCCGGGCACGAAGGCCACGCCCTTGTCCACCGCCTTGGGCAGCAGGTCCACGGCGTGCACGCCTTCGGGCAGGCGGGCCCACAGGAACATGCCGCCGTCAGGCACGTTCCAGTGTGTGCCAGCCGGCATTTCGCGGGTCAGCGCGGCCAGCATGGCATCGCGCTGGGCCTTGTACAGCGTGCGGATGGTGGGCACGTGGCGGGCCAGGAAGTTGTCTTGCATCACGGCCACCACCATGCGCTGGTTGAAGCTGGGGCTGTGCAGGTCGGCGGCCTGCTTGGCCTGCAGCAGCTTGGGCATCATGGCCTTGGGGGCGATCACGTAGCCCAGGCGCAGGCCGGGGGCCAGCACCTTGGAGAACGAGCCCATGTAGATGCAGCCTTCGGGGTTGCGGCCCGTCAGCGGGGCGGGCGGGGGCGCGTCAAACCACAGGTCGCCGTAGGGGTTGTCTTCCACCAGCGGCAGGCCCAGGCGCTCGGCACGCTCGATCAGCGCGGCGCGGCGGGCTTCGGGCATGGTGCGGCCGGTGGGGTTCTGGAAGTTGGGCAGCACGTACAGGAAGCGACCGCCGGGGGCTTTGGCGGTCAGGTCGTCCAGGTCCACGCCTTCTTCGTCGCAGGCCACGCTGACCACTTGGGGCTCCATGGGCGCAAAGGCCTGCAGCGCGCCCAGGTAGGTGGGCGTTTCCACCAGCACTTTGCTGTCCTTGTCGATCAGCACTTTGCCGATCAGGTCCAGCGCCTGCTGCGAGCCGGTGGTGATCAGCACCTGGGCGGGTTCCACGTTCCAGGGCAACTGGGCCGCCACGATCTCGCGCAGCGGGCCGTAGCCTTCGCTGGCGGCGTACTGCAGCGCGCCCTTGCCGTCTTCGCGCAGCACCTTTTCGCAGGCCGCCGCAAATTCGGCCACCGGAAAAGTCTTGGGCGAGGGCAGGCCACCTGCAAAGCTGATGATGCCGGGGCGCTCGGTGACCTTGAGGATCTCGCGGATGGCCGACGAGTTCATTTTTTCGGTGCGGGCGGCGAGGGTCCAGGGGTTGCTCATAGTGGTCTTTGTGCAAAAAGGATAGATAAGTAGATTGTCGTTTAGGTCAGCATGGGCGCGAGCGAGGCGACCAGTAAAACCGCCATCACGCCATTAAAAATACGGCGGTAGCGCGGGATGCGCAGCCAGTGGCGCAGGCGGCTGCCACACAGCGCCCACAGGCCGATGGCGGGCAGGTTCACCGCGGCGAACAAGGTCGCCGCGCCCAGTACCAGGGCACTACCGCTGTGGGCAGGTACATAGCTGCTGAAGGCACCCACGGCCATGACCCAGGCCTTGGGGTTGACCCACTGGAAACCCGCTGCGCCCCAGAAGCCGATGGGTCGGCTGGCGGTGGCATCTTCGGGGGCCCCGGCGGTGGCCACGCCCCAGGCCAGGTACAGCAAATAGGCCGCTCCCAGCCATTTCAACACCAGGTAGAGCTGCGGCACCTGCGCAAACAGCAGACCCAGCCCCAGGCCTACCGCCAGCAGCAAAACAAAGAAGCCGACCGAAATCCCCACCATGTGCGGCACAGTGGCGCGAAAGCCGTGGTTCACACCCGAGGCCAGCAGCATCAGGTTGTTCGGGCCGGGGGTGATGGAGCTGACCAGGGCAAACAGCGTCAGCGCGGCGAAAAGTGGGGTATCCATACAGGTTCCTGACCATCAACGAACGGGCATGCGCTTGCTGGCAAACACGGTGGCAATCACGGCCAGGCCAAAGCCCAGCGTCACCGCGTCCAGCGTCTCGCCCAGCAGGGGCACGGCAAACAACATGCTCAAAAACGGCTGCACCAGCTGCACCTGGCTGACGCGCACCGTGCCGCCCAGCGCCAGCCCCCGGTACCAGGCAAAAAAGCCCAGCCATTGCGAAAACACCGCCAAGTAGGCAAAGCCGGCCCAGGCGTGGGCCGACACTGCCTGCTCGGGCTGCGTCCACAGTGCCACGGGCAGGGTGATGGGCAGTGCCAGCACCAGCACCCAGCAAATCACCTGCTCGCCGGGCATGCGCTGCGCCAGGCGCCCGCCAAAACCGTAGCCCACGGCACCCAGCAGCATGGCCAGCAGCAGCAGGCTGTCGGCGGGCTGGAGGTGCAAACCGGCTTGTCCCGAATGCAGCATGGCAAACGCCACCACCATCCCGCTGCCCAGCAGGGCACACAGCCAGAAACCCACAGACGGGCGCTGGCGGACCATCAGCGCTGCCACCACCGCCGTGGCCAGCGGCAGCACGCCAATGATCACGCTGGCGTGCACGGCTTCCACATGGCGCATGGCAATCGACGTGAGCAGCGGAAAGCCAAACACCACGCCCGAGGTGGTGCACAGCAACTGCACCCAGTCCTGCCGCTGCGGCCAGGGCGCGCGGGTGAGCCACAGGAACAGGGCCGACAAACCGCCCGCCAGGGCGGCACGGCCCATGGCCACAAACACCCCGGACATCTGCGGGTCGGCGGGCGTGCCCACCGCCAGCCGCGTCATCGGCAGGGTCAGCGCAAAAATCACCACGCCCAGCAGGCCCAGCCACAGGCCCCGGCGCTCAGCGTTGTGCATCGGTACAGAAAGGGTGGCGGTGTGGGTGGTCATAGTGCATTCAATGTAGTCGCAATACCAGCACACTAGCAGTACACTTTAGCCATTCAGTTTTCAGACTGTATTGCCTGTAAGGCCAGCACACAGGAGCCACCGCCATGTTGATGAAGACCGCCGACCAGTCGCTCACCGAGCAGCTCGCCAGCCATTTCGCCGAGCGCATCCGCAGCCGCTTGCTGGCCACGGGCGCTCGCCTGCCCTCGGTGCGCCAGTGCGCCCAGCAGCACCAGGTGAGTGCCTCCACCGTGGTGGCGGCCTACGACCGGCTGCTGGCGCTGGGCTTGGTCGAGGCCCGCAAGAACCGGGGGTTTTATGTGCGAGAAATGGCCTCTGCGCCCGATCTGTATGCGCGAGAAGCTACACAAAATATAGCAAATCCGCCCCGCCGTCCCATCGATGCCACCGCCCTGATGCGCGGCATGTTCCAGGGCGACAGCGACACCCCCCAGCCCGGCATGGGCGTGCTGCCACCCGACTGGCTGGCCAACAGCTTCATGCCTGCCGCCGTGCGCCGGGTGGCGGCCGGCACCGCCGACTTTTCGCGCCGCTACGGCGACCCGGCCGGCGACCTGGGCCTGCGCCAAAGCCTGTCGAAAAAGCTGCTTGGCCTGCACGTACCGGCTGGGCCCGAGCAAATCATCACCACCGTGGGTGCCACCCACGCGCTGGACATCGCCAGCCGCACCCTGCTGCGCCCGGGCGACTGCGTGATGGTGGAAGAACCCGGCTGGGCGGTGGAATTCGCCCGGCTGGAAGCCATGGGCATGCGCATCCTACCCGTGCCGCGCAATTCCGACGGGCCGGACCTGGAGGTGATGGCCCGCTACTGCGAAGCGCACAGCCCAAAGCTGTTTGTGAGCGTGAGCGTGCTGCACAACCCCACCGGCTTCTGCCTCACCCCCGGCAGCGCGCACCGCGTGCTGACCCTGGCCAACGCCCATGATTTCTACATCGTGGAAGACGACACCTACAGCCACCTGGCCCCCGAACACGCCACCCGGCTGTGCGTGCTGGACGGCCTGCAGCGCACCCTGTACGCCAGCGGTTTCTCGAAAATCCTGGCCCCTGGCTGGCGCGTGGGCTTTCTGGCCGCCCCCACGGCCCTGGTGGACCGCCTCACCAACACCAAGCTGCTGGCCACGCTGACCACCCCGTCCCTGCTGGAAAAAGCCCTGGCCTGGTGCATCGACCAGGGCCAGCTGCGCCGCCACTCCGAAGGCGTGCGCGCCCGCCTCGACCAGGCCCGCACCCGCAGCACCAAGCTGGCCCTGGCCGCAGGCTGCACTTTTGCGTCCGAGCCCGCAGGTTTGTTTGGTTGGGTCGACACCGGCGTAGACACCGATGCCTTGGCCCAGCGCATGCTCGACGAAGGCTACATGCTGGCCCCCGGTGCCCTGTTCCACGCTAATCGCCAACCCAGCAGCCTGATGCGCATCAACTTTGCGAATACGCAGGACGCGGCGTTCTGGAAGGTGTTTGCGCGGGTGCGGGGGTGAGGGGTTGGTTGGCAGTGGTTGCGTCCTTTTTGGCAGCTATCCCCTAAATGGGGGATGCCCAAGCCGTAACGGTAGGTTGAGAATATCTCTGATGGCCTAACTCGGTAGGCATCAAGGTCCCTATTTTGATAGGAGAGGGCCATGTTGAGTAATCTTATCGTCGGCGTACTCGCGGGCTGGCTGAATACTTTCATTGTTGGAGTCATTTGTTCTCCGATAGTTTTTGCATTTTCCCTCGGAATCAAGCGGGAATATTCGTTGAATTTTTGGCTGCGCTCTATCGTTTTGGGACAAATACTATTCTGGGGTGGATTGATTTTGGATGCGAGCGCAAGTCCGTACGGATACATTAAAGGTGCTGAAGATATTATTCGCGTTGTTTTTAATTTTTTAATTTCTGTACCCGCCACAGCGCTAATGATTCGCACCGCTATGCGATTTAAGAAATCAAAGAATGCACGTCCGTCGGAAACGGTGGATCCAAAAGACAAGCTTGATGATGTGTTTAATGCGTTCAAAAATACCAAGAGCGTCGCTGGCAAGATCGGAAAAATTTCCCGAAAATAAAAATGTTTGTCTATCCAGAAATTCGCATGATGTGAAACGCGGTTTAATGTGTTGCTGAGTTTGTCGATACTTTTAATCTCACAAATAAAGGTGCGAATATGTCCGTGCATGTCAATCTCGATCAAATCGCGCAACTTGCTCCGAGTGCTCGTTCTAGCTATCGGGATGCGTTTGCGTCTGGTCAAGCAGTTCTTGATGCCTTCACAATATCCGATTCACCTTTACGCATTGCACACTTCATGGCGCAGATGCTGCATGAGTCCGGAGCATTTACGATTCAGTTCGAAAACCTCAACTACAGCGCAGAACGTTTGCCTAAAGTTTGGCCTAAGCGCTTTCAGCCAATTGGGCAACTCGATCCTGCTGTTTTCGCGCATAACCCAGAGAAACTGGCAAATGAAGTTTATGGCGGGCGCATGGGCAATGTCGCGCCGGGCGATGGTTTCAAGTTTCGCGGACGCGGTCTTTTGCAACTGACTGGTAAGGATAGCTACCTTGAGGCCACAACCATTTTGAGAAAAAACTTTGCGGATGCACCGGAATTCAAGAACGAGCCGGACGAGGTTATCAGCGCAAAATGGTGTCTCAAAGTAGCGGCAGCGGAGTGGTTTTCAAAGGGTTGCAATAAAATCGCAGATCAAGATGCCATCCATAAAGTCACTCAAACCATTAATGGTGGACAAGTCGGCATCGCGGAGCGTATTGAATGGTTGAAACGCACTAAAGTTATTTGGCGGTAATGTGGTCGATTTTTTGAAATATTTTTAGAAAACTACGTAGTAATTAATTTTTGATAAATTTTAGAGAAATTTTTTTTTACAAAATACGCCATGCAGAGCCAAATCATCCTATCCATAGGATAGCGTTTGTCTGTGCGACGCTCGGATATATGATTGATGGCTCGGCAAGCCCTGTGGTGAGTGTTGCTGTATCGGCGATATTTGGATTGATTGTTGCTGCGATCGGACTGATGCAGGCGACTCAGCCAAACAAAGAGTTCTTTAAATTATTGAAGACATACAGTGAAGCGGTGAATTCCTTTTCGAGGGGTCGCGTAACGTATAACAGTGGGTCAAAAATTATTTCGATAGAAAAATAATTGAATTTTTAAATTAATGAATCTGGTATTATTTTTATAATATAAATTAGCTTCTTAGGAGCGATTAATGACCAAAATAAATTCAGAACAACCAGAACTTGGATTACCTCTTTCGGGTTCACTTCATGTCCAGGAATTATTTGTCCCTAAGTCGATAAGACAGGTTCTGTACGGTATGTTCATTTGGTGTCTACTTGGTATTGCGCTCGCATACGGTATGCGCTTTTGGAGTGACTCCCCAGTCCATCCTAGTTTTATTCCATTTGTCGGAATAGCTTTTTCGGCCATTCTTGCTTTTACTGTGGTCATGGCCTTTCGGGCAGTTTCTGGTGAGGTAGACTTCGAGTTTGGACAAATGAAATTAAAAGGCGCGTCTGGTCCGGTATTATTCTGGTGTATTTGCTTCCTCGCAGTTGCATACGGAACGTATTTGCTCGGAATAATTGAGGTCGTGAAATTACCTTTGCCCGTTGAGTACAAGTCGTGCTCGGCACTTGAGGTCGCGACGAATAAATGTTGGTTGCAAGAACGAGACAAGGCTGAGGCCCGCCGAATTCAAGCTTTACAACAGCAACCAACAAAGTAATGAACTGGCGTAGCGGCCAGAGGGGTTCTTTCTGCGACCCAGTTGGCTCAAACGTCAGTATCTCAAGTTCCGCCACGCTACGGACTTCGTCGTTGAGTTCCACGCCAACCGCCAACCCAGCAGCCTGATGCGCATCAATTTTGCGAATACGCAGGATGCGGCGTTCTGGAAGGTGTTTGCGCGGGTGCGGGACGGCCGTTGACCGGGTAGTCAAGGTCAAAATAGGGCGATGAAGATTCTCGCCCGTTGCCTCCTTCCCGCACTCGGTGCCTGTCTGGCCGTGGCCGCCTTGGGTAGCGCCCAGGCCCAGACCGAGCCCACCACGCCCCGCCTGCGCATCGGCCTGGTGTTGGGAGGCGGCGGGGCGCGCGGCGCGGCCCATGTGGGGGTGCTGGAGGTGCTCCACGACTTGCATGTGCCGGTGGACTGTGTGGCGGGCACCAGCATGGGGGCGCTGGTGGCGGGGGCGTTTGCGGCGGGGCTGGCCCCGGACGCGATGCGCCAGGCGCTGGCCAGCGCCGACTGGGCGGATTTGTTCCAGGATGCCTCGGCCTTCAGCGAAACCGGCTACCGCACCAAACGGCTGGCGCAGCGCTACCTGCCGGGTTCCGAGCTGGGCATCGGGCCCGACGGCGTGGTGGCCCCGCCGGGCGTGCTGACCGGGCAGAAGATCAAGCTGTTTTTCAACCAGCTGGTGCGGGCCGACCTGGCCGAACGCGAGATCCAGACCATGGCATTGCCGTTGGCCATCATCGCCACCGACATCGGCACCGGGGCCCGCGTGGTGCTGCGCGAGGGCAGCCTGACGCTGGCCATGCGGGCCAGCATGTCGGTGCCCGGCCTGATGGCCCCGGTGGACTACGACGGCCACAAGCTGGTGGACGGCGGGCTGGTGGACAACCTGCCGGTGGGCGAGGTGCGGGCGCTGTGCCAGCCGGATGTGGTGATTGCCGTCAACGTCGGTTCGCCGTTGCTGGCCCCGGACCAGGTGGGCTCCTTGCTGAGCGTGTCTGCACAGATGATCAACATCCTGACCGAGCAAAACGTCAGCCAGTCGATGGCCCGCATCCGCTCCACCGACATCTACATCCGCCCCGCGCTGGAGGGCATCACCTCGGGCGACTTTGACAAGAATGCCCTTGCCGCCGAGCGCGGTCGCCAGGCCGCGCTGGCCATGGCCCCGCAGCTGCGGGCGCTGGCCGCCGACCCGACGGTGTATGCCGCCTGGGCGCAGCAACTGGCTGGAGCGCAGCGCCCGGCCCCGGTGGTTGACGCGGTGGAGGTGGTGGGTTTGAAACGCAGCAGTGCCACCGTCGTCACACAGCACATCACCCAGATCCCCGGCCAGACGCTGGACAGCCCGGCCCTGTACCGCGACCTGCAACGCACCTTTGGGGATGGCCATTACCAGAGCGTGGACTACACCCTGGTGCGCCAGCGCGAGCGCAACATCCTGCGCGTCACCCCGCTGGAAAAACCCTGGGGCCCCGACTACCTGCGCTTTGCCGTGAACCTGGAAAACGACTTCAAGCACAGCGCCACCTACAGCATCCGTGGGGCCTACCAGCGCACCGCGCTGAACCGCCTGGGGGGCGAGCTGCTGGTCAGCGGCCAGATCGGCAGCGAGATGGCCCTGGGGGCCGAGCTGTACCAGCCGCTGGAGCCCTCGCAGCACTGGTTTGTGGAGCCCAGCGTGCGTTACACCTCGCAAGCCGCGCCGGTCTACCAGGACAACCGCAAGATGTCCGAGTACGACGTGCGCGCGGTGCGGATGGAGCTGGCCACCGGGGCCAATCTGGGTTGGCTGGGGCAGGCCCGGCTGGGTGCGTCCAGTACCCAGGGACGGGCCACCCTGGCCACCGGCGTGGCGCTGTTGCCCAACCAGTCGCAGCAGGTGAACGGCTGGTTTGCCAGCATCGACCTGGACCAGCTCAACCGCCTGTACGTGCCGACCGGAGGCTGGGCGCTGCGCGGGCGGTATTTCTCTGCCGCGGGGCAAAACTACAGCAAGCTGGATGCCTCGGCCCAGGTGGTGTATCCGCTGGGCCGCTATGTGCTGACCGGGCAGGCGGCCTACATCGGTTCGCCTAAGGGCACATTGCCGATTTTCGATGCGGCTACGCTGGGCGGCTTTTTGAAGCTGTCGGGTTACGCGCCGGGCCAGTTGGTAGGCGACAACATGCGCTACGGCCGGGTGGGGGTGGAGCGGATTGTCGGCAGCCTGCCGCTGGGCCTGCGCGGCGACATGCGCGTGGGGCTGGCGCTGGAGGCGGCACGCTTTGGCACCCGCTATTCCGAAACCCAGCGCCGCGGGATGCTGGATTCTGCAGCCGTCTACCTGGGCGGGGAAACCCCGTTGGGCCCGGTGTACCTGGGCGTGGGCATGGCCGGTGGTGGCAGCTCCCGCGTGTATCTGTTTTTAGGGGTGCCTTGAAACTTGCCAGGTTAAGCGCTATCTTTAAGGGAGCTAACCAGGCAATCCAGATCAGCACAAACACCGGTTTTTGCCGTGGATGCCTGCACAGGAGGCTGTATGACGCTTGTCGATCTGTTGTCCGTGGTCAGCAGCGTGGCCGCTTCGGCCGCTGCGGTGATGGCCTACCTGGGCAAAGAGGCCGTGGGGGTGCTGCAGCGGCAGCACGACTCGGCGCTGCGCCAGATGGAGGAGTCGCACAAGGCCGAGCTGGCCAAGCAGCTGGAAGACTTCAAGAAGTCGCTGGCGTTCTTTGGTGCGGTGGACACCGAACTGCGCAGCATGCGCATCCAATCCTACAGTGCGCTGTGGCAGCAGACCAAGGTGTTGCCCAAGTGGCCCAAGGACCCATCGGTGGGTTACCCATCGCTGACCGAACTCTCGGCAGGGCTGCGCGGCTGGTACTTTGGGGCCCAGGGTGCCGTGCCCGGCGGCATGCTGCTGACGGAGGATGCCATGCACGCGTACAAGGCGCTCCAGACCCAGATTGCCGAGGTGGTGTCGGCACGCGGGTCTGATCCGGCGCTGGCCCCCGGCGACTATGAATCGGTGCGCGCCTGCGCCAGCGCACTGCGCACCGAGCTCACCAAGGATCTGCTGTCGCGCCGGGAGACACCGGGCAGTGCCGCCTGAGCGGATGCGCTCACAGCCTCCGTCCGAATGCGGACCCCGTTTTTTTGCATTTGCAGAAAAACGAATTTGCTCTATTTTATGTAGCTGCTTACGCCCATCCCATCAGCGTAAAGTGCCGATTTTCCATGTAACTAAACCAGGCTGCGCAGCAGCGCCCGGTTGATGTCTTCCAGGTCCATTCCATGCTCGTGGCTCAGGGTGCGGATGGCGGCACCGTTATCGGATTCCAGGGCGCTGGCGATGTGCAGCAGGGGGGCGTAGGGGCCGGTGTTGCGCACGGTGGCGTTGTAGATGCGGCTGCTCAGGGGCACGCGGTGCAGGGCACTGCCCAGGGGTTCGCCCATCAGCACGTCGATTTGCGAGAACAGGCCGCAGAGGTAGATCTCCCGGGCCAGTTGGTGTTCGGCCCCGGAGTCCATCAGGTTCTCCATCAGCCGGGCGCGCAGCACCATGGCGGCTTTCACTGGGCGCAGATTCGGGTCGCGCGAGGCCTGGGGTAGCTGGTCGACCAGCCAGCGTTTGAGATGGCTGGTGCCCAGCAACATGAGGCCGTGGCGCAGCGATTCGACATCGTTGCGCAGGCCCACAGCGGCTGAATTGGCGTAGGCCAAAAACCGGAAGGTCAGGATGGGTTCCATGCCCAGCAGGGCTTCAATTTTTTCCACCGGCAGGTCGTCGTCTACGGCCTGCACCAGTTGCACCATGGCACGCTGGTCGGGGGCGGTGGCCTGGCGTTGCAGGGCGTGCAGGATGTCTTCATCGGGCCACCCCAGCAGGGCGGTGGCGTGCTGCTGGTCCAGGCAGTGTTCCATCAGCAGGCGGCTGGCGATGCCTTCGTACAGCATGCCGGGCAGCACCGGACTGACCCCGGTGGGCGTGCCAGCGCGGGCGCGGGCAGCGGCCTGCAGGGCGGCCAGCGCCGCCTGGGGCGACAGGCGCAGCAATTGGGTAAAAAAGCAGGGGGCCAGATCGGGGCCGGGGGGCTGGTCGGATTCGGCCCGCCAGACCAGGCGCAGGCCGCGCTGGTGGGCGCGCTGCACCCGCTGCGGCATGGCATGGCTGCCCATCCATTCGCCGCGAACTTCAATCCAATACCGGGCTGCCGTGCGGGCCGGGGCGTGGTCGAGCAGGTCGCGCAGCAAGGCGGGAGATTTGACCGACAGCAGCAGCGGCGCTGCGCCGGGTTTGCCCTGGTCTAGCAAGCTGCCGACCAGGCGCTCCGAATCGATGCTGGCATCGGCCCGGCCCTCGATGAACAGCTGCACCGCGGCCATGCTGCGCGCAGCATTCCACAGCGGGCGGTAGCCCAGGGTGATGCTGCCCAGGACGGAAGTGGCCATGTCGGACGCGGAAATGCCGCGTTTAACTGATGAAGTTAAACAATGATAGCTTCTGGATCGAGGCGTAGGACTTCAATGCGGCCTGGTAGGCGGTTTGCTGGTTGCTCTGGTCGGCTGCGGCGGCAATCATGTCGATGTCTTCGGCGTTGGATTTGTCGGTCTTGGCCTGGATGGTGTTGTCGGTCTGGGTGCTGGTAATGCGGTCGGCACGGGTCAGCAGGTCGCCTGCCTTGCCCCGGCTGGCGCTGAGTTTTTCCAGGCTGGTGTCGATCTGGGCCAGCGAAATCGCCTGCTCCTGGTTGAAGTTGGCGTCGTTGCTGTTGGCACCTTTGGTGGTGGAGCCCACGGCGTACATGCTGGTGATGGCGCGGTCCATCACGTCAAAGATACTGGGCCGGTTGGCGGTGAGGTTGGGGTTGATGTCCAGCGTGTCGCCATTGGACGGTGTGCCGCGCACCACCATCGAGATGCCGCCCATCACGATGGACTGGCCTTCGGTGTAGGTCTGCGCGG
Source organism: Comamonadaceae bacterium OS-1 (assembly GCA_027923965.1). Lineage (NCBI taxonomy): Bacteria > Pseudomonadati > Pseudomonadota > Betaproteobacteria > Burkholderiales > Comamonadaceae > Comamonadaceae bacterium OS-1. The sequence continues at coordinate 5,050,050 of AP026969.1, forward strand.
CCGAGGTGGTGGCGGTGCTGTTGTTGGTGATGGTGTAGGTGGTGGCTCCGGTGGCCGGTGGCACGGGGGCGGTGAAGTTCACCGTGAAGTCGGTGCCCTGGACGGCCATCAGCGACGCATCGACGACCACGCCAATGTCGGTGAACGCCCGCCCGGTATTGGCCGCGCCCAGGCTGACGTTGAACACCCCGTTGCTCTGGGGCACGTCCATCCAGGCGGCACGGCCATCCAGCGTGAAGGGGATGGCCACGGTGCTGGCGGCGGTTTGGCCGGGCAGGCCGTTGTAGCTGTAGTCGGGGTCGGGCGGCGCGCCGTTGGCACTGGTTTCAAACGGAGCTGAGGTACTGCCCAGGCCGTTGAACAGGGGCATGCCGTTGCTGTCTTTTTTGTTCGCCAGGGTGATCAGCTCGTCGCGGATGCTGACCAGCTGTTTGGCAATGGTTTCGCGCTCTACCGGGCTGTTGGCACCGTCACCGGCCTGCACCACCAGAGTGCGGAACTGCGTCAGCAGGTCGTTGGCGTTGCCCAGGGTGGATTCGGCCTGGGTGATGGCGCTGACCTGGGTGTCCAGCGCGCGCTGCTCGGTCTTGATGCGGTCAATGCGGGTGTTGGCCCGCTCGGCCTGGGCGGCACCTGTGGGGTCGTCGCTGGAGCGCAGGATTTTCTTGCCGGAGGTCAGATTTTCTTGCAGCGCGGACATGGTGGCGTACCGGGTGGTCAGATTGCGTAAGGCGTTGTCGTAGCCGGTGGAACTGGCCAGGCGGGTGAAACTGTTACTCATGGTGATCTGCTCCGCTAGCGGCCCACACTGGCCATCAGGCTGTCAAAAATGGTTTGGGCGATCTGGACCATCTTGGCCGACGCCTGGTAGGCCTGCTGGTACTGCAGCAGCTTGGCGGCTTCTTCGTCCAGGTTCACGCCCGATACCCCGGTGCGCGAAGTTTCCAGGTTGTCGGCAATCGACTTGGAGACTTCGGCGGTGTATTGCACGCTTTGTACCTTCACGCCCACTTGCGACATCAGTGCCGCATAGCCGTCGGCCAGGCTGGAGCCGTCGAACAGGGCCACATCCCGCAGGTCCAGCAGCGCGGCGGCATTGCCGGCGTTGAGCTTGGCGTAGGCGAGGTTGGTCGGGCCCAGGGTGAGGGTGTCGCCGTTCTGGGCGGCACCCGAGAGGGTCAGCGACCAGCCGGAGGCCAGGTTGGCCGGGTCGAACGCGATCGGCGTGCCGGGGCTGTAGGTGTAGACCGTAGCCCCGGTGTCGCTGCGGGTGTAGGTGTTGGTGCCGGTGAAATTCAGCGTGATGTTGGCCGGGATCGGCACCGATTTGGCTGACAGATTGGCCACTGCCAGGCTGCCGGTGTTGGTGGTGCCCATGGCCGCCTGCACCGGGCTGGACACGGCCAGCTGGCGTGGCGAGCCGAAGGCGGTGGTGATCTTGTTGGCCACGGCGCGGAAGGGCTGGAGCAAAAAGCTGTCGCCTGCGGCGGGCGTGCCACCCACGGCAATCGCCAGCCCGTCATAGCTGCCGGTGGTGGGGTCGGGGTTGACCACTGTGTTGTCCGACAGGCGCTGCACGGTGAAGGTGGCCGCCGAGGTAAAGGTGATCTGGTAGTCCGAGGCCTGCAATTTGGCCACGGTGGGCGCGTCCACGCTGATACCCACCGTGCCGCTGCCGGTGTTGGACGTGGCCGCCGCTCCGTTGGGCATGCTCACCGGGCTGAACAGATTGCCCCCGGGGTTACCGTCCAGGTCCAACCCCAGTTGGTGCTGGGCGTTGACCACGGTGGTGATGCTGGCGGCGATGCGGCCCAGCAGGTTGAACCCTTGGGCCAGGTCGTCATTTTGGAACTTCAGCATCCCGGCAATCGAGCCGCCGCCCATCATGCTTTCCGACAGCACCACGGTCTGGCTGCCCAGCACCATGGCGATCTGGCTTTGCGATGCGTCCTGGGGGTTGGGCTGTACCTGCAGGGCGGTGGCCTTGGTGCCCAGCACCAGCGGCTGGCTGCTGGCGGCAAACACCGTGACCGTGCCGTCGTCGGCATCGATCTGGGTGGTCTGGATGTACTGGTTGAGCTGGCTGATCAGGTTGTCGCGCTTGTCCAGCAAGTCGTTGGGGGTATGGCCGTTGCCTCGGGCCATCTGGATCTGACCGTTGACGGCGGCCAGATTGGTGGTGATGGTGTTGACCGCCGCCGCAGCATTGTTCAGTTCGGTGGTCAGGCCGGTCTGCAGATTGCTCAATTGGGTGGCCGCATCGTTGAAACGGGCTGCGGCCTCGTCGGCACGGGTCAGCACCACGGTGCGGGCGGTCAGGTCGGTGGGGGCGCTGGCCACGTCGGAGAACGCGTTCATCATGTCGGTGACCGCCGCGCCCAGACCGTTGGTGCCGCCCTTGAAGATGTCTTCCAGCTGCAGCAGCTTGTTGGCGCGGCTCACGTCAGAGGCCGCGACCGACTTGGACAGTGCGGCCTGGCGGGTCAGGTACTCGTCGTGGTTGCGCAAAATGGTTTGCACATCCACGCCCTTGCCAATGTAGCCGCCGCCGGTGAACTGGCCTTCCACCGTTTGCAGCACCACGGTCTGGCGCGAATAGCCCACCGTGCTGGAGTTGGCAATGTTGTTGCCAATGGTCTGCAAGGCCACTTCATTGGCCAGAAGAGCCCGCGCGCCGACGTTGAGAAGGTTGCTCATGGCGAATTTTTAGGCGTAGGCCCGGCGCAGCTGCTGGGTCACCGTGATGGCCCGGTTCAGCTTGGCGGCGTAGTCGGGGTCGGTGGCGTAGCCCGCGCGTTTGAGCTCGGTGGCATAGGCCTGGGAGGACCCGGCTTGGCCGGTCTGCTGGCGCGCCTGGGCGTAGCGCGGGCTGTTGTTGATCAGGTTGGCGTAGTCGTTGAACGAGTCCTGGTAGGAATCGTAGGCGCGAAACTTGGCGCTGACCTTGCGGGTTTCGCCGTTGACCACTTCGTGCGTGGTCACGGTGGTGGTCTTGCCAGTCCAGCCACTCCCCGCCTTGATGCCGAACAGGTTGAACGAGGTGCTGCCGTCAGGGTTCTTGATTTCCTTGCGGCCCCAGCCGGTTTCGTGCCCGGCCTGGCCCAGCATGTAACTGGCGGGGATGCCGGTGGCGCGCTCCACGGCGGTGGCGGCGGCGTTGTGCTGCTCGACAAAACCGGTCTGGCTGACACTGGCGGGCTTGATGGGGGCGATCGGGGCGGCGGCGGGAGCCGCCATTTTGGGGGCTGCGCCATCGGCGGGCACGGTCTGGCGCGTCAACTGGCGCACGATGGCATCTGACAAACCACCGGGCTGGCCCGACATGGTGACCGACAACTGCTGGTCCAGCAGGTCGTTGCCCAGATCGCCCTGGGGGCTGTCGAACAGGCCGGATTTGGTGGTGGCCTCGCGCATGCTTTTGATCAGCTCGCGCATGAACAGCGACTCCAACTGCTTGGCCGTCTCTTTGATGGCGGCGGGGCTGTCCTGCCCGGCCTGCATTTTCAATGCGTTCAGCGACTTGGAATCGGCTGCCAGTACGTTGGCATTGGAGACTTGGGTCAGTGCCATCAGATCACCTCCAGTTCAGCGTTCAACGCGCCTGCGGCTTTGATCGCTTGCAAAATCGCCAGCAGGTCCTGTGGTGTGGCACCCAGCGCGTTGAGGGCGCGCACCACGTCGGCCAACTGGGGTGCGGCGGGCACCTGGATCAGGATGCCGGGCTCCTGCTTGATCTGGATATTGCTTTTCTCGGTGACCACCGTCTGCCCTTGCGACAAGGGGTTGGGCTGGCTCACCGAGGGTGTGGTGCTGATGCTGATGGACAGATTTCCGTGCGCAATCGCGCAGGGGCCCAGCGTGACCGACTGGTTCAGCACGATGGAGCCGGTGCGCGAGTTGATCACCACCTTGGCCGCCGGGGCCGAGGACTCCATGGTCAGCTCTTCCAGGTCGGCCAGGAAGTTGACGCGGGCGTTCGGGTCGTTGGGCGCGCGCACCCGCACCGTGCGACCGTCCATGGCATTGGCCAGGCCGATGCCCATCTTGTTATTGACGGCAGCGGCCACCCGGCGGGCGGTCTGGAAGTCGCTGGAGTTCAGGTCGAGGGTGATGAAGTCGCCCTCTTGCAGTGGTGTGGGCACGCTGCGTTCCACCTGCGCACCGCCGGGAATGCGGCCTGCGCTGAGGTGGTTGATCTGCACCTTGCTACCACCCGCAGCGGCACCGGCACCGGCCACCACCATATTGCCCTGGGCCATGGCGTAGATTTCGCCGTCGGCGCCGCGCAGCGGGGTGGCGATCAGCAGGCCGCCCTTGAGCGACTTGGAGTTGCCCATGCTGGCGACATTGATGTCAATCGCCTGGCCCGGCTGGGCAAACGCGGGCAACTGCGCGGTAACAATCACCGCTGCCACGTTTTTCAACTGCAATGAGGATGCCAGGTTGGCGGGCAGCGTGATGCCCATCTGCTGCAAATAGCTGGAGAGGCTCTGCGAGGTGTAGGGCATCTGGGTGGTCTGGTCGCCCGTGCCGTCCAGCCCCACCACCAGCCCGTAGCCGGTCAATTGGTTGCTGCGCACGCCTTGCACGGCGGCGACTTCCTTGATGCGCAAGGCCTGCGCGGGCAGTGCCCCGAGCAGTGCCACGCACAGCCCCATGCCCCATGTCGCGGCACGGCGCATTGGCAGGAAGCGGAAAAATGGCATGGCGAACAACCTGTTCTACATCTGGTTCGGCCGGAATGGCGGAACCTTTAGCATTATTTTGCGATGCGTCTGCGTGTTGGAACGGCGGAAAAGGCCGGGGTTTCCGGTCAATTGATTTTGCTATTTTTTAAATAGCTGCTCACGCCCATGGAACGGGCGCTAAGGCCATAAAAGACCAAAATGACAACCCCTGCCTTTCCCAAGGCAAGCGCAGCGAAGCCCGCCCGCGAACTGCGCGGAACTGGCTCAGCCAGGCCGCTGCAGTTGCCCCCTGCAAGGGGGTTGGCGAAAGATGCGCAGCACTGCAGCCTGGGGGTGAGCCTAAAACGGCATCACGTTCATGAAGAAGCGCCCCAGCCAGCCCATGGCCTGCGCTTCGCCCTGCTGACCGCGGCCTTTGGACTCGATGCGCGCATTCGCCACCTGGGTGGAGGAGACGATGCTGCCGGGCTGCACTGCACGCGGGTCGACCGTGCCCGAGAAGCGCAGCACGTCGACGTTCTGGTTCACGCCGATCTGTTTCTCACCGGCCACCACCAGGTGGCCATTGGGTAACACCTCAATCACGGTGACGGTGATGGCCCCCGAGAAGGTGTTGGCGCTTTCGGTGCCGCCCTTGCCCGAGAAGTCGTTGCTGGAGTTGGCACCGATGTTGAATTTGTCCAGCAACGGGGCCTTCAGGAAGGGCAGGCCGGTAATGCCTGCGGTGGTATCGGCTGTGCGGCCCACGGTGCTGGTGGACTTTTGGCTGGCACTGATGTTCTCCACGATCTGGATGGTCAGGTTGTCGCCCACCAGGCGCGGGCGGCGGTCTTCAAACACCGGGCGGTAGGCGGCCGATGCAAACAGGCTGCCGGTGGGCCGGGCGTTGGCGGCCACGGGGGCTGCGGGCATGGGCCGGGGCGCGGTGGACTGGGCAAAGTCCACCTTGGGGGAGGGCGCCAGGGTTTCGCAGCCGCTCAGGAGGCAAAGCCCTGCGAAGGCAGCAGCAGTGAGGGCGGTGCGCATGGTGGGTCTCCTACAACTGGGCCAGCTTTTGCAGCATCTGGTCCGAGGTTTGCACGGCCTTGGAATTCATCTCGTAGGCGCGCTGGGTCTGGATCATGGTCACCAGCTCCTGCACCACGTTGACGTTGCTGGTTTCCACAAAGCCCTGGCGCACCACGCCCATGCCGCTCACGCCCGGCGTGCCGGTGGTGGGCTGGCCGGAGGCGGCGGTTTCGGCGTACAGGTTACCGCCCTTGGGCTCCAGGCCGGCCGGGTTGATGAAGTTGGCCATGGCGATATTGCCCGCCGGTTGCGGCGTGGGGTTGCCCGGCAGCACCACGGTGACGCTGCCGTCGGTGCTGATGGTGACGCTTTGGGAGTTGACCGGAATGGTCACGCCGCTGGCCACCGTCAGCCCGGCGGATGTGACCAGGCGGCCCTGCGAATCCACCTGGAACGAGCCGTCGCGGGTGTAGCCAATGGTGCCGTCGGGCTGGTTGATCTGGAAGAAGCCGTTGCCGTTGATAGCCACGTCCAGCGTGTTGCCCGACTGCTGCAGGCTGCCCTGGGCAAACGAGCGGGTGGTGGACACGGTGCGTACGCCCAGGCCCAGGTGCAGGCCGGTGGGGAGCTGGTTCTGCTCGGTGCTGTTGGCCCCCACCTGGCGCAGGTTTTGGTAGATCAGGTCTTCAAACACCGCGTTGGCGCGTTTGTAGCCGGTGGTGGAGACGTTGGCCAGGTTGTGCGAGATCACGTCCAGCTGGGTTTGCTGGGCTTCCATGCCGGTTTTGGCGATCCATAGCGAATTAATCATGGCGGTCTTTCGGTTTAACCCTGCACGTTCAGCAACTGGCTGGCGCTTTTGTCGTTGGTTTCGGCGGTTTGCAAGAGGCGCATTTGCGTCTCGAACTGGCGGGCGGTCTGGATCATGCCGACCATGGTGGCCACGGCGTTCACATTGCTGCCCTCGATGGCTCCGCCCAGCAGCTTGGCGGTGGCATCCTGCGGCAGCGGGTCGCCGGTGGCACCGCGGAACAGGCCGTCGTCGCCGCGCTTGATGGGGTTGTCGGCATCGGGGGTGACCATCTTCAGCCGACCCAGGCTGGTGGAGGCTTGCCCCGCCACCTTGGCGCTGATAGTGCCGTCGGTACCCAGGGTGATGTCGGCACCCTGGGGCACGTCGATGGGCGCGCCGCCGTCGGACAGCACTGGCAGGCCGGTGGGTGTGACCAGGGTGTTGGTGGGCGATATTTCAAAAATGCCGCTGCGGGTATAGGCCTCGGTGCCGTCCAGCCCCTGCACGGTGAACCAGGCATTGCCCTGGGCCATGGCATCCAGGTTGCGGCCCGTGCGCTGCACCGGGCCGGGCAGGTTGGAATGGCCGGTGGTGGTTTCCAGCGCAAACACGCGGGTGCTGGAGCCGGGGCCGTTCAGCGGCACCGAGCGGTAGGTGGCCAGTTCTTCGCGAAACCCGTTGGTGGAGACGTTGGCCAGGTTGTTGGCCAGCACCGCCTGCCGGTTGGCGGCCGTGTTGGCCCCCGTCATCGCGGTGTAAATGATGTGGTCCATGGCGGGCTACGCTAGGGTGGCGTGGTGAATTAGCGCAGATTGACCAGGGTGGACATCACCTGGTCTTGCGTCTTGATGGTCTGGGCGTTGGCCTGGTAGGCGCGCTGGGCGGTCATCATGTTGACCAGTTCCTTGGTCAGATCGACGTTGGAGTCTTCCAGCGAGCCCGAGCGCAGTCCGCCCAGGTTGCCGGTGCCGGGCACGCCTTTGGCCGAGGGGTCACCGCTGGACGGGGTGGACAGCCAGTAGTTGCCGCCGATGGGGGCCAGGCCCTGCACGTTGGTGAAGGTGGCCAGCTGGATCTGCCCTGCCGCCAGCGATTTGCCGTTGGAATACGTGCCCTGGATGATGCCGGTTTCGTCGATGCTGATGGCCGTCAGGGTGCCGGGGGCCTGGCCGTCTTGGGTGGCCTTGGCGATGGAGAACTTGGCTCCGTACTGGGTGGCGTCCTTGACATTCAAGTTCACGCTGAAGGTGGTGGCCGGGTTGGTGGGCGAGGGCAGGGTCAGGGAGCCGATGGTGGCATTGGGCGTGCTGCCCGTGCCGGTGAAGGTCAGTCCGGTGGTGGTCAGCGCGGGAGCGGCCCCGTTGACGCTGGAATACACGTCCCAGGTGTTGACCGCCGTTTTGGTGAAGTAAATGCTCACCGGCACCCCCACGCCCTGGCCGTCGTAGGCGGTGATGGACGTGCCATAGGTGGCCAGTGGCGGCACCAGGCCTGCGGGGGCGACCCCGGTGGCCACCACGGCCTCGGCATCCAGGTTGAAGCTCAGGTCCATCTTGGTGGTCTGGATGGCGGCAATCTCACCGCCTGTGGGCAGGGTCAGCGGGCCGACCGCGCCACCGGTGGGGATGGAGCCATCGGCCGCGGCGGTGATGCCCATGAGGTGGGCGCCGGTATTGGTGATGATTTCGCCTTCCTTGTTCAGCTTGAAGGCGCCGTCGCGGCTGTAGGCCAGGTTGCCATTGGGCAGCTCGACCTGGAAGAAGCCGTTGCCGTTGATGGCCACGTCCAGCGCGTTGCCGGTGATGCTGATATTGCCCTGGGTGAACTGCTGCGACACCGTCTGCACTTCCACCCCGATGCCCTGGCTGATGCCGCCCGAGCTGCCCAGCGACGAGGCGTAGAGCTCGGCAAACTCGGCCCGCGAGGCCTTCATGCCGGTGGTGTTGGCGTTGGCAATGTTGTGGCCGATCACGTCCAGGTTTTGGCTGGAGGCGTTCAGACCGGAAAGACCTTGTTGAAAGCTCATGGAGGGCTCCTAAAAATACGGATGGCGGGTGCGTGGGGGCTTACAAAATGGCTTTGACGGTGCTGTAGGCCACCGAAGCACCGTTTTGCAGCTGCAAATTGAGGACGTTGTTGTCGTTGCTGACCGACACCACCTTGTTGCGCTCCAGCGCGGTGGTGGTCACGGCGGTGGTGCCCTTGGTGGCGATCACCTTGAAGCTCAGGTCGCCCGAGTTGGTGTACTTGGAGGCATCCCAGGTGATGGCCTGGCGACCGGCTTCCAGCGCGCCCAGGTCTTGCGTGCCCAGCAGGGTGCCACCGGCGGTGCGGATCTCGACCTTCACTGCATCGGCAGAGCTGCTCAGGTCAAACGCGCCCTTGCCCACGCCGTCGGTGATGCTCAGGGTGTTGCCCTCGGTCAGCACCTCGTGGCCAATGGTGGCGCTGCCTTGCAGGGATTGCAGGGCGGCGATTTGCGTGGCCATGCTTTTCATGGTGTCGTTCAGCGTCTGGATGCCCGAGACGGTGTTGATTTGCGCGAGCTGGCTGGTCATCTGCGCGTTGTCCATCGGGTTCATCGGGTCCTGGTTGTTCAGCTGGGCGACCAGCAGCTTCAGGAAACGGTCTTGCGAGGCTTCGGCGCTTGTGCTGTTGGTGCTGGTGGTGCCCGCCAGCGAGCTGCTGGCGGCGTTCAGTGCGGTGACATCCATGGCCATGGTGTGCTTTCAGGTGGTGGGGACGTTTTAATGTCCTGTGGATTCATTGGCCCATTTGCAGCGTTTTCAGCAGCAAGGTCTTGGCGGTGTTCATCACTTCTACGTTGTTCTGGTAGGAGCGGGAGGCGGAGATCATGTTCACCATTTCGTCCACCGCGTTGACGTTGGAATGGGTCACATAGCCGTCGGCATCGGCCGACGGGCTGGTGGGGTCGAGCACTTTGCGGCCCGGTTGCTGGCTTTCGGTGATTTCTTTGACCCGCACCCCGGCGGCGCTCTCGGCCCCCAGCAGCGTGGTCTGGAACACCACCTGGCGCGCCTTGTAGGCCTGGCCATCGGGCCCGGCCACGGCATCCACGTTGGCCAGGTTGCTGGCCACCACGTTCAGGCGCTGCGACTGGGCGCTGATGGCGCTGCCGGAGACCCCGAAAATCGAAAACATGGACATGGTGGGCTTCCTTATTGACCAGTGATGGCGCTGAGCATGGTCTTGGCCGTGCCGTTGATGAAGCGCAGGGTGGCCTCGTAGCGCACCGCGTTGTCCACAAAGTTGGCCCGCTCGCGGTCCAGGTCTACCGTGTTGTTGTCCAGGTTGGGCTGGCTTTGCGCGCTGTAGCCACGCTTTTGGGCATTGCCCAGGCTGCTGCTGTCCAGATCGGGCAGGTCCATGTGCCGGTTGTCGGTTTTGTGGCCGACGATCAGGCCCTGGCTGGCGGTGGCGGCGCTCATGGCTTCCTTGAAGTTGAAGTCGCGTGCCACGTAGCCGGGGGTATCCACGTTGGCGATATTGCTGGCGATGGTGCGCTGGCGTTCGGCGCGCAGCACCAGGGCCTTGCTCTGAAAGTCCACAGCGCCGACCATTTTGTCCAACATGCAACACCCCGCTTGGTAATCAATTGCGAAACCTCCGGTGCCATCCCGGATCTCGCTTTGGCAAATTATGGAAAAACTTGAGTCTTTTGAGCCCCGGAAGAAGCGGGTGATTGCGGCGCAGTTCGCGGCTTTGCCTGGGGTGGTCTGGCTTTAGTCTTCCAGGTAGGAAATTGGAGGTCTTATGCCGCTCTTGCTACGAACCATGGTTTGCGCCGCCGTTGTGCTGTGCGCAACAGGTGTGCGTGCCCAGGCCGAGGCCGATATGGTCGGCACCAGCCAGCGCTGGCTGGAGTCAGCCATGGTGCAGGTGCCGCCGGTGAATGGCCAGGCGCTGCGCATGGAGGTGGCGGTGGGCGCGCTGGACCCGCGTTTGCAGCTGGCCCCCTGCGCCAAGGTGGAGCCTTATATGCCGCCGGGCACCCGTTTGTGGGGCAAAAGCCGCCTGGGCCTGCGCTGCCTGGCCGGTGCCACTCGCTGGAACGTATCCATGCCGGTGACCGTCAAGGCCATGGGCCGGGCCTGGGTGGCCAAAACCAATGTGGCGGCGGGTAGCGTGCTGACGGCGAATGACGCCATGGAGGCCGAAGTCGATTGGGCCGAAGATGCGTCGCCCGTGGTCGCCAATGCCGAGCAATGGATAGGCCAGGTGGCGGCCCGCTCCTGGGTGGCAGGGCAAACCGTGCGCCAGGCGATGGTGAAACCGGCCCAAGTGTTCCAGGCAGGCAGCCAGATCCGGGTGCTGGCCCAGGGCGTGGGCTTCCAGGTCATGTCCGACGGCCAGGCCGTTACCGCCGGGGTGGTGGGCCAGGCCGCCAAGGTGCGGCTGGACAGCGGCCGGGTGATGTCGGGCGTGGTGCAAGACGCCCGCACCATCGTGGTCGAGATGTAACAGCTGGTTTTTTAGCCACATAACATTTAAGAAAATGCCAAAGCTGCCGAAACCATTGCTACGATGCCTTAACGTCAAGGCTGCTGGAGAGCGTGATGAAAATTGGACAAGGGATAGATGTAACGGCCGCAGTGAATGCCGCCGTGCTCAAGAAAGCCGATCAGGACAAGGAAGCTGCGCCCGCGAGCATGGCCCAGAAGGGTGCGCGCGCCATTCCCGCCGCCGGTGCGCAAGTGTCGGTGTCCACACTGGCCCGCACGCTGGAGCAGAACGACCGGGCCGTGGGCTCCGACTTCGACAGCAAGAAAGTCGCCGACATCAAGGCCGCCATCAAGAACGGCACCTTCAAGATCAACCCCGAAGCGATTGCCGACAAGATGCTCGACAACGCACGCGAAATGCTCAGCGTCGCCCGCTAACCGGCCTTTTTTTTACCTCCGCCATCGTTTCCACCCAGGAGCAGCCCGCATGACGGCCCGTCCTGCCACCCACAGCCTGGAGTCCAGCCTGCAGCGCGTGGAGCAATTGCTCGAAGAAGTCTCTGCCGCCCTGATCGCGGGCGAACCCCTGGTTTTAGAGGCCGCCAGCACCGCGCTGCGCCAGGCCATGGCCGACATGGCGGTGTGGGGCCGCACCCCTGGCGGCATGCAGTCGCTGAACAAGGACATGCGCCGTCGGCTGGAAAAAGTCTCCCTCACCTTGTCCCAACAACGCGCCAACCTGGCCCGCCGTGCGGTGGTGGTCGACCGCGCCCTGGCCACGGTACTGCCCCAGGCGCAACAGCCAGGCACCTACTCGGGTGGCAAGGCCGCCACCTACCGCGGCGGTGCCGCACGTATCTACGCCTCGGTCGCCAGCTGAAAATCTGGGTTTTTGGCCTTTTTTAAGGCACAAAATCACCTGCCTGTGCTTACTGCATAAGCGTAAGAAGCTATCAAAATTGTATTTAAATAATGTAGCAGGCCGCTAATGGCTGCGCATTTTGGCCCGCAAGCGGGCGATGGACTGGCTGTGCAGCTGGCAGACCCGTGACTCGGTGATCTCCAGTACCGCTGCAATCTCTTTGAGATTCATATCGTTTTCGTAGTACATGCTCATGATGTACTGCTCGCGGTCGGGCAGGGTCTTGATGGCCTCGACCAGCGAGGCGCGCAGCCGGTGGTCGCGCAGCAGGTTGACCGGGTCGGCGGCATCGTCGGCCACATGCCGGTCCAGAAAGCCCGCGCCTTCTTCCGAGTTCCCGTTCATGTCCTCCAGGTACACCAGTTGCGTGCCGCGCACCTTGCCCAGCAGTTCCTGGTAGTCGGGCAGGGTCATCTCCAGCTCGGTGGCGATTTCGGACTCCAGCGGGCTGCGGCCCAGCTTTTGCTCCAGGCGCTGCACCGCGCGCTCGATCTCTTTCTGGCTCTTGCGCGAGCCACGCGACATCCAGTCGCCCTCGCGCAGCTCGTCGATCATGGCGCCGCGGATGCGCTGGGTGGCAAAGGTCTCGAACTGCACGCCCTGGGCCACCTCGTAGCGGGTGAGGGCTTCGGACAGGCCGATCATGCCGACCTGGATCAGATCGTCCAGCTCGATGTTGGGCGGCAGCTTGGCGATCATGTGGTGCGCCAGGCGACGCACCAGCGGCACATACTGGCGCAGCATGTGCTCGCGGTCCATATGGCCTTTGGCGGTGTACATCAGCGGCGCCCCATCCCATGCGCCATGGGGATGGCACTGGCCATCAGGCGCAGGGCGATCGGATGCGCGTCGTCCCAGCGGGCGGTTTTTTGCGGGAACGAGCGCACCGTCATGAAGTCGGTCTGGCAGTCCAGGTGCAGGTGGGCGCAGTTTTGCAGCGCCCGGCCGGTGGATTTGGCCAGCAGCTCGGCGTTTTTGAACGGCGCGGTGACCACCGAGGCAATCAGCGGCACCAGCCGGGCCTGCAACAGCAGCTTTTTGAAATTCTGGTAGCCCCCGAGGATGGACGCGCGCAGCGGCGTGACAGCCAGCAAGGGACGCACCTGGCTACCCGGCATCAAGGTGGCCAGCAACTGGGCATCGGCATACACCACCACCAGGTCGCAGCTGCGGAACAGGTGGCTGAGGGCTTGGAGGGGTGGGGGGGACATGGGGGAATCCTGGCGGGTCTGCAGTGCCAGACGGCTCAGCCCCACACGGGCAGGCACGATGTGCCAGGGAGGCGCTTCATGGTCTGCATTGGGAGCGGCATCTTCTTGCCAGTGTGCGTGGTCCAACAGATTCTGCAAGCCTGGATTGTCTTCCGATTCTGCCGAGCTTGCGTCCAATACGGTAATACGCAGGCTAAAACTTTGCAAGGCCGCGCAGATCTGCCAGAGCAGCGGCAACTCGGTGGCGGTGTCGCCCCGGGTCACCATGGCGATCACGCTCCAGGCGGCTTGCGGCGCGATGCGCCGCAGGCTCTCCCCCTGGTCGATACTGGTGTCAAGCATGCGCCCGTTCCTGGCGGCTGGATTCCATCGGTGCCGGGGTGAAGAAGAAGTTCAGATCGGCGGCCTTGGGGTCGAATGCCGACTTGGTGGTCGAACGCATCGAGGCGCGCACCAGCTTCTTGGCATCGGCGGGCTCCCAGTCTTCGGGCACGCGCTGGCCGTTGCACACGCCGCGCAGCACCAGTTGGTGGCGGATGATGGCATCCAGCGCCGGGCCCAGCTTGGCGGCTTCGTCGATCTTGGACAGGATGGCCTGTTGCACACCCCGGGTCTTGAACGAGGTGAGCACTTCGTCCATGGTGTCGCCGTGGCTGCCCGCGTTGAGCACCAGCAGGCGGTTCACGCCGGGCAGGTCCAGTACGTCCATCATGTCGCGTTTGCGCGGGTCTTTGGGGGCGATGCCGGTGGTGTCGATCAGCACCATGCGTTTGTTGCCCAGCAGGCCCAGCAGGTCTTGCAGGGCGGCGCGGTCATGGGCCAGGTGGGCCACCACGCCCAGCATGCGGCCAAAGGCGCGCAGTTGCTCGTGGGCGGCCACGCGGTAGGTGTCCAGCGTGATCAGGCCCACGCTGTTGGGGCCATGCACCCGGGCGCAGTGCGCAGCCAGCTTGGCCGCGGTGGTGGTTTTGCCTACGCCGGTGGCCCCCACCAGCGCGAACACGCCGCCTTGCTCAAAGATCGGCTTGCTACCGGCATCGGTGCGCAGGTTTTGCTCCAGCACGCCCATCAGCCAGCGGATGGCCTCGGCGGGCGTGGCATCTTCGGGCAGGCGCTCCATGACGGCGCGGGCCAGGTCGGGCGAATACCCGGCGCGGATCAGCTTGAGCATCAGGTTGGACTGGATCGGGTCCTGCTTGGTCTTGCCCAGCCAGGCCATGGTGTTGAAGCGCTCTTCAATCATGTCCTTCATGGCCTGCAGTTCGTCCACGATGCCCTTGGAGTTGATGGTCGCGGCTGCCGGGGCCGGCTTGGCGCGGGCGACGGGTGGCGCGAACGGCACGGCGTGCACGGCGGGCTTGGCGCGCTGTGGGGCCATGGGCGCAGGCGTGGCTTGTACCGAAGTTTTGGCAGGGAAGATTTCGTCGCGCAGGTCGGGGCTGCTTTCGTGGCGGCGGCGCAGCATGCGTTCGCGCACGTAATCCTGGAACGACAGGGTGCTCATGGCCAGCTGTTCGGTGTCTTCTTCCACCGGGGTCTGCGCCATGGCCAGGGTGGCCGCCGACGCGGGGGCCGGAGCCACGCTGGGCCGGTCGAGTGCCGACAGGGAGTCTTCTGCCGTGGCCACCACTTCCACGCCATTGGGCGTGGGGCGGTTGGACAGAATCAGCGTCCCTTCACCAAAGACCGCACGGGCCTTGGCCAAAGCTTCGCGGGACGTGGCAGCGTGAAAGCGTTGGATGTTCATGTCAGTGCACCTTTGAGGATGGGGCCAATGCGGATGGTGTGGGTTTCAGGTATTTCGCTGTGCGCCAGTACCTGCAGCCGGGGGGCTACGCGGCGCACCAGCCGGGAAATGGCGTTGCGGATCTGGTCGGGCACCAGCAGGCAGGCGGGCACGCCCAGCTCTTCCTGCTGCAGGGCCACGTCGGCCACGTTGCGGGTCAGCAGGTCGGCCACGCCGGGGTCGAGTGCCGGGCCTGCGGCATTGCCCAGGGCTTGCACCAGCATGCGCTCCAGGCTGGGCTCGATGGCAATCACGTTGAGTTCGCGGGTTGGGCCGTAGATTTGCTGCACGATGGCCGGGGCCAGGGCGATGCGTACGCGGCGGGCCAGGTCGGCGGGGTCGGTGGTGGCCACGGCGTGCTCGGCCAGGCATTCGACGATGGTGCGGATGTCGCGGATGTGCACAGACTCTTCCAGCAAGAGCTGCAAGACTTTCTGGAACGTGGCGATAGACACCATTTTGGGAACCACTTCTTCGATCAGTTTGGGGGCCAGTTTGCTGACATGCTCCACCAGTTGCTGTGTCTCGGTGCGGCTCAGTAAACGGGCCGCCTGCACTTGCATCAAGTGTGACAAATGTGTGGCCATCACGGTTTCCGAATCAACCACGGTAAAACCCGCCATTTGTGCCGCTTCCTTCTGGCGCTCGTCGATCCAGTGGGCGGGCAGGCCAAAGGCCGGGTCGGTGGTGGCGGTGCCGATCAGCGGGGTGGTGATACCGCCGGGGTTGATGGCCAGGTACATGCCGGGGAAGGCCTCGCCTTCGCCCACCACCACGCCGCGCAGGGTGATACGGTAGCCGCTGGGCTTGAGTTCCAGGTTGTCGCGCACATGCACCGGCGGGGGCAAAAAGCCCACTTCCTGGGCGAATTTGCGGCGCACGCCCTTGATGCGGGTCAACAGGTCGCCGGGGCGGGATTTGTCTACCAGGGTGATGAGGCGGTAGCCCAGCTCCAGCCCCAGCAGGTCCACCGGCTGCAGATCGTCCCATGTGGCTTCACCGTCGGTCGGGGGTGGGCCGACGACCAGGCTGGCGTCTTGCGGCACAGGCCGCTGCGAGATGGCCCAGGCACCGTAAGCCAGCACGGCCGCCATCGACAGAAACACCACGTGCGGCATGTTGGGGATGATGCCCATCACCGCCATGATGCCCGCCGTGATACCCAGCACCTTGGGCGAGTCGAACAGCTGGCCAATGATCTGCTTGCCAATGTCGTCGTCCTTGCCCACCCGCGACACCACCATGGCGGCGGCAATCGAGATCAGCAGGCCGGGAATTTGCGCCACCAGCGCATCGCCGACTGCCAACAGGATGTAGGTGTCGGCCGCCTTGGAAGCAGTCAGGTCGTGCTGCAGCACACCGATGGTGAAGCCGCCCACGATATTGATCAGCAAGATCAAAATGCCGGCGATCGCGTCGCCGCGCACAAACTTGGAGGCACCGTCCATGGAGCCGAAAAAGTCGGCCTCTTCGCCCACTTCGGCACGGCGGCGTTTGGCTTCTTTTTCGTTGATCAGGCCGGCGTTCAGGTCGGCATCCACCGCCATCTGCTTGCCAGGCATGGCATCCAGGGTGAAGCGGGCCGACACCTCGGCAATCCGCTCCGAGCCCTTGGTCACCACCACGAAGTTGATGACCACCAGAATCGCAAACACGATCAAACCTACCGCGAAGTTGCCACCGATCAGGAAGTGGCCGAAGGCCTCGATCACCGCACCCGCGGCACCTGCACCGGTGTGGCCCTCCAGCAGCACCACGCGGGTGGAGGCCACGTTGAGCGACAGGCGCATCAGCGTGGTGAGCAGCAGCACCGACGGAAACGCGGCAAAGTCCAGGGGCCGTACCATGTAAGCCGCCACCATCATCACCATCAGTGCCACGGCAATATTGATGGTGAAAAACGTGTCCAGCAGCCACGCGGGCATGGGCAGGACCATCATGGCCAGAATGATCACCACCATCACGGGGGCGGAGACACCTTGCAGCAGCTTGCGGTTGGTGTTGAACCACTGCTGTGCGGATTGAAGCTGGGCGTTCATGGGGTGGCCTCAGCCAGGATGGTGTTGCCCAGTGGGTCCAGCTCGGGCGGCACATCGGGCTGCGGGAAGCTGTCGGGCATCGGGCCCTCGCCGCGCATGGCGGCCTTCACGCGGTACACATAGGCCAGCACCTGGGCCACGGCGGTGTACAGGGCGGACGGAATCTCGCCATTGATCTCGGCATGCGCGTACAGGGCGCGGGCCAGCATGGGCGACTGGAATACGGGGATGGCGTGGCTCTTGGCCACGTCGCGGATCTTCATGGCCACCAGGTCGGCTCCCTTGGCGATGACCTGCGGGGCGCGCATGGTTTTTTCGTCGTACTTGAGGGCCACGGCAAAGTGGGTAGGGTTCATCAGCACAAAGTCGGCCTTGGGCACGGCATTGACGCTGGTGCGCTGGGCAATCTCGCGGGCCCGGGCGCGCATCTGGCCCTTCATTTGCGGGTTGCCGTCGGACTCTTTGTGCTCCTGCTTCACTTCCTGGTGCGACATTTTCAGGCGCGACTTCATCAGAAAGGTTTGCAGCGGCACGTCGATGGCCGCCACGGCAAACACCACCAGCAGCAGCAGGCTCATGCCCGAGGTGATCCAGTTCGCCACGTGCTGAATAGAGGCTTCCGAGGGCTGCAGCACCAACTGCGCGACCGACTGCAGGCTGTTGGACAAATAGGTCCAGGCCACCGAGACCAGCACGGTGGTGATGACCAGCAGTTTGAGGATGTCGGTGGCCTGCTCTTTGGAAAACAGGCGGCCAAAACCCGAAATCGGGTTGATGCGGCTGAAGTCCGGCATGATGGGTTTCAGGCTGGCTACCCAGCCGCCCGAGGCCACCGCACTGCCGATGGCCGCCGCCAACACAATCGCCGCAAACACGCTGCTGGCCACCATGCCGACCAACACTACGTCTTGCAGCCGGTCCAGCATGCTGCCGTTCTGCGCCAGCGTGGCCGCATCAAACGATAGCTGCTGGCCGAGCACCCGCTTGAAGTGGTCTAAAAATGAGGGGGCCAGCACCAGCACCGCCACCGAACCCGTACCCAACACCGCCAGATGGGACAAGTCCTTGGAGCGTGAGGCCTGCCCATCCTTGCGCGCTTGGTCGAGCTTGCGCTGGGTGGCGGGGAGGTCTTTGTCTTGGCTGGATGATTCCATGGCAATGGGGTTTTAGGAATCCCCATTGTCGGCACCGCGCCGTTGCGCTAAAGCCTGATAAACAGGCTTTAGCGTGGCTTATTAAAAGCCTAGGCTGGCGAGCAAATCGTCCACTTGGGACTGGTCGGTCACGATGTCGGTGCGCGAGGTGGGATCGACCACCGGACCGGCCAGGCCTTCGGGGGCTTTGGGCTGGATCGGTGACGGGCTGGGTGCGGTCTGGATCAGCAGCTCAATCAGCTGCTTTTCAATCGTCGAGGTCAGGTTGACCACCCGCGCAATCACCTGGCCCGTGAGGTCGTGGAAATCCTGCGCCATCATGATTTCGGTCAGATGCATGTCGATTTCTTTGCTGGCGCGCTCCACATCGGCCACAAAGTTGTAGACCGCACCCGTGGCCACGGCCGCCACGGGGTCTTTGACGATGAAAGCGGCCAGCTTGCTGGTTTCGGCGGCAATAAAGTCGTGCTGGATCTTGGCCAGATCGACCCGGCTCAGCACCTTTTCAGCAGCTTCGCCGGTCAGGCGGGCGATGTAGGTCAGGCGGCTTTGTGCGTCGGGCAGCTCTTCGGCACTGCCTTTGAGCTTGTCGGTGTAGCCCAGTTCGTTGAGCGAGTCGTGTAGTTGACGGGTCAGCATGCCCAGTTTTTGGTGCACCGCTGGCTGGATGTCTCCGTCGGCGGGAAGGGCAGCGGCGGTCATGCTGGGATCAGCCCGTTCTTCTTGAGAATGTGCGTCAGCTTTTCTTCCAGCGTGGCTTTGGTAAACGGCTTGACGATATAGCCTGCAGCGCCCCCTTGGGCGGCGGCCACGATGTCTTCCTTGCGGGCTTCGGCGGTCACCATCAGCACCGGCAGGTGCTTGAGCTTCTCATCGCCCTTGATTTCGGCCAGCAACTGAAACCCGTTCATGTTGGGCATGTTGATGTCGCTCACCACGAAATCGAAATGCACACCACTGCGCAGCTTTTGCAAGGCCGCGAGACCGTCTTCGGCTTCATCCGCATCGGGGTAACCGCTTTCTTTGAGCAGGTTACGCACAATGCGGCGCATGGTGGAGAAGTCATCCACAATTAAAAAACGCAGGTCATTTGCCACGGGTGACCCTTTCGATGAAGGTTGCAGGAATAGAGCGCATTTTGATGGTTCTCGGCGATTTCATGGTTTTTGTACACCCCGTGCGGGCGTTGGAACGGCAGTCTGCTCGGGTTCCGGCGCTGTTTCATTTGTTACAGAAGCTGCTATTGTGGCATTGCCCATGAGCCGCGCCTCCGCTTCTCGGGTCATGATCGTAATGCTGATCCGCCGATTGACCGGCGCCACCGGGGTTTTGGGGTCCAGCAGGCTGCTGGCGGCCAGGCCCACCACGCGGGCCATTTTTTCATCGGGCATGCCGGCTGCCACCAGTTCGCGGCGCGAGGCATTGGCCCGGTCCGCTGACAGTTCCCAGTTGCTGTAGCCTCGTTCGCCATTGCCATACGGCGTGCTGTCGGTGTGCCCGGCCAGGCTGATGCGGTTTTCGACCCCGTTCAGGGCGCTGCCAATTTCCCGCAGGATGTCGCGCATATAGGGCTTGACCAGGGCGCTGCCGCTATCGAACATGGGCCGGTTTTGCTCGTCCACGATCTGGATCTGCAATCCGTCGGGCGTGGTTTCCATGCGGATCTGCGAGCGGAATTCGGCCAGCTTGGGGTTGTTGGTGATCAGGGCATCGATCTTGTCGCGCAGATTCTTGATGCGCGAAGCATCCTGCTTGGCAATTTCGGCCTTGGTGGCGGCAGCTTCTTCCATCTTCTTTTTGACCGGGTCATCGCCGGTGCCACGCGTGCCTTGCCCGGCGGTCTTGGTCAGGTCCGAGCCGCCGCCCGACAAGATGCTGTTGCTGGCCCCGGCCCCGCTGCCGCCTTGCATGGCGACCTTGAGCGGAGTGTTGAAGAAGTCGGAAAGGCCTTTTTTGTCGCCTTCGGAGGTGGAACCCAGCAGCCACATCAGCAAAAAGAAGGCCATCATGGCGGTCACAAAGTCGGCATAGGCGATCTTCCAGGCACCGCCATGCACGGCGTGGCCGCCTTTTTTGATCTTCTTGACGATGATCGGTTGGAGCTTTTTGCCTTCCGTCGCCATATCAGCCTGCTAAAGAGTTATAGGACTTACGCCGCGCCCCTGTGTCGCCCTTCGGGCTTACAGGGGGAACTTGCGGAAGTCCTGGGTTACTTTTTGCCACGCACATGGCCTTCCAGCTCCGCGAAGCTGGGCCGGTCGCCCGAGAACAGCACCTTGCGGCCAAATTCGATGGCCGTGGCCGGGTTATAGCCCTGCATGCTGGCCAGCAGAGTGGTTTTCATGCACTGCAGTTCCTTGGCGCTGTCTTCGGTTTTCTGTTCCAGCAAACCGCCCAGCGGCTCCACCACGCCATAGGCCAGCAAAATCCCCAGGAAGGTGCCCACCAGCGCCGAGGCGATCATGCCGCCCAGCACGGATGGCGGTTGGCCCACCGAGCCCATGGTGTTCACCACCCCCAGCACCGCCGCCACAATCCCGAAGGCGGGCAGGGCCCCAGCGAGTCGGGCAATGGCGGCAATGGGGGCGTGGGCTTCGGCGTGGTGGGTGTCGATCTCGCTGTCCATCAGCGACTCGATCTCGTGGGCGTTCAGGTTGCCCGACACCATCATGCGCAGGTAGTCGGTCATGAACTCCACCACATGGTGGTCGCTGCCCACCGTGGCGTACTTTTTGAAGATCTCGGAGTTTTCGGGCGACTCCACATCGCCTTCGATCGCCATCAACCCTTCCTTGCGGGCTTTTTGCAAAATGTCGTACATCAGCGACAGCAGCTCCATGTAGCGCGTCTTGGTGTACTTGGAGCCTTTAAGGGCCTGCGGCAGCAGCGCCATGGTGGCTTTGAGCACTTTGGGCTGGTTGTTCACTGCAAATGCGCCCAGCGCACCGCCGAAGATGGTGATCAGCTCGAATGGCAGGGCATGCAGGATCACCGAAATGTTGCCACCATGGAAGATGTAAACACCAAAGATGCAACCCATGGAGACGGCGTAGCCGATGAGAACAATCATGTTTGGATGGTGGCAGTCGTTAACGGGATGTTATGGCGGTGGGCGCGGCTTGGCGCTGGTACCCTGTGTGTAAATGTATCGGATTTATGGGGGGATGCACCAGAAGAAGAGGCCCAAAACAATCGCTAATCGGGCTTTGCAATCGCCAAGTCGTCGCTATCCTTGTTCACCAGACACTCCCTGCACCCCAGGCAGCAAGACCATGATCGACGCAAGTACCGAGACATCCAGCCCCCAGCCCACGGACACCAGCGCAGTCGATAGCTTGCTGGCGCAGGCCATCGATGCCCACCAGGCGCTGGACTTTGTGGGTGCGGAAGCGGCCTACCGTACCGTGCTGGAGCATGAGCCTGAACATGCCGATGCGAGTCACAACCTGGGGGTGTTGCTGGCGGTGCAGTTGCTGCGGCCCCAGGAGGCCTTGCCTTATTTTGAGGCGGCGCTGAATGCCGATGCCGAGCGGCCCCAGTTTTGGTTCAGTTATATCGACTGCCTGGTGCGCTGCGAGCATTTTGATCTGGCCCGCCAGGTCTTGCCGTTGGCCCAGGGCTTGTCCGTGGGCATGGTCAATGCATTGACCGAGCGGATGCCCCGGGTGGCCGATACATCCACGCACATTGCAATCCCCGAACCGGAGCAAGAACCTAACCAGACGGAAAAGCAGGCCCTGGTGAGCCTCTTTCAGCAAAAAAAATACGAGCAAGGCGAAGCGCACGCCCGCAAGCTGGTGCAGCGCTACCCCGAAAGCGGTTTCGCCTGGAAAGCTCTGGGCACCATGCTACAGCCGCAAGGAAAGAAAGAGGAGGCCCTGGAAGCCAAGAAACGGGCGGTGCAATTGCTGCCTGACGATGCCGAGGGCCTGTGCAACCTGGGGCGCTCGTATTTTGAGTTGGGCCTGACGCTGCAGGCCATTGAGGCCCTGCGGATCTGCGTGGCCACCAAGCCAGACTATGCCGAGGCCTTGAATAATTTAGGGTTGGCATTGAATGCCAATGGCCAGGTGGATGAAGCGCGCCAATGTTTTGAGCGTGCGATAAAGATCCAGCCCCAATTTGCGGAAGCACTCAACAACCTCAGCGGTTTGTTTACGTTGAATGGGCAGATTGACGAGGCGATTGCCGTCTTGCGAAAAGCCGTTGCAGCCAAGAGCGACTACAAAATTGCTTTTGATAATTTGCTATTCGTGGTGAATTACCACCCCGAATACAGTGCCGAGGAGATATTCAAGAGCTACTGTGAATACGAACGGCGCTTTGGTGCGCCAGCACGTGCAGACTGGGCCCCTCACCACAACCTGCGCAGCACCCAACGGCGCTTGAAGGTGGGCTACGTGTCCCCCGACTTCAGGGGCCATGCTTGCACCTATTTCATGGAGCCCTTATTGGCCCGGCACGACCGGCAGGTGGTAGAGCTCTACGCCTATGCAGAGTTGACGCATGAAGATGCCGTCACCCAGCGGTACAAGCAGTATGTTGAGCACTGGGTGCCTACCCGGGGCATGAGCGACGTGGCCCTGGCGCAGCGTATCCGAGCCGATGGCATCGACATCCTGGTCGATCTGGCGGGGCACACTGCGGGCAACCGCCTGGGCGCATTTGCCCGCAAACCCGCGCCTGTGTCGGTGAGCTGGATGGGGTTTGGCTACACCACCGGTCTGCGGGCCATCGACTACTACCTGACCGATGCCATCTGCACCCCGGCGGGCAGCGAACACCTGTTCTCGGAAGAGCCTTGGCGCCTGGACGGCACCTGCTTTACGGCGTACCGCCCCGGTCCCGGCATGGGCGAGGTCAACGCCTTGCCTGCTGTGGAGCGCGGTTACATCACGCTGGGCACTTTGACCCGGGGCGTGCGCATCAACCACCACAGCCTGCGTGTGTGGGCCACTATCTTGCAGCGGCTACCCACAGCCCACCTGGTAATTGACAGCCGATCGTTCCAAGACACCACGGTGCAGGCCGACGCGGTGCAGAAGTTTGCCGCCCACGGCATCGCTGCCGAGCGCCTGCACATCGGCTTCAACAGCCCGCCGTGGGACGTGCTGCGTGGCATCGACATAGGGCTGGACTGCTTTCCGCACAACAGCGGCACCACCTTGTTTGAAACCCTGTACATGGGTATCCCGTATGTCACCTTGGCGGGCCGCCCCAGCGTGGGCCGCATTGGCAGCAGCATCCTGCACAGCCTGGGCCACCCGGAGTGGATCGCCCACAGCGAAGGCGAATACATTGAGAAAGTCGTCGCCCTGGCCAGCGATTTGCCCGCCCTGGCGCAGCACCGCGCCAGCCTGCGCGCCGAAATGCACGCCAGTGTGCTGATGGACGAGCGCGGCTTTACCCGCAAGGTCGAGCAGGCCTATGCCCAGATGTTTGCCCGCTGGGCCAGTACGGCCCCGAAACTGGTACAAAAAACGGCCTCCATGACGCGTCGCAGCGAGCCCAGTGCCGATGAGATGAAGCTGGTGGCTTCGTTTTTTCAATCCCGTGATTTTGCGGCGGGTGAAGTGGCTGCCCGCGAGCTGGTGCGCCTGTACCCGGAGCACGGCTTTGGCTGGAAGGCTTTGGGCACCATGCTGCACCCTTTGGGTCGTGCCGAGGAAGCCTTGCATGCCAAAAAACAAGCCGCGCAACTCATGCCGCAAGATGCCGAGGCGGCGTGTAACTTGGGCCAGTCCTTGCAAGATATCGGCCAGTACGCATTGGCTGAAACAGTTTTAAAGCGGGCACTGGCACTCAAGCCCGACTATGCCGAAGCCTACAACAACCTGGCCATCACCTACCAAAAAATGGGCCGTGTCCCAGAATCAGAGGCCAACTTCCAAGCGGCTTTGGCCCTCAACCCCAATAGCATCTGGATTTTTGACAACCTGCTGTTCACACTGAACTACCACCCCGACCACAGTGCCGAGCAGATATTCAAGAGCTACTGCGAATACGAGCGCCGATTTGGCGACCCCTACCGGAGCGACTGGAAGCCGCACGCCAACGAGCGTACGCCGGGGCGGCGTTTGAAAGTGGGTTACGTGTCGCCAGACTTTCGCAGCCACGCGTGCAGCTACTTTCTGGAGCCCTTGCTGGCCGGGCATGACCCGGCGCTGGTTGAGGTCACCGCCTATGCCGACCTGAGCATAGAGGATGCGGCGAGCCAGCGCTACAAGGGCTACGTGTCCCATTGGGTGCCCACCCGGGCCATGAGCGACGCGGCTCTTGCGCAGCGCATCCGCGCCGATGGCATCGACATTCTGGTTGATCTCGCAGGCCACAGCACGGGCAACCGCCTGGGCGCATTTGCCCGCAAACCCGCGCCGGTGTCGATGAGCTGGATGGGTTATGGCTACACCACCGGCCTGCGGGCCATCGACTACTACCTGACCGATGCCATCTGCACCCCGGCGGGCAGCGAACACCTGTTCTCGGAAGAGCCTTGGCGCCTGGACGGCACCTGCTTTACGGCGTACCGCCCCGGTCCCGGCATGGGCGAGGTCAACGCCTTGCCTGCTGTGGAGCGCGGTTACATCACGCTGGGCACTTTGACCCGGGGCGTGCGCATCAACCACCACAGCCTGCGTGTGTGGGCCACTATCTTGCAGCGGCTACCCACAGCCCACCTGGTAATTGACAGCCGATCGTTCCAAGACACCACGGTGCAGGCCGACGCGGTGCAGAAGTTTGCCGCCCACGGCATCGCTGCCGAGCGCCTGCACATCGGCTTCAACAGCCCGCCGTGGGACGTGCTGCGTGGCATCGACATAGGGCTGGACTGCTTTCCGCACAACAGCGGCACCACCTTGTTTGAAACCCTGTACATGGGTATCCCGTATGTCACCTTGGCGGGCCGCCCCAGCGTGGGCCGCATTGGCAGCAGCATCCTGCACAGCCTGGGCCACCCGGAGTGGATCGCCCACAGCGAAGGCGAATACATTGAGAAAGTCGTCGCCCTGGCCAGCGATTTGCCCGCCCTGGCGCAGCACCGCGCCAGCCTGCGCGCCGAAATGCACGCCAGTGTGCTGATGGACGAGCGCGGCTTTACCCGCAAGGTCGAGCAGGCCTATGCCCAGATGTTTGCCCGCTGGGCCCGCCAGACCGCTGTCGATGCGGTAGAAGCTGCGCCTGCTGTGGGCGAGATGAATGCCTTGGTACGTTTGTTCCAGGACCAGGCGTTTGCCCAGGGCGAGGCGGCGGCGCAGGCCCTGGTGGCGCGCTACCCCCGCCATGGCTACAGCTGGAAGCTGCTGGGTTCGTTTTTGCAAAAGCAGGGCCATGTGGAGGCCGCTTTGCAGGCCAAGCAACGTGCCGTGCAATTGCTGCCCGACGACACCGAGGCCTTGTTCAACCTGGCGCTGGCCTATGAGCAGCAGGGCCTGATGGCCCAGGCCGAGCCCTGTTACCGCGCCGTTATTGCCCAGCACCCGGACGATGCCGACGCCCACCACAATCTGGGCAACACCCTGGTCGGGCAGGGAAAGCAAGTGCAGGCTATTCCCTGCTACCGCGAAGCCCTGCGCTTGCAGCCGCAGCTGGAGAGTGGCTACGACAGCCTCGGCGGTCTCTTGCAGGACGCGGGCTTCCTGGTGGAGGCCGAGTCGGTGTGGCGCAGGTTTTTGCAGGTCAAGCCCGGCCACATGCCGGCCGTCATCCAGCTGGGGCGAAATTTGCAACGGCAAGGCCGCCGTGCCGAGGCGGAAGCCTGCATGCGCAGTGCGGTGGACGTGAAGGAAGACGACCTTGCGGACTACTTCACCCGCGCCAACCTGCTGGGCGAGCTGGGCCTGTACGCCGATGCCGAGGCCGATTTCCGCCGGGCGCTGGAAATCAACCCCAAAGCCCCCGAAATTTGGTGCAATTTGGCCGCCAATCTCAAAGAACAAGGGCGGCTGACCGAGGCCGAAGCCTGCGCGCTACGGGCCTTGGACATCCAACCTGAATTGGTGGTTGCCGTGACCAACCACGCAGTGATCTTGATGACCCAGGGGCGGTTGGTGGAGGCGGAGGCTGGTTTCCGGCAGGCTTTGGAGCTGATGCCGGACAACCAGGGCATTTTCTCCAACATGCTGTTTGCGCTGAACTACGACGCAGACAAAAGCGCCGAAGAGATCTTCGAGGCGTACCGCGAATTTGACCGCCGGTTTTGCAGCATCCACCGTGACACCTGGGCCCCCCATACCAACGCCCCTGCGGCCGGGCGGCGGCTCAAGGTGGGCTATGTGTCACCAGACTTCAAAAACCACTCCTGCATCTTCTTTATGGAGCCCCTGCTGTCGCAGCACGATGCGCAAGTGGTCGAGCTGTACGCTTATGCCGACCTCACCCAGGAAGACCACGCCACCAAGCGCTACAAGGAATATTTTGAGCACTGGGTGCCCATCCGTGGCGTGTCCGACGCGGCCTTGGCGCAGCGCATCCGGGCCGACGGTATTGATATTTTGGTGGACATGGCGGGCCACACCTCGGGCAACCGCTTGTGCCTGTTTGCCCGCAAACCTGCCCCGGTGTCCATGAGCTGGATGGGTTATGGCTACACCACCGGCCTGCAAGCCATCGACTACTACCTGACAGATGCCATCAGCGCGCCAAAGGGCAGCGAACACCTGTTTGCGGAAACCCCCTGGCCCCTGCCCGATACCTGTTTTACCGCGTACCGTCCCGGCACGTCGATGGGCGAGGTGAACGCCTTACCCGCACTCCAGCGGGGCTATGTGACGCTGGGCACGCTCACGCGGGGCGTGCGCATCAACTACCGCACCATCCGCGTGTGGGTGCAAATTTTGCGGCGCTTGCCCACGGCGCGCATCGTGATCGACAGCAGTTCCTTCAAAGACCACGACGTGGCGCAGGCCCTGCTGCAGCAATTTACGGCCCAAGGCATTGCGCAGGACCGGGTGTACGTAGGCTACAACAGCCCACCGTGGGACGTACTACGCGGCATCGACATCGGGCTGGACTGCTTTCCACACAACTCAGGCACCACGCTGGTGGAGACCTTGTATATGGGCATTCCCTATGCCACCTTGGCGGGCCGCCCCAGCGTGGGCCGCATCGGAAGCTCCATCTTGCACGGCGTAGGCCACCCGGAGTGGATTGCCCAGACCGAAGATGAATACGTCGAGATCGTGGTCGCCCTGGCCAATGACCTGCCCGCCCTGGCCGCGCACCGCGCCCATCTGCGGGGCGAAATGCAAGCCAGCACGCTGATGGACGAGCCCGGCTTTGCCCGCAAGGTCGAGGCCGCCTACGCACAGATGTTCCAACGCTGGGAGGAGTCGCAAAAATGAAAGCCGTGATTTTGGCCGGGGGTCTGGGCACCCGCATTTCCGAGGAAACCCACCTCAAACCCAAACCGATGATCGAGATCGGTGGCAAGCCCATCCTGTGGCACATCCTCAAGATGTATTCTGCCCACGGCGTGAACGACTTTGTGATCTGCTGCGGCTACAAGGGCTACATCATCAAGGAATACTTCGCCAACTACTTCCTGCACATGTCCGACGTCACCTTCGACATGGCCAACAACCGCATGGAAGTGCACCACAAGCATGCCGAGCCCTGGAAGGTGACGCTGGTGGACACCGGCGACGACTCCATGACCGGTGGCCGCCTCAAGCGTGTGGCCGACTACCTGCGGGGCGAAGAAGCCTTCTGCTTCACCTACGGGGATGGCGTGTCGGATGTGGATATCAGCGCGTCCATCGCCTTCCACCGCCAGCACGGCAAGCTGGCCACCGTCACCGCGGTACAGCCCCCGGGCCGCTATGGCGCGCTGAACATGCGGGGCGATGTGGTGCAAGGCTTTACCGAAAAGCCGCGGGGCGATGGTGGCCTGATCAACGGCGGTTTTTTCGTGCTTTCGCCCCAGGTACTGGGCCGCATTGCGAACGACGCCACCAGCTGGGAGCAAGAGCCTCTGACAGGCCTGGCCGCCGAGGGTCAGCTCATGGCTTTTGAACACACCGGCTTCTGGCAACCGATGGACACGCTGCGTGAGAAAAACCTGCTCGAAGAGCTGTGGCTGTCGGGCAAAGCCCCCTGGAAAACCTGGTGATGTGGTCTGACACCCCGGTTTTCCTCACCGGCCACACCGGCTTCAAAGGCGGCTGGCTGGCCCTGTGGCTGCACGCGCTGGGGGCCAAGGTCCACGGCTACGCGCTGGACCCGAACACCACGCCCAGCCTGTTCGACGTGGCCCGCGTAGCCGAGGTGTTGGCCAGTGACACCCGTGCTGACCTGGCCGACCGCGCCGCCCTGCAAGCCGCTCTGGCTGCCGCCCAGCCCACCGTTGTCTTCCATCTGGCCGCCCAGCCCTTGGTGCGCGCCAGCTATGCCGACCCGCTGGGCACCTTTGCTACCAACGTCATGGGTACCGCCCACCTGCTGGAAGCCGTGCGCGCGGTCCCCAGCGTGCGCGCCGTGGTGGTGGTGACGACAGACAAGGTCTACGACAACCGCGAATGGGTCTACCCCTACCGCGAAAGCGATGCGCTCGGCGGGCACGACCCCTACAGCGCCAGCAAGGGTGCGGCAGAAATCGTGGCCGCCAGCTACCGCGCCAGTTTCTTCCACACCCCAGGCGCGGCGCAGATCGCCACCGCCCGGGCGGGCAATGTCATCGGCGGCGGCGACTGGGCTGCCGACCGCCTGGTGCCGGATTGCCTGAAAGCCTTTGCCGAGCAGCAGCCCGTGCAGCTGCGCTTTCCCGGTGCGGTACGGCCCTGGCAGCATGTGCTGGAGCCGCTGTCGGGCTATGTGCGACTGGCCCAGGCCCTGCTGGACGGCCCTGCGGCCGCCAGTGCCTGGAACTTCGGCCCCGATGCCCGCGGCGACGCTACCGTGGGCCAGGTCGCCCAGCGGCTGGCTGCGCTGTGGGGGCAGGGCGCACGCGTTGAAATCCCCGAGGGTGGCAGCCACCCGCACGAGGCCGGCCAGTTGCGCCTGGACATCACCCGCGCCCGCGCCGAACTGGGCTGGCAACCGCGCTGGAGCCTGGAGGAAGCCCTGGCCCACACCGTGGCCTGGCATCGCGCCTGGCGGGCCGGGGACGACATGGCGGTGGCCTGCCGAGACCAGATATCTGCATTTGGGGATAATTTGTGATTGCTATATTATTAGTAGCTGCTCGTGCTATTGCCATAAGCGCTGGAGGCCATTTTGATGCTTGAAATTGCCACGCCGCGTTTTCGTTTTCAGCCCACACCCCTGGCCGGGTTGTGGCTGTCGCAGCGCCAGCCCATCCGCGACGCGCGGGGCTTCTTTGCCCGCTTCTACTGCGCGCAAGAGTTTTCCGCCATCGGCGTGGTGCAGCCCTTGGCGCAGATCAACCAGTCGTTCTCCCAGCAGCCCGGCACGCTGCGCGGCCTGCATTTTCAGCATCCTCCGCACGCCGAAACCAAGGTGGTCAGCTGCCTGAGTGGCCGCATTTTTGATGTGGCGGTGGACGTGCGCAGCGGTTCCCCCACCTTTTTGCAGTGGTTTGGCGTGGAGCTGTCGGCCCAGGCGCAAAACAGCCTGGTGATCCCCCCCGGTTTCGCCCACGGCTTCCAGACGCTGGAGCCTGACAGCGAAATCCTCTACCTCGTCACCACCGCCTACAGCGCGCAATACGAGGACGGCCTGCACCCGCTCGACCCGGCGCTGGCCATCGACTGGCCCCTGCCGGTGGCCGAAATCTCGGCCCGCGATGCCCAGCGCCCGTTGCTGGATGTTGCCACCTACGCGGGTATCCCCCATGTCTGATGCCACCCCCATCACCGTGCTGGGCGCGGGTGGCTTTATTGGCCAGCACCTGGTGGCGCACCTGCAGCGCGCGGGTCACGCCTGCTATGCCCCGGTGCGCGGGGACCCGGCGGTGTTCACCCGGCCGTTGGGGCACGTGGTCTACGCTATCGGCCTGACGGCGGACTTTCGCAGCCGCCCGCTGGACACGGTGGAGGCGCATGTGTGCTTTTTGCGGCAGCTCATACAACAGGCCAGCTTCACGTCGCTCACCTACCTGTCGAGCACCCGCGTCTACGCCGGGGCCACCGATACCCGTGAATCGGCCCGGCTGCAGGTCAATCCCAACGACGCCAGCGACCTGTACAACCTGTCCAAGCTGATGGGCGAGTCGCTGTGCCTGCACGGCGGCCATGCGGGCATGAAGGTGGCCCGCCTGTCCAACATCGTCGGGCTGCGGCCCGACCCCGACATCTTTATCGACCAGCTGCTGGCCGAGGGCTGCCGCACCGGCCATGTGCACCTGCACACCGCGTTGGCATCCTGCAAAGACTACCTGTCCATTGGCGACGCGGTGGAGCTGTTGACCCGCATCGCCCTCAGCCCCGACACCGGCATCTTCAACGTAGCCAGCGGCGAGGGCGTGGCCAACCAGCAGGTGGTTGACGCCCTTCAACGCCACATGGGTTTTGCCGTGACGGTGGCCCCGGATGCCCCGGTATGGGACTTTCAGCCCATCGACACCCGCAAAACCCAGGCCCGTTTTGGCCTGGCCCCCCAGCTATTTGCCGATCATTTTCCCCATTTCCTCCAGCAATACCGACAACACAGGAGTCTGCATGCCCTACCTTGAAACCACCCCTTCGGCCCACCCTGATTACCAGCTGGAAAAGCAGCAGCGCATTGCCGCCTTTGCCGACGATGCCGAGTTTCGGGCGCTGTCCAACCAGTGGCGCGCCATGGCCCTGGAGCGCAAGTACATGAACAACTTCTCCTGGCTGGGTCGCCCGCTGATCCAGCTGCCGATGGACGCGATGGCGCTGCAAGAGATCATCTGGGCCGTGAAGCCCGACCTCATCATTGAAACCGGCGTGGCCCACGGTGGGTCGGTGGTGCTGTCGGCCTCGATGCTGGAATTGCTGGGCCACGGCGAGGTGGTGGGTATCGACATCGACATCCGCCCGCACAACCGCCAGGCCATTGCCGCCCACCCCATGGCCCACCGCATTTCGCTGATCGAAGGCTCCAGCGTCGCCCCCGAGGTGGTGGCCCAGGTCAAGGCGCTGGCGGCGGGCAAAAAGAAGGTGCTGGTGTGCCTGGACTCCAACCACACCCACGAGCACGTGCTGGCCGAGCTGAATGCCTATGCCGATCTGGTCAGCGTGGGCAGCTACTGCATCGTGTTCGATACGTTTGTGGAAGACATGCCCGACGACTACGTGTGGACCGACCGCCCCTGGGGCAAAGGCAACAACCCCAAGACGGCCGTGTGGGAGTGGATAAAGCAAAACCCCGGCTTTGTGATCGACAAGTCGGTGGAAGACCGTTTGCTGGTCACCTCGGCGCCCGACGGGTTTTTGCAACGCATCGCATAAGGCAGCGCCATGAACTTTCTCTCCAGCGTGTTTTTTGGCATCCAGGCCGAGGGTTTTGTGCAGGGCGTGCAAAAGACCATCGACAGCATCCCGCACAAAGACGGCATCTTTACCGGCGACAACCTCATCACCTTTGGCCGCAACCTGGGTTTCTTCCAGGACGAAAAGTTCATGGCGGCGTGGCGCGGCAATGTGGAGACCCCGGTCGAAGAGGCCATCGTCTGGCGCCTGGCCGTGCTGGCCTGGGCCGCCAAAAGCGTGATCGCCCGCAAGATACCGGGCGACTTTGTGGAATGCGCCTGCTACAAGGGCATTACCGCCCGCATCTTGTGCGAGTACACCGACTTTGCCCAGCGGCCCGACCGCAGCTACTACCTCTACGACCTGTTCGAGCACGATGCCAGCATGCTGCACCACTCCATGGCCGAGCACAGCACCACCCTGTTTGACAAGGTCACGGCGCGCTTTGCCGACCACCCCAATGTGCAGGTGGTGCAGGGCAGCATCCCCGAGGTGCTGCACCAGGTCAGCCCGCAAAAAGTGGCCTTCCTGCACATCGACCTGAACAACGCCCCGGCGGAAATCGGCGCGCTGGAGGTTTTGTTCGACCGCCTATCGCCTGGGGGCATTTTGGTGCTGGACGACTACGGCTGGCTGGCCTACCGGGCCCAAAAGCTGGCCGAAGACCCCTGGCTGGCCGAGCGCGGCTACCAGGTGCTGGAGCTGCCCACCGGGCAGGGGCTGGTGTTCAAGTGATCACCATCCACCCCCAGGCCCAGGTATCGCACCTGGCCGACATCGAAGACTCGGTGCGCGGCACCCGCATCGACATCGGTGCCCACACCGTGGTGGACAGCTTCGTCAAATTCAAGCCTGCAGGCGGCAGTGGCGACGTGGTGGTGGGTGAGTGGTGCGTCATCAACAGCGGTTGCGTGCTCTACACCGGCAATGGCATCCACATTGGCAACCAGGTGGCGATTGCCGCCAACTGCACCTTTGCCCCGGTCAACCACGCCTACCAGGACCGCCACCGCCCCATCCGCGAACAAGGCTTCATGCCCAGCAAAGGCGGCATCGTGGTGGAAGACGATGTCTGGATCGGTGCCAACGTCGTGCTGCTGGACGGCTGCATCCTGCGCCGCGGCTGCGTAGTGGCGGCGGGCTCCATCGTGCGCGGCGAGGTGGCGGCCTACTCCGTGGTGGCCGGACAGCCGCTGCGGGTGGTGGGCATGCGGCAGTAGGCCGATCGCTTGAAGTGGCTGGTTTGCTATGTAATTTGATGTCAAATTACATAGCTTGTTACGCTTATTAAATAAGCGCAGACGCCCTATTTAATGCATAAAAAAAGGCCTCGAAAGGCCTTTTTTTATGTGGGGGTGCCTTACTGCTGCAGTAGCGACAACACGCCCTGTGGCAGCTTGTTGGCCTGGGCCACCATGGCCGTACCGGCCTGCTGCAGAATTTGCGTGCGTGACAGGTTGGCCGTTTCTTGCGCAAAGTCGGCATCCACAATCCGGCCCTTGGCGGCGGCCAGGTTTTCTATCTGGATGCTGATGTTGCTCACAGCGCTTTCAAAGCGGCTTTGCAGCGCACCCAGGTTGGCGCGGGCCGAATTCACCTGGTCGATGGCCGCGTCGATCTTCTTCAGGGCCACCCAGGCGTTGCGCTGGGTGTCCACCGTCAGGGTGTCGATGCCCAGGGCATCGGACGTGGTGTTGACCGCATTGATCGTGGAGCCCATTGCCGCAATCGAGCCCAAGCCGGTCGTTGCGGTGGAAAAGCCCGTGAGCGCGACCACGGCGGCGTCGCCGTTGGAGTCCAGCTTGGCCGACATCAGGTCGATGCGGTACGTTTGGTCCAGATTTTGTGACAAGAAGGCGGTCACGCCGGTGTCGGTGGATTTGCGGTTAAGCGCCTCTACCACCTGGCCCATGCGTTCAGAGCCCGAGCTGGCCGCCGCCAGAGGGCCCAGGTCGAAGGAAAACGTGCCGGCCCCGGTGACAGATATCGACAAAGTCCCCGCGCTCAACGCGGTCAGTGAATTCACCGACGAGGCCGCCACCTGGCTGGCCGACTGGTCATAGCCGTAGGCAATGTCGGCCAAGCCGATGGCGGTGGAGTTGGTCAGTGCACCCAGCGATGCCACGTCGCCCGAGTTAGCCCCTACCTGGAACACCGCCCCGGCAAACGAGCCGTCCAGTATCTTTCTGCCGTTGAACGAGGTCTGCTTGGCGACCCGGTCGATTTCATCGGTCAGCTGGCCTACCTCGGCCTGCAAGGCCTTGCGGTCAGCGGCGCTGTTGGTGGCGTTGCTGGCCTGTACGGCCAGTTCCCGCATGCGCTGCAACATGTCACCCACCTTGCCCAACGCGCCTTCAGCCGTTTGCGCCAGCGAAATGCCGTCGTTGGCATTGCGGGCCCCTACCGAGAGGCCGCGCAGCTGGGTCGTCATGCGTTCCGCGATGGCCAGGCCAGCCGCGTCGTCCTTGGCGCTGTTGACGCGTAAACCAGAGGACAGGCGTTGCATGGAAGTGGCCAGCCCCATCGCACTGGTTGCCAGATTGCGCTGGGCGTTAAGAGAATTGACGTTGGTATTGATCGTGGCAGCCATTGCGAAGCTCCTTTAAGGAAAGATGTGGGCCAAAGCCGGTTGAGGTCAGCTCTGCTGGCCAACGACCATGAGCGGTAAGTAAATTGTGGTCATTTGGGTTTTTTGCGTTGCCGCGATAAGCGGCAAGAAAACCCCGGTTATTTACGCGTTAGCCCTAAAGTTTTGGCGCGGACACCCGAAAACCTATCCAACGGGCCTTTTCACTGGTTCGTCATTGGACCCACACCTTAGGAGCTTTGAAATGACCACCACTATCAATACCAACGTCAATTCGCTGAATGCGCAGCGCAACCTCATGGCTTCGGGCGGCTCGCTCGCCACCTCCATGCAACGCCTGTCTTCCGGCCTGCGCGTCAACAGCGCCAAGGACGACGCGGCTGGCCTGGCCATTGCCGAGCGCTTCCAGAGCCAGATCAAGGGCTTGAGCGTCGGTTCGCGCAACGCCAACGACGGCATTTCGCTGGCGCAAACGGCTGAAGGTGCGTTGGGCAAGGTGGGCGACATGCTGCAACGTATGCGTGAACTGGCCGTGCAGTCCAGCAACGCCACCAACAGCGCTGCCGACCGCAAGGCCTTGCAGTCGGAAGTGAGCCAGCTCACCGACGAAGTGGACCGTATCGCCAAGCAAACCTCGTTCAACGGCAAAAAAGTGCTGGACGGCTCGTTTGCCGGTGCAGTGTTCCAAGTGGGTGCGAATTCTGGCGAAAACATTACCGTGGGCGGCCTGACCAACTCCACAGCCACTGGGCTGTCCAAGAGTGCCTACTCCTACGACCAATCGAACAGCTCGATCACGGCCTCTTCGGTCAACTCGCTGACCGCCCTTTCCGCCGGTAGCCTGACGATTGCTGTAACCGGTGCCGGGCAAGTCACCATCAAACTGGACGCGATTGCAGCAGCCTCGTCTGGCTCTGAGCGTATGGGCCAAGTGGTGGAGGCGATCAACCGTAAAACTGCTGATACGGGTGTAACGGCCTTCTTGTCGCAAAACGCGGACCAGAGCTACCGCATCGACATCATGAATGAGAACCTGGATACGAATGGCGATTCTGCCGTGGTCAGTTTTACGGGCTTCACCGCGACCACTACCGGTCTGGTCTTGGCGGGCGATCTGGCTTCGAAGATCGATGCCGCCAACACCACCAGTGATGCACTGGGTATTGACACGCTGAACATTGACACCCAACGCAATGCCTGGGTGGCGATCAAGAAGCTGGACTCGGCCATCAACCAGGTCAACTCGGCCCGTGCGCAACTGGGTGCTCTGCAAAGCCGGTTTGAAAGTGCCACTGGCAATATCGCCATCAACGTGGAAAATCTGTCCGCCTCCCGTGGCCGGATTGTGGATGCCGACTTTGCGCAAGAAACTGCCAATCTGTCGCGTACACAGATCCTGCAACAGGCCGGTACCGCCATGGTGGCCCAGGCCAACAAGCTGCCACAAAGCGTGCTGTCGCTGCTGCAATAAGACGCAGAAGCACCGCTCCTTGCGCGCCGACTAAGGTTTGCAAGGGCGTCAATAGGTGCTAAAACGCAAAGGCGGATAAAGGAACCCCCTTTATCCGCCGTTTTGCCTTTTGGAATGCGGATACAAATACAGCTATTCGCAGCCACAGTCCTGGTGGTAGGGGTGGCAGGTCATTGTTCTGGAGAACATCATGGGTATTTCATCGACGGGTATCGGCAGTGGTTTGAATGTCGAAAGCATCATCACGAAGCTGGTCGCTCTGGAAACCCAGCCCCTGACCTCGCTCCAGCTCAAAGCGACGGTCATCCAGACCAAGATTTCCGATTACTCGCAGATCAAATCGCTGGTTTCCACCCTCACAGACACCGCGTCCAAGCTGTCGCTCGACAGCGGCTGGAACACCGTGGCGGTCTCCTCTTCCAACAGCGCGGCGGTGACGGCCACCGTGACCGGCATTGCCAGCACCACCAGCTTCAGCGTGGGCGTGTCGCAGTTGGCCAAGGCCCAGTCCAGCGTATCGGATGCCGTCACGGCCGGTGCCGCGGTGGGTTCGGCCGGCACTTTGACCCTGCAACTCGGCACCTGGGGCCCCGCCCGGGCCAACGCCACCGGCAGCCTGTTTACGCCGGGCAGTGCGGCCAGTGTGAACGTCACCGTCGCCGCCACCGATACCATGGCGCAGATTGCCGCCAAGATCAACGACGCGGGCTCCGGCGTGGTGGCCACCGTGCTCACCGATGCCTCGGGCGACCGCCTCATGCTGCGCTCGGCCAGCACCGGCGAGGCGCAGGGTTTCCGGGTGCAGGCCGTTGACACCGGGGATGGCAACAGCACCAACGATACCGGGCTGTCGGCACTGGCCTTCGACCTGGACCTGGACCCCGGCAACACCGCTGCTCCCACGGTAGCCGCCTACGGCATGGGGGCCAACACCTACCAGGCCGGGCAAAACGCCAAGGCCACCATCAACGGCATTGCCGTCACCTCGGCCAACAACAGCTTTAAAGACGTGGTGGCGGGTTTGACCATTACAGCCAGCACGGTCACCACCAGCGACGCAGAGCTCGTCACGACCAATGACAAAGCCGCGCTGACCAAAAACATCCAGGCCTTTGTCGATGCCTACAACGCCGTCAACAAGTACCTGGCCGATGCCACGTCCTACGACGATGCCACCAAGAAGTCAGGCGACCTGCAGGGCGACTCTACGGCCATCGGCCTGCGCAACTCCTTGCGCTCCTTGCTGGGCACCGGGGTGGTGGGGGGCAGCTACAAGCGCCTGTCGGACGTGGGCCTGAGCGTTGCACGCGACGGCAGCTTGACCGTGGATGCCACCAAGCTGGGCACTGCCTTGGACAACCCGGCCAATGTGAAGATTTTGTTTGCCCAGAAGAATACCGATGCCAGCACCAACGGCATTGCCCGCAAGGTCAAGACCTTTGCCGACGGTTTGCTGGCCTTCAGTGGCGGGCTGAACAACAAGGCGGACTCCCTGGCTGCGGAAACCAAGCGCAACACCACCGAACAAGACAAGGTGACCGCCCGTGCCGCTGCGGTGGAAAAACGCCTGCGCACCACCTACACCGCACTGGACACCAAGATGGCGGGCCTGACGGCCCTGAGTACCTACATCACGGACCAGGTGGCGGCATGGAACAGCAACAAGTAATGTCAACCTGCCATGGTAATTTTCTCGATGGGGCTTGAGTTTTTGACCGCACTGCCGATAACTAATACATCAAAGTCAAATGGATGCCCCCACCATGTTTACACCCGTAAGTGCCCGTGCAGCCTCCGCTTACAAACGCGTGGGCGCCCAAACCAGCATCGAAGGCGCCAGCCCCCACCAGGTGATCTGCCTGCTGTTCGAAGCACTGGTGCAGTCCCTGAATTCAGCCCGTGGCGCAATGGCGCGCGGCGACCTGGAAGTCAAGGGCCAGTCGATCGGCAAGGCCGTGCGTATTCTGGAAGAGGGCCTGAAAGCGGCGCTGGACATAGAGTCTGGCGGCGAGCTGGCCGAGAACCTGCGCGGTGTGTACAACTACAGCATTCTGCGGTTGACCACGGCCAATTTGAAGAACGACATCGCTTTAGTTGAAGAGGTAACGCAGTTGATCGTGCCCGTATTCGATGCCTGGAAAAGCATCCCACTGCCCTCTGTCGGCAATGCCTAAGCCCCTACCACCTTGCCGGACCCAGACCATGTCGCAAACTCTGATTGACTACTACAAAGCCATTGAAGACAGCAGCTTCAAGATGCTGAAGGCCGCCCAGCTGGAAGACTGGGATGAAGTGGTGCGTTTCGAAGGTGCCTGTGCTGTGCTGATCGAGCAACTGCGTCACCAGTCGCAGGCCGACCAGCTCACCCCCGAAAACCGCACCGAAAAAGCGCGCATCATGCAGCGCATTCTGCGCAACGATGCCCAGATTCGCTGCCTGACCGAGCCCTGGATCCAGCAGTTCGAGCAAATTCTGGAGCGCAAGCCCCAGTTGTTGCATTGATCAAAAATAGTAGCTGCCCTTGCTTATTGGATAAGCACAAGAGCCTGATTTGATCCACAAAAAAGCCCCAGCGATGGGGCTTTTTGCATGGCGGTGAGGCGTAGCAGTGGATGCTATTTATTCAGTAGCTGCTCGTGCTTATGGCGTAAGCGCAAGAGCCCTTAAATGCATAAAATTTACCGCAGGTCTGTTGGGTGTCTAGACCTGCATGTTCATGATGTCGCTGTACGCCTGCACCATGCGGTTGCGTACATGCAGCGTGGCCTGAAAGCCGATCTGGGCTTTCTGGATCGCCACCATGGTTTCTTCCAGGCTGACGTTGGGGTTCTCCATCTGCACTTCCTTTTGCAGCCGGGTGGATTCGTTTTGCGCCGCACTCACTTCGGCCAGGGCACCCTTGAGCGCGCTGGAGAACCCGGGGCCTTTGGCATCCGCAATGCCAGCCGTGGAAGGGCGTTGCACCACGCCCGCGCGGGTGGGCAAAGGAGTCGAAACGGGAGATAGGCGCAGATCCATGGCAGTTCCCTCCGGGGGATGGATACGAATGCCCTGATGGTAGATGGCCACGGCAGGTGTATGGTGCTGAAAAGGCAGCCAAAACCCCGGCTTATCAGGCCGATGGTTTGGCGGCTTGCCCGAATAATCAAGCCCGTTAGTGGAGCAAGCTCGCGCCATACCACCCGGAAAGCATGATGTCTGCAGTCGCCGAAATACCCGTACCGACCCTCTCGCCGTTGACGCAGCGTCTGTCCCATCTGGACCGCACGCAGCGGATGCGTCTGGGCGCGGGCATTGCATTGCTGGTGGTGGGGGCCTTGGTGGCCGTGCTGATGGGGCGCCAGCCCGACTACAAGGTGCTGTATACCAACCTGGCCGACAAGGACGGTGGTGCCATCGTGGCCCAGTTGTCGCAGATGAACGTGCCCTACAAGTACACCGAAGGTGGCGGTGCCATCATGGTGCCCGCCGAAAAAGTGCACGACACCCGTTTGCGCCTGGCCTCCCTGGGCCTGCCCAAGGGCTCGGTGGTCGGGTTCGAGCTGATGGAGGCCAACCGCTTCGGCATGACGCAGTTCCAGGAGCGGCTGGCCTTCCAGCGCGGACTGGAGGGGGAGCTGACCCGCTCCATCCAGGCCTTGTCGTCGGTGTCCAGCGCCCGGGTGCACCTGGCCCTGCCCAGCCAGAACGGATTTTTCAGAGAACAGCAAAAGCCCTCGGCCTCCATCCTGGTGAGCCTGCAGCCCGGCCAGTCACTGGACCGCACGCAACTGGCGGGCATCGTGCACCTGGTGGCCTCCAGCGTTCCCGAGATGCAGCCCGGCGCGGTCAGCGTGCTGGACGACACCGGCAAGCTGCTGTCGCAGTCGCCCGACGGTGCCAGCGGGGCCGATGCCGAACAGCTGCAATACGTACAGCGTATTGAGCAGCAATACAGCCGCCGCATTCTGGACATGCTGGAGCCCATCGTGGGCCGCCAGAACGTCAAGGCCCAGGTCACGGCCGAGGTCGATTTTTCGCAGGTCGAATCCACCGCTGAATCGCACCGGCCCAATCTGGCTACCGATGCCAGCGCCGTGCGCAGCCAGCAGGTGGTGGAAACCGGTGGTGGTGCCCAGGGCGCGCCCCTGCCCAGCGGCATTCCTGGTGCGACCACCAACCAGCCACCGGCTTCGGCTACCGCCCCCATCAACGGACCCGCCGTGGCCTTGACCGCTGCAGGCTCGGCCAGCGCGGCGGCGGCCGCAGGCGGCCCGGCAGCCGGTGCCAAGCGCGAATCGGTGACCAATTACGAGGTGGACAAGACGGTCCGGGTGGTGCGTGGCGGTTCGGGCTCCATCAAACGTTTAAGCGCTGCCGTGGTGGTGAACCACGCCGTCTCTGCCGATGAAAAAGGCCAGCCCACCACCAAAGCGCTGACCGATCAGCAGATCGAGCAAATGACCGCCCTGGTGCGCGAATCCATTGGCTTCAACAAGGACCGTGGTGACTCGGTCAACCTGATGAACGCGCCCTTTCTGGTGGACGTGCCGGTGGTGGACAACACCCCGCTGTGGAAGCAGCCTGAAACCCTGGAGATGGCCCGTAACCTGGCCTGGCCGGTGGGCAGCGTGCTGTTGGCGTTGCTGGTTATTTTTGGCCTGGTGCGTCCTGCCTTGAAAGCCATGGCCGCGCCCAAACCGGTGCCGGTGGAGCCCGCCGCGCTGGGTGCGGACGGCCAACCGCTGCCGCTGGGCATAGGCCCGCTGGGCGGCCCCCTGGATGCGCTGGTGGCGGGCGACACGCCGCGCGGCACCATCATTGGCCCCGACGGTATCCAGACCCTGGCACCCACCGACCACCAATTGCGGCTGGAGGATGCGCGCCAACTGGCCCGCACCAACTCGACTGCTGTGGCCAATATCGTGAAAAACTGGATCAACGGCGAAGACTGAGGCAACCCCATGGACGAACAAGGTCTTACCGACGCGGCTATTTTTCTGATGTCTCTGGGCGAGGAGGAGGCCGCCGAGGTCTTCAAACACCTGTCGCCCAAAGAAGTGCAAAAGCTGGGCGAAACCATCGCCAAAACCAAGGTTGTCACCCGCGAAAAAGTGGACGAGGTGCTGGTGCGCTTCACCAATGCCGCTGCGGCCCAGAGCCTGCTGGTCAACGACACGGCAGACTACGTTAAGGCCGTGCTGCGCCGGGCGCTGGGCGACGACAAGGCCTCGCTGCTGATCGACCGCATCCTGCTGGGTGGCGACGTATCGGGCATTGAAAGCCTGAAGTGGATGGACCCGCTGTCGGTGGCCGAGCTGCTGCGCAACGAGCACCCGCAGATCGTGGCCGCCATCCTGGTGCACCTGGACTACGAGCAATCGGCTGCCGTGCTCAAGCAGCTCACCGAGCGCCAGCGCAACGAAGTGCTGCTGCGCGTGGCCACGCTGGAAGGTATCCAGCCCACGGCCCTGAAAGATTTGAACGAAGTGCTGTTCAAGGTGCTGGCCGGTGGCGACAAGATCCGTAAATCCTCACTGGGCGGGGTCAAGGCGGCGGCTGAAATCATCAACTTGCTGGGGGCCAACATCGAAGGCACGGTCATAGAATCCATCAAGGGCTTTGACTCCGACCTGGCGCAGAAGATCGTGGACAAGATGTTTGTCTTCGACGACGTGGCCAAGCTGGACAACAAATCGATCCAGATGGTGCTCAAGGAAGTGGCTTCCGAGACCCTGGTCGTGGCGCTGAAGGGTGCCTCGCCCGAGCTCAAGGAGAAGATTCTGGCCAATATGTCCAGCCGGGCTGCCGAATCCATGCGCGAAGACCTGGAGTCGCGCGGGCCGATGCGCCTGTCCGAAGTCGAAGCGCAGCAAAAGGAAGTGCTGAAGATCGTGCGCCGTCTGGTAGACGAAGGCCAGGTGGTGTTGGGCGGAGGAGGCGACGATGGTTTTGTCTAACAACCGCAGTTCCTCCCGCGCCCATTCGCGCTTCATCCGTAGCGAAGAGCTGGGCGAGGTGTCCGAGTGGCGCTTTGGCGCGGTCGGGCCCCTGGTGCCCACCCCGCTGGACCTGCTGCCCGAACCCGAGCCCGAGCCGGAACCCGTCGAGCCCGAACAGGTCCGCCTGGACCGCGCCTGGGCCGACGGCCATGCCACCGGTCTGGCCCAGGGCCTGGCCGAAGCCACCCTGGAAGGCAACCAGAAACTCGACGATTTCGTGCAAAACCAGGGTGTGGAGACCGCACAGCACCTGGCCGACATGCTTGCCGCCATGCAGACCCGCCTGGCCCAGCTGGAGCAAGACATGGCCCAGCAGGTGCTGGCCCTGGCCTGCGGGCTGGCGCGCCAGGTGGTGCGCCGGGAGCTGAGCGTGGATACCGCCGCCCTGGAGCCGGTCATCCGCGAAGCACTGGGCATGCTGGTGATGGACGGCAAAGCCGCCGTCATCAAGCTGAACCCTGAGGATTGGGAAGTACTGCAAGCCCCGTTGAAAGCCGCCTTCCCCCTGCCTACGCTGACCTGGCTGGCTGACTTGGCGGTAGAGCGCGGGGGCTGCCTGGTCGAATCGGGCGGCACCGTGATTGATGGCACCTTGTCCAAGCGCTGGGAGCGGGCGGTGGCCAATCTGGGCCTGGCCTCGGCTTGGACGGATGGGGATGGAGATTCGGAAGATGGAAGCTGACCACTCTCCGGATACCCAGGTCTGGCCGCAGTTTCTGGCCGATGCGCAGCAGCGCGTGGACAGCGGCAGCACCCTGGAAGTGCGTGGCACCCTGACCCGCCTGGCGGGATTGGTGCTGGAGGCTGCAGGTGTGCGCAGTGCCGTGGGTTCGCAATGCCTGGTGTCCATGCCGGGCCGGCCTTCGGTGCTGGTGGAAGTGGTGGGTTTCTCCAACGACAAAGCCTTTTTGATGCCTGCCGGTGACGTGCACGGCCTGCGCAGTGGGGCCAGCGTGGTGCCTGCGCCGCCGTTTGTGTCCGTACCCCGTCTGGGCGATGCACGCCGCGACAAGGCCGCCGGGGTGGCGGGCGTGTTGCGTTTGCCGATTGGCGACGGCCTGCTGGGCCGGGTGGTGGATGCCCAGGGCGCACCGCTGGACCACGGCGGCCCCATCCGCAACGTGCGCTCGCAGCCACTGGACCGCAGCCCCATCAACGCCATGGACCGCGACCCGGTGCGCGAGCCGCTGGACACCGGCGTGCGCGCCATCAACGGCATGCTGACCGTGGGGCGCGGCCAGCGCATTGGCCTGTTTGCGGGCTCGGGCGTGGGCAAAAGCGTGCTGCTGGGCATGATGGCCCGCTACACCCAGGCCGACGTGATCGTGGTCGGCCTGAT
The DNA here is from genome assembly GCA_027923965.1 of Comamonadaceae bacterium OS-1. NCBI lineage: Bacteria > Pseudomonadati > Pseudomonadota > Betaproteobacteria > Burkholderiales > Comamonadaceae > Comamonadaceae bacterium OS-1. The sequence goes on from AP026969.1 coordinate 5,092,883, forward strand.
CGGCGAGCGGGGCCGTGAAGTCAAAGAATTTGTGGAAGACATTCTGGGCGCGGATGGCCGTGCCCGCTCGGTGGTGGTGGCCGCCCCGGCCGACGCGCCGCCGCTGCTGCGCCTGCAAGGGGCCGCCTACGCCACCGCCGTGGCCGAGTATTTTCGCGACAAAGGCCAGCACGTGCTGCTGCTGATGGACTCGCTCACCCGTTTTGCCATGGCCCAGCGGGAAATCGCCCTGGCCATTGGCGAGCCCCCGGCCACCAAGGGCTACCCGCCCTCGTGCTTTGCCAAACTGCCCCAGTTGGTGGAGCGCAGCGGCAACGGCTTGAACGGTGTGGGCTCGATCACCGCGTTCTATACCGTGCTGACCGAGGGCGACGACCAGCAGGACCCGATTGCCGATGCTGCCCGGGCTATTCTGGACGGCCACATCGTGCTGTCGCGCTCGCTGGCCGAGGCCGGGCACTTCCCGGCCATCGACATCGAGCAATCCGCCTCGCGGGTGATGCACAACGTGGTCAGCCCGGCGCATTTCGAGGCGGCGCGGCGCTTTCGCATGGTCAACTCGCGCTACCAGAAGGGCCGCGACCTGGTGCAGATTGGCGCCTATGCCGCGGGCTCCGACCCCGGGCTGGACGAAGCCATTCGCCTCAGCGGCGGCATGGCCGCGTTTTTGCAGCAGGGCATGTATGAGGCATCGCCCTTGCCGCGCAGTCTGGCCGAGATGGAACAAAGCATTCCCAAAGCCGCGGGTGCGCGATGACTAACGGGAAGTGCGTATGTCACTGCTAAGAACCCTGGCGTTGGCCGTAGAGGTGGCCAGCCGCAAGCGCGACGCGGCGCACCGCGCGCTGGGCCAGGCACAACAAAAATACATCGCCGCCCACGACCAGCTCACCCAGCTGGAAACCTATGCGTCGGAGACCGAAACGCGCTGGATGACGCAGGCCCAGACCTGTGCCCTGCCCGAGCTGATGCAGCACCACTACCAGTTCATGGATCGCCTGGCGCAGGCTATTCAGATGCAGCTGGGCATCCTGGCCGACAACGCCCGCTGGGTTGAGGCTGCCAAAAAACAGCTTGCCGACACAGAAATCCGTGTGGCCACCTTGCAACAGGTGTGCCGCAACAAGCAACTGGAAGCCAACCGGCTGCAAGACCGCCGTGAGCAAAAGCAGATCGATGAATTTGCAGCGCAGCGGTTTGGCAAATCCATAGACCAACAATTTGGCGAGGAATCCCATGGCCATTGAATCCGCTCCCGTCGCCCTGGTCCCCACCAAGGCGGCTGCACCCACTGCGTCCACCTCGCCTGGCGCCGGTAAGCCCACGGCCGACAACAAAGCTGCCGACAAGGCGGACAAAGCGTTTCGGGATCTGCTGGAGGGCCTGGACACCGCGGGGGACCTGCCTGCCGATGCTGCCCTGCCTGCAGCCGATGTCGCCGTCGCAGAGGATGCCGTCCCCGGCCCGAAAAAGCCGCTGAATGCCGCCAAGTCCACCGTGGCCAGCACCACCAGCGCCGATGCCGCGACCTGGATGGCCGCTTATCTGCCCCCGGTGCCGGTGCCACAGGCCCCTCCCGTGGCCAGCGCCTCGGTGCCCGCCCCCAATGGGCTTCAGGACGGATTGCAAGGCAGCAGCGCCCTGGTGGCGGCCTTGAAGCCCGATGCCGCCGGTGGGGCCGATGCCAAGGCGGCGCCGGCTAACGCGGCGGCTTTGCCCGCGGCGGTGCCGGATGCGCGGACCCAGTCGGTCAGCCTGGCCAACTATGCGTCGGTGTTTGAGCAGATGCAGAGTCGGCTGGCGACCGGCGGCACGGCTGGGCAAGAGGGGGCTGGGTCGGGTAGCAAAGGCCTGGCCAAACCGGTTTTGGGTACCGCGGCGGCCGATGCGCGGGCCGACCAGGTGGCCAGCGTGGCCAATGGCAGCGTTTGGACGATGCCTGTCACCGAGGCCGCTGCTTTGCGGGCTGCCACCGATGCGACCGAGGCTTTAAAAGGGGCCGTGCGCGATACCGCCGACCAGCGCGAGGGCGTGGTAGCCGACAAGACCCCCGAGGGCGGAGTCGGTGGCGTGGGCCACCACCCATTCACCCCCACCGTGCATTTCGAGAGCGCCAGCGCCAGCGTGGATGCCAGCCAGCCCGCCCCCGAGGCCGCGGTGGCCGACCAGGTCAGCTACTGGATATCGCAAGGCATCCAGAACGCCGAGCTGACCTTCGACGGGGCCGATGCCCAGCCGGTGCAGGTCAGCATCAGTTTGTCGGGCAACGAGGCGCATGTGGAGTTCCGCACCGACCAGCTGGAAACCCGCGATCTGCTCACTGGCTCCGCCGCGCACCTGAAAGACTTGCTGCAAAGCGAGGGCATGGTGCTGTCGGGCCTGTCGGTGGGGTCGTCGGGTGCCGGGGGGGCGAATGCACGGGAGCGCCGGGCTCCCACCGAGGAGCGGCAAAATACAACCAGGGCGGCACCCGAAGTGGCTGCTGTGCGTCCCACCGCGCCCAAAGGGTCTTCTGGGCGGTCGGTCGATCTCTTTGTTTAGGGTGCCTAGCCAGCCGAATGCGGCGGTTTTGCACCGCTTATCTGGCTATTATCAGACCCGTCCGGGTGAATAATCCGGGCATAGGCTTTGAATTGATGGCGAATGTGGGCTGCAATTTGCCCCACCCCGGAAGGAATTATTGTGTCTGCACCTGCTGCCGCTGAAGCGTCTGGCGCCCCCAAGCCCAAGGGCAAAAAAATGCTCGTCATCATTGTGGCGGTGGTTTTGCTGCTGGTACTGGGTGGCGGGGGCTGGTTCTTTTTCCTGCGCCATCCGGCTGCGGAAGACGGTGAAGAGGGCGCGCCTGCGGCCCATGCGTCCGCCAAGCCCACCACGCCGCCGGTGTTTTTGCCCATGGACAACATGGTGGTCAATCTGGCGGATGCCGGAGGCGAGAAATTCGCCCAGGTGGGCATCACCATTGCGGTGGTGGACCAGCACACCTCAGATGCCGTCAAAGCCAATCTCCCCACCATCCGCAGCGCGGTGCTGCTGTTGATTTCGCAGCGTACTTCAGAAGAGTTGCTGACAAAGGAGGGCAAGGAAAAGCTGGCCCACGAAATTCTGCGCGAGGTGTCTACGCCGCTGGGCTACGAAGTGGAGGACGCGGATGTGGAAGAAGACCCCGCGCCCAAAAAGAAGGCCAAAAAGAAGCACGTAGCGGCTGCCAGCCCGATCCTGAGCGTGTTGTTCTCCAGTTTCATCATCCAATGACGACACACCATGGAGTCGCTTCATGAGTGAATCATTCCTATCCCAAGAAGAAGTCGATGCCCTGCTCGAAGGGGTTACCGGCGAGAGCCAGAAAACGGTGGAAGCCGTTTTCGAGACCGGGGAAATCCGCAACTACGACATCTCCAGCCAGGAGAAGATCGTCCGGGGTCGCATGCCGACCATGGAGATCGTCAACGAGCGCTTTGCCCGCAACTTCCGCATCGGCCTGTTCAACTTCATCCGCCGCAGCCCCGAGATTTCGGTGGGCACGGTGCAGGTGCAGCGCTACAGCGCCTTTCTGCGCGAGCTGGCGGTGCCGACCAATTTCAACATCATGGCCATCCGTCCACTGCGCGGCAGTGGCCTGATCGTGTGCGAGCCCTCGCTGGTGTTCGGGGTGATCGACACCCTGTACGGGGGCGTGGGCAAGTTCCAGACCCGCATCGAGGGCCGCGAGTTCTCCATGACCGAGCAGCGGGTGATCAACCGCATGGTCGATGTGATCTGCGCCGAGTACAAAAAGGCCTGGCACGGTATTTATCCGCTGGAGCTGGACTACCAGCGCTCCGAGATGCAGCCGCAGTTTGCCAACATCGCCACGCCCAGCGAAATCGTGGTGTCCACGGTGTTCCAGCTGGAGATTGGCGACATTACCGGCGCCATCCACATCTGCATGCCGTACGCCACCCTGGAGCCCATCCGGGACGTGCTGTACTCCAGCACCCAGGGCGACTCGGTCGAGGTGGACCGCCGCTGGATCACCCTGCTGAGCCGCGAAATCCAGTCCGCCGAGGTCACGCTGGTGGCCGAGCTGGCACGGGCCGACGCCACGGTAGAGCAGCTTTTGAGCATGAAACCAGGCGACTTCATCGAGCTGGAGCGCGAGCCGCGTATCCGGGCCTCGATCGGGGGGGTGCCGATATTTGACTGCCAGTATGGAACCCACAATTCCAAGTATGCGATCCGCATTGAAGAATGCCTGCGCAAGGAAGATGGCAATCACCCGGGAGAAATGAATGGCAACGGATAAGAAAACAGACGACGAAGAAGACCCGATGGCCGCCTGGGCCGAGGCCCTGGAAGAGCAAAAGGTGGCCGAGGCCAAGCCCGAGGACACCAGCCAGGGGGGGCCGCTGTTTGGCAGCAGCCCCATGGGCAAGGACAAAGATTTGGGCTCGCAAGACATCAACATGGTGCTGGATATTCCGGTCACCCTGTCGGTGGAGCTGGGCCGCACCAAGGTGCCGATCAAATACATCCTGCAGTTGGCGCAGGGCTCCGTGGTGGAGCTGGATGCGCTGGCGGGGGAACCCATGGATGTGCTGATCAACGGCTACCTGATCGCCCAGGGCGAGGTGGTGGTGGTGAACGACAAGTTCGGTATCCGCCTGACCGACGTGGTCACGCCGTCCGAGCGGCTCAAACGCCTCAGCAAAGGCTGATCCGCCATGATGGGGCAGACCTTGCTGGTGGTGGTGCTGTTTGTGGCCGCAATGGCCATGCTGCCGTTGGCCGTCAAATGGATACAGCGCCGCGCCCAGGGGGGCGGCGCGGCTGCGTCCGGCAACGCCCGCGTGGTGTCAGCTGTAGGGGTCGGGCCGCACCAGCGGGTGGTAACGGTCGAAGTAGGCCCCGAGGGCGCGCGGACCTGGCTGGTGCTGGGTGTAACCGCGCAGGCCATTACCTGCCTGCACACTGCACCCGTGCCCGCAGCGCCCCATTACGCCGATGTCGCCGCCAGGCTGCAGGATGGGACCAACCATGTTTAAACGTTTGCGCTGGGGGCTGCTGGCACTGGCCAGCCTGGTCCACGCCCCGGTGTTTGCCCAGGCGGCGGGCACTTTGCCGCTGCTGATCGGCGCGGGCGGGCAGGGCGTGAGCTACTCGGTGCCGATCCAGACCCTGCTGTTCTTTACCTCGCTGTCGTTTCTGCCGGCCATTTTGCTGATGATGACGGGCTTCACCCGCATCGTCATCGTGCTGTCGCTGCTGCGCCAGGCGTTGGGCACGCAGTCGGCTCCGCCCAACCAGATCGTGATCGGCCTGTCGCTGTTCCTGACCTTTTTTGTTATGGGCCCCACTTTCGACCGGGTTTACAAAGAGGCCTACGCCCCCTATACCGCCAATGCCATCAGTTTCGAGCAGGCGCTGGAGAAGGGCGAAGCTCCGGTGCGCCAGTTCATGCTCAAGCAGACCCGGCAGTCCGACTTTGCGCTGTTTGCCAGGCTGGCCCGGCTGGAGCCCAGCGCCACCGCCGAAACCGCCCCGCTGCGGGTGCTGGTGCCCGCGTTTGTGACCAGCGAGCTGAAGTCGGCGTTCCAGATTGGCTTCATGATCTTCATCCCGTTTCTGGTGATCGACATCGTGGTGGCCAGCGTGCTGATGTCGCTGGGCATGATGATGCTGTCGCCCGTGCTGGTGGCGCTGCCGTTCAAGCTGATGCTGTTTGTGCTGGCCGACGGCTGGAACCTGCTGATCGGCTCGCTGGCGGCCAGTTTTGTGCAGTAACCGGGGCGCGCCATGAACTCGCAAATGGTATTGACCGTGGGGCAAGAAGCCCTGTGGCTGCTGCTGATGGTGTCGGCCCCGATCCTGGTCACCGTGCTGGTGGTGGGCCTGCTGGTGAGCATCTTCCAGGCCATCACACAGATCCACGAGGCCACGCTGTCGTTTGTGCCCAAGCTGATTGCCTGCATGCTGGTGTTTGCGCTGGCCGGGCCGTGGATGCTGGCTACGCTGGTGGACTACATCCGCCGCACCATCGAATCCATTCCCACCCTGGTTTTGTAGCGACAGACTGCTGCGGTGTTCACCTTTACCGAAGCCCAGATCGCCGAGTGGCTGTCGCCCATCCTCTGGCCGTTCTTGCGGGTGCTGGCCATGTTCAGCGTGGCACCGGTGTTCTCGCTCAAATCCATTCCGCAGCGGGCCAAGATCGGCCTGGCCTTTTTTGTAGCCCTGGCCGCGCAGTCCAGCCTGGTCAACCAGCCCCAGATCAGCATGAACAGCCCGCAGGCCTTCGGTGCGGTGGTGCAGCAGGTGGGGGTGGGCATGTCCATCGGCTTTGCGGTGCGGCTGGTGTTTGCTTCGGTGGAACTGGCGGGTGAGTTGGTGGGTTTGCAGATGGGGCTGAACTTCGCCTCTTTCTTCGACCCCGGCAGCAACACCCAGGTCAGCGCGGTGGCGCGCTTTATGGGCCACATGTCGATACTGTTGTTTGTGGTGATGAACGGCCACCTGATTGTGCTGATGGCGGTGGTCAAAAGCTTTGACAGCTTTCCGGTGGATGGCAACTTTCTGGAGTTTCTGGCGCAAGTCAAGCTGTACACGCTGGGGACCCAGCTGTTTGCCAGCGCGCTGTGGATGGCCCTGCCCATGGTGGCCATGCTGCTGTTCGTCAATCTGACCATGGGCGTGATCTCGCGGGTGGCCCCGCAGATGAACATCTACGCGATTGGTTTCCCGGTCACCCTCACCATGGGCCTGGTGGGGGTGACCGTGACGCTGCCGATGATGGACCAGCCGGTAATGGCGCTGATGGAGCGCGCCATTGACCTGTTCGCATCCCAGCGCTAGCATTTTTACGCATTTTTTATCTGCAAAATAAGCTACCCGTGCTTATGGAATAAGCGTGAGTAGCTATTATTTTTATACCAAATTATTGCGAATGGCGTAGACGGTGAGTTCGGCGTTGTTGGCCAGTTTGAGCTTTTCCAGCACCCGCGTGCGGTAGACGCTGACGGTCTTGGGGCTGAGCAGCAGCTCTTCGGCGATGTCGGACAGGCGTTTGCCCGAGGCAATCTTCAGCAGGGTCTGCATTTCGCGCTCGGACAGGGCGGCGTGCGGCACCTCCAGCACCGGTTTGGACAGGCTTTCCACCAGCATCTGCGCCACCTCGGGGGTGACGTATTTGCGGCCCTGCATCACGGTGCGTACCGCCAGCACCAGCTCTTCGGGGTCGCCTGCCTTGTTCAGATAGCCTTGCGCCCCGGCGCGCAGGCAGCGGATGGCGTACTGGTCTTCCGGAAACATCGACACGATCAGCACTTTGATGGGCGAGTCGGCCTCGCGCAGGCTGGCCAGCACCTCCATGCCGCCCCGGCCGGGCATGCTCAGGTCCAGCACCAGCACGTCGCAGGGGGCGGTGCGCAGCAGTTCGCGCACTTCGGCATAACTGGAGGCCTCGCCGGTCACCTGGATATCCACCGCCTCCGACAGCATGTTGCGGATGCCGCGCCGCACCATGGCGTGGTCGTCGCATAAAACTACGTGGATCATGGGGGGCTTTCCGGGGTAGAGGCATCGGGGACAAGCGGAAGCAGTGGCACCGACAGGATGATGGAGGTGCCCACGCCGCCCCGGTTGCTGATGTCCAGCCAGCCGCCGACGGTCTTGGCCCGTTCGTGCAGGCCGCGCAAGCCAAAAGCCTTGGGCTTGTCGAGTTGGGCCTTGCCCAAACCGCGCCCATTGTCGGTCACTTCCAGTGTCAGCACGCCTTCGCTGTCGGTCAGCTCGATGCTCACCGTGCTGCACTCGGCGTGTTTGGAGATGTTGGTCAAGGCCTCTTGGGCCGTGCGGTAGGCCACCAACTCGATGGCTTTGCTGGTGCTGAATGGGTCAAAGGTGGCGTGAAAACTGGTGGCAATGCCGGTGCGCTTCTGGAAGCTTTGCGCCAGCCACTGCACGGCAGCGGTAAGCCCCTGGTCCAGGATGGGCGGGCGCAGGTTCATCATGATGCGCTGGCTGGCCCCCAGAGCGTGCTGCAGCATCTCCAGCGCCGAACCCAGGTGCGCGGCCGACGGCGCGTCCTTGTGGTGGCGCGCCAGCCAGGCCAGGTCCAGCTTGACGGCAGCCAGCGAGCCGCCGATGTCGTCGTGCACCTCACGGGCAATGGCGGCGCGCTCTTGCTCGATCGAGCTTTGCAGGTGCTCGGCCAGCTCGGCCAGGCGGCGCTCGGACGCGGCCAGCTCGGCATCGGCGCGTTCCTTGGCCTGGCGCACTTCGCGCACCTCGATGGCGCGGGCAATCACGTGCGCCAGCTTGTTGATGTCGTCCTTGAGCAGGTAGTCGCTGAAGCCCAGGCGGATGGCATCCACCGCCGCCGCCTCGCCAATCGCCCCCGACAGCAGCACGAAGGGCGGTTGCTGGGCCTGCTGCTGCAACGCATGCCAGGCATCGATGGCAGTGAAGCCGGGCAGCCGGTAGTCGGCCAGAATCAAATCAAACGGTATGCTGCCGGTGAGTTCGGTAAAAATCGCCAGCGTTTCGACCCGCTGCAGGGTGCAGGCCAGGCCTTGCTTTTGCAAGGCGCGCACGACAATCTGGTGGTCGATGAGCGAGTCCTCCAGGTGCAGGATCTGGATCGCCTTGTTCTTCTGCCAGGGGCTCATATGCGCTCCTGATACGGGCTGGCGTGAGCTACATAAACGTCGGTTGTCAGCATGGTGGGCTAGGAGATACTGGGCGAAGGCAGTCGATTTCGCAGATTGTTCGTAACAGGATGTGAAATAGAATTAACATTCGCGTAGACGAGGCAATTTGTCTTGGGCTTTCCTGCAGCGATGGAGAATACATGCAAACAGAGCCAACCCAACCAACAGGACCTGTAGTGCAACTGCCGGTCATGCTGGTCGCTGAGTTGCAGGATTCCCTGATGGTGGTGATGCACGATTTAAGCCGACTGGAAAGCCTGCTCAGCCACACCATGGACAATCTGATGGCCCGTTTCAATAGCGTGAATCTGGGACTACAGGGGGAGGCTTTGCCAAACACCTTGGCCATGGACGCGGTGCGCAGTGACCTGCGGGCCGCCGTGACCGAACTGCAATTTCAGGACATGGCCTCGCAGTTGATTGTGCACACCACCTTGATGCTGCAAGGCTGCGCATTCCGCCTGGCATCGGAGACCATGGGGCAAGACGAAGGCGAAGAGCCTGCGCCGTATGCGTCCATGGTGCCTGACCGACCCAATCCGGTGACCCAGAGCGAAATGGACGCAGGTTCCATTGAGCTTTTCTGACATGCCCATCCCCCCCTATTTACGCGCACTTTCATCTTTAGCTGGAGCTTTTCATGCATTCGATTCTTGCCGTTGACGACTCACCCTCGATGCGAAAGATGGTCTCCTTTACCCTGACCGGAGCGGGCTACCAGGTCATCGAGGCGGTGGACGGGCAAGATGCTTTCGAGAAGGCCCAGTCGCATTCCATCGACCTGGTGCTGGTCGACCAGAACATGCCTCGGCTGGATGGCATTGGCCTGACACGTCTGCTGCGCGAGCACCCCAAGTACAAGACGATTCCGATTTTGATTTTGACCACCGAGTCCAGTGACCAGATGAAGCAAGCGGGGCGCAGTGCCGGTGCCACGGGCTGGCTGGTGAAACCGTTTGACCCCACCCGGTTGATCGAGGTCATCCAAAAAGTCATTCGCTGAAACCCGGCACCCCTAGGAGCACACATGGCAGAGACACATAGCGACAGTTCGGGTTCAGGCGCAGACTTTGACCTGACCCAGTTCTACCAGATCTTTTTTGAAGAAGCGGGCGAAAACCTGGACCAGATGGAGCAGATGCTGCTGGACCTGGACTTGGCCAACACCGATGACGAGGAGCTCAACGGCATCTTCCGTTGCGCCCATTCCATCAAGGGCGGGGCGGCCACTTTTGGCTTTTCCGACGTGGCCGAGCTGACCCACCAGATGGAATCGCTGCTGGACAAGCTGCGCCGCCATGAGCTGAAGCTGATTCCCCCCATGGTGGATGCGCTGCTGGAGTCGGCTGATTCCTCGCGCAGCCTGTTGGCGCGCCACCAGGCGGGCGGCGAGGGCGAGGCCGTCAACACGTCGGCCCTGGTTAAACGCATCAGCGTATTGGCCTCGGGTGCCACCCCTGCACCGGCCCCGGCCCCTGCGCCTGCTCCGGTGGTGGTTGCGGCCCCGGTTGCTCCGGTAGCGCCTGCCGAGCCCCGGGCCCCGGGGGCCCGCTCGCTGGTGATCCAGATCGGCCCATTGGACAAGCCAGAGCAGGCCGATGCGGTGAAAGAGCTGTTCCGCGACATTCCGGGCCTGGGCACGGTTACCGCGATGCCCAGCGAAAGCGCCGACACCCGCGTGTTTGCGGTGGAAACTACCTCCACCGACGACGATTTGCTCGACCTGTTTGTGTTCCACGTGTCCAAGGACGTGGTGCGCATCCGCGATCTGGATGCCGAAGCCACCCCGGTGGTGGCCGCCCAGGCACCCGCCCCGGAGCCCGTGGTCGCGGTGGCTGCGCCCGCTGTATCGGTGGAAGAAGAATACGGTTTTTTCGCGGGCTCCCCCGGTCACCCTGGCGAACTCCCCGCCGCCGCTCCCGCTGCCGTGGCCGCCAAGGCCGAGAAAGCCGCAGGCCAGACCCCGCTGGAGGCCACCACCATCCGGGTCGATATCAAAAAAGTCGACCAATTGATCAATCTGGTCGGCGAGTTGGTGATCACCCAGGCCATGCTGGCGCAAAACAGCCAGGGCCTGGAGCCCGCCATGCACCAGCAGCTGTTTGCCGGCCTGGCCGACCTGGACCGCAACACCCGCGACCTGCAAGAGTCGGTCATGTCGATCCGCATGATCCCCATGTCCATCGTGTTCAGCCGCTTCCCGCGCATGCTGCGCGACCTGGCCAACCGCCTGAATAAAAAGGTGGACTTTGTGACCCAGGGCGAATCCACCGAGCTGGATAAGGGTCTGGTCGAGAAGATCACCGACCCATTGACCCACCTGGTGCGCAACAGCTGCGACCACGGCATCGAAATGCCCGAGGAACGGCGGGCTGCGGGCAAGCCTGAAAACGGCACCATCACCTTGTCGGCGGCGCACCAGGGCGGCTCCATCGTGATCGAAGTGCGCGACGACGGCAAAGGCATGTCGCGCGAGAAAATTTTGCGCAAGGCCCGGGAACGCGGCCTGGACGTGAGCGATGCCATGAGCGATGCCGAGGTCTGGCAGCTGATTTTTGCGCCCGGCTTCTCCACCGCCGACGTAGTGACCGATGTGTCGGGCCGGGGCGTGGGCATGGACGTAGTGAAGCGCAATATTGCCTCGCTGAACGGCACGGTCGATATCGAATCGGTCGAGGGCCTGGGCATGAAAGTGTCGGTGCGCTTGCCGCTGACCCTGGCCATCATGGACGGTATGTCGGTCAGCGTGGGCGACGAGGTCTACATCCTGCCGCTGTCGTCCGTGGTCGAGTCCTTCCAGGTGAACGACGAATCCGTCAGCACCGTGGCCCAGGGCTCGCAGCTGGTGAAGGTGCGCGAGGAATACATGCCGGTGATTGCGCTGGAAAAGATCTTCCAGGTGCCGATTGCCGATGCCGAAAAGGCCAACAACATCATGGTGGTGGTCGAGTCCGAAGGCAGCCGCGTGGCCCTGCTGGTTAACGAGTTGCTGGGCCAGCACCAGGTGGTGGTGAAAAACCTGGAATCGAATTACCGCAAAGTGTCCAACGTGTCGGGGGCCACGATCATGGGCGACGGCAAAGTGGCGCTGATTCTGGACATTGGCGCACTGGTGCGCCGCTCGCGGCACTAAGCCGCGGTTCATACAAGTAGACGTTGAAGGAGATGGTTATGGGAGCAATGGAACGTTCGGGGGCTTTGGCCACCACCGCAGCCAGAGAGTATTTGACATTCCGCCTGAGCCAGGAAGAGTACGGTATTGATATTCTGAAGGTGCAGGAAATTCGCGGCTACGAGCCACCGACCCGTATCGCCAACGCCCCGTCCTTCATCAAAGGGGTGGTGAACCTGCGCGGCACCATCGTGCCCATCGTGGACATGCGCCTCAAGTTCAACTGCTCCGAGGCCGAGTACAACAGCTTCACCGTGGTGATCATCCTGAATCTTCGTGCCCGCATCGTCGGCATCGTGGTGGATTCGGTCAGTGACGTGCTGGAACTGCAACCTGAGAGCGTCAAGGCCGCGCCCGACATCGACAGCATCGTGGACAACAGTTGCATTTTGGGTCTGGGCTCGGTCAGTGACCGCATGCTGATTCTGCTGGACATCGAGCGCCTGATGTCCGGGCCGGATATGGGCCTGTCTGCCGACTGAGCCCCGACTTTCCATGCGCCCATCCACCGCTGCTGCCCATAATGGCCCTGTGCTTGAAGGCCGCGAGTTTGTCTGGACCGATGCCGACTTCGAGCGCGTGCAGTCGCTGATCTACAAGCACGCCGGTATCAAGCTGCACGACGGCAAGCACGCCATGGTCTACAGCCGCCTGTCGCGGCGGCTACGTGATACCGGGCACAACAGTTTTCGGGACTACCTGGGCTGGCTGGAGCATTCTGCCGATGGGCCCGAGTGGCAAGAGTTCGTCAATGCCCTGACCACCAACCTCACGGCCTTTTTTCGCGAGCAGCACCACTTCGAAATTTTGGCTACGCTGCTCCGCTCCAAGCCGGCCAGCACTCCGTGGAACGTGTGGTGCAGCGCGTCCTCTACCGGCGAGGAGCCTTATTCCATCGTGATGACAGCGCTGGAGAATTTGGGCTCCAGCCCATCGTTCAAGCTCACCGCCAGCGACATCGATTCCAAGGTATTGGCTTCGGCGGCCCAGGGCATTTACCGGCTGGAAAACCTCAAAGGACTGGACCAGGGGCGGATGCAGAAGTTTTTGCTGCGCGGCAAGGGCGACAACGCCGGGCTGGTGCGCATCAAGCCCGAGTTGCGCCGCATGATCGACTTCATCAGCGTCAACCTGATCCGCGATGACTGGCCGTTTCGCGAGCCTTTCGACGTGGTGTTTTGCCGCAACGTGATGATTTACTTCGATGCCGCCACCCAAAGGGCGGTGCTGGAGCGCATCCACCGGGTGATGAAGCCGGGGGCTACGCTGTTTGTCGGCCATGCAGAGAATTTCAGCGAATCGCGTGACTTATTCATCTTGCGGGGGAAGACGAGCTATGAACGTTGCTAATCCATCCTCCCGCAAGCCGCTCGGCTTTGGCGTGCGCCCTTAAATAATTATGGACATCCCCAGAACCTCAGGCCCCACGTTGTACCAACGCATGGCGGCGGGCGCGCTCCCGGTTGGTGGCGATACCGACCGCCGCCGGGCTTCGCGGGTCGGCGCTGTACCGGGTGGGCGACCCGCCAGTGAGCGTCACAGCACGATTGAAGAACTCAAGGCCCGGCCCCGCAAACCGGGGGAGGCTTCGTTTTTTTATCCGGACCACCATTTCCAGTACAACGCCGTCAAGGTACTGCCCGGTGAGTACTTTGTGTCGGATGAAAACCTGGTCATCATGACGGTGCTGGGCTCCTGCATCGCCGCCTGCCTGTGGGACACCCGGGCCCAGGTGGGCGGCATGAACCACTTCATGCTGCCCGATGGCGAAGACGGCATTGGCGCAGGCCGCTATGGCTCGTACGCCATGGAGTTGTTGATCAACGAGATGCTCAAAATCGGGGCGCGCCGTGAAACCATGCAGGCCAAGATTTTTGGCGGCGGCCAGGTCATGTCCAACTTCACCACCATGAACGTGGGTGAGCGCAACACCAAATTTGTCATCGATTACCTGCAAACCGAGCGCATCCCGCTCCTGTCGCAAGACGTGCTGGACATTTATCCACGCAAGGTCTGCTTTTTCCCCGTCACCGGCAAAGCCATGGTCAAGCGGTTGGCCCACGCCCACCCCGACCAGGCCGCCAACGAGCGGCGCGGCAACGTGGCCACGGTGGTGCAATCTACGTCCGGCGGTTCGGTCGATCTGTTTTAAGTGCTTGCTGCGATGAAGAAAATCCGTGTACTGGTGGTAGACGACTCGGCGCTGGTGCGCAGCCTGTTGACCGAAATCATCAACCGCCAACCCGATATGCAGTGCGTTGGCGCGGCCAACGACCCGCTGATCGCCCGCGAAATGATCCGCGACCTGGACCCCGACGTCATCACCCTGGACGTGGAGATGCCGCGCATGGACGGAATTGACTTCCTGGGCCGCCTGATGCGCCTGCGCCCCATGCCAGTGGTGATGATTTCCACCATGACCGCCCAGGGGGCGGAAGTCACTTTGCGGGCTTTGGAGCTAGGCGCGGTAGATTTTGTGGCCAAGCCCCGCATCGGCCTGGCCAATGGCCTGCGCGATCTGGCCACCGAAATCGTGGACAAGGTGCGTGTGGCGGCCGTAGCCAAGTTCCGTCGCCCCTTGCTGCCTACGGTGTCGCCGCCCGGCGCCGCGGTGGTGCCACCGACGGCGGCGGTGCGCTCCACCAATGCCTTGATTGGTCGCGTGTCGACCGAAAAGATGATTTGTATCGGCGCATCCACCGGCGGTACCGAGGCCATCAAGGACATTCTGGTCTGCATGCCCGCCGATTCGCCCGCCATCGTCATCACCCAGCACATGCCGCCGGGCTTTACCACCAGCTTTGCCGCGCGTCTGAACAGCCTGTGCCAGATCACCGTCAAGGAAGCCGTCCACGGCGAACGCATCCTGCCCGGCCACGCCTACATCGCACCGGGCGGCAAGCAGTTCCGCATCAACCGCAGCGGTGCCAATTACGTGGCCGTGGTGGAGGAGGGGGAGCCGGTGAACCGCCACCGGCCTTCCGTCGAAGTACTGTTTTTGTCCTGCGCCGAAATGGTGGGCCGCAACGCCTACGGCATCATGCTCACCGGCATGGGCAACGACGGGGCCCGTGCCATGCGCGAAATGCACGACAAGGGCAGCTACAACTACGTGCAGGATGAAGCCAGTTGCGTGGTCTTCGGCATGCCGCGCGAAGCCATTGCCCACGGCGCGGCCGACGAGGTGCTTCCGCTGGACAAAATTGCCCCGGCCTTGCTGGCCAAGCTGGGCGCCAGCGGCGACCGCCTGCACAATCGCATTTAAAGAAAATAGGCTGCCAGCGCCCATGGGATGGGCGTAAGCAGCTATTTAAACTATAGCGCTCAGGCGCTCAACATTTCCCAGCGTTCCAGTGCGGCCAGCAGCTGCTCGTCGATATGCGCATTGCGCTGGCCCAGGGTGGCGGCGCGCGCGGCATCCGAGGTGTAGAGGCTGCCATCGGCCAGGGTGGCGGTGATGTCGGCTTGCTCTTTTTCCAGCGCCGCAATTTGCTCCGGCAGGCCGTCGAGCTCGCGCTGCTCTTTGAAGCTGAGCTTGCGGGCCTTGGTGGCCGCCACTGCGGCTACCGGCTTTTGCTCTGTATTTGATAGCTTCTCCTGCCCTTCTGGTGGGCGCTGGGGGGTGTTTTTCCTATTGGTTTCGGCAATCAGCTTGGCGCGCTTGCTCTGGATCAGCCAGTCTTGCACGCTGCCTTCGTATTCGCGCCAGAAGCCAGGGCGCTCCTCGGGCTCGTGGGCAATGATGCTGGTGACCACGTTGTCCAGGAAGGCGCGGTCGTGGCTGACCAGGAACACCGTGCCGTCATAGTTCTGCAGCAGGTCTTCCAGCAGTTCCAGGGTGTCGATGTCCAGATCGTTGGTCGGCTCGTCCAGCACCAGCACGTTGGCTGGGCGGGCAAACAGGCGCGCCAGCAGCAAACGGTTGCGCTCGCCGCCCGACAGCGAGCGCACGGGGGAGTTGGCGCGCGCCGGGGAAAACAAGAAATCGCTCAGGTAGCTCTTGACGTGCTTGCGCTGGTTGCCAATCTCGATCCATTCGCTGCCGGGGCTGATGAAGTCTTCTAGCGTGGCATCCAGGTCGAGCGCGTTGCGCATCTGGTCAAAGTAGGCCACCTGCAGGTTGGCGCCTTGGCGGATCTTGCCGCTGTCGGGCTGGATCTCGCCCAGAATCAGCTTGAGCAAAGTACTCTTGCCTGCACCGTTGGCACCCAGGAAGCCGACCTTGTCGCCCCGCAGAATCACGTCGCTGAAGCCCTGCACGATGACCTTGTCGCCAAAAGCCTTGCTCACATTGGTCAGCTCGGCCACGATCTTGCCGCTGGACTGGCCCGAGGCCACGTCCAGGTTCACGCTGCCCTGGGCGTCGCGGCGTGCGGCGCGGCTGGAGCGCAGCGCTTCCAGGCGCACCACGCGGCTTTGGCTGCGGGTGCGGCGTGCGGCGACACCTTGGCGCACCCATATCTCTTCCTGCGCCAGCAGCTTGTCTGCCTTGGCGGAGATCACGGCCTCTTGCGCCAGCTGTTCTTCTTTTTGCAGCACGTACTGCTCGAAGTTGCCGGGGTAGGAGTTGAGCTTGCCGCGGTCGAGTTCCACAATACGGGTCGCCACGCGGTTCAAGAAGCTGCGGTCGTGGGTGATGGTGATCAGGCTGCCCTTGAAGTCGATCAGCAGGTCTTCCAGCCACTCGATGGAATCCAGGTCCAGGTGGTTGGTTGGCTCGTCGAGCAGCAGCACGTCGGGCTTGGCCACCAGCGCCTGGGCCAGGGCCACGCGCTTCTTGGTGCCACCCGACAGGGTGCCGACAATCGCTTCGGGGTCCAGATGCAGGCGGTGCAGGGTTTCTTCGACGCGCTGCTCCCAGTTCCAGGCATCGAATGCCTCGATCTGCGACTGCAAGGCATCCAGGTCTACGCCATCTGCCCCGGACAAATACAGGTCCCGCGCCGCAATCACGCTGGCCAGGCCCACGCTGGCGGACTTGAATACCGAGTCTTCCGGGTTCAACACCGGTTCCTGCGCCACGTAGGCAATGCGCAGACCTTGCTGCACGTGCATTGCACCGTCATCAGGCTTCTCTAGCCCACCCAGGATCTTGAGCATGGACGATTTGCCCGCTCCATTGCGGCCAATCAGACCCACACGCTCCGTGGTTTCAAGGGAAAAAGCGGCTTTATCGAGAAGTGCGACGTGTCCAAAAGCCAGTTGGGCGTCGAGTAGGGTAATGAGTGCCATGTTGGGGGGATTATCCCGCCTAAGGGATTCACCTGTTGGTAAGTGGACCAACAGAGGGCAGTGCCGCATATCTATAGAACGTGTAGCGATGGTCTCGGTGCTGCCTGGGTGACGGAGCCGCTCAAGGCGAAACTGTACCTTTTGGCGCAATGTTCTTCACAACAGCCTCAAACTGCAGGCCATTTATGTAAACCTCGCTGAAGCCGAGGTGCGCCGATGGCATGTAGCCGTGTGCATGATGCGAAAGCACGGTCGGTAGGAAGCCCCTGTTTCGGATATCGGTAAAAACCAGTATATAATTCAAGGCTGCACTAGAAACGGTGGTGCCAGGGTCTTTTCCCAGGCATGCCGCAGCAGACAAGCAAGAAAAATTCTTGTTCCATGCTCTAAAAAGCATGCTAGAATACAAGGCTTCGCTGATCACAGCGAGTTGGGCAAAGTGGTGTAGAAGCTGCGATGTTGATCCTTAAAAATATACAGCCGATAAGCGTGGGCGTTTGAATGCGATTGCCAAGTTCTTCGGAACTAGTGCTTAGCACTACAAACGCTCATGAAGTAAAAGAAGATGTGAATATCAGAAATGAAGTTCATGTCAATTCCAATTTATGAGTGGCCCTTGGTGGTAAAAGTCAGGGGCAAAAAATTCAAGATCGAACTATAGAGTTTGATCCTGGCTCAGATTGAACGCTGGCGGCATGCCTTACACATGCAAGTCGAACGGCAGCACGGGAGCAATCCTGGTGGCGAGTGGCGAACGGGTGAGTAATATATCGGAACGTGCCCAGTCGTGGGGGATAACGCAGCGAAAGCTGTGCTAATACCGCATACGATCTCTGGATGAAAGCGGGGGACCTGCAAGGGCCTCGCGCGATTGGAGCGGCCGATATCAGATTAGCTAGTTGGTGGGGTAAAAGCCCACCAAGGCGACGATCTGTAGCTGGTCTGAGAGGACGACCAGCCACACTGGAACTGAGACACGGTCCAGACTCCTACGGGAGGCAGCAGTGGGGAATTTTGGACAATGGGCGCAAGCCTGATCCAGCAATGCCGCGTGCAGGATGAAGGCCTTCGGGTTGTAAACTGCTTTTGTACGGAACGAAAAGGTCTGCCCTAATACGGTGGGCTCATGACGGTACCGTAAGAATAAGCACCGGCTAACTACGTGCCAGCAGCCGCGGTAATACGTAGGGTGCGAGCGTTAATCGGAATTACTGGGCGTAAAGCGTGCGCAGGCGGTTATATAAGACAGATGTGAAATCCCCGGGCTCAACCTGGGACCTGCATTTGTGACTGTATAGCTAGAGTACGGTAGAGGGGGATGGAATTCCGCGTGTAGCAGTGAAATGCGTAGATATGCGGAGGAACACCGATGGCGAAGGCAATCCCCTGGACCTGTACTGACGCTCATGCACGAAAGCGTGGGGAGCAAACAGGATTAGATACCCTGGTAGTCCACGCCCTAAACGATGTCAACTGGTTGTTGGGTCTTCACTGACTCAGTAACGAAGCTAACGCGTGAAGTTGACCGCCTGGGGAGTACGGCCGCAAGGTTGAAACTCAAAGGAATTGACGGGGACCCGCACAAGCGGTGGATGATGTGGTTTAATTCGATGCAACGCGAAAAACCTTACCCACCTTTGACATGTATGGAATCCTTTAGAGATAGAGGAGTGCTCGAAAGAGAGCCATAACACAGGTGCTGCATGGCTGTCGTCAGCTCGTGTCGTGAGATGTTGGGTTAAGTCCCGCAACGAGCGCAACCCTTGTCATTAGTTGCTACATTTAGTTGGGCACTCTAATGAGACTGCCGGTGACAAACCGGAGGAAGGTGGGGATGACGTCAAGTCCTCATGGCCCTTATAGGTGGGGCTACACACGTCATACAATGGCTGGTACAAAGGGTTGCCAACCCGCGAGGGGGAGCTAATCCCATAAAACCAGTCGTAGTCCGGATCGCAGTCTGCAACTCGACTGCGTGAAGTCGGAATCGCTAGTAATCGTGGATCAGAATGTCACGGTGAATACGTTCCCGGGTCTTGTACACACCGCCCGTCACACCATGGGAGCGGGTTCTGCCAGAAGTAGTTAGCCTAACCGCAAGGAGGGCGATTACCACGGCAGGGTTCGTGACTGGGGTGAAGTCGTAACAAGGTAGCCGTATCGGAAGGTGCGGCTGGATCACCTCCTTTCTGGAAACTGCAATCAAATTTGAATGCCCACACTTATCGGTTGTTGGAAGGTTGTCGCTAAGACGATTTTGAGGAAAAGATCATTGGTCTAATTCTTGGAGTTGCTCATAGAGCGACCGGCTTGGGTCTGTAGCTCAGTTGGTTAGAGCACCGTCTTGATAAGGCGGGGGTCGTTGGTTCGAAACCAACCAGACCCACCATCCATTCAACAACACTGCCGTTTTTGTGGGGGTGTAGCTCAGCTGGGAGAGCGGCTGCTTTGCAAGCAGTAGGTAGCGGGTTCGAGTCCTGTCACCTCCACCAATGATTTGGTGCTTATATATTCAACACCAAAGTGGCTTTTAACGAGGCTACTTTGTTGTTGATCAATATCTATTGATCGATATAAATTAACTTGAAAAGGTTAATCGGCTGTTCATTAAAAATTCATAGAGTTTAATCAGCGTTGCTAGCCAAATAGCTGCTTCTGGGAAACTGCACATTCGTAAAGGTTTAGTGCAGACCGTGCCCGGTGGTGGTGGTTAGTGACAAATTTTTGATTGCGTCAAAACGAATGTTCAGACTTTGGTTTGAAATTCAAAATTAACGATGAAGACTCGAAAGAGTTGTAGTTGTTTACGGCATAACGCGATTGGTGAAAGACCAATCAGACATTCCTTGAAGACAATGGCGATGTTTCTGTAAGGAGACGTCAAAGTTATAGGGTCAAGTGAATAAGAGCATGTGGTGGATGCCTTGGCAATGATAGGCGACGAAAGACGTGATAGCCTGCGATAAGCTTCGGGGAGCTGGCAAATTAGCTTTGATCCGGAGATTTCTGAATGGGGAAACCCACCCTTAGGGGTATCGCATGATGAATACATAGTCATGCGAAGCGAACCGGGTGAACTGAAACATCTCAGTAGCTCGAGGAAAAGACATCAACCGAGATTCCGAAAGTAGTGGCGAGCGAAATCGGAAAAGCCTGTTAGTGATAGCGCGACTGTTAACGGAATAGCTTGGAAAAGCTAGCCATAGCGGGTGATAGCCCCGTACGTGAAAACAGACGCGTGGTACTAAGTTAACGACAAGTAGGGCGGGACACGAGAAATCCTGTCTGAATATGGGGGGACCATCCTCCAAGGCTAAATACTCATCATTGACCGATAGTGAACTAGTACCGTGAGGGAAAGGCGAAAAGAACCCCGGGAGGGGAGTGAAATAGATCCTGAAACCGCATGCTTACAAAAAGTAGGAGCCTCGAAAGGGGTGACTGCGTACCTTTTGTATAATGGGTCAGCGACTTACATTCAGTGGCAAGCTTAACCGAATAGGGAAGGCGTAGGGAAACCGAGTCCGAATAGGGCGATTCAGTCGCTGGGTGTAGACCCGAAACCAAGTGATCTATCCATGGCCAGGATGAAGGTGCGGTAACACGCACTGGAGGTCCGAACCGACTAGTGTTGCAAAACTAGCGGATGAGCTGTGGATAGGGGTGAAAGGCTAAACAAACTTGGAAATAGCTGGTTCTCTCCGAAAACTATTTAGGTAGTGCCTCAAGTATTACCGTCGGGGGTAGAGCACTGTTTTGGCTAGGGGGTCATGGCGACTTACCAAACCAATGCAAACTCCGAATACCGACGAGTACAGCTTGGGAGACAGAGCACCGGGTGCTAACGTCCGGACTCAAGAGGGAAACAACCCAGACCGCCAGCTAAGGTCCCTAAAATTGGCTAAGTGGGAAACGAAGTGGGAAGGCTAAAACAGTCAGGATGTTGGCTTAGAAGCAGCCATCATTTAAAGAAAGCGTAATAGCTCACTGATCGAGTCGTCCTGCGCGGAAGATGTAACGGGGCTAAGCCAGTTACCGAAGCTGCGGATTTGCAATTTATTGCAAGTGGTAGGAGAGCGTTCTGTAGGCCTGTGAAGGTGGCGGTGTAAACCCTGCTGGAGGTATCAGAAGTGCGAATGCTGACATGAGTAGCGTTAAAGGGGGTGAAAAGCCCCCTCGCCGTAAGCGCAAGGTTTTCTACGCAACGTTCATCGGCGTAGAGTGAGTCGGCCCCTAAGGCGAGGCAGAGATGCGTAGTTGATGGGAAACAGGTCAATATTCCTGTACCGATGTGTAGTGCGATGTGGGGACGGAGAAGGTTAGCTCAGCCAACTGTTGGATATGTTGGTTCAAGCCTGTAGTCGTGCCTGGTAGGTAAATCCGCCGGGCTTAGATGAGGGGTGATAACGAGGCTGCTTGCAGCCGAAGTGAGTGATACCCTGCTTCCAGGAAAAGCCACTAAGCTTCAGCTACACACGACCGTACCGCAAACCGACACTGGTGCGCGAGATGAGTATTCTAAGGCGCTTGAGAGAACTCAGGAGAAGGAACTCGGCAAATTGACACCGTAACTTCGGAAGAAGGTGTGCCTCTAGTAGGTGAAGTCCCTTGCGGATGGAGCCCAACGGGGTTGCAAAAAATCGGTGGCTGCGACTGTTTATTAAAAACACAGCACTCTGCAAACACGAAAGTGGACGTATAGGGTGTGACGCCTGCCCGGTGCTGGAAGATTAAATGATGGGGTGCAAGCTCTTGATTGAAGTCCCAGTAAACGGCGGCCGTAACTATAACGGTCCTAAGGTAGCGAAATTCCTTGTCGGGTAAGTTCCGACCTGCACGAATGGCGTAACGATGGCCACACTGTCTCCTCCTGAGACTCAGCGAAGTTGAAATGTTTGTGATGATGCAATCTCCCCGCGGAAAGACGGAAAGACCCCATGAACCTTTACTGTAGCTTTGTATTGGACTTTGAACAGATCTGTGTAGGATAGGTGGGAGGCTTTGAAGCAGGGTCGCTAGATCTTGTGGAGCCAACGTTGAAATACCACCCTGGTGTGTTTGAGGTTCTAACCTAGGTCCATTATCTGGATCGGGGACAGTGCATGGTAGGCAGTTTGACTGGGGCGGTCTCCTCCCAAAGCGTAACGGAGGAGTTCGAAGGTACGCTAGTTACGGTCGGACATCGTGATGATAGTGCAATGGCATAAGCGTGCTTAACTGCGAGACTGACAAGTCGAGCAGATGCGAAAGCAGGACATAGTGATCCGGTGGTTCTGTATGGAAGGGCCATCGCTCAACGGATAAAAGGTACTCTGGGGATAACAGGCTGATACCGCCCAAGAGTTCATATCGACGGCGGTGTTTGGCACCTCGATGTCGGCTCATCTCATCCTGGGGCTGTAGCCGGTCCCAAGGGTATGGCTGTTCGCCATTTAAAGAGGTACGTGAGCTGGGTTTAAAACGTCGTGAGACAGTTTGGTCCCTATCTTCCGTGGGCGCTGCAGATTTGAGGAAGCCTGCTCCTAGTACGAGAGGACCGGAGTGGACACACCTCTGGTGTATCGGTTGTCACGCCAGTGGCATTGCCGAGTAGCTAAGTGTGGAAGAGATAACCGCTGAAAGCATCTAAGCGGGAAACTCGTTTCAAGATGAGATCTGCCGGGGCCTTGAGCCCCCTAAAGAGTCGTTCAAGACCAGGACGTTGATAGGTCAGGTGTGGAAGCGCAGTAATGCGTTAAGCTAACTGATACTAATTGCTCGTGCGGCTTGACCCTATAACTTTGACTCCAAGCAATTGGTTTCAAGGACTAGTTATGCCAAGTGACGCATTCAAAAACATATCCGGTGAGATGCCGGAGCTGATTAAATCTCTATGAATTCGTTGCCTTGACGCATGTCAGGGCAGCAACAAGTTATGCCTGATGACCATAGCGAGGTGGTACCACTCCTTCCCATCCCGAACAGGACAGTGAAACGCCTCTGCGCCGATGATAGTGCGGGTTCCCGTGTGAAAGTAGGTCATCGTCAGGCTATTACAGCAAGAAACGCCCAGTCCAGCGGACTGGGCGTTTTCTTTAGTGCTTCTTTGCAGCACTATAGAAAACGCAAAACGTTTTAATGTGTGCAAAAAGCATGCTAGAATACAAGGCTTCGCTGATCACAGCGAGTTGGGCAAAGTGGTGTAGAAGCTGCGATGTTGATCCTTAAAAATATACAGCCGATAAGCGTGGGCGTTTGAATGCGATTGCCAAGTTCTTCGGAACTAGTGCTTAGCACTACAAACGCTCATGAAGTAAAAGAAGATGTGAATATCAGAAATGAAGTTCATGTCAATTCCAATTTATGAGTGGCCCTTGGTGGTAAAAGTCAGGGGCAAAAAATTCAAGATCGAACTATAGAGTTTGATCCTGGCTCAGATTGAACGCTGGCGGCATGCCTTACACATGCAAGTCGAACGGCAGCACGGGAGCAATCCTGGTGGCGAGTGGCGAACGGGTGAGTAATATATCGGAACGTGCCCAGTCGTGGGGGATAACGCAGCGAAAGCTGTGCTAATACCGCATACGATCTCTGGATGAAAGCGGGGGACCTGCAAGGGCCTCGCGCGATTGGAGCGGCCGATATCAGATTAGCTAGTTGGTGGGGTAAAAGCCCACCAAGGCGACGATCTGTAGCTGGTCTGAGAGGACGACCAGCCACACTGGAACTGAGACACGGTCCAGACTCCTACGGGAGGCAGCAGTGGGGAATTTTGGACAATGGGCGCAAGCCTGATCCAGCAATGCCGCGTGCAGGATGAAGGCCTTCGGGTTGTAAACTGCTTTTGTACGGAACGAAAAGGTCTGCCCTAATACGGTGGGCTCATGACGGTACCGTAAGAATAAGCACCGGCTAACTACGTGCCAGCAGCCGCGGTAATACGTAGGGTGCGAGCGTTAATCGGAATTACTGGGCGTAAAGCGTGCGCAGGCGGTTATATAAGACAGATGTGAAATCCCCGGGCTCAACCTGGGACCTGCATTTGTGACTGTATAGCTAGAGTACGGTAGAGGGGGATGGAATTCCGCGTGTAGCAGTGAAATGCGTAGATATGCGGAGGAACACCGATGGCGAAGGCAATCCCCTGGACCTGTACTGACGCTCATGCACGAAAGCGTGGGGAGCAAACAGGATTAGATACCCTGGTAGTCCACGCCCTAAACGATGTCAACTGGTTGTTGGGTCTTCACTGACTCAGTAACGAAGCTAACGCGTGAAGTTGACCGCCTGGGGAGTACGGCCGCAAGGTTGAAACTCAAAGGAATTGACGGGGACCCGCACAAGCGGTGGATGATGTGGTTTAATTCGATGCAACGCGAAAAACCTTACCCACCTTTGACATGTATGGAATCCTTTAGAGATAGAGGAGTGCTCGAAAGAGAGCCATAACACAGGTGCTGCATGGCTGTCGTCAGCTCGTGTCGTGAGATGTTGGGTTAAGTCCCGCAACGAGCGCAACCCTTGTCATTAGTTGCTACATTTAGTTGGGCACTCTAATGAGACTGCCGGTGACAAACCGGAGGAAGGTGGGGATGACGTCAAGTCCTCATGGCCCTTATAGGTGGGGCTACACACGTCATACAATGGCTGGTACAAAGGGTTGCCAACCCGCGAGGGGGAGCTAATCCCATAAAACCAGTCGTAGTCCGGATCGCAGTCTGCAACTCGACTGCGTGAAGTCGGAATCGCTAGTAATCGTGGATCAGAATGTCACGGTGAATACGTTCCCGGGTCTTGTACACACCGCCCGTCACACCATGGGAGCGGGTTCTGCCAGAAGTAGTTAGCCTAACCGCAAGGAGGGCGATTACCACGGCAGGGTTCGTGACTGGGGTGAAGTCGTAACAAGGTAGCCGTATCGGAAGGTGCGGCTGGATCACCTCCTTTCTGGAAACTGCAATCAAATTTGAATGCCCACACTTATCGGTTGTTGGAAGGTTGTCGCTAAGACGATTTTGAGGAAAAGATCATTGGTCTAATTCTTGGAGTTGCTCATAGAGCGACCGGCTTGGGTCTGTAGCTCAGTTGGTTAGAGCACCGTCTTGATAAGGCGGGGGTCGTTGGTTCGAAACCAACCAGACCCACCATCCATTCAACAACACTGCCGTTTTTGTGGGGGTGTAGCTCAGCTGGGAGAGCGGCTGCTTTGCAAGCAGTAGGTAGCGGGTTCGAGTCCTGTCACCTCCACCAATGATTTGGTGCTTATATATTCAACACCAAAGTGGCTTTTAACGAGGCTACTTTGTTGTTGATCAATATCTATTGATCGATATAAATTAACTTGAAAAGGTTAATCGGCTGTTCATTAAAAATTCATAGAGTTTAATCAGCGTTGCTAGCCAAATAGCTGCTTCTGGGAAACTGCACATTCGTAAAGGTTTAGTGCAGACCGTGCCCGGTGGTGGTGGTTAGTGACAAATTTTTGATTGCGTCAAAACGAATGTTCAGACTTTGGTTTGAAATTCAAAATTAACGATGAAGACTCGAAAGAGTTGTAGTTGTTTACGGCATAACGCGATTGGTGAAAGACCAATCAGACATTCCTTGAAGACAATGGCGATGTTTCTGTAAGGAGACGTCAAAGTTATAGGGTCAAGTGAATAAGAGCATGTGGTGGATGCCTTGGCAATGATAGGCGACGAAAGACGTGATAGCCTGCGATAAGCTTCGGGGAGCTGGCAAATTAGCTTTGATCCGGAGATTTCTGAATGGGGAAACCCACCCTTAGGGGTATCGCATGATGAATACATAGTCATGCGAAGCGAACCGGGTGAACTGAAACATCTCAGTAGCTCGAGGAAAAGACATCAACCGAGATTCCGAAAGTAGTGGCGAGCGAAATCGGAAAAGCCTGTTAGTGATAGCGCGACTGTTAACGGAATAGCTTGGAAAAGCTAGCCATAGCGGGTGATAGCCCCGTACGTGAAAACAGACGCGTGGTACTAAGTTAACGACAAGTAGGGCGGGACACGAGAAATCCTGTCTGAATATGGGGGGACCATCCTCCAAGGCTAAATACTCATCATTGACCGATAGTGAACTAGTACCGTGAGGGAAAGGCGAAAAGAACCCCGGGAGGGGAGTGAAATAGATCCTGAAACCGCATGCTTACAAAAAGTAGGAGCCTCGAAAGGGGTGACTGCGTACCTTTTGTATAATGGGTCAGCGACTTACATTCAGTGGCAAGCTTAACCGAATAGGGAAGGCGTAGGGAAACCGAGTCCGAATAGGGCGATTCAGTCGCTGGGTGTAGACCCGAAACCAAGTGATCTATCCATGGCCAGGATGAAGGTGCGGTAACACGCACTGGAGGTCCGAACCGACTAGTGTTGCAAAACTAGCGGATGAGCTGTGGATAGGGGTGAAAGGCTAAACAAACTTGGAAATAGCTGGTTCTCTCCGAAAACTATTTAGGTAGTGCCTCAAGTATTACCGTCGGGGGTAGAGCACTGTTTTGGCTAGGGGGTCATGGCGACTTACCAAACCAATGCAAACTCCGAATACCGACGAGTACAGCTTGGGAGACAGAGCACCGGGTGCTAACGTCCGGACTCAAGAGGGAAACAACCCAGACCGCCAGCTAAGGTCCCTAAAATTGGCTAAGTGGGAAACGAAGTGGGAAGGCTAAAACAGTCAGGATGTTGGCTTAGAAGCAGCCATCATTTAAAGAAAGCGTAATAGCTCACTGATCGAGTCGTCCTGCGCGGAAGATGTAACGGGGCTAAGCCAGTTACCGAAGCTGCGGATTTGCAATTTATTGCAAGTGGTAGGAGAGCGTTCTGTAGGCCTGTGAAGGTGGCGGTGTAAACCCTGCTGGAGGTATCAGAAGTGCGAATGCTGACATGAGTAGCGTTAAAGGGGGTGAAAAGCCCCCTCGCCGTAAGCGCAAGGTTTTCTACGCAACGTTCATCGGCGTAGAGTGAGTCGGCCCCTAAGGCGAGGCAGAGATGCGTAGTTGATGGGAAACAGGTCAATATTCCTGTACCGATGTGTAGTGCGATGTGGGGACGGAGAAGGTTAGCTCAGCCAACTGTTGGATATGTTGGTTCAAGCCTGTAGTCGTGCCTGGTAGGTAAATCCGCCGGGCTTAGATGAGGGGTGATAACGAGGCTGCTTGCAGCCGAAGTGAGTGATACCCTGCTTCCAGGAAAAGCCACTAAGCTTCAGCTACACACGACCGTACCGCAAACCGACACTGGTGCGCGAGATGAGTATTCTAAGGCGCTTGAGAGAACTCAGGAGAAGGAACTCGGCAAATTGACACCGTAACTTCGGAAGAAGGTGTGCCTCTAGTAGGTGAAGTCCCTTGCGGATGGAGCCCAACGGGGTTGCAAAAAATCGGTGGCTGCGACTGTTTATTAAAAACACAGCACTCTGCAAACACGAAAGTGGACGTATAGGGTGTGACGCCTGCCCGGTGCTGGAAGATTAAATGATGGGGTGCAAGCTCTTGATTGAAGTCCCAGTAAACGGCGGCCGTAACTATAACGGTCCTAAGGTAGCGAAATTCCTTGTCGGGTAAGTTCCGACCTGCACGAATGGCGTAACGATGGCCACACTGTCTCCTCCTGAGACTCAGCGAAGTTGAAATGTTTGTGATGATGCAATCTCCCCGCGGAAAGACGGAAAGACCCCATGAACCTTTACTGTAGCTTTGTATTGGACTTTGAACAGATCTGTGTAGGATAGGTGGGAGGCTTTGAAGCAGGGTCGCTAGATCTTGTGGAGCCAACGTTGAAATACCACCCTGGTGTGTTTGAGGTTCTAACCTAGGTCCATTATCTGGATCGGGGACAGTGCATGGTAGGCAGTTTGACTGGGGCGGTCTCCTCCCAAAGCGTAACGGAGGAGTTCGAAGGTACGCTAGTTACGGTCGGACATCGTGATGATAGTGCAATGGCATAAGCGTGCTTAACTGCGAGACTGACAAGTCGAGCAGATGCGAAAGCAGGACATAGTGATCCGGTGGTTCTGTATGGAAGGGCCATCGCTCAACGGATAAAAGGTACTCTGGGGATAACAGGCTGATACCGCCCAAGAGTTCATATCGACGGCGGTGTTTGGCACCTCGATGTCGGCTCATCTCATCCTGGGGCTGTAGCCGGTCCCAAGGGTATGGCTGTTCGCCATTTAAAGAGGTACGTGAGCTGGGTTTAAAACGTCGTGAGACAGTTTGGTCCCTATCTTCCGTGGGCGCTGCAGATTTGAGGAAGCCTGCTCCTAGTACGAGAGGACCGGAGTGGACACACCTCTGGTGTATCGGTTGTCACGCCAGTGGCATTGCCGAGTAGCTAAGTGTGGAAGAGATAACCGCTGAAAGCATCTAAGCGGGAAACTCGTTTCAAGATGAGATCTGCCGGGGCCTTGAGCCCCCTAAAGAGTCGTTCAAGACCAGGACGTTGATAGGTCAGGTGTGGAAGCGCAGTAATGCGTTAAGCTAACTGATACTAATTGCTCGTGCGGCTTGACCCTATAACTTTGACTCCAAGCAATTGGTTTCAAGGAC
This sequence comes from Comamonadaceae bacterium OS-1, assembly GCA_027923965.1. Lineage (NCBI taxonomy): Bacteria > Pseudomonadati > Pseudomonadota > Betaproteobacteria > Burkholderiales > Comamonadaceae > Comamonadaceae bacterium OS-1. The sequence continues at coordinate 5,121,519 of AP026969.1, forward strand.
TAGTTATGCCAAGTGACGCATTCAAAAACATATCCGGTGAGATGCCGGAGCTGATTAAATCTCTATGAATTCGTTGCCTTGACGCATGTCAGGGCAGCAACAAGTTATGCCTGATGACCATAGCGAGGTGGTACCACTCCTTCCCATCCCGAACAGGACAGTGAAACGCCTCTGCGCCGATGATAGTGCGGGTTCCCGTGTGAAAGTAGGTCATCGTCAGGCTATTACAGCAAGAAACGCCCAGTCCAGCGGACTGGGCGTTTTCTTTAGTGCTTCTTTGCAGCACTATAGAAAACGCAAAACGTTTTAAT